>CAYOYY010000125.1:0-1637 GCA_964408295.1 uncultured Desulfobacula sp. | reverse complement strand
ATGCACAGCGCTCCCTGGCCCACAGCCGGAATCATAATGGATTCATCCAGATACTGTGTGATAAGATTTTTCTGACCAAGCCTGTGCAGGCCGGCAGCAGCCAGCACAATCGCGTCATATTCCCCTGAGTTAAGTTTTTTTATTCTTGTGTCAAGATTGCCCCGTATGGATACAATCTCAAGATCAGGCCGGATATGTTTCAGCTGGGAACCCCGTCTCAGGCTTGAAGTGCCTATACGTGCGCCATGCTTGTAATTTTCAAGCATGACACCATGTTTTGAAATTAATACATCAAAGGGGTTTTCCCGTCTGGGTACAGCTCCTATTTCAAGGCCCTGGGGCAGTTCTCCAGGCATATCCTTCATACTGTGCACAGCAAGGTCAATTTTGTTGTCAAGCAGGGCGTTCTCTATCTCCTTGACAAACAGTCCCTTGCCGCCCACATCGGCAAGCGGTCGGTCGGTTATCCTGTCTCCGGTTGTTTTGATGATTTTTATTTCAACGTCAATATCCGGGAAAAGCTTTTCAATTTCTGCTTTGACAAATTCTGCCTGCCATAGGGCAAGTGCACTGCCTCTGGTACCGATACATATATGTTTTTTCATGGGTATTTATCCGATTCCGCAGGAAGAACAATTGGTGGAAGAACATCCTGCACATCCTGAACTGCCGGCAGATGTCTTGACCTGAGTTTCTCCGGACGGGCCGGCAGATGATTTTGAAACAAAACCGCAGGCAGACATAAGCC
The DNA here is from genome assembly GCA_964408295.1 of uncultured Desulfobacula sp. GTDB lineage: Bacteria > Desulfobacterota > Desulfobacteria > Desulfobacterales > Desulfobacteraceae > Desulfobacula. Next base: position 889 of record CAYOYY010000125.1, on the reverse strand, counting down.
TGGAAAGATCTTTGCTGTCACATGAAGGACATTCAGGTTCAGAGCCCCCCATTACAAGTGTTTCAAACTTTTTGCCGCAATTATTGCATTTATATTCATATATTGGCATCTTTTATCACCTCGTATTTTAATAGCCTTTAATTAATTTAAACAAATTAATATAAGGGTTTAATCGGATATTTTCAAGTGCTGAAATTGCCATGTGCAGGGTTAATGGGTGTAAAAGAATAATATTGATACCAGGCCATGTGCCCGGCAGAGAGCAGACCGCTCTGCCCTCTGCCTGAAATCCCGGGTTCTCTATTGTTCTGCCTGCACTAGGGACTTGTACCTATTGATTTTTTAAAATCAACACTGTAAGAATCGATAAAATGAACCGTCAGCAATGTAACTGACAGGGCGGAGCTATACAGGAAAAGGCCTGGGAATTTGATTGAGCTTGAGAGCTTTGCAAGAAAAGGATATATCTTGGATTTTTGACACGCTGACCAAATTTTTAAAGATGGTAGTAAATCTGGCTTTTTTACCGTTATCATATTTATGGCTGATACCAAAATACTGTTCAACTATGTACCGATATTTTGAAATAGCTTTATTGCGTCTGATCTCAAAATCAGTCAGAGTGGCGTTAATGTTATCTTTACGCATGATGCCGTCTTTGATATTGCTCAAGGCAAGGAATTCGCGATTGGGAGCACCTGCATATCCTTTATCAGCATATGCAATTAAAACCTTGCCGGCATGCATATTATAAATAACAGCATTTGGAGAGCCTGTCAGAAAACCCCGGTCAGGGGTAAATCAATCTATTCGTGCAAAGGTTTCAATTTGAAATTGGAGGTTTATCGTGAAAAAATGGTATGATGAGGAGTATGAATGGGAAATTGAG
>CAYOYY010000124.1:0-1741 GCA_964408295.1 uncultured Desulfobacula sp. | reverse complement strand
AGTCTGTGAAAATAAACGATGCAGGCAAAACCATAAAAGTTATCAGGCTTGATCTTCAAAAGGATGGTGAAAAACAGATAGTTCTTTACTGGTTTCAGTCAAGGGGAAGAATCATTGCCTCTGAATATATGCAGAAAGTCTGGCTTGTAATTGATTCCATCATGAAGCACAGAACTGACGGATCATTTGTGCGCCTTATCTCTCCTGTCACTGTTGATGAGAAAACCACTCTTAATGCATTAAAAGATTTTTCAAGACAGGTCTATCCTTTTTTAAAAGAACATATACCGTCTTGATTCCATTAGGATCACAGGTGAATTTTTCATGAAATTACAGATTAAGAAACAAACTCTGGTACAGGTCGTGTCACTTGTTCTGATCTTTTTTTTCCTTTACCACAAGGCAATTGCAAAACTTGTTTCAGACTGGTATGTGGATCCCAATTTTTCCCATGGATTTTTGATTCCTTTTGTTGCATTGTACATGGTCTGGTATAAAAAGAACGAAATCTCACAGATTGAATGCAGCCCCTCGAATGCCGGCCTTATTATTGTTATTTTCGGCATGATGCTTCACGTTGTCGGAAATATCGGATCAGAACTGTTCACAATGCGTTTTTCAATGATTGTAACCCTTGCCGGCATAATTGTATATTTTTATGGATGGTCCATGTTCAGGGCGGTTCTTGTGCCTGTGGCATATCTGATCATGATGATACCCATTCCAGCCATAATCTGGAACAAGATAGCATTTCCACTTCAATTGTTTGCCGCGGGCCTTTCTTCCCGCGCCATAGCCCTGCTTGGTATACCTGTTTTCAGGGAAGGAAATATACTGCATCTTGCCAATACTTCACTTGAGGTGATTGACGCATGCTCAGGGCTGCGGTCTCTGACCTCGCTGCTTGCGCTTACAGGAGCTTTTGCATTTCTTGCTCCTTTAAGCACTTTTAAAAAATGGATCCTGTTTTTTTCAGCCATTCCCATTGCCGTGACCGTCAATGTGATACGCCTGACCATTACAGGAGCCATGGCTGCCTGGATCAGCCCTGACACTGCGCATGGTTTTCTGCATGACATGTCAGGCCTGATTATTTTTGGAGCAGCTCTTCTGCTTGTGTATATTGTTTTTATCATTGCAATGAAACTGGAAAAAATAAAGAGGTAAAAAAATATGAAACTTGTAATCATAGGAACCGGCTATGTCGGCCTTGTAACAGGGGCCTGCTTTGCAGAAATGGGCAGCCGGGTAACCTGTGTTGATATTGATGAAAAAAAAATTGAAAATCTTAAAAAAGGCATTCTTCCCATTTATGAGCCAGGCCTTGAAAATCTTGTAATCCAGAACTTTAAGGAAGGAACCCTTAATTTTACTACCAGCCTTGAGCAGGCTGCAGAAAACAGCAGTATTTTTTTCATTGCGGTTGGCACTCCTCCAGGAGAAGACGGGTCTGCTGACCTGCAGTATGTACTGGAAGTTGCAGAACAGATAGGCCGCTGTATCAATGATTATGCCGTTGTTGTGGACAAGTCCACAGTGCCGGTTGGCACTGCTGAAAAAGTTGCAGATACAATACAGGCAGAACTTGAAAAACGCGGTGCAGATATTGAGTTTGATGTTGTAAGCAATCCTGAGTTTCTCAAGGAAGGAGCTGCTGTAAATGATTTTTTAAAACCTGACCGCATTGTTGTGGGAGCAGATTCCAGCCGTGCTGCAAAACTGATGAAAAGGCTTTATGCTC
>CAYOYY010000123.1:0-1857 GCA_964408295.1 uncultured Desulfobacula sp. | reverse complement strand
TTATACCTGATATTTACTGCAAACAGGATGTTGATTTATGATACTGATTTTTCCGCCTGTGGCAAAGCCATGTGAGCCTCCGGCAGGTGTGGCTCTTTTGTCTGCTGCCTTAAGGGAGCAGGGTTTTTCATGCAGGGTGATTGATGCAAATATTGAAGGGCTGCTGTATCTTATAAACTCAGTACCTGAACCTGCACCTGATGATTCCTGGGCCCGCAGGGCGCTTAAAAACAGGGACCAGATAATCCGTGATATTAAAAATCCTGAATTATACACTAATATGGACAGGTATAATCAGCGTGTTTATGACCTGAACCATCTTTTATCCCTTGGTGTTGATAAAAACAGGTTCAGGATCACCCTGAGTGATTATTCGGATTTCAAGCTTTCCCCGGTAAACAGCCAGGACCTTTTGAAAAGCGCTGAATTTTATCGGGAAAACCCTTTTTACAGTTTTTTTGAAGACAGGCTCAGGCCGGAACTGGAGAAAGCTGACACTCAATGGGTCGGGATTTCTCTTTGCTATCTGAATCAGGCCCTTGTGAGCTTTGCACTGGCAGGGTGGATAAAGGACAATTTCAGAGGAATCAGGATTGTCATGGGAGGTGGCCTTATTTCTTCATGGATGGCTCGGCCTGATTACAATGATCCTTTTAACGGGCTTATTGATGTCTGTATAAGAGGCGAGGGTGAACACCCCCTGCTTGAGCTTCTTGGAAAACCCGGCATAACCAGGCGCCATTATGTTCCTGATTATGATTTTGTTAAATCAGGGCTTTATCTTGCTCCTGGCAGCATATTGCCTTTCAGGGCTTCCATAGGCTGCTACTGGAGCAAATGCAATTTCTGCCCTGAAAAGGCTGAGATCCGTCCCTATAATTCAATGCGCGCCCCAAAAGTTCTTGATAACCTGAAGCTGGTAGAGGAGAAATACAGGCCTGATCACGTTCATTTCATAGACAATGCTGTTACTCCGGCTTTTTTAAAGGCTCTGGCAAAAGAAAGGTTCAGATTTGACTGGTACGGGTTTGTGAGATTTGAAAAAGAGCTTTCAGATCCCGGATTCTGCCGTGAACTTAAAAAATCAGGATGCAGAATGCTGAAACTTGGCCTTGAATCAGGAGATCAGGCCGTGCTTGACAAAATGAACAAGGGAACTGATCTTGGCCTTGCATCTGCTGCGCTTGAAAACCTGCACAATGCCGGTATTCTTACCTTTGTTTATCTTTTGTTCGGCACAAGCTATGAAAACCGGGATTCTGCATTTAAAACCCTTGATTATGTCAGGCAGCACAGAAATTTTATTGATTATCTTAACCTTGCCGTGTTTAATCTTCCAAGATTCAGCAGTGATGCAGCACACCTTGAAACCCATGAATTTTATCATGGCGATCTTTCATTGTATCTGAATTTTGTTCATCCTGACGGGTGGGAAAGAAAAAAGGTGAAGCATTTCATTGACAAGGTGTTTAAGAAACAGGTTGCAGCAGGAGGCCATATCCGCAGGAATCCTGCTTTTTTCTCATCAAACCATGCGGCTTTTTTTGATCTGGAGGATAAAGGCAGCTTATGAAGGCTCAGATTCTTACAACAGGCAGGGAAGTTCTTCTCGGAGACATAACAGATACCAATTGCGTGTTTTTATGTGCAAGGCTTTGTGAACTTGGCATTGAGGTGGAGAAAACCGTGACAGTCGGTGATGACATTGATGCCATTGCATCATGTATAGGGCAGATTTCCCATCAGGCTGATATCTGTATTGTTACAGGAGGGCTCGGGCCCACAGGCGATGACCTGACTGCTTGTGCATGTGCCAGGGCTGCCGGCTGTGATCTTGAGCCTGACAGGGATGCTTTT
>CAYOYY010000122.1:0-2026 GCA_964408295.1 uncultured Desulfobacula sp. | reverse complement strand
CCGATGGACAGGTGTGCTTTGAAACCATGCTTTTTAAATAATTTTAAGAAAATTATGGCTGAAAGGATATAATTCTCCTGAATTCTGAACATGCTGGAATCAAAATTTTATTTTTCTCATTAAAATTGCTGCTCAAATATCCATCGTGGATGTTTCATGAAATATTCGGGTTAAGGAAAGGCAATGGTCATACAATCAAAAAATCCAGGATAATGCGGATGGTTCAATTATTTTGAAAATGCAAACATCCGGCCGGTTTGAAATTAAACGCTGGATAGCAGGTTTTGGCCCCCATGCTGAAATCCTGGAGCAGGATGATCTGCGAAAAGAGTTTGAAGAAGATATTCGCCAGCTTTACCTGCAATATTTTAAAAAATGATCATTTCATAAAAACATGCGTCCTGTTTTCCGCACTGCCTGTATCAGTTTTTCTATGTCATCCATGCAGGATGCAGGGTTCATGACCACTATTCTCAGGAAACGTTTTTCATTGAGCATGGTTGAGGAAAGATGAAAGCTTCCCTGGCTGATCAGCTCATCACGTATTTTTATCTGAACATCATCTGAAGCATCAAACCTGAAGCACAGGATATTTGATTCAGGGCGGCATGGCACCTCAAAATCAGGCTGGGACGAGATATATTCATATGCAAGCCCTGCAAGCTCAAAGGTCTTGTCAATATAGGATGCAAGGTTTTTTTCACCCATTGCTGCAAAGGCCATGAAAAATTTAAGGCCAAGGCCTGCTTTTGTGCATTCGATGGCCTGGCCTATGAAATCAAATCCAGGCTGTTTTTTGTCGTGAAAAAGATAACTTGCCTTGTGCTCAAATGTATGATCCAGGCAAAAGGCGTCTTTAACCAGCAAAGCTGCGCATACCGTGGGGGTTCTGAGCATTTTATGGGCATCAATAATCATGGAGTTTGCCTTTTGGATACCCTTGAGGCGGCTTCTCTGAGCCGGTGAAAAAAGGGCGGCTCCACCATGTGCCCCATCCACATGAAACCATATGTTTTTTTCACGGCAGAAATCTGCTGTCTCGTCTATGGGGTCATAAAGGCCTGTGCCTGTTGAACATGCATTGGCAACAAGGGCTACAATGCGTTTCTGTCTGCTGACAGCAGCGTTAAAGGCATCTTCCAGTTTTGAAACCATTATTCTTCCGCATGCATCGGTTTCAATTCCAATTACATTATTCTCTCCTATCCCGATTATGCCTGCTGATTTTGAGATGGAATAATGGCAGGATTCAGGAGCAAGTATCACAAGGTCTCCGGGATTGCCGTCCTGCCTTATGGTATTGTCAAGATGGTTTCTGGCTGCAAGAAGCGCTGTCATGTTGGCAAGTGAGCCTCCATGCACAAGAACCCCTGCCCCGTGCCTGCGGCTGAGCCTTTGTGTGACATCTTCAGGCATGGGAGCCCATCCGATTTTCTCAAGCAGAAAATTTATCATGAAAAATTCAATGGAAGAGGCAGCAGGGCCCATCTCATATATTGCCATGGCATTGTTGGTGAAACCGTCTATCAATGATCCAAGGGCTCCTGTGGGATGGGGAACTCCCACCTGGTGGGCAAAAAACCCTGGATGATGCAGCCTTGTTGTGTGATCAAGATAATCACCTAAAAATTTTTCAAGATTTTCTCCTGTAAGATCCCCTTTTTCAACATGATCTGCAAGTTTTAATTTCTCATGCAGTTCTTTTATGGTCACAAGCCTTGTAACAGGTTTTTCCCTGTTCATGCTCTGGGTATAATAATGGTCAAGAAGGTCAAGAAGGATTCTGCCGTCCCGGTTAAAATTCATTATTTCTCCTTTGACCCGTACTGGTCAAGATAGGCATTTATTTTTTCAAGCATTTCATCGTCAATAAAAATTTTTCCGCCTATTTTCCTGTTATGCAGAAAAGTTTTGATGTCACCAATTGTCACAATGGAATAAATAGGAATGCCAAGAACATTTTCAACTTCCTTGAGTGCATTCAATTCCGTGCTGCCCTTTTCCTGACGGTTCACACTGATTACAA
>CAYOYY010000121.1:0-2209 GCA_964408295.1 uncultured Desulfobacula sp. | reverse complement strand
GGCAGTTCTTGGGAGAATGTATAAGGTCGCCCTGACTCTGGCTCTGGTAAAACCCCACATAAAGGTTGACCAATGCTCCTGATCTGTTCCGATAGTTTGCAAGAATATAATCCTCAACTCCAAGGATATTATATACCTTTTGATCAAGTTCTTTCCTTGCGCCTTGCCACTGGCCGATTTCAAGGGGGAATTCACTGAAGGGCTTATTGGGAGCAATTCTTTCCGTATGACCTGCAAAAATTGTCAATGCTGCTGAGACAATCATTATGACAGATATGATGATTGTTCTTTTATAATTCATTTTTAATTGTTCCTATGCAGTCAGCAACACGCACGGCAGTACGGCCGTCCCACAGCTCCGGTATTCTGCCCTTCTGAAAATTTCCCTCAAGCACCATGTTCACCATTTCAGATATGTTTTCCGGGGTGCAGAGCCGGTTTGTTCCATGTGTTATGGTAACAGGCCTTTCAGTATTCTCCCTCAAAGTCAGGCAGGGGATGCCAAGATAGGTGGTTTCTTCCTGAATCCCGCCTGAATCTGTTACAAGAACCCGGCTTGACATTACAAGGTTCATGAAATCCGTGTACCCAAGGGGTTCTGTCAGAGTAATACCACCGGCAGTTTCAAGCACATTCATAAGGCCGGCAGTTTCAAGGCTGGCCTTTGTTCTTGGGTGGACAGGAAAAATCAGAGGCAGTTTTACTGATATCTGCGATAAAGTATGGCAAAGTTTTTCCAGAATTGCAGGATTGTCAACATTGGAAGGCCTGTGCAAGGTTACAAGTCCATAAGATTTTTTCTCAAACCCGAACTCCCTGAACTTGTCAAGTTTTTCTATCTTTGGTCTGAGCATTTCAAGAGAATCAATCATTATATTGCCCACAAAAAAAATTCTGTCTTTGCTCACTCCTGCCTTGATCAGATTTTCATCTCCATCCGGCGAAGGCGTCCAAAGATAATCAGCTATGGAATCTGTAAGTATTCTGTTGATCTCTTCAGGCATTGTACGGTCAAAGGATCTGAGTCCTGCCTCAAGGTGGGCAGTTCTGATACCAAGCTTGACAGCGGCAAGAGTTGCGGCAACAGTGGAATTTACATCGCCCACAACAACCACAAGATCAGGTTTTTCCCTTACAAGCACATTCTCATAGGCCATCATCACCTTTCCTGTCTGTTCAGCATGGGTGCCGCTTCCTACGCCCAGATGGATATGAGGATCAGGAAGGTTGAAATCCCTGAAAAACACATCTGACATATTAAGATCATAATGCTGGCCCGTATGAACAATAACAGGTTCCATGCCCTGTCTTCTGGCAAGCTCATGATAAAGAGGAGCTATTTTCATAAAATTGGGACGGGCTGCTGCAATGAGATGAATCTTCATGGAATGCCTCAATAATTATAGATTTCTTTTTCCAGGCTCTGTCTGGAAGGAGAAGCTTTCATGCGCACAGGTTTCTTTGGTATAAGGCTGAGTGAAAATGTTGCTTTGTTTTCTGTATAGTCGCCACGCTGGGTGGTATCAGTATCAAAATCAGTATATGAATAGGAAAGATTAAAACGCAGCCACTTAAGGGCAAGCCAGGAAAACCCTGCTCCTGCGCTCATGGTATTGTCCTTTCTGTCTGATGCTGCTGTGCCGGAGAATTCATCTCTTTTATATGAAGCAAAAACATTTGATGAAAGTCTTTTTAAAATCTGGTAGCTCAGCCTGAGCCCTGCCTTGTAATAGATATTATATCCAAGGCTTGCGGCATCTTCTCCTGCTTCGGTATATCCGCTTGAACCTGTAATGGAAAGGGAGCCCCTTCTGCTGAAATTAAATGTCTTATATGCGTCGATATCAAGGAAAGGGCCTGTTGAATCTGAATATGTACTTGTATTGCTCCACCTTGAAAACAGCATACCTGCACCAAGCGAAATTCCTGAATCCTTTGTGACCTTCCAGTCAAATCCCACTGAAGGGTGAAAAATATTATGGTCACCTGAATCCCGTTCTGAATAAGAATGCCGGTATTTTATATATCCGTTGAGATGCTTTGAAAATTTCCTCAGATAACGCACATGGCCTTCATAGGTATCTATGTCATTGACTGAATTCTGGTCAAAATCGGTTTTTTCATAGGAAATCTTTGAATCAAAGCCGTTCAGAGGAGTAAACCAATAGGTCACAAAACCTGTGGGCCTGTATTTTGTATACTCATCTGC
>CAYOYY010000120.1:0-2415 GCA_964408295.1 uncultured Desulfobacula sp. | reverse complement strand
CAACCATGTGGTTGAACAATTCCATGTACTGGCCGTATTCATCACATCTTTTTGAGTAAAATTCCGAATATTCCTTTGTATTGCCGCCTGTGCAGAATGCATAAGGACCTGTACCTGTAAAAACGACTGCCACAACACTTCTGTCCAGAGAAGCATTTTCAAACCCTGCAATAACGCCCTTGACCATGTCAGTGGTGTAGGAATTGAACTGCTTCGGGTTGTTCAGGGTAATCCATGCCACAAACAATTTGTCCACAACATTGCCATCAGGATCTGTCAGGGGTTTTTTCTCGAAAACAACACATGGAGCTTGTGTTCCCCAATGGGGATTTCTGTGCAGGGAATGATCTTTGGGTTCATTTTCCCTTGGCATCCATTCAAGACTCATCTTAAAATCTCCTTTAATCTCTTATAATTTTAATATTATCCGATATCATGGTATTGCATAGCATGCGATCATCCTATATATCCGCCGTCCACGCCCAGAACCTGTCCTGTGATATAGCTTGCATCATCAGAGGCAAGGAAGACAAAAGCAGGGGCTATTTCTTCAGGCTCGGCAAACCTTCCAAGCTGAATACGGCTCTCATAGATTTTCCTGAGCTTTTCATCTGACTGAAGCTTGCCTGTCATTTCTGTTTTTGTTATTCCCGGACATATGACATTGACATTTATGCCGTACCTGCCAAGTTCACGGGAAGCTGATTTTGTGAACCCTATTATTCCGGCCTTGGCCGATGCATAGTTGATCTGTCCTATTGTGCCGAAAATACCGGCTGTTGAAATCACATTGATTATCTTGCCGTATTTCTTTTCCTTCATGTACCGGCCTGCTGCCTGGGTTGTATTGAAGGCCGCCTTAAGATGAATATCAATAATCGCATCCCAGTCTTCCTCTTTCATCTTGAGAAGCATGGAAGGTTTTGAAACTCCTGCATTGTTTACAACAATATCCACGGACCCCAGCTGTTTGACACATTCATCAATCATGTTCTGGGCGCTTTTGTAATCTGCAACATCTGCTGCAACTGCAACTCCTTTACGGCCCAGTTTTTCAATCTCTGCAACCGTCTCTTTTGCTGCTGTGTCATTTGAATGATAATTTACAAGAACATCTGCGCCCTCTTTTGCATACATAAGAGCAATCGCTCTTCCAATACCTCTGCTGCCACCGGTAACTACAGCTTTTTTTCCCTCTAGTTTCATTGTTGTCATCCTCAAAAAATTATTAAAAATCAGGAACAAGCACTATCCGCTGATCAGGTGATTTGCTGTGAGCTTCCTCAAAGCTTTCAGCAATAGTGCTCATGGGCCTTGTCTGAACAAAAGGCTCAAAATTTATTTTTCCGCTGGTAACCATATCCAACACAGCAGGATAATATTCAGGAAGGCATCCCCATGTCCCTATAAGTTCCGCATCAAAGGCCATGAGCCTTGATATTGAGTATTCCACCTTATGCGGCCCATATCCCACAACAATCATTTTCCCGGTAAAACTCAGCAGGGCAAGCCCAAGCTCCTGTCCGGGCCTTGTGCCTGATACCTCAAAAATTTTCCATCCAGCTGAAGGAAGCCCTTTTTCCTTTTTAAATGCCTTGAATTCCCCTGAAACTTCCTTTACTGTCTTGCCCATTGAATTGATTGCAAAATCAGCTCCGTTCTCCAGCATGGTATCAAGACGCTCCTGGTTGATATCAATGGCAATCACATTGCTGGCTCCAAGAGCCTTGACTATCTGAACCATGTACTGGCCGACTCCGCCTACTCCGATCACAATGGCATTGTCCCCCACCTGGATATCAGCACGTTTTGCAGCCTGAAACGGAGTTGTTGCTGCATCTGCAACAACAGCAAGTTTTTCAAGGGGAATATTGCCGCGGTTTTTAACTTCACAAAGGTCAATGGAAGGAACAGGAATATGGCTTGAAAATCCGCCGTAAATTCCCATGCTGTTTCCGGGCATTTTCTGTGCAAGGCAGCGGTTGCCTCTGCCTGTCTTGCACAAAAGACATTTTCTGCACGGCATGACAGCCGGGATAATCACTTCTTTGCCTATCCATTGTTCATCTCCTGCAACCACGGTTCCTGAAATTTCATGACCCAGTGTAAGAGGCGGTTTGTTTACAGTGGGCACACCATCATAAAAATAACCAAGATCAGTATGACAGACACCGCAGCCTGCCACCTTTACCAGCACTTCTCCCGGTTTGAGCTCAGGAATGTCAATCTGGGTTTTTTCAAGTCTGCCGGGAGTTACTTCGCCGGTTTCCCTGTCTTTTTTAAAAGGGGTCACCATCTGCCAGGTCTGAATTTTATCTGGTACACCTGTCATTTTTTTCTCCTTTGATTTTTTCTATATTATGATCGTTTCCGGCTCAGCAGAACTAACATCTGGCATCACACCCTATACTGCGC
>CAYOYY010000119.1:0-2741 GCA_964408295.1 uncultured Desulfobacula sp. | reverse complement strand
GATTTGTCCTTTGATATTCTGAGTGATATTGCAGATAATGTTAACTGCTGGGACATGGAATTTGACAAAACCGGGAAAATAAAGGATCATATCATCAAATTGAATTGACTCACAGAAAGAGCCTATAATGGAAGCAAAGATGCAGATAAAACCTGAAAAAATTTATGTGCCGTCCAATAAAATAATTTCACGCATGATTGACGATACCCTGATCATTGTTCCGGTTGAATCAGGCACTGGAGCAGTGGATTTTGATGAATCCCTGTATTCGCTGGAAAACACTGGCCGGGAAATATGGGACAGGCTTGACGGAAAAATCAGTGTTGAAAAATTATGTGCTGAACTTGCAGAACAATACAACGCACCCCTCGGAACAATAACCCTGGATGTCATTGAACTTCTGGAAGAGCTCATGGAAAAGGGGCTTATTGTAGAATATGATTGAACATTTGTAATGGATGAATTCAGCCTGAACAGCAAAGCATTCTGCAGGGTTGTAAGCTCCATGCGTGATAATGGCAATATTTCCTGCATCAAGGTTAAAGCCTATGGAAACAGCATGGCTCCGTTTATTAAAACAGGAGAAACCATATTCATAAAACCCTTCAGCCGGAAAAACCGGATCAGAACAGGCGATATTGTTGCCATTACAGACAAAAATCAGGCAAAAATAATAGTACACAGAATAATCGGCAAAAAAAAAGGGACTGTGGAACTCAAAGGCGACAATTGCACTAAAAAAGACGGATGGTTTCCGAAAAATAGGATAATAGGCATTGCAGTCAGAAAAAAAAAAATATCAGGCAAAACAATAACCTTTACAGGGTGGAAAAACATTATTATAGCCCTTGCATCAAAAACAGGAATCTTAAACCATTTTATCCTGCCATTTGGCAGAGCTTTGAAAAACAGCTTACAGGCTGCCGATAAAAAATGAAACAATCCATATCCTTTTCAGAGCTTGAGCCGGTAAAACAGGCAAAACACAGGCGCAGGCTGATAGATCTTACACTGGAGCTGACTGCACGTTGCAACAACAAATGCAGGCACTGCTATAATAATCTGCCGGAAGATGATTCCGAGGCAGCCCGCAATGAGCTCTCCACGGAACAGATAAAGGCTATTGCAGATCAGGCGTTTGAAATGGGTGCCCTAAGAATGCTCCTTACAGGCGGAGAAGTTCTTTTAAGGCAGGATTTTTCTGATATCTACACCTATCTCAAGCAAAAAGGGTTTGTTGTTTCTGTGTTTACCAATGCAAGTCTGATTTCACAGGATCATATCAACCTGTTTAAACAATATCCTCCAGCCAGTCTTGAAATTACGGTTTATGGTACCTCAGACAGGGAATATGCAAAAATTACCGGAACCCGTAATTTTGCCGGATTCAAATCAGGCATTGGCATGCTGGCTTCAGCATCCATACCCTTTACCCTGAAGGCAATGGTTTTAAAATCCAATCTTTTTTTTCTGGACAATATAACCAGATTCTGCAGAAATATTTCCTGGCGGGAATTCAGGTATGATCCTTTTCTTACGCTCAGAACCGACAGAAATGGCAAAAAAAACAAAAAAATTATCCAGGAGCGCCTGTCACCACATGAAATAGCTGCCCTGGAAAAACATGATCCGGCAAGGCTTGAAGCTGTAAAAAAAATGGAAGCAAATGCAAAATTGAATTCAGGGGCTGCAACAGACAGCCCGGAAAAGCTTTTCAGATGCAATGCAGGAAAGTTCAGCTGTTTCATAAGCTATGACGGCTTTTTCAGGCTATGCAGGCCTCTTGTGAATAAAAAATGTATATATGATCTTAAACAAGGAACATTGAAACACGCATGGGAGACATTTGCCCCTGACATCATAGAGTTCAAGTCTTTTGAAAAATCATACCATGAAAACTGCGGTACCTGCATGATACGCAATTTATGCATGTGGTGTCCGGCATCAGCAGATCTTGAAACAGGACAGCTTGATGGTTATGTAAAATATTTTTGTGAGATTGCAAAAAAACGGCACGCAATTTGCTTGTATAAAATACAGAAATAAAAATCTAAATTTATATATAAGGAGCGGATTATGGAAAAACAAGAATGGAAAAAACCAGTCTTAATTGTAATAAAACGAGATCAGCCAGAAGAAAATGTTTTGCTGGCATGCGACCAGTTCGGAGCCTGCGGCCCGGAATCAGCCAATCAGACTTCATAATAAGGAGGCAGTAAAAATGCGCAAACTTATATCAATATCAGTCCTGTTGCTGTTCATCATTCCTGCAGTAACTTTTGCCACCCCAATCACAAGCGTAAGTACATATACTGTAGGCAAAGCCGATATGAACGGAATGCAGGTCACCATAAATTTTGCGGACGGCACAAGCACTTCTGCAACATGGGGCGAGTTTGGGTCTTCAGGTTCAGGGCTATATGGAGTTGCAGGAGAGGACTGGAGCCTTACATACAAAGGGGACGATACCCAAGGCTGGTATCCCAAAGATAACACAACTGACGGACACTGGCTTTTTGACTGGACATTGTCCACAACAAAAGAAAAAGAAATAAACAGTTTTACAATCAATGCCTTTCCCGGCAACACAGTGTTTGACATTGTGTTTAAACCGGAACTTACACTCAACTCTTCCGGCGGAATATGGATACCTAAAGCATATGATTATAAAGGCACAGACTCCACAGGCACATCCGGCTCTGTTACAGACTCTGTTACAGACAATGATACATCTTACCCTT
>CAYOYY010000118.1:0-2847 GCA_964408295.1 uncultured Desulfobacula sp. | reverse complement strand
CCACCACCAATTACTTTGGTGCAAAATGGCAGATAGATTTCTGATCAGGGCTGACTGATCACAGGATACAAAAACCTCAGACAAAAAAAGGCCTGCCGGTTTTTTAAAAAACCGGCAGGCCTGCCTTGCACATTTCCTGTTCTGCCCCATCTGCCTGTATTCAAGCTTCCGTTTCAGGCACCCTTAAAAAGACAATGACAACCTTATCAGTCTTTAAAGACGATTTTGAATACTTCCCTGTATTTTTCCGCAAAATGGAAGTCAATTCCTTCCTTTATATGATCGGGCAGCATCTTGAACTCTGGAATACACCCCCTGGGCAGAATGATTTCCTTTATATTGGAGCGCCTGGCAGCAATAATTTTCTCCTTTATACCACCGACCGGCAGGACCTCGCCCGTCAGGGTTATTTCCCCTGTCATGGCAATGGGTCTTGTAACGGCCTTTCCAAGCCCAAGGGAAACCAGTGCAGTTGTGATTGTGATTCCGGCGCTGGGCCCGTCCTTGGGAGTTGCCCCCTCAGGCACATGGATATGAATAAATGCATTGTCAAAATATTCTTTTTGAATATCAAACAATGACAGGTTGGCACGGACATGGCTGTAAGCAATGGCAGCAGATTCCTGCATCACATCGCCTAACTTGCCTGTAAGCTTGAACCCTGCTGATTTGTCATGTACTTTTACAGCTTCAATGGGCAGGGTAGCTCCTCCAAGCTGTGTCCAGGCAAGGCCTGTTACCACACCCACGCCTGATAATGGTTTTTCATACTTGAAAACAGGCGGGCCAAGCAGATCCTCAAGGGATTTTATGGTAATTCTGACCTTTTTCTTCTTTTGCTTCAATATGGAGACAATACTTTTTCTGATTATCTTGTTCAGAAGCTTTTCAAGGTTTCTTACCCCTGCCTCCCTTGCGTATCCTTCAATGAGATGCCGGATTGTGGGATCTGTTATGGTAATAATGCCGGATTTAAGCTTATTGCGTTTTAAAAGTCTTGGCCACAGGTGTTTCCGTGCAATTTCCATTTTTTCTTCTGTAATATAGCCGGACAGGTTGATGCTGTCCATTCTGTCCAGAAGCGGCCTTGGAATTGTATCAAGCTGATTTGCCGTACAGATGAAAAGCACCTTTGAAAGATCAATTCTCAAGTCAAGGTAATGGTCAAGAAATTCACTGTTCTGTTCAGGATCAAGCACTTCAAGCAGGGCAGAAGCAGGATCTCCCTGGTAGGAAGCACCTACCTTGTCAACTTCATCCAGCATTATCACAGGATTTGCAACTCCTGTATCCTTGAGCGCCTGAACCATCTTTCCCGGCAGCGCTCCCACATAGGTCCTTCTGTGACCCTTGATTTCAGCCTCATCTCTCATACCGCCAAGGCTGAACCTGTAAAATTTTCTGCCAAGGGCCTCTGCAATGGATTTGCCGATGGAGGTTTTGCCAACCCCGGGAGGGCCGACAAAAAGAATGATTGAACCTGAAATATCCTTTTTATACACACCTGCTGCAAAAAATTCGATTATCCTTTCCTTGACATCGGAAAGGCCTGCATGATCCCTGTCAAGCACCTTTTCAGCTTTTTTAATGTCAATATTGTCCTTAGAGTATATCCCCCATGGAAAGGATGTAACCCAGTCCAGATAATTGCGGGTAACTCCATATTCAGAAGAGCCTGTCTCAAGAACAGACAATTTTTCAATCTCTTCATTGAAACGCTTTACAACATGTTCCGGAGGGTCAAGCTCTGCAAATCTTTCCTTGAACTTTTCAACATCAGATGTTTTGTCATCCTTTTGCAGCCCCAATTCCTTTTGTATTGCCTTGAGCTGTTCCTTCAGGAAAAACTTGCGTTTGTTTTCATCAACCTGTGTGTTGATATCCTTTTGAATCTGTGACTGAAGTTTTGCTATTTCTATTTCCTTTTGCAGAAGCAGCATGACTTTTTTCATGCGCTCAATCACTGACTTGAGCTCCAGCACCTCCTGAAGGTCATCACCTGAGGCAGTTGTGATTCCAGCTGCAAAATCAGTAAGCAGTGAAGGCTGGTCAGGGCTGAACATGCCAAGATACTGCTTGACTTCCTCGGAATACAGAGGGTTCAGGGAAAGGAGCTGCTTTATGGAATTTATGATGGCAATTCCATATGCCTTAAGCTTGTCTTCATTTTCATCGATTTTCTCAAAATATTCAACTTCCACCACAAACGGAGGTTTGTCTGAAATAAAGCGTTTTATGCGGAAACGCTCAAGGCCCTGGGCAATGAACTGGATATTGCCCTGAATATCAACCATGTTCATCATTCTGACAACACAGCCCACTTCAGGAAAATCTTCCTTGTATATGTTCTTGCCCTTTATCTCCTTTATATATGCAATTCCAAGAAGGCCCCTGGAATCTTCAGCAGCCTTTACCAGGGTTTCCTCCCATTTTTTCTTGCTGACCATAAGCGGCTGTACCTGTGCAGGAAGATGCGGGCGGCCGGTTATGGGTACAAGATAAAGGATATCCGGTTTCATGCTCTGCTGAACAAGCTGTTTTTCATCTCCTGGCTCATTTTCGTCTTCAACTATTTCCGGTGTAATCGGCTTGCTGTCGTCGCTCATAAATTACCTCTTTAAAAACTTGATATTTTTTCATATGGATGATTCTGAATATAATCTTTATTATAACCTTTAATTGAATCCTGGCAACTTAAAAAAAACTGCAAGCCCCAAAGCCAATGCATATAAATCATCCAATCTCCCGGATATTTTCATCCATCCCTGTTTTGGCAGTTTCCTGCTGTATGTCATGGCACTTATTGCAATTGCAGAAAACCGAAGAAAATAATGACAAAGGGCAGGG
>CAYOYY010000117.1:0-2910 GCA_964408295.1 uncultured Desulfobacula sp. | reverse complement strand
ACCCGACCCCTGAGGGTGTTCCTGTCAGGATAAGAGTGCCCGGCAGCAGAGTGGCAGACTGAGACAGATAGGAGATAATGTCTCCAACACAGAAAATCATGTCATCGGTATTGCTCTTCTGCATTATCTTGCCATTTAATATGCATTCAATTCCAAGGCTGTCAGGATCCCCTATCTCATCTTTTGTTACGACCACAGGCCCGAACGGACAGAAGGTATCAAAACTTTTGCCCTTTATCCACTGGCCTGCACCTGCATGCATCTGCCATCTCCTTGCAGAAACATCATTGGCACAGCAATAGCCAAGGACATAATCCAGCGCATCTGAGCGTGAAACATTTTTTGCTTTTTTTCCTATTACCACACCCAGCTCTGCCTCATAATCAACCTCAGGTTTTTCACTACAGCACTCAGGGATTATTATATCACCCATATGGGGCGCTGCTGCACCCGGATTTTTCATGAAAACAACAGGATATTCCGGCAGGTCAAGCCCTGTTTCCTCTGCATGCATTTTATAGTTGAGCCCTATGCATATAATGGCTGAAGGATCAAACGGTGTTAAAAATTCTTTCACTGTTTTTCTGTGCCGGGTGCATGAAAAATCAGAAAAAATATCTCCCTGAATGATGCCGGCACTGCCGTCATGATAATCAAACCCGGTATAAATCAGATTGTCATCACTTTTAAATCTTAATATCTGCATGTTTATTTTTCCTTTTTATTCCTATATCATTACCTGAAAGATTTAAAATTATCAGGGGAAAATATCAAGCCCCTTAAATTTTCCGGGGAAACATGATTTGGAAAAATTATATACTGATCTTTCCTGCAAAAAAGCCAATCTGATTCTTCTGATCCTGGCATCCCAGAACATAGAAGCACAGGTACATAAAAACAACGGCCTGTTCGATATTCTTGTTGCTGAAAAAGACATCACAGTTTCACGCTCAAGCGTTGAAACCTGTTTCATGGAAAACACAATACCGGGTCATGACAGCACAATAGCTGCCCTGCCTGTTTCATCATTCAGTTCTCCTGCCTGTTTTGCCATAATGGCTGTCATGGCACTTATTCACGGATTGTCCATGTTTTTCAATATTCATGAATCCATGATCACAACCTACGGGATATCATGGCTGCACCTTGCCCAGGGCCAGACATACAGGGCTGTCACTGCATTGTTCATACATCTTGACGCACGCCATCTTGCAGGCAACCTTGCCGGGCTTCTTATCTTTGCCGCACCTGTCATAAGCGCATCAGGATATGGAACAGGCCCCTTCATATTATTGTTCACAGGCACGGCAGCCAACCTGCTCAATGCATCACTGCTGCACACTGCCGGCCTTTCAATCGGAGCCTCCACAGCTGTCATGGCAGCGGCAGGCCTTCTGGCCGTCTTTCAGGTCATGCGGTCTTCCAGGGGTTTTCACGCCGACACACTCATGCCGATACTTGCAGGTGCAGTGCTGATGGCATTGTTCAGTCAGGGAGAGCACACCGATATAATGGCTCATGTTTTTGGATTTGTCTGCGGTATTTTTTCCGGAATATTTTTTTTCCCCTTAAACAAAACCCTTGAATTTACGCACAAGGAACCACTTGCCCTTGTTTTCTGCCTTGTTGCAGTCATCTGTGCCTTCATGGTTCCCCTGTGCACCTGAATGCGAAAATTTTAATGCACCAGTTTAATGTATTTCTTTTTATCCCGTTAATATGATATGAATTTTTAAGCATCTGATGTTCAGATCATTTGTTTTTATAACCGGTCTTGATGATATATTGGAGGGAAATATGGGAAAAGCAGGTCCTGACGTCCTGATTATCGGAGGAGGCGTTGCAGGCATTTCTGCGGCCAGAACCTTTGCCGGTCAGGATATTGTCGTACATCTGGTGGAAAAGGAAAATTATCTTGGAGGGCATGCATCACAATGGGCATGCATGGCAACTGATACCTGTGAAAACTGCAGTGCATGTCTCAGCATTGAAATGGCAGCTCAGATTCAGAACCAGAAAAATGTGGTTATCCATCTGAACACCGCTATAAAGGCCATTGAAAAAAACAAAACCGGATACAAGATAGTGCTGGATGACAAAACAGAATTCACAGCGCTGAAAATCATTCTGGCCACAGGTTTTTCTCCCTTTGACCCTGCAGGGATCAGGTCTCTTCACTATGATGCATATGAAAATGTCATTACCACGGCTGACCTGAATTCCGCCCTGAGAAAGGACAGGCTCAAAGATTACCTCAATGGAAAACCCGCCCCTGAAATAGCCTTTATCCAGTGTGTAGGCTCAAGAAACAGGGATCAGGGCCGGGATTATTGTTCCCAGGTATGCTGCAAGATATCCATGCGCCATGCAGAAAAACTTGTTCACCTTTATCCTGAGTGCAATATCACCGTGTTTTACATGGATCTTCAGATAATAGGCAAGGAAACCAGAACATTGTTTAAAAGGCTGTCAGACAATGTCACTCTTTTGCAGGGCGTTCCCGCTGAAATCCTGGAGGACAGGGAAACGCAAAAGCTTGTCATCACAACAGAAGATGAAAAAGGGCTTGCAAGAATCTCAAGGCAGTTTGACCTTGTTGTCCTGTCCGTTGGCATGGTGCCTGCCCAGAATATCAATAACACCCTGACAATGCTTGACTCAACTCCCAATTCATGGGGCTTTTTCAATACTGACATGGCCGCGCCCGGCAGGGACGTGGTTGTGGCAGGCTGTGCTCAAGGCCCCAAGGATATCCTTTCCTCAATCCAGGACGGAAAAATTGCAGCACTTGAAATCATTCAGGAGCTTGGCATTGATCAGAAGATGAGCAAACTTGAGATTGCAGTGCTCGGAAACGCAGATCAGGCAGGCGTCACGGCCGAAAAAATCGCTTCATACGGATATAAAGTG
>CAYOYY010000116.1:0-3169 GCA_964408295.1 uncultured Desulfobacula sp. | reverse complement strand
TGTAATCAATTTAACAGCCTCAGCTACAATAAGACATCCAACCATATTTGTTACAAAATTCAATGATGGGGCTGTTGGATGAACATTTAGTTCATCAAATTTAATAATTTCTTCTCTTGTCATTTCAGCAAGCGGTTTTGCATTCTTATATTTAAACCGGTTCCACAGGGTTTCAAGCAACCCTGTACATTCTGAACTGCGATAGTCAAAACCCTGAACCCTTCCTCCGGTTATGGTTGCATATCCATTTACAAGAGGAACTTTATATTTTTTCGCGGCGATGTAAAACAGTTTACAGGAAGGATGATCTGCATTCTGTATGACAAAGCCCGCCCCTTTGACAAATCTGTGAACATTCTCATTATCAACCCTGTCAGCTATTTTGAATTCTATTTCAGCATAAGGGTTAATTTCCTTTATCCTTTCTTCTGCAACATCCACTTTATATCGACCAATGGTTTTTGATGTGGAAAAAAGCTGTCTGTTCAGATTTGATTCATCATATTTATCCATATCCAGCAGCCTGAATTTTTTTACCCCCCATCTGGCAAGGAGCTCCGCAGTTACTGCACCCACACCGCCAAGGCCTGAAACAGCAAAAAGCGTATTTCTGACACGATCAACTGATTCCTGGTCAAAATAGCGGAGAGTTCTGTCAAGCATGCCTGCTATATAGCTGTTTTCATCCATTGTTCATATCCTTTCCAGACTTTGATATATATTCTTATATACAGAAGTTGTGAATGCCCATGTGTGATATTTGCGTACCCATTCAAAGCCGTTGGTCTGAAGGCTTTTTTCAAGTTCTCTGCTGTTCATGATGTTTTCTATCCTGGACGCAAGTGCATCTGCATTTCCTGAACTGAAAAGCAGACCAGTCTCGTTATCTTTGATAAGCTCCCTGTGCCCCCCGACATCGCTTGCAACAAGAGCTTTTCCCATGGCCATGGCCTCAAGAGGTTTTAATGGAGTCACAAGTTCTGTAAGTCGCATGGAATAACGCGGATAACACAGAATATCAATCATGGCATATATGCCTGCAATCCTTTCATGGGGGATTCTTCCGGGCATGACGAGCCTGTCACTGATACCGGAGTGCGATGCGAGCTGAGCAAGTTCTTTTTTCATCTCTCCTCCGCCTACGAGCAGGAGCATAAGATCCGGGTATCTGTCTGCAATCTTTGCAAAGGCTTTCACAAGAAGATCAAGACCCTCATACCGGTAAAAAGAACCTATGAAGCCGATTATTTTTCTGTTTTCAAGATTCCATTTTTCCAGATATTCACTATCAGGAGAAACCTGTCTGAAATCCTCAGGATTGATACCATTAAAAACAGGAGTAATTTTTTCCTCCGGCAATCCCCGGTTTATCAGATCATTTTTAAGGCCGTTACAAAGAATGGCAATATGATCAGATCTTTTACATACCTTTGTTTCAATGAATTTGGTAAGTCTGTATTTCCATGAATTTTCCCTGTAAGTGCCATGATCAACCGCAGCATCCTCCCAGAAAGCCCGTATTTCATATACAACAGGAAGCCCAAGTTTCCTTGCAGCTTTGATGGCAGGTATTGCGTTGAGGACAGGAGAATGTGCATGAATAATGTCAGGTTTTTCAACAGAAGCAATTTCAAGAATCCGATGATAAAGAACATGCATCAGAGTCAATTCCGATACAAGTGGAAGACGGCTGGTTTTAAGCGGGCCTGTCCTGTAATATCTGATATTGTTTATCTGTTCTGAAAAAACTGCCTGCCCCTTAAGGCTTTCTTCATGCTTTGGAGAAGTCAGAACAACCGGGCCATAGCCCATTTTCTGCTGGGCACGGAAAATATTCTGGCTTCTGAATGTATAGCCGCTGTGAAGCGGCAGGCTGTGGTCAAGAATATGAAGTATTTTCATTTTTCCCCGATCAATCTGCATATTGGTGTTTTACTGTATTCATATGCCCCGATATCCGGTTTCTCAAATCTGGCATTTCCACAGACATCTTCATATATCTGCGGGATGAGTTCTCCTGTATCAATAAAAGGCCCTTTGGTTTTCAGGGAAAAATCAGCTCTGTCAGGATTCTCAAACCAGTCTGAAAATCCCTTGTGAAAAAAACTTTTCCCGGAAACTATGATATTGCTGCTTTGTGTGCTTGTTCCACCGTCACGGTTTTTAATCCTGCCTGTCATCAGATTATTTTTTATTACAGCAGTGCTGGCCTTAAATCTGACATCTATTCCCATGGTTTTATAAAACGTGTTGTTATAAATCTTTGTATTTGCAGCCTTGTTGAGATAAACAGCCACATCAGAACAATACATGACAACATTGTTTCTTATTATGCCGTTTGAATGTTCAATGCCTGTTTTGCCGTTTCTGAAAAACTGTCTGCCTGTGCCGCCGCCGCCAAATGACAAGCCGACCCGCACCCCTCCTGAAGTCCGGTATTCACCGATAACAAGATTGTTTTCAAAAACACTTCCTGATGAATTGCCTTTGATAAAAGCAGCATAGCTGATTCTGTCATCTTCACCCTTGGCAAAATCAGAAATGAAATTTCCCCGCACAATCCAGTTGTCTGCACCGACCACATCAATAAAGGTTACAGGTTTGCCGGTCTTTCTGATTTCAGAATTATAAAAGGTATTATCTTCAATCAGAACATTGTCAGGATATAGTATTTTCCCATCCGGTCCTTTTGTTCCATTGGCCTTGATCATTGAATTGAACTCATGTATTCTTGAGTTTCTCAGGACAAAACCTCTGGCTCTGCCTATCACATGGAATGCGTGTTCCTGCCTGTCATGATTTTTACGGATTCCCTTTATATCAAGATTTTCAAAAATCCAGTATGGAGCATTGACAAGAAAACCTTCAAACGTGTCCATCTCGATCGTAACCTGTCCCAACATCTGTGCGCGCACACAAATGGGCAGTCTGGCCGTACCGGAAGCATTTATATTGATATTATATGCCTTCAGAAGATAATTTCCTGGCTTCAGAACAATCATATCTCCGGGCATTGCCTTTTTTAACGCCTGGATAAGCTGCCTGGAATTTTTCACATCAATGGTTCGTCTGGTGTTCTGCAATGTTACAGGAGAAATTCCTGCCAGTGTCTGCCATTGACGCGGAACCGGCAACCTGTTTCTGAAATATATAACAGGAAGAAGTTTTC
>CAYOYY010000115.1:0-3187 GCA_964408295.1 uncultured Desulfobacula sp. | reverse complement strand
TCATTTTAAGTAATCTAAAGTTATAATTGGTATTTTTATATTTATTATATTGACGATTGTAACTTTTTATCCTAATAAATTTCTGCGTCTATTTTTTATTTTAAGAATATATTTAAAACAATAAAGGAGCAGATAATGAAAAAAAAATCATTTGCACTCAGCCTGTCAGTTCTCACAGGACTGATTCTTGTTCTGTTAATTCCGGTTTGCGCTTTTTGCAGCCCTGCAGGCAAACTTATAATATTCCATGCAGGAAGCCTTACAATTCCGTTTCAGAAAATAGAAAAGGCCTTTGAAGCAAAATACCCGCAGGTTGATGTTCTGCGAGAAGCAGGAGGCAGCACAAAAATGGCAAGAATGATATCAGAGGTGGGCAAACCTGCCGATATCATGGCAGCAGCAGATTACAAGGTAATCGACAATAACCTGATTCCAAAATTTGCCGCCTGGAACATACGTTTTGCAACAAACCAGCTCGTTCTGTGCTATACGGACAAAAGCAGGTATGCAGATAAAATAACCAGTAATAACTGGTATAAAATCCTGTTAAAAAAAGATGTGGTATGGGGGCATTCAGACCCCAACCTTGATCCATGCGGTTACAGAAGCCTTATGGTGCTCCAGCTTGCAGAAAAATTTTACACAATCAAGGGTCTGAGCGAAAAGCTTCTGGCAAACCGCCCGCTGCGCAATGTCCGCCCCAAATCAATTGAGCTTGTCAACCTGCTGAAAACCGGGAACATGGATTATGCCTGGGAATATCTGTCCGTGGCCATACAGCACAAGCTAAGATATGTGAAACTTGACGATCATATCAATCTTGGCAATTACAAATATGACAAATTATACAGCCAGGCCCAGGTCAAAGTATCCGGCAAAAAACCAAATACCTGGATCACAAAAAAAGGCAAATCATGCACATACGGCATAACCATATTGAAAAATGCACCAAACCAGGAAGCTGCCAGAGCTTTCATGGCTTTTTTACTGTCTCCTGACGGAGGGCTTAAAATTCTTGCCCAGATGGGGCAGCCACCTTTTATACCGGCCCGCGTGCCTGATAAAAAAATGGCAGACATGCTGCCTTCCCCTGTAAGGGCGCTTGTTGAAGTAAAAAACTGATATAAAGCCCATGAAGCCCCATAAGCTTTCCACATGGCTGCTGGCACTGCTGAGCCTGCCTCTGATACTGCTGCTGACCCTGCCCCTTGTGCAGATGACTTTTCAGCCGTCACTGCACATGCTCATGGAAACGATCTGCGACAGGGAAGTGCTGGCAGCCATTGCCCGTTCCATTGCAACAGCACTTTCAGCTTCATTTATTGCATTTGTTTTCGGAACTCCGCTGGCATATATGCTGGCAAGAAAAAAAATCTTTGGCAAGAAAATCATAGAAGGAATCATTGATCTTCCCATCATGATACCCCATCCTGTTGTGGGTATTGCAATTCTGAGCCTGGCCGGCAGAAATCATCCTGTAGGAAGGTTTCTTTCCTGCCTTGGAATCAGGATAATGGGTTCCTGGACAGGAATCATAACAGTACTGGTTTTTGTCGGGCTGCCGTTTTATATAAACACAGTAAAAGCAGGTTTTGAAAACGTGCCCCAGAGCCTTGAAAAAGCTTCACGTTCACTGGGTGCAGGAGCTTTGACAACTTTCATGAGAATTACATTTCCCTTAAGCCTGCGCCATATCGTACTTGGCTTTATCATGTGTACGGCAAGGGCTATTTCAGAATTCGGAGCAGTTGTCATTGTGGCATATCATCCCATGACAGCCACTGTAATGATTTATGAAAGATTCACAGCTTACGGGCTTAAATATTCCCAGCCCATAGCCGTATGGCTGATCCTTGTTTCATTTGCCCTGTTTGTGGCCTTGAGGCTGTTTTCAAGAAACCTTCACAATTATTACAGCTAAGCACATGATCCAGCTTGAAAATATAAATTTAAACCTTCCAGGATTCAATCTGACCAATATCAATCTTCACATCAGGCCAGGGGATTTTTTTGCATTGATCGGCCCCACAGGATCAGGCAAATCCCTTCTTTTAGAAACCATCATGGGGCTTATGCCTGCCACCTGCGGCACCATACGTCTCAACAGCATTGACATCACAGATACGCCGGTTGAAAAGCGCAATATAGCAATTGTCTACCAGGATTTTGCCCTTTTCCCTCACCTGAATGTAAAACAAAATATTTATTATGGTGTACCATACCACAATATCACCATGGACGAGGCTGATACCCGGTTCAGGATACTGGCCAAAACCCTGGGCCTGAACAATATAATTTCACGCAATCCTCAGAAACTGAGCGGCGGAGAAAAACAGAGAGTTGCCATTGCACGTGCCTTGATACTCAATCCTGCCGTTTTGCTGCTGGATGAGCCATTATCCGCCCTGGACCCTGTTTTTCGGGAGGAAACCAGGCAATTGCTTAAAAAAGTGCATAATGAGCTTGGCATGACAATCATCATGGTTTCACATAATTTTGCAGATGTATTATATCTGGCTGACACAGGGGCAATAATAAGACAGGGCAGGATCATGCAGCACGGCAGCATTGATTCCCTGTTTGAAAAACCAGATTCCATATTTACAGCCCAATTTGTGGGCATGAAGAATATCTTTGATTTTGACAATATTGAAGAGGGAATTCAGCTCAAGGGTACGCAGATCAGGCTCAATATTCTTAAACGGCCGGACAATGGACAGGTTCATGCCGGCATAAGACCGGAAGAGATCATATTGTCTGCATCAAAGGACGAACTTATGGCAAACCAGTTTCAGGGAAAAATCACAGAAGTTGCAAGCCGGGGAATTTATCTTGCCGTTCATGTGGAAGCCCTGTCAGCTGAATTTGAAATCATCTGCCCGGCCAATTACAGGCGTACAATGGATTTAAGACCTGGCAGCCAGGTTTTTTTCAGCATCCATCCTGCTGCCATACATACATTCTGATCAGAACAGCATAAATTTCAGGCATAAAAAAAGCTCTCAACAGAAATGCTGAAAGCCTTGACGCTCTAAGTGGCGTCCCCAAGGGGATTCGAACCCCTGTCGCCGGCGTGAAAGGCCGGTGTCCTGGACCAGGCTAGACGATGGGGACGCAATGTCATTTTATTGAGTGGTGGGCCGTGCTGGGCTCGAACCAGCGACTCTCTGCTTAAAAGGCAGATACT
>CAYOYY010000114.1:0-3243 GCA_964408295.1 uncultured Desulfobacula sp. | reverse complement strand
GATGGCTAAGGAGAAATTTGAGCGGACCAAGCCGCATGTGAACATAGGGACAATTGGTCATATAGACCATGGGAAGACAACGCTTACGGCAGCGATCACCAAGCTTGCAGCCCAGAGGGGCCAGGGCACATATGTACCCTTTGATGAGATAGACAAGGCGCCTGAGGAAAGAGAGCGTGGAATAACCATAGCAACGGCCCATGTTGAGTATGAGACAGAGAAGCGTCACTATGCCCATGTGGATTGTCCGGGCCATGCTGACTATATAAAGAACATGATAACCGGAGCAGCCCAGATGGACGGAGCTATTCTGGTTGTAAGTGCAGATGACGGCCCCATGCCCCAGACAAGGGAGCATATTCTTCTGGCCCGTCAGGTAGGTGTGCCCAAGATAGTGGTATTTTTGAACAAATGCGACATGGTTGATGATGAGGAGCTGATAGAGCTTGTGGAGATGGAGCTTCAGGAGCTTCTGGATGCTTATGAGTTTCCCGGAGACGAGACCCCCATTATCCGCGGCAGTGCATTGAAGGCGCTGGAGAGTGAAGATATTGAAAGTGATGATGTAAAGCCCATATTTGAGCTTCTTGATGTTCTTGATTCCTATGTACCTGAGCCTGAGAGGGATACAGCCAAGCCGTTCCTGATGCCCATAGAGGATGTGTTCAGTATATCAGGCCGCGGAACTGTTGTAACAGGCAGGATAGAGCGTGGAGTGATCAAGGCAGGAGAAGAAGTTGAGATAGTGGGTATAAGAGAGACAGCCAAGACCGTGTGTACAGGAGTTGAGATGTTCAGGAAGCTCCTTGATGAAGGTCAGGCAGGAGACAATGTAGGTCTTCTTCTGCGCGGAACCAAGCGAGATCAGGTTGAAAGGGGTCAGGTTGTTGCCAAGCCTGGCACAATTACTCCTCATACAAAATTCAAGGCAGAGATGTATGCGCTGAGCAAGGAAGAAGGCGGACGTCACACACCGTTTTTCAGTGGTTACAGACCTCAGTTCTTTTTCAGGACAACAGATATTACAGGAGTTCTGACCCTTGAAGAAGGCGTGGAGATGATAATGCCTGGAGACAATGCCACAATCAATGTGGAACTGATCAACCCGATTGCAATGGAAAAAGAGCTCAGATTTGCCATCAGGGAAGGCGGAAGAACTGTCGGCGCCGGTGTTATCGGTGAAATTATAGAATAATTTAGGATAAGTGCGTTATCATGTTGAAAACTAAAATAAGAATCAGGCTCAAGGCCTATGATCACAAGCTTCTTGATCAGTCTTCAGCTGATATTGTTGATACCGCAAGGAAAAGCGGTGCCAGAATTGTAGGTCCGGTGCCGCTTCCCACACGTATCACCAAATTCACTGTACTGCGTTCCCCCCATGTCAACAAGAAATCACGTGAGCAGTTTGAGATCAGAACGCATAAAAGAATGATGGATATTCTGGAACCCACCCAGCAGACAGTTGACGCATTGATGAAACTGGATCTTTCGCCTGGTGTGGATGTGGAAATTAAACTTTAGTCAATAACAGGAACCAATTATGAGTGGATTGCTTGGAAAAAAAATCGGAATGACCAGCGTGTTTTCCTCTGATGGAAAACTTGTTCCTGTTACGGTTGTGCAGGTTGGTCCCTGCGTTGTTACCCAGGTTAAAACAAAGGATTCAGACGGGTATGACGCACTTCAGATCGGGTTTGATGAAAAAAAGATTGAAAAACTGAACAAACCCATTGCAGGACATCTTAAAAAGTCCGGTGGTAAAGGTTTTAAAGTCTTAAGGGAGTTCAGAACCGAACAGGCAGCAGAAATGGAACCCGGAGCAACAATAGGTGTTGATGTTTTTTCCGTGGGTGACAAGGTAAATATTTCAGGGATTTCAAAGGGACGTGGATTCCAGGGCACTGTCAAGCGCCATGGCTTTGGCCGCGGTCCTGAAACCCATGGCTGCAGAAATCACAGAAAACCAGGTTCAATCGGTAACAGTGCATGGCCGGGAAGAGTATTCAAGGGTAAAAAACTGCCGGGTCACATGGGAACTGACAGGATTACCGTGAAAAATCTTACCATCGTGGATATAAGGCCTGAAGACAATATCATGCTGGTAAAAGGACCTGTTCCGGGATTTAAAACAGGTATACTGGAAGTAAGAAAGGCTGACAGAAAATAAGCAAAGAAGTGGGATCTGTGGATCCCTCATCTGAATTGAGATAAAAACGCGGCTATGGGTATTGCATTCATATCGCAGTGATGCATAGCTGATCAAAATTTATGAGGAAGAATATGGCTGTTGTAGATGTATTGAACAGTGCAGGTGAAAAAGTGTCTGAGACTCAGCTTCCTGACGCGATTTTCAACACACCCGTTAAAACAAGCGTTCTTCACCAGGTTGTCCGGTCCCAGCTCGTTGCAAAACGGGCCGGGACTGTTGCGTGTAAGACAAGGGGTATGGTGAAAGGCAGCACAAAAAAGCTTTTCAGACAGAAAGGTACCGGTAATGCACGTGCCGGCAGTATAAAATCACCCCTGAGAAAAGGCGGTGGAGTAATCTTTGGACCCAGCCCAAGGTCTTATTCAATCAAGGTGCCCAAAAAGGTTCGTAAACTGGCCCTGAAAATGGCATTAAGCTCCAAGGTTGAAGACAAATCCATTTTTGTAATTGATGATTTTAACCTTGATGCTGTTAAAACCAAATCTTTTGTCAAAGTCCTGAACGCTCTCGGACTTGAGAACCTTCTGATTGTATCTGATACTGAAGATACAAATCTTTTGCTTTCTTCCAGAAATGTACCTGGTGTCAAAGTGATAAAGACTGTCGGACTCAATGTGGTGGATATTCTGAAATACAGGAACCTTCTTCTGGTTGAATCTTCAATTAAAAATATAGAAGGGAGATTAGCGTAAGATGAAATCATATGACATTATCAGAGGCCCTGTGATTACTGAAAAAACAACCCTTCAAAAAGAACTGCATAATCAGATCACCTTCAGGGTGGATAAAAGAGCCAACCGGGTTGAAATAAAAAAAGCTGTAGAAGAAGGCTTTCAGACCAAGGTGCAGCAGGTCAGAACCATTCAGGTCAAGGGCAAGGTAAAGCAGCGCGGCAGAATCATAGGCAAAAGATCTGACTGGAAAAAAGCCATAGTTACATTGATGCCAGGACAACGAATTGAATTTTTTGAAGGTGTTTAAAGAGGTACATATATGTCAACAATAATTAAGACAAAACCGACATCTCCCGG
>CAYOYY010000113.1:0-3288 GCA_964408295.1 uncultured Desulfobacula sp. | reverse complement strand
TTGTTAAGACCCGCTCTACTAATTTATCACTGACCAATTTTCAAAGATCAAAAAAAAACTCCCCAAGCAAGTTCCAAGAAACCGTCTCTCGGGAAGACCGGCGTATAATGCATGAAAATCAGCGCTGTGTCAAACATTTTTTTCACATTTTTTGCAAAAAAATCATATCTGCCTGAATTCACAGGTAATTAATTTTTACCTCCATGGAGCTGTACACCCCGCAAAACCGTCTTTTCACTGTTCTGAGTGCTTTAATCAAAAATTATTGCAGGCTTGCCTGGGCAGAAATAGGTATGTTAAAACCCATGATTATAATAACCCGGGGGAAAGGAAACAAAAAATGCCTGTTGTCACATTTAATGCTTTTTCTTTTTTACAGAAAAAGCTGCATGAAAAAAACATAGATTGTTCAAATGCCTCAACCTTTATAGATCCGGGTACCACAGCCCTGGACCTGATTCACAGAGTTCATCTTTCCCGCAATGATGTTGAAGCTGTATTCATTAACGGCAAAATTGCACCCTTTGACACAGTTCTGAACGATAAGGACAGAATTGCTCTGATTCCACCGGGTACTCCAGGCCCATACAGGGTTCTTCTGGGATTCAAGAACAAAAAAAATGTATAAACACCGCAATATCCGGGCATTTATTGCTGTTGAACTTCCTTACAGCGTCAGGAAGCCCCTTGTGCGATTCCAGGCGGAAATAAAAAAATCAAATATCAAAGCTGCCTGGGTTAAACCTGAAGCCATGCACCTTACTCTTAAATTTCTGGGAGATATAAAAATCACAGATATCAGTATGGTAAAATCTGTGATGGAAAAAGCAGCAAACCTGGCAGATGCAGGATTTGACCTGGATATTTCAAATCCTGGAATATTTGGATCTCCTTCAAGACCAAAAGTATTATGGATCGGAGTAAAAGATCAGACCGGTTCGCTTGAGAACATTGCATCTTACCTTGATACCGGTTTGTCTGAATTTTCCAATATAAAAAAAGATGGCAGAAAATTTTTCCCGCATATTACACTTGCAAGAATAAAAAAACAGTCTTTAAAAATGGATTCTGTGCTTGATAAACAGAAAAAAGAAAATCTGGACTTGCAATTTCATGTTGACGGCATCCATCTTTTTGAAAGCAGGCTTTATCCATCCGGTGCTGTACATAAAAATATTTTTTCAGTTCGCTTTTAAATCAGTATTTTTCTCAATCATCATTTCAGCCCCGGTCTGCCCATTTTCTTTTTCAAAAGCATGAAAACCAGATGTTCTGTCTTTCAGAACAATGGAGGAAAACACCCCTTTCAGAACCGTACCGGCCAGAGCAGAGTGATTGATTTTTATATGGGCTGAATTCTCCTGCTTTCTTGTCCACTCAAAAAAGGCAGACATATCAGTTTCAAGCCTGGAAACAATTCTTTCAACTCCAGGTTCAAGCCTCAGAATCTGCTTTTCAATTAATTGAATTTCTTTGTCATATTTCTTTTTCATGTCATTCAACTGCTTTAATTCATCAATGGAAGTTTTCATTCTGTCTTTGAAATTATTTATCAGAACTGCAAGATTTTTTAAATTCTGAGGGGCTGCCGAGTCTTTATGTTTTTTGAATTCAGCACTGAGTCTGCCCTTTTTAATTTTTGCACGGTCATGAAAAATTTTAAGTTCAACCATCTTCTGGAATATTGTTCTGGCAGCCTTTTCCTTTTCCTGTTTCTGAAGCATCAATGCGTCTGTCTCAGATCTTGCCTGTTTCATCTCCTGCTCAATGCGTGAAGTTACTCCAATAATATGGTGTTCCGTGCCGGCAACAAGAATACACGGACCTGTACGCAGACTCCCTGCTCCACCAAGTTCAATGCTTTTTTTTGCATAAAGAGAGGAGCCGATTGCACGGCATTCAGGAGAATATATTTTACCACTGGAAAAAATTGTGGAATCAATAATTTCATTTTTAATATAAACATTGCCAAAAGTTTCTATCCGGCAATGATGCAGATAATCAGCATATACATCTCCCTGGGCAATAATAAGACTGTCGGTAATTCCAAGTTCCGATTTTACATAACCGACAGCATCAACAGCAGCCCCCCTGATCTCTGCCGCCACTATGTTGCCGGCAGTTACCGGATATGCCCCTGTCAGCACGCCTTTGATATTGAAACTGGCAAATGATTCAAGAGGGCCATATTTCAGATCTGCATCTTCAAAAATATTTATAACCGGATGAATATAAAATTTTTTCTCAATGGAAAGAGATGCAAATCCGGTTTTTCCTGCAAAAACCTTTGTTTTGTCCCTGGAAAGCCTGGTGCCACTGCCGCACCTTAAACACAATTCCCGGCCCGTGGCATATTCAATTGTGTTGCCGAACAGATCTTTTTTCAAAAGAGAGCCTTTTCCCAGACGATGTTCAGCAAGAGTAGCACCTTTTTTAAATTCTGTATCCATTGTCTGCGTATCAAAATGATAAACAGTTTTTCTGTTTTTCAGAATTTCCAGGGTAAGATCCTGCCTTGCAACGACAAATTCGGTTTTTCCCACATCAAGCTGACACTGCAGGACTGAATCAGGATATATTCCAAAACGGATTCCTTTTTGTGCAACAGCCTTTTTAATGTCATCAAGGCCTGGCCTGACATTACTTCTGATTTGCACAGCTGCCTGCATCTGATCATGGCTTATCTTTATGTCAATGAGAGGTTCAGGTGCACCGACACCTGTTCTTTCGGCAACTGCCAGGTCATTTTCTATCAGATGCTTTTGCTCCCGGGTCAGAAACTTCAATTCAACCATTGCATCACCCAGGCTGCGAACCGTATTGTCCTTTTCAAACTCCTGTTCCTGAATTTTCAGAGCAGCTTTCACCTGTTCTTCAGAAACAAGTTTTTTTTCAATTACACTGGCGGCAAATTCCTTATCCAGTACTTTTATCTGTAAAAATTTTTTTTCATAGTCTGAAATTTCAGGTTCTGAATCTTTATAAATCTGTGCTGCTGCCCTGTCCAGAAATGTCTGTTCTTTTAAAACTGCATTTTTTTGTTTTATTGTCAGAGCTCCTGATTCCACCAGAATATCCCCTATCAGTTTTCTGCGTCTTGCGCGGCTGAATTCTTTTTTCTGATGTTCAAGGGCAGCTTCAATATCGGATTCAGAGGCAAAACCTTTTTCCACAGCAATTCTGCCAAACTGCTGTCCCTGTTTTTTTATAATAAGGTATTCCTGTATCAGCTTTAAAAGCCCGACCTGATACCTGGTTGCATATCTGTGGGTCAAAAGAAGCTGTCCG
>CAYOYY010000112.1:0-3326 GCA_964408295.1 uncultured Desulfobacula sp. | reverse complement strand
TACAATCCTGCCCTTGACATCAATTGAATGAAGCATGACAGGAGTTTTATGGTAAATATGGCGGTATCTTTCTTCGCTGAGCCTGAGATCCTTTTCCACTTTTTTGCGTTTTGCTATCTCTCTTATTCCCAGATGATAAAGAATCATTACCAATATGCCTGCAAGTATAAGCACGGAAAAAATAACAGGCCCCACCACCTTGACAAAGGGCTGTGATACCTGTCTTGCAACCTGACGGTAATTTCTGAGGCTTATTATTTTCCATTCCGGATAATTGCTTACACCAAGGGACGCAAAAAGATATTTTGTTCCATGCCTGTCTTCAATAAAGCCTGTGCCGGTTTTTGCAAAGCCTGTCCATTGCCATGGCCCTGTTCCAAACTGTCTTGAATCCTTTATCTGTTTTATTTTTTTTTCAGAAAGTTTCCATAAGAGCTTGAACCTGAGATCAGCATGGTTGGAAATGAAAATTATTCCATTGGGATCAACAAAGAGAATAATATCCTTTAATCCGGAAAATAATTGTGTTTCAACAGATTCCACAGATGCTTTCATGACAGCAACACCAATGATTTTATCATGGCTGGTGTCAAAAACAGGGTGGGAATAATAAACTCCCCTTTTTCCTGAAGTGGTGCCAAGCGCAAGATAGGTTGCAGGAATCCCTTTGATGGCTTTCTGATAATACGGGCGGAAGGAAAAATTTTTCCCCACAAAGCTGTCCTTTTCATCCCTGTTGCTGGAGCATATGGTAACTGCGCTGCTGTTCATTATATATGCGACTTCAAGGTCAAGGGAAGTCTTGAAAGAGTCAAGTATATAATCTGCATTGTCAATTGAAAAATTGTCCATGTGCACAAGCACTGACCTTAATTCTCTGATTTCAGAAAGAGCCCTGACAGGTTTTATGTGCTCTGAAAGATAATATGATAGCTGGTCGGCAAGAAGGTTGAGCCTTGAATATGCATCTGCCTCTGTTTTCTGGAAAGCAGCCTTTCTGAAGGAGTAGTAATACAGCATGCTTCCGGTTGTGGCAGAGATGAAAGCAAAAATGGCCAATACCATTATGATTATTTTAAGCCGCATTGGTCAACTATATCTGTATCCCGTGATTTTTTCAATAATTTTGAAATGTTCACTGTTTTCTGGTATAAGGAATGATATCGGATTTCAGATTGTTAAATTCAAGGAGGTTGGTAAAGATGTCTTTAATGAATTTTCCTGAACTGAAAAATAAATTTGAAATTCAGACAAGCCCCGGCCATAAAAATATTGACAAGGCAGATTATATTCCTTTTTCAGGTTCACCCAGAAAACATCCCCATGATTCAGCCAGGGTAATTTTAATTGCAGATCCGTTTACAGACAATACATTTTATTATGAATTTAAAATCAAGGAAATCGGATTTGTGGAAGAATTACCCAGCCTGACCAATCTCAGGGGCGAATCTGTTTCCATGGTGCGCATATGGGTAAAAAAGCATACCATTGCCCTGCGATGCACTCCCTTTATTGTGGATTCAATGGAATAGCCGTGTCTAAGGTCAAAGCAAAGCGGGCGCAAAGCGGATGCATGTAAAAAAACAATACAGAGACCAGGCCATGTACCCGGCAGGGGGCAGGCCAACCTGCTTTGCTCAATCCATCCAGGACGTCCTGTCCTGGCTGGAAGCAAGATCTTTCATATTTCAGTCCTGAAATATGAAAGATCTTAAGCCGCGCAGCAGGCCGCCCTGCCCCCTGCCTGGAAACCTGAGGTTCGCTGTTATTCTGCCACCCACCCCACAAAATATCTGAACATATCCAAGCTCTGGATTTACCCCTGCACTAGGGACTTATACCTATTGATTTTTTAAAACCAACGCTATAAGAGTCAATACAATAAACATAACAGACAGGACGGAATCATACTGGGTTTTTATATTTGAATTCAATCTTAACGCAAAAACACATAAAACCCTGAAGGATATCCAGAACCATATAATAACTTGATGGTCGGGCGCTGCGCAGCCGTCCATCACGCAGATCAAGCCGACAGCAGCGGGTCAAACAACTTTGCCCCGCTTTGCGACTTATCCGCGGACCGTTATTGAATAATAATTGTTAACGGCGCCTGCGACCTCGTTATACAAGCTTACGGTAAATGAAAGGAGAAAAATATGGCTTCAGGTGACCAATTAAACAGGATAAAAAAAATACTTGAAGATCATGTAGGGAAAGAGGATCAGATAAGTTCGGGCGATATTGGCCGTGAGATCGGTATCCATGAGGATGCCACGCACGTTCAAGTACGAAGTCTTATCCGTGATGCCATTGAAGAATTTAGTTTGCCCGTCGGTGGTAGTAGCAGAGGGTATTATTTAATCAAGAACGAGGATGAATTAAAGAAGTACATTGATAGTATTGATAAAAGAATGGAAAAAATGCAAGAACGAAAAGAGCTTATTGAGCAGGCCTTTGAAGACTATTATTAATTTTTATTTGTTAGCTTGGTCGGTTATCCTTTGACGAAAATTTATGGAAATTAAACATACTATAGCTGTAGAATATAAAATTACTGTCCTTAACTACGTTCAGCAAAGATATATGGAGGAACAGGCAAGATTCAAGCATTTCGAAGATAAATGTAGTAAGCTCATGAATTCAATAATCATAGTAATTACTGCCTTTTGTGGTATTGTCAGTTTCAAAAGAGGAACTTTGTTTACACCTGATACTTTTTTACAATGGACCAATCTGATTTTATGCAGTACTGCATTTTTTGCTTTAGCCTGCGCCTGGAGACATTTATTATCTGCATTAAAAGTTGGGAATTGCCCAATTGCCGCCAAAAATAGAGAAAATGCTGATTATTTATGGAGTGCGGACCCTAATGAAGCTTTCAAACAAATGTTTGATTGTTATGTGGATGCTACTCAAGAAATACAGGCGGTTATCGATAAAAAATCAAAAAAATTAGAACTGGCATACGGTGAATTAAGTCTCGGTGCTTGTTTAGTAGGTGCATTTATATTTTTATCTATTATTATGGAGGTATTTTTATGAGTAAAAAAGAGAAACAAACAAAAAAAGAAAATACTGTTAAAGAAGCCAAAAAGCGTCCGAATACAGTCGATTATGTAAAAAAGTCCATAGATAAAAATAAGATTAAAAAACGGTAGAAAATAGAAGCCACCTCAAAAAAATTTTAACAATATTATAGCACAACCAAGCTGAACCATAGATAGGAAATTTTGCACATGATATTCATATCTTACAATCAGGTGCCTGCAATTCTGGAGCCAGGCAAAGAGCCGCTCCACTTTCCATCTACGCCGATATGGCCT
>CAYOYY010000111.1:0-3412 GCA_964408295.1 uncultured Desulfobacula sp. | reverse complement strand
CCATGACACCCCAGGCATCCCCTTGGCTTTCCATAGGGCTTTGCCATGCCGTCAGGAGAATATTTTACCCAGAACCAGTCCCCGTTTTCAGGGTTATATCCCTTAACCTTGTACATTACAGTTATGGCCATGAGTTTTTTTGCCCTGTTATAGTTTTCCTTCACCTCTATTGAACCGTATTGAAGCGGTACAGAAGATGAGGTAAAAGCCCTGTCATTTACATATACCTTGTGAAAAGAACCATGGGGCTGCCTTCCCTTGAGCATTCCTCTGTGATCTTTCCAGAACTTCCACTGGGTATAGGGCGAGGTCTGTGTAATGTATTTCCATAATGCTGCCGGATCAGGGCCAGGCATTTCTGCCTTTGCCACAGAAACGGATAAAAATACCATGCACAGGATAATAAAACCTGTAATTTTTCTTTCTGTACTCATTGTTCCCCCTTTATTTTTTCATGGAAAATAAAATATATGCCTGTTCCTGATACAGGATCAGGATACATTGTTGAAAGGGTAGTCGCCCTGACCGGCAAGACCTTACAGGTAATATCAATAATGAATGTTCAGGGTGTTTTTCATTTCGTGCTTTATTTCGTCAGACAGATGAAAATGCACGGTTTCATGGGTGTCAGTATCAAATTCTGCAAGGGCTGCTGCAACAAGTTCAAGCTGTTTTTTATATCTTAAGCATAATCTGCAC
Source organism: uncultured Desulfobacula sp. (assembly GCA_964408295.1). Classification (GTDB taxonomy): domain Bacteria; phylum Desulfobacterota; class Desulfobacteria; order Desulfobacterales; family Desulfobacteraceae; genus Desulfobacula. The sequence continues at coordinate 2,713 of CAYOYY010000111.1, read as the reverse complement.
ATCATAAGATGAAACCTGATTCCCAGTCTGATCTTGAAAGGCAGTTCTGCATCCATGGACTGCGATATTAATGCAGTTATATCCTTACATCTGAATACCCAGTGATTTATCATTTTGCCCTCTCTGCCCCAAGCCAGGTGGATTCAATGCAGCTTCTCATCAGGGCTCTTGCCCTGTGAAGAATTACCCAGCAATTAGTCGCACTTATGTTCAAAAGATTACAGATCGTTCCGGTGGACCGGCCTTCAAGCTCTCTCAGGGCAAGGGCTCTGCCCTGTTTTGCAGGAAGAAGTTCAAGGCATTTTTTAACAACTGCCATAAAAGCTTTCTGCTCAAGCAGGGTTTCAGGATTTTCTGCCCATTCTGCCGGGCCTGTCTTCCATTTTCCCCTGTTGTCAAACTGGCTGTCAATATCAGGGGCTGCAAGCTCAACAGGATTATCAAGGGGATCTTTATATTTACGGCGAAAAAAATCCATGATCTTATGTTTCAGAATACCTGTGAGCCATGTTTTTTCAGATGATCTGGCTTTGAAATTCTTTCTTGAATTCAAACCTGCCATGAAAGTTTCCTGAACAAGCTCCCGTGCGGTTTCTGGATCCTGAATCCTGTACATTGCAAAGGAATACAGATAATCTGCATATTTATCAACCCATACATCAGGAGCGCTGAGTGTGTGACCAGAATTATTAATGATGCCCCCCCTGATTCTTATAAACAAGGGTTTCAAGCTTTATCAGGTTGTATTCGCGCCGGCCAAGACCAAGTTCCTGTGCGTATTCAAGCTGATGCTCCCAGTCAACCGAAGGATAAAGGCCCTTGAACTTGTCCTCACCAGCCCCAAGATTGGTTTTCAGCACGGTTCCTGGAAGCGCAGGCTGCTGATTGACAAGATCAGCTCCTGCCTGATCAATGGCAACAGGATCTGTGGATGCAAGAATACCTATGTTGCCCACTATGGGAGATTCAGCATAGGGCAGGCAGTCGCATTTGGGTGAAATATCTGTGATGAAGTTAATAAAAAAAGCCTTGTCCTGCTTGTTTTTAAGAACAGCACATGCATATTCCACCATCCTTTCCAGGAACACGGGAACAGTCTGGTTCCAGTTGATGTTAATGGAATGTGTGGGGCATCTTACAATACATTCAGCACATCCTATGCATTTTTTGGCATCAATCCAGGCTTTTTTCTCTTTCAGGGTAATGGCATCTGCCGGGCAATGTCTTGCACATTCACCGCATCCGATACAGGTTTTGCGCTTGATTTTCGGGCTGACACTGGAATGCTGGTCAAGTTTTCCCCTTCTTGACGCGCTTCCCATTCCTATGTTCTTCAAAGTACCGCCAAAGCCTGCAAGTTCATGGCCCTTGAAATGGGCCACTGAAATCAAGGCATCTGCATCAACAATTTCAGAACCTATATATGCACAGGCGCAGTTTTTAAGCCCAAGCTCGACTGCTGTTTCGCTTTTGCCTCTGAGCCCGTCTGCTATGACTATTGGCACAGCATCCATGGAAGAATAGGAAAAGCCGTTTTCAACTGCAGTATGGATATGAGATACAGCATTGGATCTGGTTCCCACATACAGGGTATTGGCATCGGTAAGAAAGGGTTCTGCCTTGAATTTTCTTATCTCCTGTATCAGGGAGCGTATGAAAACAGGCCTGATATATGCTGTATTGCCCTGTTCGCCAAAATGTATTTTAATTGCTGCAAGGTCTTTTTCCTTTAAAACATTTTCAATGCCTGCTGTTCTGACAAGGCGTGAGAATTTCCGGGGCAGATTTTCCCTTGAACTGGCCTTTAAATCAATAAAATATACATCAGATTTCATTCTTTTCTCCTGACAGGATAATTCAATTCATGCATGCAATTTATGCATGCTTTCATGCTTTTATACATAAACACATAACATAGTTTAAGAATTTCAAAATACGGCAGTTCATTGAAAAATACAATAGAAAAGGCGGTGACAGATCAGGGGTGGCTGATGCGTGTGAAAAACAGTATGGATACCGATACCGAGCCACGTACCCGGCAGGGGGCAGGGCAACCTGCTTTGCTCAATCCAGCCAGGACGTCGTGTCCTGGCTGGAAGCAAGAGCTTTAATGTTTCAGTCCTGAAACATTAAAGCTCTTAAGCCGCGCAGCAGGCCACCCTGCCCCCTGCCTGAAAACCCGGGTTCACCATTGCTCTGCCCACAATCACCCAGACCTTAACCCAAATATTGCATGAAATACCCACAATGGACATCTGAGCAGCAATTTTAATGAGAAAAATAATAAATAGTTGCCTAACAATTATGTATACTGAGCTGGCATTCCCCTTGTGCTTCATGTCAGCCAATAACTCATGCCGTTGCGCGGAAAATAAAAAACTTCTACAAAACGAAAATATTTTGACAATTTACAGATATTGCGCTATCGTTTATATAGATAATAATTTCAATCAGATTTAGGATGTGCACAATGATAACAGAAAAAACTTTAGATCAGATTTTAGACGTCCTTGATTTTACAGCAAAGTATAAAACAACAGGGCTTCCAACATCTAAGGCCTATCAAAAGGCTGTAAAAAATATAGCTCATAAGTATTCAGTCCGATATCAGACCATTGCAGACGGTTGCCGTAGGCGACTGAATTTGGATAATATTAACGAATTCATGAAATTATTAGGTGAATGGCTTGAGGGGCACCCGGAAAGGCTCAAA
>CAYOYY010000110.1:0-3956 GCA_964408295.1 uncultured Desulfobacula sp. | reverse complement strand
CTAATTTTGATATCAGTTGGTTGACTTTGGGAGTTAAAGCGGATTATTATTTTGTCCTCTGGCAGTTCAGGCGCAGGGGAGGGGGGCTGTTTTATATGTTCCGGCTGTTTTTGTTCTGCGGCAGGTTCTGTATCTGCTTTTGTATCAGCAGATTCTGATTTTTTTTGAGCATGTTCAGGTTCAGGGGCAATGGTTTGTTGTTCAGGAGCAGAGTCTTTGATGGTAAATATCTGCTGGGCCTGGGAGGGGGACTGTTTTATGACTTCTTCCTGAATGGGATGGATAGGTGTAGGCTCAGGAGATTTTTCTGGTGGGGCAGTGGGGGGGCTCATGGGCTGTTTGTGCTTTTCTTCTGAAGGTTGAATAATATCTCTGGGAATAATTTCATAATATTTTGACATAACTGCTTTTTTTGCAATCTGATAATCTTCCGGAAAAAGGTATGACCATGCAAAAATGGCAGAGCCGATAAATGCAATTATGGTCAGAAACAATATAAAACTGTGGTTTCCCTGCTTCTGTGTCTTTGTCTGGGCAGGCCGTGGGCTGGGCGGGCGCCGTTCGTTGCCTGGTCTGGCCGCAGGAGGTGGGGAAGAAAAATCATGGGAAAAACCGTTTATATCCCTGTTTCTGATATGAGCCGGTATTTTAAGTTCCCTGGCGCATTCCTTTACAATGGCAGCATCAATTATTTTCTGTTCCTTTACATACCCTGATAACAGGCAGTGGTCACAGATGACATTTATCCGTCTGGGAAAACCTCCTGAGTACATGAACACTTCCTGGGCTGCGGCTTCGTCAAATATGGAATATGTGGCTCCTGCAACACTCAGGCGGTGCCATATGTATTCCCCTGTTTCATCAGGGGTTAAAGGATCAATATTGTAATTTAAGGTCAGGCGCTGTCTTACTGCCCTGTTCTGCTCCCTGTTCAGAATTTCGTTGAATTCGTTCTGGCCTACAAAAAAGATATTGATAAGTTTTGTGTCAGCCTTTTCAATATTTGACAGCAGGCGGATTTCTTCCAGCATTTCCTGGGTCAGAAGCTGGGCTTCATCAATTATGAGCAGAACCTTTTTACCGTTTTCATTTGCTTTAAGGAGAAATTGTCTGAAGTGAGCAAGAAAGGTGCCTTTTGTGGAAAAATCATGGCCTATGCCGAATCCTGCTGCAATATAATTGAAAAAATCCAGTTTTTCCAGGCCCGGGTCAGGCACTGAAGTACAGATTATATCATCGGTTATGCTTTCAATCAGAGTGTTGATCAAAGTGGTCTTGCCTGTTCCAACATCTCCTGTCAGCAGCAGGAAACCCTTGTTGTCAAGGATTCCGTATTTCAGAACTGCCAGGGCTTCTTTGTGTTTTTCACCCATCCACATGAAAGAGGGATCTGAACTTATCTGAAACGGTTTTTTTGTCAGGTTATAAAATGAGGTATACATGGCTGCCTATAAACTGTGTAAGAATTCCATATCTTTGGTCTGAGTATTTTTTGTGCCTATTACCAGAATTTCATTGATATTGTTTTTATCCTTTGTGAAATACAACCGCCCGTTATAGGCAAACAGCACTTCAAAACAGGCTTTCTTATGTTTTTTGCCTGAAAACACTTTGCGTTTAATTATAATTTTGTCAGGTTCATGATCCATAAGCTGGATAATTTCCTCTGCCTTTATCTGCTGGTCTTCTGTCAGGTTTAAAAATCCTGACAATGCCTTTCTGTTCATTTTTATATTCTTATAAAGCGCGGCAAAACGTTTTGCAATAAAATCAAATTCATTGCGCTTTGTTTTTGAGCTTTTTCTTCTTTCATATTTCTGGATTCTGGATTTCAGCTCTGCAATCTCTTCTTCTTTTCTGTTTTTAAGTTCTATGAATGAATTTATTTTTTCTTCCAGGGAAATGATTTCTTCAAACATTTCCTCTTCATTGATTTTGGCCTTTTTTCTGTCTTCCTGATATTTTGCATTAAGTGATTTTATATTTTCAAACAAAGCCTGCCTGTCTTTTTTCAGGTCATTTAAAATCTGGTTATGGAGTTTTTCCTCTTTTTTCAGATCACTTATAAGGCTGTTTTTCTGCTGCTGGTCTGCAGCAGCCCTGGAACTGCCTATTTTATAGAAAATAAAGAATATGCCCAATGAGATTCCTGAGTACAGAATCAATATGATATTGGCAATGACTGATCCGTGTGTCAGGTTCACAGTAACTTTTACAACAAGCCCCTGGTTCAGGCTGTCAAAATTATTGTTTGCAATTTCCTGCGCATTGTATCCATCACGAAGATTTTTTTCCATGGAATCAAAATTTGTAAAAACAGGGTAAATGACCCTGCCTTCTGATGTTGTCACAAGTATGTTGAGATCAAGGTGCAGGTAATGAATTTTCCAGTCATTTTTCAGAAAGGTTTTTATATGTTTTGCCACCTGCTCTTCCAGGCGCACACTTCCTTCAAGCAGAGGGGTTGAGTCGCCTATGAGAATATTCTGAATCCTGGAAGAATAGGTGCGGGTCAGATAGGTTTCACAGGACATTAAAGTGACAATATAAAGCAGGGGGGTCATGAGAAGACAGATAACAGCCACCCTTATGGGAAAGAACTTCATTGGTGTTCCATTCACGTTTTCGAAGGGATCATTATATCATAATAGGCCTTGTTGTTCCGGGTATGCTTGTATGTAATCTCGCCTTTTAAAACTGTTTTAAGAAAATGTATCTCATCTTTCAGTTTTGAGGGGTTGGAAAGAGGAGGCGAATCCCTGTATATGATACATAGATGACCCTGGAGAACCGAAGCATTTATATGAATGACAGGGGTATCGGATTTCAGGGGAGAATCAGGCATGGAACTTTCTATGAATTTTTTCATTATTGTGTATATTTCATTATAGTCACAAGTGAACATCCTGTCTCCGGAAAGGGTTGTAATGATCCTGCATTGCCTGTACTGGTTTTCAAGCTCCTTAAATAATTTTTCAATATCAATCCGTGCCGGATCAAACGATTTTCTGTTTTTACCATAAAGCGCCTCCATCATGTCATTTTCAAATTCCATGATTTTTGCACACAGGTTGTCCGGCACTACCATGACACTTTTGTCATTTTTATCCAGGGATCCCATGGTCAGGGTTCCCTGTTGTTCCTTTATCCAGATACCTTTTTTGAATAAAGGCATTTTTTCAGCCTTTTCCATAATTCTGTCTCCAGGGAAAGAAATAAATTCAAGATTTTTAAAACTTACCTGCAAATTTCAAAAATCTCAAGGTAATTTTTAAGTGAATTATTGTTTCCACTGGGGTGTGAGCATGTCATCTTCTTCCATATTATTGGAATCAGGTGAGGCAAATATCTTGTCGTTGTCCTGTGGTGCATTCAGGGCTTTTGGCCTGTCTGACTGTTTTATGGAGATTTTTTTGAGGATTTCATCGGCTTTTTCTGTGAAAAACGGGGCAGCTTCAGATTGTTCAGCTTTTTTTAGATATTTCACTGCCATGTCTATCTCCCCTTTTTTATAAAAAGCCATCCCAAGATGGTAAAGAATAAAACCGTTTTCAGGAGCTTTTTTTTCAGCTTCCATGAGCACCCACACTGCCTGCGAATATATTTTCTGGTGGAAATAAGCCCATCCCAGCGTATCTGCCACAGCAGGGTTGTCAGCAAGTTTTTCATAGGCTGACTGGGCAAGTGACAATGCCCTGTCAGTCTGCTGACCGTCCTTGAGGAGCAGCCAGGCAAGATTGCTTGCAAAAATCGCACAATTTTGAAAATTTTTGTATCCCTGCTGCATTGTCTCTATGGCTGAATCAAGATCGCCGCTGTCTGAAGCGTATTTTGCAAGAGACAGCCATGCATCTTTAAAATGCGGTTTTATGCGTGTGCATTTTTTTAAAACCTGAACAGCTTTTTCATATTTGTGATCTGATCTGTAAACTTCTGCAAGTTCCATATATATATAT
>CAYOYY010000109.1:0-4188 GCA_964408295.1 uncultured Desulfobacula sp. | reverse complement strand
GTTGTGGGAGCAGATTCCAGCCGTGCTGCAAAACTGATGAAAAGGCTTTATGCTCCTTTTTCAAGAAACAGGGAAAAAATGATCCTGATGAATGTCAGAGATGCTGAAATGACCAAATATGCTGCCAATTCAATGCTTGCAACCAAAATATCCTTTATGAACGAGATTGCCGGTATCTGTGAACGACTTGGCGTGGATGTGGAAAATGTCAGAAAAGGGATCGGATCTGACTCCAGGATAGGATATTCTTTTATATATCCTGGCTGTGGTTATGGAGGTTCATGTTTCCCCAAGGATGTCAAGGCTCTTATAAAAACGAGCAAGGACAATGAGTTTGAGCCGGCACTTTTGAATGCGGTTGAAAAACGGAACAATCTTCAGAAAATGGTGCTGGTTGAAAAAATTGTAAAACGCTTTGGCCAGGATCTGTCCGGTAAGATTTTCAGCATGTGGGGGCTTGCATTCAAGCCCGGCACAGATGATTTAAGAGAAGCCTCGTCTTTTGTGATTATAAGGGAACTTGTAAGACTCGGTGCAAAAATTAAGGCCTTTGACCCGGTTGCCATGCCTCAGGCCCGCAGAGAATTTCCTGAGCAATGGTTTGAATCCGGAAGCCTGACTCTTGCAGAAAATCAGTACCAGGCCCTTGAAAATACTGATGCCCTGATCCTGGTAACGGAGTGGAAGACATTCAGACAGCCTGATTTCAGATTCATGGCAGATAAAATGAGACAGCTTGCCATATTTGATGGCCGCAATCAGTATGATCCGGACGAAGTGACTGAAGCAGGATTTGAATATCATGGAATCGGACGCGAACTTTGTGGGTAATCCGATTCTTCTGACATTTGATGTGGAAGACTGGTTCCAGGTTGAGAATTTTAAGAATTACATTGAATTTTCAGCCTGGAATTCTTTTGGGCTCAGGGTTGAAAACAACACATTAGCTCTGCTTGATTTTCTTGATTCCTTTTCTTTCAGGCCCAAAGCCACTTTTTTTGTGCTTGGCTGGGTCGCGAGAAAACTGCCTGGCCTTGTGAAGGAAATTCATAAAAGAGGTCATGAGGTTGCATCCCATGGTTTTAATCACCATTTATGCGGAAATCTGACTGCCAGAGAACTGATACAGGACCTTGAAAAGAGCAAGAAAACCCTTGAAGATCTGACAGGTGCAGAGGTTTACGGGTTCAGGGCTCCAAGCTTTGCCATTGATGACAAAATTCTGCTGGTCATTGAAAAATCAGGCTATACATATGATTCAAGTTTCAATTCTTTTTCTGCACACGGACGGTACGGAGCCATAGATCTGAGCTGTGCTGAAAAACTCAATGCCTGCTATAAAATCAATCCGGGATTTTTTGAGATTCCGGTCAGCAACATGCATATGGGCAGCATGGTTTTTCCGCTTGGCGGAGGAGGATATTTCAGGCTTGTCCCCTTTCCTGTTTTCAGGGCAGGTATGAAATCAGTTCTTAAGAAAAACAAAGCTTTTGTCTTTTACGCCCATCCATGGGAATTTGACCCTGAACAGCCAAGAGTGGATCAGGCACCGAAATGGTTTAAGTTCAGGCATTATATAAATCTGCACAGGACACAGAATAAATTGACAGCACTGCTTGAGTCTTTCCGTGATCACAAGTTTATTACATGTATGGATTATATAAGAGAAAACCATTGAACATTAAAATCAGCAAATCAGATACAGGTGACAGGGAAAACTGGGATAATTATGTATTGTCCCATCCACGTGGAACCATTTTTCATCTTACTGCATGGAAAAATGTCGTTGAGAGATCTTTTCACCACAGAAGCATTTATCTTAAAGCCGAATCTGACGGCAGAGTCTGTGGTATATTCCCCATGTTTGAAATTAAAAGCATGCTGTTTGGCCATTATTTTATTTCTGTTCCTTTTGCCGAAATAGGAGGGGCTCTTGCCTATGACAGTGAAACTGAGCTTGAGCTTGTAAGTCATGGCTCTGCAATGGCGGAATCCTGCAATGTCCAGTATCTTGAGCTCAGGAACAGGGAACCAATACAGGGCCTTGAAACAAAGTCACTTTACTATAATTTCAGAAAAGAGATTTTTTCAGATCATGATGCAAATCTCAAGGCCATACCCAGAAAATCAAGGGCAATGGTGAGAAATGCCATTAAAAAGGGCCTTGTTTCCGAAACAGGGCATCATCTTCTGGATCAGTTTTATAGCATTCTGGCACTGAACTATCACCGCCTTGGAACTCCCATATTCCCAAAAAGATTTTTTAAAAATTTTCTGGATGAATATAAGGAAAATGCCGGTATTCTGGTTGTCAGAACCAAAGAAGGCAATCCTGCTGCTGCTGTCCTCTTTTTCATCTATAAGGATCAGATGATCCCCTATTATGCTGGTTCTGATTTTTCGTTCAGGCGACTTGGGCCCAATGATTTCATGTACTGGGAACTCATGAAGCTTGCTGTTGAAAAAAAATGCACCATTTTTGACTATGGCAGAAGCAAGGAAGGTACAGGCTCGTTCAGTTTTAAAAAACACTGGGGATTTACCCCCCGACCCCTTGCCTATCAGTATCATCTGGTAAAGGCACAGGAAATTCCCAACTTAAGCCCTGCAAACCCGAAATATCAGAAAAAGATCGAAATGTGGCGGAAGATGCCCCATTCCATGACAAAATTTTTAGGCCCGTTTATTGCCAGAAACCTTGCATGAAAAAGAAAATTCTATACCTGTCCCACAGGATTCCATATCCTCCGAACAAGGGGGATAAAATAAGATCATTCAATGAAATTAAATATCTGTCAGCAAATCATACTGTTGATCTTATTGCTCTTGCAGATGACCCTGATGATTTGAAATATACCCGTGACCTTGAAAAATACTGTGGCAGGGTAAAAATTTTCCCTTTGAACCGAACAATCGCAAAACTCAAGGGAATTATAAGCCTTTTGGCCGGCCAGAGCATATCACAGGGATATTTTTATGATAAAAGGTTTCAGGATACCTTTGATAAATGGACAGGCCATGAACAATATGACAATGTGATCTGTTTTTCATCTCCAATGGCAGAATATCTGTTCAGGGCAAGAATACCTGTCAGGGATATTGCCAATACCCTGATCATGGATTTCTGTGATCTTGATTCTGATAAATGGCGTCAATATGCCTCAAAAACAGATTTTCCCCTGAGTTTTATTTACAGAAAAGAGGCAAAAAGGCTTTTTGAATTTGAAAAGAAAATCAACCGGTTTTTTGGCAGATCTGTGTTTGTATCTTCAGGCGAGGCAGAGCTGTTTTTGAAATATTATCCTGAGGCAAAAAATATCTGCATTGTTTCAAATGGTGTGGATCATGAGTTTTTTGACCCTGAAAAAACAGATATGTCACAGTCTTTTCCTTCTCCCATGCTGGTTTTTTCAGGGGCCATGGATTATTATGCAAATGTTGACGGAGTAGTCTGGTTCGCAGATAAAATTTTGCCTGAAATTAAAAAACAGGTTCCTGATATAAAATTTTACATCGTGGGGAGCAATCCTGATACCAGAGTCAAGGCTCTTGAAAAGGACCATTCCATTATTGTTACAGGGTTTGTAAAGGATATCAGAGAGTACTACAAGGCTGCGGATATTTGCGTTATTCCCTTAAGGATCGCAAGAGGGGTTCAGAATAAGGTTCTGGAGGCCATGGCCATGGCAAAACCTGTGATATCCACGTCCCATGCTGTTCAGGGTATCAGCATGGAAGCAAAAAAGATTCTTGAAATTGAAGATGAGCCTGCTGGATTTGCCGCTAAAACCATTGAGCTTCTAAGAAATAAAATACGAAGAGAAAAATTCGGAATAGCAGCGCGCAGTTTTATCCTGCAATATTATAACTGGAACTCAAACCTTACAGGATTGGTGGAGTGGATAAAAAAATGAAATTAAGATCATTATTTGAAACTGCAAGGAATTTTCTGGCAATCATAGGCCTGATAAGTATTGTGGGCGCCTTGGCCATATCCTTTTTCATATTGAAAAATTATCATTACTCTCCCCGTGTGACAGGGCTGAAAATCCTGAAAAAAGCAGGTCTCAGCCATACCGGCCTTGCCAGAGCTCTGGAGCCTGGTTCCTTAAGACCGGCTGGCTTGCATTTTCCTCCCCGGAATTCAGACAACTGGACAGGTATCGGTGCTGTTAATTCAAGAAAACT
>CAYOYY010000108.1:0-4277 GCA_964408295.1 uncultured Desulfobacula sp. | reverse complement strand
ACCTATGAAGATCCCATGATTCTGGCCATGAGCCTTTGTGAAACCCATGATGAATCAAAGGAATTTTTTGCAAAAAAATTTAAATTAAGCGATGCCAGGGTTGAAGAATTTTACGCTAAATACAGGCCGCTTGGAGCCTGTTCCGCCTATATTCTGAATCAGATCAGGGAACATTGCAATAATAATATAAATAAGATGCTGTCGTTCATTGAGATAATTCCGGTTCCTTTGATTGAAAGCCTTGGAACCATTACAGGCAAATATCCTGCCAAGGACAAGATTACTTCTTCTGCTGTGGATCTTTTAGGTGAGGAATCCATTCAAAGGCTTCTGCACATATCAGATTCCAATAATCCATACCGTTTTGATCTCAGAAGAGGTGCCCTTGCAAGGGTTGCAGGAGGCGGAATTCATTTCAGCGATGAAATTTACAAAAACAAAAAAGACCTTGTCCAGGTTTATCTGGGAGTCATTCAGAACCGGATGATAGAACTTGACGGATTCAAATGGCCCATTGACACATTGATCATTGCAACAAGCAATAATTCAGAATTTGACACTTTTCTTTCAGAGAGAGAAGAAGCTCCCATTATAGACAGGTGCAGAATATGCTATGTTGCCCATAATACAGATTACAAGATTCAGAAAACCCTGACAGAATATGCCATTGGAACTGATACAAAAAGATCATTGGATTCCAAGATACTTCATCAGGATCCAAATCTTAATTATGCAGCTTCAGTGGGAGTGGTTCTCACAAGGCTGCCGAGGTCTGACAAACTGACTCCTGTGGAGATCATGAAACTTGCAGCAGGGGAGGTGGCAGGCGAAAAAAGCCTTAAAACCCTTGCAGAACTCATTGATTCGTTAAACCAGGATACAGACATCACAAAACGGTTCGGTCAGAAGGGGCTTGGACAGCGTAATCTTGGCAGGGCAGTCCAGCTTCTTCTGGAAAGCTCTGAAACAAATGAAGGCCAGTGCATGTTTGCCCTGGATATTTTCAAGGCCCTTGAAAGAACCGTGCTTGACTATGTACAGGATCCTGCTGACCGGGCCAAATATATGGAAGATCTTAAGATAGCAAGGGGTCTTTACCGTGAAAGAATCATGACTGAAATGTTCAACGCATACATGGACGAGCCCCTTGCCATTAAAAAGGATGTACTCAATTACGTGAACATGATCATAGGCATTGATGCTGAACATCTCGGGCCTGACATGATGTGGAAATACAAGGATCCCCAGACAGGAGAACTTAAGGCTCTCAAGATAGATGAACGGTATATCAGAAATGTTGAAGAGCGTCTTGGCCTGAAAACAGATGAGCAAAGGTCGTCTTTTAGAAATTCCATACGCAAGATTTACGGGCAGAAACTTTCTGTTGATGCAGGATATGATTTCATGGACAACCTGGAACTTGTCAAGGCCATCACAGATGTGAGGCTTAAATCAGACATTGCAGGGGCAGGCTCCCTGATTGGCGCACTTGCAAACAGAACCAATGAGGAAAATCAGAAATTATATGACAGAATGACAGATACAATGATGAAAAAACTGGGTTATTGCAGGACCTGTGCCCAGAAGACAATTGAATATTTCTGCACCCAGGAGGATGACAATTAGATAAAAAGGGCAAGGTGATCTTATGATAACTCTTGATGAACTTCTGGAACGTGACCGCAGGCGTGAAGAGGATGGATTTAAACGTAAAATCAGGATTGGCAGGATAGTAAAGCCGGGGTCAGGCGGCAAAGAAAAAATAATCGTGGTTCCAACCACGGTTGAGGAAAAATTTGTTCATGATGAAATTCATCCTGATCAGGAGCCTGGCGAAGGAGAACCTACAGGCGGGACCGGAGAAGGAGAAGAAGGAGATATCCTGGGAGAACAGCCTGTGCGCCCTGAAGAAGGTGAAGAAGGCCATGAAGGAGCAGGGGAAGGGCCTGGAGAAGGGCAGGGTGGAGACCATGAACTTGAGTCAGACGCATACGAGCTTGGCAAGGTTCTGTCCCAGGATTTTCAGCTGCCCAATTTACAGGACAAGGGCAAGAAAAGAACCCTTGCCCGTTATGTATATGACCTGACAGATAAAAACAGGGGAGTGGGACAGATACTTGACAAAAAAGCAACCCTGAAAAGGGTGGTGCAGACCAATATCACCCTTGGAAACATTCCTGATGTGGGAAATATTGACACAACGAATTTTATTATTTCTCCCCAGGACCTTGTTTACAGGATTTTATCCAGGGAAAAGGATTTTGAATCCCAGGCCCTTGTATTCTTTTTAAGGGATTATTCCGGATCCATGGGGGGCAAGGTCACCCAGACCGTTGTTTCGCAGCATGTGATGCTGTATTCCTGGCTTTTATATCAATATGAAAAACAGGTGGAAACAAGATTTATCCTGCATGATACAGAAGCCAGGGAAGTTGCTGATTTTTATAAATATTACTCATATAAGGTTGCAGGGGGAACAAAGGTTTTCACTGCATTTAAAATGGTTAATGATATTGTGGAAAAAGAAAACCTGGCACGGGATTACAATATCTATGTTTTCCACGGAACTGACGGAGATGACTGGGACAGGGAAGGCAAACAGACGATTGCCGAACTGGAGAAGATGTTCACCTATGTATCAAGAATAGGCATATCAATTGTGGAACATTCATATGTGGGTTCAAAACAGACAGAAGTGGAAAAATATTTAAAGGCTTCTGACATGTTAAACAGGCACAGCAGTCTGATCAAGCTGGATGTCCTGGATGAAAATGCAGATGATTCAAGAATCATTCAGGGTATAAAAAAGCTTATTTCATAACAGAGGCTGCTGAATCCAGCCATTAACCTGAAAGTGAGATCGCAATGGAACTTATCAGTCAGCATGCCAAGGGCATAATGGAAGAATGCAAGTTAAGGGCAAGGGATCACGGCCTTGAGTTTGATGATGAAACCCTTGAATATATTGTGACAAACAGGGATATGATTGAACTCAGCCCCAAGGTTATGATTCCCACGCTTTATGACTACTGGGTGCATGATGTAAGGGTTCTGTCCGGAAAGGGCATGTATGAGGCCTATCCTTCAAACCCCTATGAGACAGTCATAAACACGCGTCCTGCCATATCGTTTTATAATGACAACAACCCGGACTGGCTCAATGTGATGATTTTCTATCATGTTCTGGGCCATATTGATTTTTTTCAGAATAATCTGTTTTATAAAAATACCTGGGATATTGATCTTACAGGGCAGGCTCTTGCAGACAAACGCCTGATAGCACAGCTCAGATCGGAAAAGGGAAGATGGCTTGACTATGCAATTGAATTTGCAAGGGGCATGGACAATCTTGTGGGGTATCACAGACAGCTTAACAATAATATAAGCGGAACCGCAAAATACAGGCTGTCAAAGACAGATTTTTATTTTGATATATTTCTTCAGAAAATTAAAAAAGTATCCCATAATGAATATCTCAAGGAAATTACAAGGTTCAACGAGTTAAAAGGCAGTACTGACAAATTTTTTATTCCGGTGATAAGCCTTTATCCTGAATTTGAAGAATTATATAAAAAACAATTGTCATTGAAAAAAAAGCCATCTGCCGATGTGATGGAGTATATAATAAGACATTCTCCCTTTTTGAAACAGGAAGAGAACAAATGGATAAAATCTGTGATTCAAATCGTTAAAAATACTTCATTATATTTTCAGCCGCAGATCAGAACCAAGATAATGAACGAAGGCTGGGCAAGTTACTGGCATGAATACCTTTTTATGCGCGATGACAGAATCCGTGGGCATGAAGCTGATTTTGCCCTTGTAAATGCAAAGGTTACATCCCTTCCCAAGGTTGGCTTAAATCCATATGCGCTTGGGCTGAGACTGCTTAAGCACATAAGGGATATGGAAAACAGAGGCTGTTATTCATTTGACTACAGGCTCTTGAAAGATGAGGTAGTGAGAAAAAAATACAATGCAGATAAAGGCACAGGAGATGATTATATTCTGAAGGTCCGTGAAAATTATGAGGATTTTACATTTATCAATACTTTTATAGACCAGGAATTTATTAACCGCCATAATCTTTTTGTGGCGGGAAGGCGTTTTAATTCTTCGCGCATGTCATGGGAATACTATATCAAGTCCAAAAAAGCTGATGACTATAAAAATATGGTTATAAATACCCTTTATCATCCTCCCACAGTTTTTGTGGACAGATCAGGCACGAAAAACGGGATTCTCTACCTGAATCATAAGTTTGAGAACAAACCTTT
>CAYOYY010000107.1:0-4317 GCA_964408295.1 uncultured Desulfobacula sp. | reverse complement strand
GCTGAGAAACTGAGAAAAAAATCATATGCAAGAAACGTTTTCATCACACTTGATAAATCAGGCATGCTGATCCATGCAGATGACGCCAACAGGGATCATTATCTTACTGACAGGCTTGAGGCCATGAACAAGACTCCTGTTGACCCTGCCGGTGCAGGTGATTCTGTGCTGACATGTTCTGCCCTTGCCCTTGCAGCAGGGGCTGATATCTGGCAGAGTGCCTATCTAGGGTCTGTGGCTGCTGCATGTCAGGTCGGAAGAAACGGGAATATTCCATTGTCTGTATCTGATATGTACATGGGAACACACATATGAAAGCCCTGCTTCTGGCAGCCGGCCTGGGCACAAGGCTCAGGCCTCTTACGCTTGAAATACCCAAATGCCTTGTGCCGCTGAACGGCAGGCCGCTTATGGATTACTGGCTTGAAATGCTCTGTACTTCACCTGATATTGATGGGGTGCTTGTCAACCTGCATTATATGCCTGAAAAAGTGATTCAGTATCTTGAAAACAGCAGGTACAATGCAGATGTTACTGCCGTGTTTGAAAAAAAACTGCTTGGCACGGGCGGCACTCTTCTGAAAAACAGGGAGTTTTTCGGAACAGAGCCTGTCCTGATGATCCATGGGGACAATTTTTCAGTGTTCAGCATGGATGATTTTTTAAAAGCCCATGAAAGAAGGCCGCAATACTGTGATATAACCATGATGACCTTTAGAACGGATACACCTGAATCCTGCGGTATAGTGGAACTGGATGAACATTCTGTTGTCAGGGCGTTTCATGAAAAGGTCAAAAATCCCCCTGATAACCTTGCAAATGGTGCAGTTTATATTCTGGAAAATTCAGTTTTTGATTTTCTTGAATCCCTTGGCCTGGATAGAATTGATTTTTCAACCCAGGTTCTGCCCGAGTTCATGGGGAAGATTTTCACTTTTCTGAATGATCAGTATCACAGGGATATAGGAACAATGGAAAATTATAAAAAAGCTATGGAGCGATTATGACCACTATTCAGGAAACACTTCAGCAGGTTATGGAACTTTATAATGCAGGTGAGCTCAGGCAGGCTGAAATTCTTTGCCGCAAGGTTCTTGAAACAGACCCTGATAACGCAGATGCACATCATTTTATCGGAGTTATTGCATATGATGTGCAGAATTTTAAAGCTGCGGAACAATATATTCAAAAAGCCATTGAACTTAACCCTGACAATCCGTCCTGTTACCTTAACATGGGCAATGTAGTTCATGAACAGGGCAGGTATGAGGAATCAATTCAATGGTATGAAAGATCTGTTGCTTTTGATTATGAGGCAAATAAAAAGGCCTATAACAATATGGGGGTCTCCCTTACACGGCTCGGCAGACTGGAACAGGCTCTTGAAAGCCTTTCAAAGGCTGTTGAGCTTGATCCTGCATATTTTGAAGCCCATAACAACCTGGGTGAAACTTTCAAATTTTCAGGCATGTATGACAAGGCCTTTGAGGCATATGACAGGGCAATTGCAATCGCACCTGAGTTTGTCCCTGCAAGATGGAACAGATCAATGCTTCTGCTTTTAATGGGTGAGTTTGATCAGGGATGGCAGGAATATGAATGGCGCTGGAAACGTCCCACGACACCAAAGCGGGCAATTGATGCAGGGGAAAGATGGGAAGGGCAGAATTTCAATGGCAAAACCATTTTTGTGTATGAGGAACAGGGAATGGGCGATACCATTCAGTTCATGCGTTACCTGCCCCTTGTAAAACAGCTTGGCGGCAGTGTGATATTTGAAGTTGTGCCCCCTCTGGTGAGGCTTGTGGAATCATTCAGGGGCTTTGACAGGCTGTGGGTGGGACAGAAAAACGTTGATACCCGGCCTGTGGACAGGTTTGATTATCATGTGCCTCTGCTGTCTCTGCCCGGGATATTCAATACAAGGCTTGATAATATTCCGGCATATGATTCCTATCTTGATGCAGACCCTGAGCTTGTGAGGATATGGAAACACAGGATCGGCACCAGCAATGCCTTTAAGGCGGGAATAGTGTGGGCAGGCCATCCTGAACATGCCAATGATGCGACCCGTTCGGTCCTGTTGAGTATGTTTTCAGGGCTTAGGGAAATTGCAGGGCTTGAAATTTTCGGCCTTCAGAAGGACAAATATGATAAATGGACAGATATTGATCCTGGAAATGTTCTGGACAGGGATCTTGGTATGGAAATTTCTGATTTTGCCGATACTGCCGCCATAATTGAAAATCTTGATCTTGTGATCTGTGTGGACACGGCTGTTGCCCATCTTGCAGGTGCTCTTGGAAAAAAGGTATGGACCCTGCTGCCGTTCTGTCCTGACTGGCGCTGGATGACAGGCAGAGATGATTCTCCATGGTATCCTTCAATGAAATTGTTCCGTCAGGATGCGCCAGGGCAATGGAAGCCTGTGTTCTGGAAAATAAAAACAGAACTGGCCAGTCTTGTGGGATAAAAAAATATACAATACTAAAGCCGGGCACCTTAAAAGTCGATTGGTTGTAAATCAGGAAAAATAAACCGTTCGGCTTTTTTATTTTAAGGATGATGCCCATGGGAATGGAAAGGAACAAAAAACCGCCTGATCTGTCCTGCTCTGTCAGAGATGACATGGAAGAATTCTATGACGAGATTCTGTCCTACCCTCCTGAAAAACGAAACGACAAATGGTCAGTTTCATGGTCAGATCTCATGATGACCATGTTCATTTTTTTTGCTGTCATGTATGTGTATCAGACAGGCAATCGTGATCTTTTTTTTGGAAAAGGGCCTGGAATAAACCATGTTGCAGAGTCAGGATCGCACAAGGTCGTGAATGCCAGCCTGCAGGAGAACCTGTCCCAGGTATATGACAGGACACGCCAGGCTGTTTCGGAGGTGATGCTTAATCAGCCAGGCTCTGTTGAATTGACACAGGACAAGGCTGTACGCATTGTTCTGGCCGGAGATTTTCTGTTTGATCCGGGCAGGGCTGATCTGAAGCTTGGAGCCAGGTATCAGCTTGACCAGATTGCAAGGGTGCTGAAAAAAAATGATTTCATGATCAATGTTGCAGGACATACAGATAATGCTCCTGCAGGATCGGCAGAATTTCCAACCAACTGGGAGCTGTCAGCAAAAAGGGCAATAATGGTGGCAAGATACCTGATTGAAAAGGATAAAATAGATGAGAACAGGATATTTGTAACAGCCCATTCATCGCATGACCCTGTACGGCCCAATGATACCGCCTATAACAGAGCTTTGAACCGCAGAGTGGAGATTATTCTGGTTAAATAGAAAGACTATAATTGCATAAGGAGGCAGGATGCTGAACCCTGAACAGATTTCATTTTTAAAACATGCAAAAAAAAATATACTGGGGCTTGTAATCTGTATTGTTCTTTTTCTGTCCGGTTTTTTTCTGCACGGAAATACCGGGCTTTACATGAATATATCAGGGTTTCTTATTGTCATTGGCGGAACGCTTGGGGCAACATTTCTAAGCTATGACATGAAAAGGATAGAAATCCTGTTCAAGGTGCTTAAGACTGCATATTGCAGGAAGATGGCAGACCCCGGAGAGATTGTTAAAATTCTGGTTGATCTTTCCGTGAAAAGAAGAGTGAAAGGAGTTCTGGCCCTTCAGGATGATGAAGACGAAACAACAATAATATTTTTGAAACAGGCCATAGGCCTGCTGGTTGACGGATGCACAAGGGAACAGATAAAGGATTCCTTAAATGCTGAAATGTATTTTTTCAGGATGAGGCGGGATGAGACAAGAAGGGTTCTTCAGAGCATGGCAGACGTGGCTCCTTCCTTCGGGCTTGTGGGAAGTGTTGTGGGGCTTATAGGCATGCTTTCAGGAGTGGGGGATTCATCTGTTATAATGTCCACTGTGCCCATAGCCCTGACCTCGACCCTGTATGGAATTGTGCTGGCAAATTTTATATTTCTGCCCTTTGCAGCAAATATAAGGGAAAGGACTGTCAAGGAATTGTTCCTTCAGAAAATGATCACAGACGGGGTTCTGGCTATCCATGATGAGCTCCATCCCAGAATGGTGGAGCGTAAGTTAAAGGCATATCTGACTCCTTCAGCCAGAAATGGCAACCTTGTTTCCTTTGCCAGGATCAGGGAAAAGTCTGAGCTGGAAGATCTGAAAGAATCAGCCTGATATAAAAAAATGCTCTTTGATTCAAAAAAGTGTTGACAAAAATTTTGTAATCATATAGATATCTCCTGTTTTTTTGTTGGCACTGGGGCCGTTAACTCAGTTGGCAGAGTATCTGCCTTTTAAGCAGAGAGTCGCTGGTT
>CAYOYY010000106.1:0-4490 GCA_964408295.1 uncultured Desulfobacula sp. | reverse complement strand
TGGAAATGGCTAACGCCATTTCCAAGCCTATTTTTATTCTTTATACGAGGTCTCACTCTAAGGCAGGTTGCAGGATAGATAACCATGTGCGGGATTTGCGGAATTTTTAATCTGAATGAAAAGCCTGTAAGTGCGGAACTTGTCACCAGGATGAATAATACCATGATGCATAGGGGGCCTGATGGTGACGGGATCTTTGTTGATCATAATATCGGCCTTGGACACAGGCGTCTTAGTATAATTGATCTGAGCACCGGTGATCAGCCCATGTCTGACACTGATGGCAATATAACCATTGTTTTTAACGGCGAGATTTACAATTTTCAGGAACTTAAAACTCTGCTCATATCAAAAGGTCACAGGTTTAATACAAAAAGTGATACAGAAGTTATAATTCATGCCTATATGGAATGGGGCAGGGCATTTGTGAACAGGCTAAGGGGAATGTTTGCCATTGCCTTGTGGGATAACAGGGAAAAGACCCTGCTGCTGGTGCGTGACAGGGTCGGTAAAAAACCCCTGTACTATTATTATGACGGCAAAAGGCTTGTGTTTGCTTCTGAACTTAAAGCCATTCTTAAAGCACCTGATATTTCAAGGAAACTGGATTTTCATGCCCTTGACGCCTATTTCAGTTTCGGATATGTGCCTTCACCCATGAGTATTTTCAGATCCATAAGGAAATTGAGGCCGGGACACCTTGCCTGGTGTACCTCTTATGGATTTAAGGAGGAGGAATACTGGGATCTTGATATGAATGGCTCTGATTCCGGAATAAAACTTAATGATGCTGTTGAAAAACTGATAGCGTTATTTGATGAATCTGTCAGAATAAGGCTTGTAAGCGATGTGCCTCTGGGCGCATTTCTGAGCGGCGGAGTGGATTCAAGCGCGGTTGTAGCTTCCATGGCAGGAATGATATCAGGACACCCTGTCAGGACTTCTTCCATAGGGTTTAATGAAGAAGAATTCAACGAACTGGAATTTGCAAGAAACGTGTCTGATATGTATGCAACAGATCATACACAGGCTGTGGTCAATCCAGATGCCCTTGATATCATTGACAGGATAGTATGGCATTTTGATGAACCTTTTGCTGATTCTTCCGCCGTTCCCACCTGGTATGTTTCAAAGATTACAAGGCAGAATGTAACTGTAGCCCTGTCAGGAGACGGAGGAGATGAGGTTTTTGCAGGCTATGTCCAAAGATACAGTATGAACCGGTTTGAAGACAGGATCAGAAACACACTGCCTTCTTTTGTCAGGCATACCCTGATCAGAGGCCTGGCAGCTGTTTATCCAAGAATTGATGCAATGCCAAGACCGCTTAGGCTGAAAAAATTTTTAACCAATATTTCACTTTCAATGGAGCAGGCCTATTACAGGGATATGTCCTTTTATTTTTCTCCGGAAGACAAACAATATCTTTATAACCCGGAAATGAAAAGTGCTGTGGACAAATATTGTTCTTTTTCTGTTTTTCAGCCTTTTTTTTCCAGGAACAAGAGTGCTGACCCGGTTACCCGTGCACAATATATTGATATAAAAACATATATGACCGAAGATATTCTTGTTAAAGTGGACCGTATGAGCATGGCACATTCACTTGAAGTCAGGGCGCCTATTCTTGATCATGAGCTGATGGAATTTGTCGCAGGCCTGTCTTCTGAATTCAAACTGAAAGGAGAACAGTCAAAATATATTTTTAAAAAAGCAAATGAAAAACGTCTTCCCAATGATATACTTTACAGAAAAAAACAGGGTTTTCGTGTGCCGCTGGCCCAGTGGCTGAGGCAGGGGTTGAAGGCATATATCAGCGATACGCTTTTCGGGCCTCAAAGTGGTATCCAGGACTGTTTGAATGCTTCATACGTAAAAAGGATGTGGGACAGCCATCAAAAAGGTATAAATGACCATTCTTCACAAATCTGGAATATTTTTATGTTTGAGTTGTGGAGAAGGCAGTTTTCTTAAAGGAGATAAAAATGTACAGCAAACTTGTTAAACATCTTATTTTCCCGCTCCATGAAAAAATACTGGGCAGAGATACCTATAAATTTCTTGATATGCTTTCAAAAGAGCAGTATATGCCCGAAGACAGGCTGGAAGCTCTCAGGTTCGAGAAACTCAAGGCGCTGCTGATACATGCAGGGAACAATATCCCCTTTTATACCGAAAGATTTGCACAGGCAGGATTTAATCCTGAAAAAATGCAGTGTATTGAAGATATAAAAGTATTGCCTCTGCTTTCAAAGGAGGAAATCCGTCATAATATTGATGATATGAAATGGAATGATTCTCCGGGCGGGCTTACCCGTTATAATACTGGAGGATCTTCTGGGAAACCTCTTGTTTTTTATTTTGACAGGAGAAGACAGGCATATGATGCTGCTGCAAGGGCCTTGACCCATCAGTGGTGGGGGGTGGATATCGGAGACAGGGAACTTTATCTGTGGGGTTCTCCGCTTGAGATAACAAAACAGGATAAAATAAAGGACTTAAGGGACAAAATTACCAATGATTTGCTCATAAGCGCCTTTGAAATTTCTGAATTACAGATTCCAGATATTGTCGGAAGACTGAAAAAATTCAGGCCCAAATGCCTGTTCGGCTATCCTTCCACAATTGAACTGTTCTGCCGCATGGCGGAGAAACAGGGTTATGACCTGGGAAACGAAGGCATAAGGGTTGTTTTCTCCACAGCTGAGGTACTTTATGATCATCAAAGAGAAACAATCGGAAAATTTTTCGGCAATATACCTGTTGTGGATTCCTATGGCAGCCGGGAAGGCGGATTTATCTGTCATGAATGCCGCGAAGGAAATTACCATGTGATTGATTCCAATTATGTCATTGAATATCTGAAAGATGGTAAAGATGTGGGTATAGGAGAAGATGGAGAAGTGGTCCTGACCCATCTTGATGCATGGGGTATGCCGTTTATCCGCTATCGCACAGGAGATGTGGCTCAACCTGGAAAATCAGGCTGCGCCTGCGGACGGACATGGAGCACAATTCAGAATATTCAGGGGAGAACCACTGATTTTATTGTCACACCAGATGGCAGATGGCAGCATGCCTTGTCTGTTATATATGTGGTAAGGGATATTGAAGGAGTTGATGAATTCAAGATTTTTCAGCACTCTGTCAATGAAATTGAGGTTCTTTTAAAGATTCATAAGGATCTTTTTCCTGAAAACGGCCAGCATCGCATTGTACAGGGGTTCAAAAAACGTATGGGAGACTCGGTCAATGTCAGTGTAACCTTTACTGATTCCATACCGCGGGAAGCTTCCGGCAAATACAGATATGTGATTTCCAGAGTGGGTGCATTCAATTCTCACTGATCAACAGGGCGGGATTCATGTTGAAAAAAATTATTATTTTTCTTTTTGTAGGTTCTTTGACAGCGAATTTTTTTTCTCTTTACATTCTGGACAAGGCATTGTTTTACAGAAAAAATTTGAACTATATTGAACAGGAATTTCCCAACAGGGGATTTCATATTACATCTGTCAGCCAGATGTCACATTCTGGTTTTGATAGAACAGGTGTGTTTATTGGCGGATCGTTGGTAAAATTCTGGTTTCTGCCCCATGATCTTCCTGTGAAACTGTTTAATTATGGCGGGTCAGAGGAAAAAATCAGGACAGATTATGAAAAAATGGAAAAGGATATAAAAGGATCTGGTGTTGATTATGTTTTTATTAACAGCGGATTCTGTGAGATTCATACTGCTGTTAATTCAGGGAAAAACATTGATGTTGTGATTAAGAATAATTTTATCCTTCTGAAAAAAATAGTTGAGGCTGCAAAGGCTGATAATATCATACCTGTTGTCACCACGCTGACACCTGTGCGCCCTGTTTTTCTTTTCCCCTATTCAGGATGGTTCTCACGCGGACTGTCCGCAAACAAGGCAGAAGAAAACAGAGCAATTGAAGAATATAACAGATTGATCAGAGAGTATGCGCAACAAAAGAACCTGTTTCTGATCGATTTTCATGAAGCTTTAAAAGGCAGAGATGGTTTGCTTGCAAAGAAATTTTCCCTGACAGATGGTGAACATATCAATATTGCTGGCTATAATTATCTTGATAATTTTTTAAGGAAAAAAGTGACCAGGCTTAAAGCATGCAAAGGACAACCCTGTGAATAAAATTTTTCAGCATATCCAGTGGTATTGGCCGGTTCTTCTGATGGTTCTGATTTTCATTGAATCATCCATTCCCATGGATGGGGGGCCTCACAACATAACCTTTCTGACCAATCTTGATCCAGATCTTCAGAACCTGCTGCATATCCCGTTGTATGGCGTGCTTTCCTTTTTGTGGGTGAAGTTGTTTCTCAGGACAAGGCGGCAGGAGTGGCCTGTGAAATATATTGTTGGTTTCAGCCTGATAATTACCGTATGTTACGGGTGTTTTGATGAATTCCATCAATCTTTTGTTCCAGGACGTTATGGAGGCCTTCTTGATATTTATCTTTTG
>CAYOYY010000105.1:0-4555 GCA_964408295.1 uncultured Desulfobacula sp. | reverse complement strand
TAAGGCAGATCCCAAGTTTCATAAGGGCCCTGAGAGAATCTCTGGATGTGATCACAGCCTTGCGGTACAGGGTTTCTGCTTTGTCAGGCTTATTGTTCAGGAGCATGATATCTGCCTGCATCATATCAAGTGCAGGGCTGTTCATTTTTTTTGTTTCAAGGTTTTTGCATATTTTATCGGCTCTGGCAATTTTCCCTGTAAGAATGTATATCCCTGCAAGCTTGAGATTCAGTTCAATATTGCCGGGATTTGCCTTGCATGCTTTATCCAGAAATATCCGTGCCCTTTCAAGCCTTCCGAGTTTAAGGTAGCAGTCTGAAAGTTTTGCTGCAAGTTTTGGATTTTTTCCGTCTGTTTCAATGGATTTTTCCCAGAAATGTGCAGCCTTTGCATATTCGCGTCTTGCAAAGGCATCATCTCCCTGCTGTGACAGGGGCATGGAGCCGGTGTCACTGCACCCTGTGCATAAGACAGCAAGAACAGCCAGTATTATTGCGAATATAAAAAAACGTTTCATCTTCTTGCCTGGAGAGAAATAATATATCCTGCAAGTGCAATAAAAACCATATACAGCATAATTTCAATCCGGTTTTTCAGGGTGTAATTGATTATTTTCAGCAGAAAAGTAAAAATCCAGGGCAGTTCGTCCGTTGCCCTTCCCGGGGCAGCAGGCCTTGCCGGATATGAACTGTGTTTCATGGATTCCGGTCTGTTGTTTGTGTGTATAAGCGCTTGATATACATCGTTTTTTATATTTTTTCTTGGTACGGCTGCATTTTCGGGAATAATTTCATGATTACCGTTTATCTCTCCTGAGACCGGGCTCAGCCTTGTTATATTGAAAATCTGCCTGTCAATTTTCTTATCGTCAGTTTCGAATTTTAAGTTTTCCCGGGTTGTTTTCCCGGTTTGTTTATGCTTTGCAGATACAAAAAGCCAGGATTCATTCAGGCGGGTATCTTTCAGCAGAATGCGGGCCTTTTTTCTGAGTTCTTCGTATTCGTCAAGCAGCCTTTTTATCCTGAGATTTGCCGTCAGCATCCTGTCAAGGCTGTTTTCAGTTGAAATAATATCATGACTGAGTATTTTAAGAGGAATATTGATTCTGATACAGTCGGCAGGGATAAAACCTTCAGCTTTTCTTATGATGAAATTATCCCTGTCACAGCATGAAAAATTGTCATACAGATAAAATACTGTGGGCTCATTTTCCTGGCTGCCTGCACCTGTAACAGAAGGCTCAATGCTGATTCCGTTTCTGCGGCCGGTTTCAGCAAAGAATGCATCTGCCGGAGTGCAGCAAAGGCACAGGGCAGTCATGACAGCCAGAAAGACAAGTTTGTGTTTCAAAATATTTTTGTCAGTCCTTTTTTACAATGAACTCATCAAGTTTTTCAAATAAAGATTCAGGCCATTGATCAGCATATAGAAAAAGCTGTTTTTCCTCTTCAGTCAGGCTTTCCCTGACAACAGGAGGCAGGCTGTCATATGCTGTCTGCCGTTCCTTATCAATTTTTTTCTTTTCTTTCAACATGTTCTCCTGTTTTATGCATATAAACGTGAAATTAAAAAATTTACAGCTGTTTCCACTCTCAGAATCCTCGATCCTATATGATAAGTGCAGAATCCTGTATTTTCAAGCCCCTGAATTTCCCTTTCAATGAATCCGCCTTCCGGGCCTATCACAAGAGTTACAGGCGCCCTGACACAGGAAGGGCAAAGCTTTGCAGCCCTGGGATGTGCTGTGATGCGCAATGTATCTTTTGAAATCCTGTGCAGGTCTTTTTTTATGAAATCTGAAAAAAAGCGTTTTTTGTAAATCCTGGGCAAAATTGTGTCCCGGCTCTGTTCCAGGCCCAGGATCATATGCTTTTTAAGGCATTCATCATCAAGATGCGGGCTTTGCCAGAAACTTTTTTCCACACGCCATGAGTTTATCAGAAAGATTTTTTTCACTCCAAGAGTTGTGATATTTTCAATTATCCTGTTGAGCATTTTGGGCCTTGGCAGGGCAAGGACAAGATTCAGGGGCAGAGGCTTTGGAGGTTCCATGTCAAGCTTTACCTGCATTTCAATCCTGGTGCTGGAAATTGCGCTTACCACACCTTTGCCCATTCTGCCGTTCAAAAGGCCGCACACAAGTGTATCTGCCTGTTTCACCCTGTTGACTTTTCTTAAATGTATAAACCGTCTTCCTTTGATAACAACATGGCTGTCTGATACAAAATCATCTGGTTCAAGCAGTACAAGATTCATGTCAGAACGGAATTATCTCAGTTTTTGCCAGAAATTTTTTCAGTGTTTTTTCCCAGTGCCTGCCGCCTGTGAGCAGTGCAAGTTCCTGGGCAAGGTGCACAGGAACAAGTTTTAAATCCCTGTGTCTGCCAAGCCCCTGCACACATGATGGGCAATTGGTGAGAATCTTTTTCCCTGGATTTCCTGTCATGGGGCTTACAGCGCTGTGTTTTCGTTCCAGCATCGAGTTTGTTATATCAGGCCGGGACAGAGCCATGGTTCCGGCTTCAGAACAGCAGCATGGCACAGGCTGAATATTGCCTGTACCATTGCATCTTGGGCTTAAAAGCTTAACTGCATTGTTTTTCAGGGAATCATGGCACGGGGCATGGTAAAGATAATCCTGGTCAAGCCGCAGGTCAGGATCCTGTCCAAGTATATATTCTGAAATATCTTTAACAGGGCTGTGAAAAATTTTTGCAGCCTCGATTTTGTCAAGGGCTTCCATGCATGTTCCGCAGCTTACAATTACGCTGTCAAAATCAAGATCACTGAACATGTCCCTCATCTGGGTGAATATAATGATATTTTCCAGTGCGATTTTATCGTACTGGTCTTTTTTTGCATTCACAAGAAAAGGATAGCCGCAGCAAAGATATGGAGGCGGCAGAATCACCCTGTTGCCGTTTTCAAGCAGCAGAAAAATGCATGCCATGGATATTTTTGAAAAAACCCTTTCGCTTCCGCATCCGGGGAAATAAAATACCGTGGCTTTTGGACTGCCTTCAGGGGGGATCATTACGGCCTGGTTTTTCTGGGTATCCGGCAGAAGTCCCCTTAAAGTTCCGGCATGGGGCTTTGCAACAGGAGACTTCAAAAGCCTGTAAAAATTTTTCCGGTTCAGCGGTTTCAGCCATCCAAAAGGAGATACAAGAGCTGATGCTGTACGCTGTATCCTTGCCCCTGCCTGCAGCAGGCCTGCCCTCATCACTGCATTTACGCTTTTGTTTTTTGTTGAAAGATATCTCAGGGTCGCTCCTGTTGCAAAAGCTGTGTGTTTGAATTTCATGGATTGCAGGATCTGCCTTTCCTTGATGGAAATTTCACCTGAATCAATGTTGACAGGGCATTTTTCAAGGCATTTATGGCATATGGTGCAGTGATCAGCAATCTGTTCGATATTTTTAAGTATCCTGAATCCCGTGGACTGGGTGCGCTGGCTTATGTAAAGCAGTGCTTCAATCAGTGCTGCTATGGACAGGTTCTTGTTTCTTGGATGAAAAAACATGTTTGCAGCAGGATAGAACACAGGGCACTGCCGCTTGCACCTGCCGCATCTCACACAGTTTGCTATATCCTTGGCAAGTTCTGACAATGACCCGTGCTTTAAAATCCTTGCCTCAAGCTCAAGCAGGTTGAATGAAGGGGTGAACACTTTTTCAATTACATCAGGGTCTGACAGTTTGCCCGGATTCATAAGCCCGTCAGGATCGATTTTTTTTCTGTATGCTGCAAATTCTTCAATTTTTTCAGGTTCAAGATGCCTGAATTTTGTGATGCCTATTCCGTGCTCACCTGAAACTACTCCGTTCAGTCTTACAGCCTCCTGCATGATCCTGTCAGCAGTTGCTGCCGCCCTTTCCATCATCTGCCGGTCATTGGAAAGAACAGGAATATTTACATGGACATTACCGTCTCCTGCATGCATGTGGGTTGCAATCACAATCAGCCTTGCCCTTGCTGTTTCATACACGCGTTCAAGGTTTTCAAGCACAAGGCTGTATCCTCTCAGGCTCTGGGTAACATCCCTGAAGAAATTTTTGGAATGGATACTTGCTTCAAGTGCATCCCTTGATGCTATTTCAAGCTTTTTACGGGTCTTGTAGGCAAGATCCTTTGCCTTGCCCACACGCTTCTGAAACAGCTCAGGATCAGATGAAGGCACGGCAGTATCAAGATATTCAATGATATCATGTATTATCCTGGCCTGGTTGAATTTTTTTTCCTCAATATTGTAATTGTCAATGAATTTTGCAAAATCTGCCAGAGAATCTATTGGAAGTACAATATCCTCATTTAGCTTGAAAGCATTGGTATGGGCTGCGATTGCACCAAGACGCTTTCTGTCCTGCCAGAACCTGACAGCTTCATTTTCATCCCTTGCAATTGCAAGCCCTGTCATGTCATAGGGTGCAAGGATATTTTCAAGGACTTTTATGCCTGAATCAAGCACCTGTCTGTCATTGGATACCATGTCAACAAGGAGCACGGCAATCAGCCTGTTTCCTATGGAGGTTTTGGTCTTGTATCCAATGGCTTT
>CAYOYY010000104.1:0-4757 GCA_964408295.1 uncultured Desulfobacula sp. | reverse complement strand
CTTGTTAAGACCCGCTCTACTAATTTATCACTGACCAATTTTCAAAGATCAAAAACTAAATTTCCTCCCGAAAGAGGAAGCGTCCTCCTCTCAGGAAGAACTTGAGAATAATATATGATTTTATTCTGGTTGTCAAATATTTTTTTAATAATTCTTTTATATTTTTAAAATAAATCCAGACGGCAGTTTTTCACCGAACTGGGCATTCTTTTCCCTGTCAGCAATATCTGTTTTTTCTTCTATTACCCGGATCAAATGCTCAGCAGCATTGCGTGACCTCAGCCACTCAACTATCTTCTGGACATTTTCATAATCAATATCACGGGTTCTGTCTCCTGTTCTTCTTGCCATCATGGATACCATGGAATCCACAGGGTCTGATTCTCTCCAGGATATTTTCATTATGCGGTTAATCCATTTCATGACTTCCTGCGGAGGCACAACACGGTCAATTGATCCATATAACAATTGTCTTGCCCCCAGACGGGACAGAACCCAGAAAAGGCTAGTCTGTTTTTTACCTGGCTTGAGAACCGGAACAAGGGCTTTGGCAAGAGAAATCTTATCTTTTACAAGAAGGCGTTCCATATTTCCTGCAGTCATCCACAATTCAATTGTTTCCCTTGGAGACAGCTTTACACGGCCTGATTTATTTTTCACCAGAACAGAAGATATATTCTGAAAAAACTGGCGCTGCTGCCCTGCTTTCATTCCCCCTGCTGTTCTTCTGATAAAAATCCACCACTCCAGACGGTTCTGCTGCGCTTTGTCAAAAACAAGCCCGGACAGATAAATTTTCCAGATCTTTACTGAACGTTCCTCGTCAAAAGCATCTCCAAAACCAGGGCGCATACAAAAACCCGTAAGGTTCAGCCATTTTGCCTCATGATCCTGAGAAAATCTTCGCGTGTTTTCAAGATCCAGCATTTTGTCTGCAAGACGCCGCAGAAATGAAAGAGGCCAGTTTGTTTTTTTCTGCTCAACCAGTTTTTCGATCTGCCTGACAATTGTTTTTAAAGCTTCATTACCGGAAGAATTGTCTGAAAACACAGTTTCAACAAGATTAAGGACTTTTTCTATTAAACTTTCATCATATACTTCTGTTTCAGAGCTTTCAACGGCATCAGGCAGATTCCTGAGCTGAAACTGAAGTTTCCATCTATGGTCGCTGACAGCAGAAATGCAATACATGGCAAGAGTGCCCATCTCTGTGTATTCAGCACCAATTGCAACGGGAATATTTTTTGCGTGGCCTGTTTTCCCGAATTTTATTACAGTCTGAACAGGAGACATGGCAGATACTGATTTATCAATTTCAATGATATCTCCTGCCCTGTCCCCGGACCTGAAACTTGAACTGAAGATTTCAAAACTGACAGGTTCATTGGCGCGCACCTCATATTTCATATCGGCAAGATCTATGACAGAACCTTCATCAAGCCCCCTTTCGACCACGCAGACTGCTTTTCTGGTATCTTCTCCAGGAATCTTTACACCTATATAATAGCTTCGGGGACTGCCGCTGCCAACCTTTACTCCTTCTCCCTGCTTAACAAGGCCGTAATAGGAAGCCCCGATTCCCACAGCAAGATCCGGGACATTGTTTTCAAGAACAGCAGGATAATTTGATTCATCTGCTCCAAACCATTGCCCCACAGCTTTTTGTATACGTTGCTGGACAAAATCAGGTTTCAGCGTTCCGCCGTTGAACAAAATAAAATCAGGCAAAGGATCTTTGGACAGAGTGTTTTTAACATCCTTCCTGTGATTCTCCAGAAACCTTATGATATGACGGGTAACAGCGGAATCATTTTCAAATAAGAGCCCGAAATCAGACACCTGTTTGCCTGAATCGTTTTTTATGTCATCATGGGAGTTGACAAAGGGATAAAACCGGTCCAGCAAGATATCCTCAACCTCCTGCCTGGTCAGGTCAGCCGCAAGAGTACCTGCAATCAAAGAACGGCCTTCTCCCTTTAAAGTAATACGTACGCTGTCATGGCCTTTTTCAAGAATTTTTTCCTTGGCCTGGCGGCAGGTATGACACAGGGTTTTCCATTTGTCCGGTGAAAGTTCAGACCTGGATCGAAATTTTGAGGCCACCTGTTCTGCCAGTGCAAGATCGATATTGTCACCACCCAAAATCAGATGATCCCCCACGGCAATACGTTCAAACCTGGGGCTTCCTTCTGATTCTTTCAGGGTTATGAGGCTGAAGTCAGTTGTGCCTCCACCCACGTCACATACCAGGACAAGATCATCCGGCTTTATATGCCGGCTCCAGTCATGTTCATGATTGATAAGCCAGCTGTAGAAGGCTGCAAGAGGCTCCTCAAGAAGGGTTACAGAATTTCCAAACCCTGCAAGCCTGACTGCCTCCATTGTAAATTCCCTTGCCTCCTCATCAAATGATGCGGGAACCGTAATAACCACAAACTGATTTTCGAGAAACATGTCTTCATCCTTTACAGAATGATTCCACGCGCTTCTGATATGCAGAAGATATTCAGATGTGGCTGCAACAGGAGAAATTTTATCAAAGCCTTCCGATCCCCATGGCAGTATGGCAGCCCGTCTGTCAGCCTGGGAATTACAGAGCCAGCTTTTGGCGGAACATACAAGCCTGGAAGGGATTTTTGCTCCATGGTCTCTGGCAAAGCATCCTGCAAAAAGATCCTGGCTTTTTTTCCATGGATGTTTCAGTCCTTCCTGAGAGATATCATATTTTCCCGGTATATATAAGAATGAAGGAAGAACAGGATGCCTTGCAAACTCACCAGGGCCTGTCAGCTGAGGAATATGAAAAACCTTTAAATTCTTTTTGCCTTCGCCCTGACTGTTTTTCTTCTGTTTTAACGCCGCAAGATCCACATAAGATACAGCAGAATTTGTTGTGCCAAGGTCAATTCCTATCACATATTGTTTATCCTGAAAATCCAAGCTGTCTCCAAAATTTTTCCGGTTTATTGTTCGTAAAGGTCATTGAATCTCCACCTGTGCAGGAGTTATGATAGATGCATCCTGAATATCCGCAAGTTTTGGAATTTCATTTTTGCCGGCTTTCCAGCCCCTGTGTCTGACCAGGCCTTCAAAGGGAGGTTCCCCTGAAACATTGCCTGTAAGATTAATTGAATTCATGTCAAAGCCATGATCAATTATCAGTTTCTCACCTTCTTCTTCTTTAATCACGGGTTTTGGATCGATATATTTCTTGATCACCTTTCTGCAGTCCTCATGAATGCTGCGTACAGCAGCACCGATCTGCTCATCATCATACGCTTCAAGATCTTCATCAAAAAAATCCAGAAGCCTGCCGTCACGCTGAAGCACAGACAATACATGAAGAAATATACGCTGTTTACGGTCATGCTCAATTTTATGATCAATAAAACCTTTTCTGGTGTGACCTTTTTTTGACAGAGCGTCAACTTCAGCCTGTACAAGGATGAACATTTTTTTCACAGGCAGCCTCAATACAGCCCATATTATCCAGCAAAACAGCAATATCGCCCCGGCAAGGCCCGGAACCACCCATACATAAAAATGATCCGCTGCAATTTTAAGATTTTCAACAGCCCATGGTACGTCCTTTAAGAAAGTAAACCTGAGCCAGTCAATACCCAAATAGCAGCCTGTGAGTACAAATATGCTTATGATAAAGCCAGTTGCTGTAGCTATTTTAAAAGATGTTCTTAAATATTTCTGATACAGTACAGACACCTGCAAACTATGCCCCCCTTTATGATTTATCAAAATACAAAAACCATGCTGCAACTTACAACATGGTTCAGATAATAATACAAAATCAGCCTGTATCAAGCAAGTGATTAAAAAAAACAGGAAATCAGGGATAAAGTATCAGTTTGTCATTTTGATCCATCCTTTACAACAATAATGTCTTTATTGGCCTCAAAAACTTTTTTGCCAATTCCCTTCACCTTTACTATATCTTCCGGTTTCTCAAACAGATGCTGTTTTCTATATTCAATAATTTTCTGAGCTGTTTTTTCGCCAATATATTTTAATGTGACAAGTTCTTTTTTATCTGCTGTATTGATATTGATATGTTTTCCTGCAAAGACTGCAGACTGACACAAACACAAAACCAGTAAGCCAGCCATGATAAAAAAACATATTTTCTTTATTTTTCCCATGATATGCTCCTTTGGTTTAATAAAATTGAATTGTATTATCCCTGATTCCTGAAGATATTATCCGGATAATAAAAGGAAAAATAAAAGTTTTCAATAAGCACAAGTCCCTAGTCATGCTAAAAAATCGGTTATAATTTATCAATATCGGCCATATATGAATAAATACGTTCTATATTTTTATTTTTCATACAAGGTTTTACCCACAATAAAACTTGACTCCTGTCTGGTTTTCCATTAAAAGCCAGCAGGCAGATATGGTTATAATTTGCAGACCTATATTTTTTTAAAATCAAATGACATTAGACATATTATTAAAATTTTTTCTTATAGGTACTATCCTGTTTCTGTTCTCAGCCTTTCTCTGCAGAAAAATAATACAGCGTTCAAAAATAATGGATACTCCAAATCACAGATCTTCCCACAGCAGCCCCACCCCCACGGCGGGAGGGCTTGCCATTGTTGCAACATTTTTCTTGGGGATGACAATTATTTATATTATGGCTGAGGCCATGATCATGCACAAAATTTTTCTTGGGTTTGCATGTTCCAGTCTTTTAATCGCAGCTGTATCATTTTATGATGATTACAGACAAAAACCATTTT
>CAYOYY010000103.1:0-4769 GCA_964408295.1 uncultured Desulfobacula sp. | reverse complement strand
GATCTTGCAGTCTGTGATTTTTTTCCTGAATGGAACTGGTTTCTGATTGCTGCTGATCCCAAAAAGGAAGTTTACGGGCTTGCCGACAGGATGAAACCATATCTTGTACTGCTTGGAATAGGTTCGGCATTTATCACCTGCCTTGTGCTGATGGTGATGACAAGACGTCTTCTGAGCCCATTGCAGCTTCTTGTCAAAAGCGCTGAAAAAATTGGAAAGGGTGAGCTTGATACCAGTATAAAAGTTGATTCCCATGATGAATTTGCAGATCTTGCACATGAGTTCAACACAATGACTCTGAAACTCAGGCAGACCCTGGAAGAACTGCGGTATCGTGAGGAACGTTTCAGGGCGCTGATCGAAAATGCAACTGACATGATAATCATTGTGAATGCTTCCGGATCAATTATATATGTCAGTCCTTCTGTTTTCAGAATAACAGGTCATGACCCTGATGATGTTTCAGGCCAGCCTGCTTTTGAATTTGTTCATCCGGATGACAGGCAGATGCTGCTCAGTCAGTTTCAGAAAATCCTGCGTTCAGATCCTGCATCCCAGTCTGTGGAATTCAGGACAAGGCACAGTGACGGCAGCTGGTGCATTCTTGAAGCTTTTTTCAATAATCTTCTGGATCATCCTGCAGTCAGGGGCTTTGTTGTCAATGCAAGGGATATAAGCAAAAGAAAAGCTGCCCAGGATGCGCTTCAGAAAACCCTGTCAGAACTGGAATACAGGGTTGAGCAGAGAACAAAGGAACTGGTTATGGTTAACCAGACCCTGAACAGGGAAATCCAGGCCGGTAAAGCCAAGGAAGAGGAATTGAAAAAGGCGGGCCAGGCAAAGGACGAATTTCTGGCAAACATTACCCATGAGGTCAGGACTCCTCTGAATTCTGTAATAGGGTTTGCAGAGCTTTTGCTCACTACAATTAAAGGAGATCAGGAAAGAGCCTGGTTGAATGCGATCAGATCCTCAGGCAAAAACCTGCTGGCATTGATAAATGATATACTTGACCTTTCAAAAATGACAACAGGCAGGCTTGAGCTTAATATCGTCTCCACTAATATCTCATATCTCATAGATGAAATTTTCCAGCTGCTGAGACCGGGGATTGCGAAAAAATCTGTCAGACTCATCAAGGAGGTGGATGAAAGCCTTCCTTCTTCTCTTATGCTCGACGATATAAGAATGCGCCAGATACTTGTCAATCTCATCGGTAATGCTGTTAAATTTACACAAAAAGGTCATGTTCTGGTCAGGGTTATACCTGCCAGCCTGGATAAGAGCAGGCATATAACAGATCTTAAAATTGAAATACATGATACCGGGATCGGTATTCATGAAGACCGGCTTGATACAATTTTCAATGCTTTTATTCAGGCTTCATCTGATATCACGAGACAATATGGCGGTACAGGTCTGGGCCTGTCCATATGCAGGCATCTTGCAGATCTCATGGGCGGATCCATAAAAGTTGAAAGTGCTCCCGGAACCGGTAGCGTCTTCACAGTTCTGATCCCTGAGGTCAGGATAGGCAGGACTGAGCCTGGCTCTGTCATGAAAGGCAGTAATAGTGATGAAACTGTTAATTCTTTGAAGGATGATCACATATGTTTTGAGGTGCTGAAGGTCAAGGGTCTTGAAGATGAAGATCTGAAAGAATCACTGAGAACTGAAGTGTTTGATTTTATTCCTGAATTCAGGCAGGGGATTAAAATTGCAGATGTTAAAACTCTTATCCAGAATATGGAACGCGTTGGAAAGGGTTTTCATGTGCCTGAATTAAGGGAAGCAGGTCAGGCTCTTGGCCGCCATGCAGGATCGTTTGATATTGAAATGCTGGAGGATGATCTTGTACGCCTTTATGATGCCCTGAAAGAAATATTTTAGATTTTATTTTTATAAGGATTGTTTATGCTTTCAAATCTTTTCAGCCCTGTAAAAATAGGTAATATGGTTTCAAAAAACCGTTTGATGATGTCTGCAATGAGTATCAATTTCGGTGTTGATGAAAATGGATGGGTAATGGATCAGTTGACCCGGTATTTTGTTCAGAGGGCAAAGGGAGGCGTGGGTATAATGCTTGTGGGCGGAGGAGGCATTCATCCCGGCGGCAGGGAACTGCCTGACCTGCCTCAGATGGATGATGACGGATGTATTCCTGCTCTGGAAGCCATGGTTGCAGCAGTGAAACCCCATGGTGCTCTTTTCGGGGTACAGCTCATGCATGGGGGGCGGCAGTCCTATCTTCCACAGAAAGTGGCTCCTTCTGCCATTCCTGCTCCTGCCGTTGTAAAAGGGGAAGTAAGGGCTCTTGAAATACATGAGATAAAGGAGCTTGTCAGGTGTTTTGGAAAGGCTGCACAAAGATGCCGTAAAGCCGGGTTTGATTTTATCGAGATACATGCAGCCCATGGATATCTGATCAATCAGTTTATGTCTCCCAATGCCAATATAAGAACAGATGAATATGGAGGATCATTTGAAAACCGTGTTCGTTTTCTGTTTGAGATTATTGAAGACATAAGGCACAGGGCTGGCAGGGATTTTCCCGTTGGAGTGCGCATCAACGGCAATGATTATATTGAAAACGGATGGACCCTGGAAGATGCTGTAAGGCTTGCACCAATGCTTGAAAAGGCAGGAGCAGCCTATATACATGTTTCAGGCGGAGTATATGGTTCCACTGAACTTACCATTCCTTCCATGTATACTTCCCACGGGTGTTTTGTGCACCTTGCGGCAGAAGTGAAAAAACATGTGGATATACCTGTTGTTGCCGTGGGCAGGATCAAGTATCCTGATCATGCTGATGAAATAATAAAACAGGGCAAAGCAGACCTGGTTGCCATGGGAAGATCATTTCTGGCAGACCCCATGTATCCTGAGAAAGCACAGAAAGGGGATTTCGATAAAATCCGGCCATGCATAGGCTGCTGTCTTGGATGCATACATGCCGTGCTTGCCAAGGAGCCGGGCTCCTGCGTGGTAAATCCTGATGTGGGAAGAGAATACAGGCTTGCAGATGAGATCAAACCTTCACGTCAGCTTAAAATACTGATTGCAGGTGCAGGCCCTGCCGGCATGGCAGCAGCACGTCAATTTGCATCTTACGGGCACAGGGTTGTTGTATGTGAAAAACAGCCTGAAAGCGGGGGGCTGCTTGCTCTTGCCGCAAAAGCTCCGGGACGGGGGGAAATAAATGATATATTGAATTTTTTCAGACAGGAAATGAAAAGGCTTGGTGTTGACATGCGATATAATACTGAACTGAGCCTTGAACTGATTGATGAGATACATCCTGACAGGGTTATACTTGCCACAGGGTCAATGCCTGACATGCCTGTTGTCAGGGGGCTTTTCCGGACAAAAATGGATCTTGTCACAAGCATTGATGTCCTGAACGGCAGAGTACAGCCGGGCAATAATGTAATTGTACTGGGTGGAGGCATGACTGGGTTGATTACAGCTGATTTTCTGGCCGACATGGGTAAAAATGTTGTTGTGCTTAACAGAAAAAAAAGTTTTGCAGAGGAAATGTCCAGCAATGACCGTTATTATCTGAGGGAGCGTCTGAAAAAAGGAAAGGTGACCCTGTATAAAAATGTATCGGTTTCAATGGTTACTGACAATGGTGTGGAGTTCAGGGCAGGAAAAAATAAAGAAAAACTGACAGGTTTTGATTCCATTGTCATTTCAGAAAAGCATATTCCCATAAGAGAGGCAAAGGAAATGGAGAAAGAGGCTGGCATGCAGTTTGACCTGATAGGTGATGCAAAAAATCCCAGGCATCTTATGTATTGCATAAGTGAGGCACAGGAGATTGCAGAGACAGTGTAATTTGTGAATAATCAAAATGGAGTATGGAATGCAGAAAATATATGAAAATGCCAGAAAACTTATGAAAGGTTATTGCAGGGTCTGCCCTGAATGTGACGGCAGGGCCTGTGCAGGGGAAGTTCCCGGAATGGGAGGGCTTGGCACGGGCTCCTCTTTTATGGAAAATATTCAGGCCCTTAAGAGAATCAAATTCAACATGAAACTCATACATGGGATCACTGAGCCGGATACCAGTGTTTCTCTGCTTGGGAAAAAGCTTTCCATTCCAGTGCTTGCAGCTCCCATAGGCGGTGTGTCATTCAACATGGGTGGCGGGATTTCCGAAGATACCTATGTTAAATCTGTTATTTCAGGATGCCGTGAAAAACATATTCTTGGATGCACAGGCGATGGGGTGCCTGATTTCATACATGAAACCGGCCTGAAAATGATACGGCAGGCAGAAGGGCATGGTATCCCATTCATCAAACCATGGGCAGATGAAGAATTGTTTGAAAAACTTGAAAAGGTGAAACAGAGCGGTGCCGATACTGTTGGTATTGATATTGACGCAGCAGGCCTTGTGACCCTGAAAAAGATGGGCAGGCCGGTGAAGCCCAGGACAATGGATCAGTGGGCCGGGATTATTGAAAAAACAGACCTTAAATTCATATTAAAAGGTATAATGACTGTTGATGATGCGCTTGCAGCTGTGGACGCGGGAGCCAGCGCCATTGTGGTGTCCAATCACGGAGGCAGGGTTTTTGATTTCACGCCTGGTGCTGCTGATGTGCTGCCCGGCATAAGCTGTGCTGTCAATGGGAAGATTGCCGTCCTGGCAGACGGAGGAGTGCGAAGCGGTGCTGATGTTCTGAAACTGCTTGCCCTTGGAGCTGATGCCGTAATGATAGGCCGCCCTTTCTGCGTGGCAGCGCTTGGAGGGCTTAAGG
>CAYOYY010000102.1:0-4796 GCA_964408295.1 uncultured Desulfobacula sp. | reverse complement strand
AAAATGAATAAATTAATCAAAGGTTTCAGGGCTTGGCTTCCACTTCCGCTAGTAGCCGAAGGAATTCCAAGAGATGACGCTTAAATTGAATGAAAAACTGTCTTGATATTGGGCTCCACTATAATTATAGACTTTTTGCGAGAATGTTTCCTGAAAAATTATAAATTTTGGAAATTAACCCATTATCTTAAATAATATATGTCCAATTAAATTTATTTGAGACACCTTATGATTTGTGCTGTTATTCTATGTTCAGGTTCGGGCAGGAGATTTAAAAACCAGCTGCCAAAGCAGTTCGTGAAACTGGCAGGGCTTCCTCTGCTTGTATACACCCTTAAGGCTTTTCAGAACAGTCGTTATATTGATGATATTGTTATTGTAACAAATCCTGAGTTTGTGGATATGACCTGGGAATATGTGACACAATTCAGCCTTGACAAGGTTGTAAAGGTGGTATGTGGAGGGCAGACCAGACAGGAATCATCAAGAATAGGAATTGACTGCTGCCCTGCATCAACGCAATATGTTCTCATACACGATGGTGTACGTCCTTTTATATGTGACAAAATTATTGCAGATCTTGTCAGGGCAGTAAAAAAATATAAGGCTGTTGACACTGTTATTGAATCTTCAGATACCATTGTAAAGGTAAATTCTGATGAATTTATTGAGAGCATTCCTGACAGGGCGTTTTTAAGAAGAGGACAGACTCCCCAGGCCTTTGAATATGATCTTATAAAAAAAGCCCATGAACATGCAAAAAAATCATGCCTTGAGAACCTGACCGATGACTGCGGTCTTGTCATGAAGGCAGGGCATCCTGTTTATACTGTGCGGGGAGATGAGCAGAATATAAAAATTACCTATCCCATTGATCTGCATATTGCAGACAAGCTTTTTCAGCTTTCTGCAAAAAATCTGGAAGATGACTCAGATGAATCAGGTGCGGAAAAATTTTTTGAGGACAGTACAATTGTCGTCATAGGGGGAACAAGCGGTATTGGAAAGGCATTGTCAGCAGGGCTTGAGACTTGTGCCAAAAAGATATACGTCCTTGGCAGGAAGACCGAGCCATGTATTGATCTTCTTGATCCTGAATCTGTTTCAGCAGGACTTGATACCATCTTCAGCATGGAAGAGCGCATTGATTACATAATAAACTGCGCAGGAGATCTCATAAGAAAAAATGTTGAATTTACAAGTGTTCAGGAATGGGATTATATTTATGATATAAATGTCAGGGCAAATTATCTGCTGGCAAAGGCAAGCCTTGGGTATTTCAGAAAACAGAATTCCGGTAACCTTGTCTTTGTGGGTTCCAGTTCATATACAAGAGGACGTGGCGGATATTCAGCTTATTGCAGTTCAAAAGCTGCTCTGGTTAATTTTACCCAGGCCTTTGCCGAAGAAGTCAGGCAGTTTAATATAAATGTAAATATTGTTTCTCCAAGCCGCGTTGATACTCCCTTGCGGTACAGAAATTTTGGAAAAGAAGATAAAAGCTCCCTTTTAACGCCTGAGTATGTGGCTTCAAAAATTATTCAGGCAATGATGATTGATACAACAGGCAGTATTTTTGAAATCAATTAAGAGACTTCATGAAAAAGCGCCATAAATTTTCACTTGATGATGTTGAATCGGTACTGCAACCCAAAACATGGTGGGCAAGTATTGGTGTTCTGCCTGTTGCAGACAGGCTTGTTCTGATTTGTGTCAATTACCTTAAAGTTTCCCCGAATATGATTACAGGAACAGCTCTTTTATTCAGGGGGATTTCCGGGGTTCTTTTTCTTTTTGCAGATTATCTTCACCTGGCTGTCGGCGCATTGTTCTGGTATATGGCCTATTGCCTTGACTGTGTTGACGGGCCTGTGGCGCGTCTTACCAACACATGTTCTGAATCAGGCAGATATTTTGATCATATTTCAGACCTTGTGGGAGATCTTTTTGTGCTCTTCTGTCTTGCACAGGGTCGTGGTATTTTATTCTCAAAATTCATAATCTCCATGGGCCTTATGCATGTTTTTGAAGCCTATACAAGTTATCTTGCCGGTATTGTGCTTTTGTGCCGGGAAAATAATGGCAGGCCAGTCATCTTTTCACACGGGCTGCCTGCTCTATATCAGAAATACAGAAATTTTTTCTTTACGAGGAATTTCAAGTCTTTTGTATCTTTTCCAGATTACACTTTTATGATTTTTGTCGTGTTTCCACTTATGAACAAGCCACTTGCAGGGCTTGAAACAGGATTCTACTTTCTTGTTCTCATCTGTGTTTACACCTGTCTGTCAAGTTTCTGGGCCATTCATTCAAAAGATGCCAGATTCCCTTAACCCATTGATTACCATATCAGATGTTATTTTTTTCATGCATTCATTGTGATTGGGGCATGGCGGAGTAGTGCCGAACCTTGTGCATGGGCTGCAGCAGAGTCCTGCATTTATTACTATATGCTTTTTACCCTCTGGTGCCCATTTTTCCGCAATACCCGGCCCGAAAAGAGAAATTGTCGGAATATTGCATAACACACCAAGGTGCAGAATGCCTGAGTCTGTGCTCACTAATATGGATGCATTGTAAAAAAGCTGAACAGTTTCATTTATGAAAAGCCTTGCGCACATGTTCACGGCCTTTTCTGTACTGCACATTGCCATTATATTGGCACATATTGTTTTTTCCTTTTTACCGCCGATCAGAACAGGGATGATATTTTTTGTGCCAATCCAGTCAATCACCCTGGCCCATCTGTTCTCTGGCCAGTGGCGTTCATT
Source organism: uncultured Desulfobacula sp. (assembly GCA_964408295.1). Lineage (GTDB taxonomy): Bacteria > Desulfobacterota > Desulfobacteria > Desulfobacterales > Desulfobacteraceae > Desulfobacula. Next base: position 2,025 of record CAYOYY010000102.1, on the reverse strand, counting down.
TATGGTGGCTCCTGGAAACAGGCAGATAAATTTTTTATGTTTCAGACTTGAAAGTTTTTTACTGAATACAGAGTCAGGGCCTGGATTAAAGTATGGAAAATCAAACCTGAAGCATGGGTACATGGGGTATGCCAGGGCAAAAAGCTGCCAGAACATTTCAGCTTCATAGGTTTTATGATCATATGCAACGCTTTGATGATAAATTTTCTGCCTGGAGCAGGTTTTAAATCCTATCCTTAAATCAGACCTTATCAGCCCTGATAAAACTGTGGATAAAAAATGGGACTGTTCTGTATCAAATACTGCATTGTATTGTTTTGTGCATACCTTTATTAATGACCTGATATTCTGGTATGAAAAAACTTCATGTACAAAAGGAACTGAAAGGAAAATCTCCTGGTTTCTGGGCTCACATAAAATATCAATGCAGGTTCTGAATTTTAATGAGATATGTTTTAAAACAGGCAGCAGCAGCAGGGCATCACCCATACCGCCTGGCCTTATCACAAGAATTTTTTTTAAATCAGTATGTTGTGAAGTTTTTTTGGGGGATTCAGGAAATAATTGTATAAGCCATGGGCCCATGAGTGTATCTAAAAATTTGATGAGTCTTATGCGCTTTATCATGGGTGATAGATTACAATGGTTAAAAACAGCAGAAATATTAATGTTGTCAGTAAAAGTTGTCTGTCTGAGAAAAGAGCTTTTATCGGGTCAGAACCTTTTCCGTTATCAGTAAGGTAAATAAATCTGAAAATTCCATAGGCAGCAGGTATTACAGAAAAAATAACCAGCTTTCCATGTTCAAGCGCATAAAGGGAGTAAACCACAAGGGCTATGCTGCTGCATGACCATAAAAGGGAATTGAGAAAATCAGCAGAATATCCGGCCTGACTCTGCCTGTGCTTTATTGCCGCAGCTTTCCCAAGGGTTTTAAGTTCGGTAAGGCGTTTTGCAATGGATATCATCATGGCAATGAAAAAGACTGTCAGAAAAAGCCAGCTTGAAATAGTGACACCACAGGCTGCTCCGCCTGCAAGTACCCGTATTACAAAACCCATTGCCACAATAAAAACCTCAAGCAGGACAATTGATTTAAAGTACAGGCTGTAGCTCATTGTCAATATAATATACAGGCCTGCGTATGTCATGAACCGGAGAGGAAGCTTTGAACCTGCAATAATTGTCAGGCATGCCAGAATCAATATCCAGGAAAGCAGCAGTGCGCTTTTGCCTGACACACTGCCTGTGCACAATGGCCTGTATTTTTTGCGCGGATGCAGCATGTCTTTTTTTCTGTCTGTCCAGTCATTGAGAATATAGCCCAGTGCTGAAATCATGCAGAAGATGATAAAACCTGCTCCTGCCTGCCAGACCCTGCTGCTTATCAGATTGCCTGAAAAAAACAGGGGCGCAAATACCAGAAAATTTTTTATCCACTGATACGGACGTATAAGCTTTATATGATCCTTGCAGAAAACAGGCATTTTAAATATCATGGTGACACTGTTTTAAGATTATATGACAATTTTTGATAAAAAAATTCAAAAATTGTTTATAAACAGTCCATATTTTTTTTTTATAATTATGGACCCGCCTGACTGATTTTTATAAATTAAAATAATATCAAATAGTTATAGATTGTTTTAATTGTTTTGTACAGTCTGGCATTCTTCTTGTAACTGAATCTTGACAAAAGACGGTCTTAAAAACAATTAAAAAAGTTTAAATTAATTAACATAAAACAATGGAGGTGACAAATGTTTAATTGGCTTAAAACACACAGGAATCAGAAAGGATTTACCCTGATAGAACTCATGATTGTTATTGCAATTATCGGTATCCTTGCTGCAATTGCAATCCCGCAGTTTTCAAGTTACAGAACAAGAGCGTATAATTCTGCTGCACTATCTGATGTAAAGAATTTTCAGACATCAATGGAAGCAGCATATTCAGATGTCCAAGAATATCCTAATTGATAATTAATATATTAAATCCATTTTGAAAATAGAGAATGCCGGTCAG
>CAYOYY010000101.1:0-5042 GCA_964408295.1 uncultured Desulfobacula sp. | reverse complement strand
GCCAACTGAGCAACGGTTTCTTCATTCTTTATGACTGCCAGGGCAACTTTAGCTTTAAATTCAGGGCTGTACTGTTTTTTTTTCCTACGCATTGTCAATTCCTTTCTCTTGGTATTAACTCAGAGCTTAGCACATTGTTCGTTTTTTGGGGACCACCGCAAAGATCATGACGCCTGCAAATATTCCTTCTGGCCTTTGCCGGGTACATGACTCACTGTATTCTGTTTTACACGGGTTGGCCTGTGATTGTTTTCGGAACAGCTTGTTAAACCATTATAAATGAGTTATAAAAAATTATTGTCTGGCGGGAAACTGGTTGATAATAAAAAAAGGTGTAAAATATGCTGGATGAAATCATTCAAAGAATTCACAATCTTACCAGAGTTCAGCAAAAGGAGATTCTGGAACTTTTAAGAACCTGGCAGACCGGCAGTCAAAGGGATTATCAACGCCTGAAAACCGCCACAGACATTGATGTTGTCACCAGAACCAGGGTGATTCAGTCAAATGCACGGGATATAAGTGCAAGTGGAATTTTTGTGCGGGTAAAGGGCAGATTTGATCCTGGTGAAAATGTCAGACTTGTCTTTTCCATTCCTGGATATGACAAGCCCTTTAAGCTTGAGGGTCAGATTGTCAGAGTGGAAGAAGAAGGAGTGGCCATCCGGTTTGAAAAGGTTTCTCCTTATTTTAAGAAGATGCTCAATGATCTGATATGGACTAATAAGGAAGCCGGCATTGCCTCAAAAATTTAAGGCTGATCTGAAAACAATGCTGGGCTGTCTTTGTATTTTTCTGTCAGCCTTTGCATTCTACCTTGCAACGGTGGCCGTGAAACGCGCACAGCTCAAGGGTATTGAGGCTGATCCTGCTTTTTTCACCTTTTCACGATTTTTGTTTGGTTTCATTGTTGTGACACTTGTGATGAAACTTGGGCATAAAAGGATCAGGGTTGTGAATCTGCACTATCTTGTCGGCAGGACCCTTGCAAACTGCGTAGCAGTATATTGTTTTTTCAAGGCTGTTGATCTTACTTCAGTTGCTCAGGGCAATATTCTGAACATGACATATCCTTTGTTCATTGCTGTGTTTTCATGGATATTCCTGAAAGATCAGAGAGATATTATTGCAGTGATTATTGTGATTTTTGCGTTTGCAGGAGTCTGGCTCATACTTGCTCCAGAAGGAATGCACCTTGACATGGATTCCCTGTGGGGGCTTGCTTCAGGCATAAGTGCTGCCATTGCCATTATTTATCTGAACCTGTCCCGTCAGATGCATGATACTGAAACAACCTTGTTTTTTCTTTTCGGGCTTGGATCTCTTGTGATTTACGCAGTATTTTTTGACAGGATTCATCTGCCTGACAGAAATGAGCTTGAATATCTTTTTTATTGTTCTTTTGCATCCATTACAGGCCAGTATCTCATAACCCTGGGGTTCAAATATGTGACAGCCATTGAAGGAAGCATAATATCATCAACAAGGATACTGCTGGCAGCCCTGCTCGGCCCTGTGATTGCCATGGAACCTGCCCTTACCATTTCAGGCTGGACAGGCGCTTTTCTCATATTCAGCGCAAATGTCTATCTTGCCTTAAGAAAGGCCAGGTCGCGCCCCTGTGCCGATATTAATCCTCTTTAGCCCTTTTTACGAGAAGTGATGCGCAATTGCTTATATTCTGCTCAGTGTAGAGGGTAAATTCATCTTTGTAGTTCTGCTGGAAAATTTTTTTTGCAAGCTCGGAATCAGGAAGACTGGAATGTCTGATTTCATTGATCAGATCCAGGGTTGTTTTAAGCGATTCTTTGATTCCGGATACAGCGGCTTTGCCTGAAAGAGGGCCCTGGTGTGCAGGACAGATGATGGAGGGGTTGAAATCTTTTATAAAATAAAGGGTATCAAGATATGCGTCTTTGCCTGTGAAAAAAAGGGGAAGAAATCCCCTGCCCGGAAAATGGAACCCAATGCTGTCAGAACAGAATAATATTTTTTGTTCAGGCAGGACAGCCATGAGATTCCCCGGAGAATGGCCTGTGGCTGTAACAAGCTTAAGGCTTGTTCCTCCAAGGTCAAGCAGGGTATCCCCATCTATGGCAAGTGCATTGCCAAGATCCGGAACAGCTTCAAGAGGCGGTCTTCCAGGCCTGATTCCGAATTTTTCAAGGCTGGCTGACATGAAACGGTCTTCCTTTATCATCAGAGGGCCTGCCTTGGGGTGGGTTATGAACTCTCTGGCTCCTTTGGCTGTTATTATTTCTGCTTCTGGAAACTTTTCCGTCAGGGCCGGCAGCCCTGTGATATGGTCTGAATGAGGATGGGATACAATTATGTAGTCAGGGCTGATATCAAGGCTTTCAAGCTGTGAGATCACTGAGTCTGCAACTGCTGAGATACCTGTTTCAAACAGGGCTGATTTTTTCTGCCCGGTGATCATGAACAGGTTGAAAAAATAATTGCCCAGCATGAATATATTGGAAGCAAGTTTCAATGGGAATGATGATTCAGGGATATAGTGCGCTTGCATTGGTCGTTCCTTTCAGAATTTATTCAGAACTAATATTCCTATCATATTAAAATAGATTCTTAAAGAAAAATATCCTGGCCGGCGGGCAGGTTGGCTGCCTGGCAGATGCCTTATTTTTCCATTTCTGACTTTATGCTGGATTATCCTTCTTGAAAACAGAGAACTTAATGGTTAGAATCAATATATAAAAAATAGATGTGTTAAGGAGTTTTTGTGGTATATAAAGTTTTTGCAGCCTCAAGCGGTAAAGCCAATTTTAAATGTCCTGAATGCGGGGGAACAAGGCTTTTGGATGTATCAAAATTCTGTAGACTGGATAAAAAAATCAGGCTTAAATATAAATGTAAATGCGGATGCACCTCATCCCTGGAGCTTGAAAGGCGCAAACATGTAAGAAAACCGGTGGATCTTAAAGGTGAACTTGTTGCTGACGGTCATACATACAGGGCAAGGGTGGTTGATATTTCAAGGCTGGGACTTAAAATCAGAACAGAAAAAAAACTTGATCTTGAGCCCGGCACAAGGGTGGTAATAAACTTTGTACTTGATGATGCAACTTCATCACGAGTGTCAAAGGAAGTTGTTGTAAGAACAGTAAAAGATAATGATATCGGTGCTGAATTTTTATCCCGCGACCATTATGACAAGCTCGGGCCATATCTTTTATTTCATTTTTCCTGAGTCATTATCCTGACGGTCTTATATTATAATGGGAACTTACTCTTTTTAATGAATCTTCAATCTGCAGTTCAAGCTCTGCAAGTTTTATCTCTGAAAAACCGAAAAAATTGGCTTCTGCACTAACTGAATTGCCTGGATCTTCGTTTTTTCTGCCTGTAATTCCGATTTTGCTGCATGTTTTATTGACAAGTCTTAAAACCACCAGGGGCACATTTGAAGGATCAAATTTTTTTTCATGGTGTTCCTTTGCAACCTGGCAGTATATATCAGGAAGATTCCATTGCCTGAGCAGGTTATACCCCTGTTCTGCATGCAATGTTGTTATGATCTCATTTATAACAGCTTTTGAGGGGACAAATGAAGCTGTTTTTGCCTGTTTTATCTTTTCAATTACAGTGATCAGGAACAATTTGCCTATGTCATGTAAAAGGGAAGCAAAAAAAACTTCCTGGGTCAGTTCTTCAAAACCTGACTGCCTTGCAACCCACTGACTGACCAGGGCACAGACAAGGGCATGCTGCCACAGTATATTGCGGTAGCCTTTTATAAAAGCATCCTTTGTATCATATAATTTTTTCTGGCTTAAAACCATGACCATCCTTGTTATTTCATCAAGCCCCAGACGGACAATGGCCTCCCTTATTGTCATCACCTTTGAAAGACCTCTGAAAAATGCTGAATTGGCAAGTTTCAGAATCTGGCTTGACATGGCAGGATCTGCAATTATAAGTTTTTCAATTTTTGATATTTTAACATCTTTTTTTCTGATTTCCTGCTGAACCCTGATGGCTGTTTTGTCAAAGGGCGGCAGCACCACCTTGCCAGATGCAATATAATCTTCAATAATTTCCAGAAAGGATCGATCCTGTGGCAATCTTATCCTCCAAGCAGTCGTTTGATTTCAGAAAGAGGCCTGGGCAACGTCAGCTTCGGCAGGCACCTTAAAACTTCGTCAATTGTGGTAATTCCCGTGGCAGCCTTGTATATGCCGCTTTCAAACAGAGTGACAAGACCTGCACTTTTTATGCTTATGGTTCTAAGTTCATGGCTTGTGGCATTTTTCAGAACAGCATCCCTGACATGCTCGTCAGGCAGAAGCATTTCATGCACGGCAATCCTGCCCTGGTATCCTGAATGCCTGCAATGGCCGCAGCCTTCGCCTTTATAAAAGGTGCCGCCTGCAAGTTCACCACCGGTATATCCGAGCAGTTTCATTTCTTTGGGGCCAAGGGTGTGTTTGGTCTTGCAATGGGGGCATACTTTTCTTAAAAGCCTCTGGGCCAGTACGCAGTTAATGGTGGAGGCAATTAAAAAAGGCTCGATTTTCATGTTTATCAGGCGTACCAGAGCCCCTATGCTGTCTTCAGTATGGAATGTTGTAAGAACCTGATGGCCTGTGAGGGCTGCCTGAACAGCCACATCAGCAGAAAAGAAATCCCTTATCTCGCCAATTACTATTATGTCAGGGTCCTGGCGCACAATATGGCGCAGGGTTTCTTCAAAGGTAAGGTTGAGCTTTTCGTTTATGGAGCACTGTGCAATCCCGTCAATGACATATTCCACCGGGTCTTCTGCCGTGATTATGCTGTGCTCGGGAGTGTTCAGATGGTCAATGCAGCTGTAAACAGTTGAAGTCTTGCCAGAGCCTGTGGGGCCTGTCACTATTGTGACTCCGCTGGGGGCATTGAGTGAGCGGGTGATAAAATTTTCAAGCATTCTGGGGGGCATGCCAAGTTCTTCAACAGTGAGCAGCTTGTCCATCTTGTTGATAAGCCTGAAAACAATTTTTTCTCCATGAACTGTAACATAGGTGGATACCCTCAGATCAACCTTG
>CAYOYY010000100.1:0-5046 GCA_964408295.1 uncultured Desulfobacula sp. | reverse complement strand
CAAGACCAATGGTGGCAATCAGATCAATCAACTCGCCAAGACGGGATTTATCCAGAGCAGGTCTTGCATAATCTTTCGGCAACACACCTTTTAAGGTTTTGTTATCCTTCTCGATGGCGGTCATCGCTTCATCGATCAGCTGTCCAATCCTGGGATCTTTTGCTTTACCCTGAAGAAAACTCCAACGCGCCTCTGTCGGTACCCAGAATACATTGTCTGCCAGGTATTCATCCCGATCTTCCGGATCGGCAAACTCTTCAGCCTGGAGGGCTTCATATTTTTCAAGAAAAGAGTCGGAGATGTATTTCAAAAAGATCAGTCCGAGTACCACATGCTTGTACTCTGCAGAATCCATTGTGCCACGCAGTTTGTCAGCCGCCATCCAGAGTTTATCTTCAAATCCAAGGTTCGCACCGGTGTTATTACTCATTATTGCCTCCAGACAGCTTTGATTTTCCTTTTTCCTGCATTTCTTTGCACTATGTAAATATAATATTTGCTAGATCATATGCAAGAAAAAGTCAAAATTTTCTACAATCCATCAGGAAATAAAACTGACCCTGTTTCCTGCAAGAGACTTTGAATTCGGTAACACCAAATATGCTTATTTCCTAACTCAAGTCTGATTAGATTTTCTGGCTTGATAGGGAGAGTGATTGTACAACGATTTGATTTAAAAAGGTTTCTGTAATCGGACCGGTTCGTTTTGTGTTCAATGGTGGAGGCGGCGGGAGTTGAACCCGCGTCCGAAAATGATCAACCCAGGCTTCTACATACTTATCTCAGAATTTATCTTTCATCACAAGGTCTCCTCTGAGATGGATACCCTGTGACTGAGCCTGAAAAAATTTAATCTTCAAAGGATCAGGCTGCCTTTGAAGACGATCCTGCTGAGTCGACGCCCTTGCCCGGATTTGCAGGAAAAATGCCGGGAGGACGGAAGCTGCTCTTACGCAGCTACAGCGTAGTTATAATCGTCTGCGATTATATTTAAGCTCTGCCAGGTTTACGAGGTGGCAAAAAGCTCGGTATGCTACCTTGGGCCTCACAATCTCCGTCGAAACCATTACGCCCCCTGATTGTTAAAGATCATCTCACAGGTCAAATATAAGCCAGAAACGGGCAAAAGTCAATGTTTGCAGCTAATATGAGTTTTTCTTGCGCTCACGGTCAAGGTCTTTTTTCATGTCCCTGGCTTTTATGGCCTGTCTTTTGTCATACAGTTTCTTGCCTCTGCCAAGGCCGATCTCAACCTTTATTTTGTCATTCTTAAAATATATCTTCAAAGGAATGAGCGTATAGCCCCGTTCATTGATTTTTGCCGCAAGCTTTCTGATTTCATATTTATGCAGCAAAAGTTTTCTGGCTCTCAAAGATTCATGATTGGCATTATGTGCCTGTTTATATGGAGAAATATGAAGCTGTCTTAAAAATACCTCTCCGTTTTTAATGTCAGCATATGAATCCTGAAAGCTCACCCTGCCCTGGCGTATGGATTTTACTTCAGTGCCGCATAAAACTATTCCTGCTTCATATTTTGATTCAATGGAATAATTATGAAAGGCTTTTTTATTGGTTGCAATCTGTTTTATGTATTCTGAACTCATATGTTTTCTTCTGCCTCAATAAAAGGAAGGCTTTCTTTAAACTCTGTTCTGAGCAGGTTCAAAGATTCCTGTACCGTATCAAATCCCATGATTTTTTCTGCAATTTTTCCTGCATGCCTTATATCAAGTTCACGGATCATTTTCTTGACAAGAGGAATTGAAGCTGAATTCATTGAAAAATTTCTAAGTCCCATGCCTGCAAGCACTGGAATATTTATGGGATCTCCTGCCATTTCACCGCACATTACAAGATCAATCTTCTTTTTTGAGGCTGCATCATATGTCATTTTTATCATTTTAAGCACAGCAGGGTTCAATGCCTGGTAAAGATGGGCAACCTGCCTGTTGCGCCTGTCAATTGCCATTGTGAACTGTATGAGGTCATTGGTTCCTATGCTGAAAAAATCAACATGATCTGCAAGCTTTTCCGCAATCATGACTGCCGAAGGCACCTCAATCATGGCTCCTAAAGGGATATCCCGATTGAAAATTTTATTTTCGCTTTCAAGTTCACAAACAGCCCTGTCAATGATCTGTCTTACCTGAATAATCTCTTCCACACATGAAATCATGGGTATGAGCAGCTTGATGTTTCCAAATGCTGCTGCCCTGAAAATAGCCTTGAGCTGGGTGATAAAAACATGTTCGTTTTCAAGGCAGAACCTTACAGCCCGCATTCCAAGCGAAGGATTTGCCTCCTCAACCTGGGCAAGCAGGGGATTTACCTTGTCTCCGTTTATGTCCAGGGTTCTTATGGTGACACTTTTGGGGCTCATGAGTTCAACAAGTTCCCTGTACCTGGACAAAAGCTCATCTTCGGTTGGGAAACGTTTCAGATCAAGATATAAAAACTCGGTCCTGAAAAGGCCGATTTCAGAAGCTCCATAATCCCGTGCTGCAACGACTTCCTCAACATGCTCAATATTGGCCATGAGATTAAAGGAAACCCCGTCCTTTGTCACAGCAGGCAGGTGCACCTGCCGTTCAAGCCCTGCCCTGTATTCCTCAAACCTTGCAATGCGCTCTTCATATTTGAACAGGGTATCTTCATCAGGATTTATGATGAGAATTCCTGAAGATCCGTCAACTATCAGTATATCATCATTGTTCACGCTTGCTGTGGCCATGCCCAGCCCGAGCACTGAAGGAATTTTCAGGGACTTGGCTATTATGCTTGTATGGGAATCCTTGCCTCCCCTGTCAGTGACAAAGCCCTTGATATGCTCAAGCTGAATCTGGCTGGCATCGGCAGGGGACAGGTCATGAGCCACTATAATGACGCGTTTGTTGATTTTTGATATTTCCATGTCCTGGGCACCCACAAGATAGGACATTATCTTGTCTGACACCTGGACAATATCATTGACCCTGGTTTTAAGATACTGGTCGTCAATCTGCTGAAACATGGTTTTAACTTTTCTTGATACCTTTCTCAATGCCCATTCAGCATTGATCTTTTCCCTGGAAATGGTATCAATGGTTTTCCCATACAGCATCTTGTCCTTGAAAAGAATCATGTGGGTTTCAAGGATGTTCAGGGTTTCACCAAGGTCTTCATCAAGGGTTTCAATGATTTTTGCATGATCGTTTTTTGCCTTGCACACAGCCTGTTTGAACCTGTCAATTTCCCGTGGCACAAGTTCTTCTGTAATGGGATATTGCTTGATTATATTGACGCCTTCCTTATCCACAAGGTAGGCCTTGCCAATGCATATGCCGGGTGATCCGCCTATTCCCTTAAGTATTTTCTGTGCGGATGCTGAAGTGTTCATTTCTTTAATCTTCTCCAAAACCGTTTTCGAAAAAAACGATCAATTGTTCAAGAACTTTCAGATCTTTTTTATTTTCAATTTCAATTTTTATTCTGGTTCCCTTTGCCGCTCCCAGGCTCAGTATATCAAGAATGCTTGCAGCATCCACCTTGTGTGAATTAACGCACAGCAGTACCTGGGAATTTGCCTGCTGAGCAATTGCGGCAATTTTTGACGCGGGCCTTGCATGCATGCCAAGTTCATTTTTCACTGAGGTTGTACGGGCAATATGTCCTGTAGCTGTCACTTTCAAACTTTCTTTGAAAAAATTTTCTTTTTTTATACCTTTCACCCTGAAATGTCAATGCAGGACGAATGCTTGTAATTAAAGGTTTTCTTTTATATTATTACCATATTCTGAAAAAATTGACCAGAACCTGACAGCAACGGCTTTTACAAAAATTATGAAAGGATAAGGCTGCAATGGAAAAAAATTACTCAAACGGAAACTATCCCATCAATGACTTTAAATCCGGCGAATCATGGCGCCTGTTCAAGATCATGGGCGAATTTGTGGAAGGAATCGATACCCTTCATAAGCTTGGGCCTGCCGTAACAATATTCGGATCCGCAAGAATAAAACCTGAGCATTCCTATTATAAAAAAGCCCTGGAACTTGCCGGGCTGTTTGCAAAAAAGGGTTATGCAGTGATAACAGGCGGAGGCGGTGGAATCATGGAAGCCGCAAACAAAGGGGCCGCGCTTGGCAATGCAGAATCTGTGGGGCTGAACATCACCCTGCCCTTTGAACAGAAACCAAATCCATATGCAACAACTCAGATTGAGTTTAAATATTTCTTTGTAAGAAAGGTCATGTTCCTGAAATACGGACAGGCCTTTATCATCATGCCCGGAGGTTTTGGAACCCTTGATGAACTGTTTGAAACAATCACACTGGTTCAGACACAGCGCATCCGCAGGGTTCCCATCATTCTTGCAGGCAGGGATTACTGGCAGGGCCTGTTTTCCTGGATACAGGACAGATTTTTAAAGGAAAAAATGATATCTGAAAAAGATCTGGATCTTTTTTCAATACTTGACGACCCTGAAGAAATTGTCAGCAGGGTGATGAATTTCAGGGAAAAATCATGATCATCTTGCAACACCCTTTGAAAAATAAAAAATTGTATTAAGGGGCATTTTCTTTATGCCGGTTGTTGCCATGATGTGTTTTTTTGTTTCCTCCATGGAAAGAAGCCTTCTGCCGAAATATTTGGATTTACAGAACATTTCCCCCCATGAATTCAGGTAGACTGCTGTGTATTCACTTACCTTGTGCTGCTGCCTTGGGGCATAAAAATTAAGGGATATGAAAAGACAGGTCATAACAGGCTTTACAAGAAGGGCATCAAATCCTGCTGGATTATGAAGCACAGGAGAAAAAAAATCATGCATGGCCCTGAACAGTTTTTTAATATCATCAAAAGTAACATAGGTTGGATTGGGCACAAGGTTTATGATTGTGCTCTCGTTATAGAGGCTGTTGTTTATGAGCCATGCACCTATCTCTTCAATGGTTCTGGCCCTGACAAGATTTTCATCCTGAAGCACCCCGCCTTTTGTGCTGTGGTTGAAAAGCTGCCATGTGCCCGGCCCGCCTGCTTTTTTAAGATATCTTAGGTGAAGGC
>CAYOYY010000099.1:0-5211 GCA_964408295.1 uncultured Desulfobacula sp. | reverse complement strand
GCACGCCTGGAAAGCGTGTGTATCCTAACCGGGTACCGAGGGTTCGAATCCCTCCCTCTCCGCCACCGATCATACCGGACATCATGTCATACCAAGTATTAGCACTTAAATACAGGCCACTTAAATTTGCTGAAGTTGTGGGACAGCCTCATGTCACAACAACTCTTGCCAATGCGCTTTCATCTGACAGGGTTGCCCATGCAATCCTTTTCACAGGCCCGAGAGGAACCGGCAAAACCACCATTGCACGAATCCTTGCCAGGGCAGTAAATTGTGCCAGAAGATCAGGTTCTGAACCATGCAATGAATGTAAAACCTGCAAGGATATCATTGAAGGCCACTGCACTGATGTATTTGAAATAGACGGGGCTTCCAACAACAGTGTGGATCAGATAAGGGAAATCAGGGAAAATGTTACATACATGCCCTCCACAGCCCGGTTCAAGATATACATAATTGATGAAGTCCACATGCTGTCCAATGCAGCCTTTAATGCTCTGCTGAAAACCCTTGAGGAACCTCCGTCCCATGTAATGTTCATCTTTGCCACAACCGAAGTGCATAAGCTTCCTGCAACAATTCTTTCAAGGTGCCAGCGCCATGACCTGGGCAGAATCAGCCTTGCACTGATTTCAGAGCATCTTCAGAAATTATGTTCAATGGAAAACTTTGAGCTGGAATCAAGAACCCTTGATGTCGTGGCAAAAGAAGCAGACGGATCCATCAGGGACGCCTTAAGCCTGCTTGACAGGATATTGTCCGCAGCAGGAACAAAAAAACTTGACCACCAGACCGTGCTCGATACACTGGGTGTCCTTGACACAAAAATCATGCATGATGTCAGCAATGCAGTCTTTGAAAAAGACAGCTCCCGGCTTATGGACATTGTGGATGAAATACACGGTTCAGGCATGGATATGAAAAAATTCTATGCAGACCTGATTATTCATTTCAGGAACCTTGCCATCATAAAGCATTGCGGTGCTGATACAAAATCCATTGACCTGCCCGATGATGAAAAAAGACAGATATCCCTTTCAGTTGAAAAATTTTCAGGTGCTTTTCTTACAAGAATACTGCATGTGCTTCTTGAAGAAGAATCAATGATCAGATACTCGGCACACACACGGACTGCAATTGAAGCAATACTGCTGAAACTGGCAGAGCTTAACCCGGGAGCTGAAATTGAACAGATAATAAAAAAACTGGATATCCTGAGAACCAGTTTTGGTTCTCAGCCAGACAGGAAAGATCAGGCGGCTGCCCGGCCCTGCACTGTTCAGGACAAAGATGATCATCAGGCTGACCATCAGGCACCCTGCCCTGATCATGAGGACACAACACTATCCGACACCAGGCCTGAAAAAAACTGGCAGAATTTTTTAAACCTGGTCTCAAAAACCGTGCCTTCTGCTGCCACACTTGTAAACAGGGCAGATATTGCAAAACAGACTCAGGACGAAATCACAATCGAACTTAAAAACTGCTCTTCCTATGAAAAAAAGCGCCTTGAAGCAAAAAAGGAACAGCTTGAAGCCCTTTGCAGGGAAGCCATGGGCAAAAAACTCTGCATGAAACTTTCCTGTGAAAACAGGTCGGCTTCTTCAACGGCATCTCAAAATGGTGGTAATAATGAAATGAAATCCAGACAGGAAGCTCTTTACCACCCATTGGTTGTTGATGCCCAGAAAATATTCAATGCACAGATAATAAAATACTAAAACAACAGGAGAACGATCATGAAAAATATGAACACCATGATGAAACAGGCACAGAAACTTCAGAAAAAAATGCTCAAAACCCAGGAAGAACTTGCAAAAAAGACCGTGGAAGCATCTTCCGGCGGAGGCATGGTCAAGGTTGTTGCGACAGGCGCACAGAAAATACAGTCCATTACCCTTGAAAAGGAAATCATTGACCCTGAAGACATTGAAATGCTCCAGGATCTCATTCTTGCGGCTGTCAATGATGCTCTGAACAAATCACAGGAAATGGTGTCCGCTGAAATGGGAAAACTTACGGGCGGATTCAATATACCAGGACTTTAATACCTGATGAACCACTATCCTGATTCAATTGTCAAACTCATAGAAAGCCTGTCAAAGCTGCCGGGCATAGGCAGAAAAACAGCAGAAAGGCTGGCACTTCATATTCTGCATGCTCCTGAAAAAGAGGCATATACCCTTGCTGAAAATATTATTGCCCTTAAAAAGAAAATCAGGCTGTGCAGCAACTGCTTTGCACTTACCGACAGGAAAATGTGCAGGATCTGCTGTGATCCTGCACGGGATCACAGCATAATATGTGTTGTGGAGAACCCTTCTGACATGGCAGCAATTGAAAAATCCAATGCTTTTTCAGGCATATATCATATCCTTGGAGGAGCGCTTTCTCCAATTGATGGCATAGGCCCTGACGAATTAAGAATAAAGGAATTGTTCAAAAGGGCAGAAAACGTGGAAACAAGGGAAATCATACTGGCAACCCAGACCGATGTTGAAGGAGAAGCCACGGCTTCATATCTTTTTGAAAGACTGAAAACAATAAATATAAAAGTAACCAGAATAGCAACCGGCATTCCAATGGGAGGAAATTTTCAGTACACTGACTCCCTTACCATGCAGAAAGCTCTGGAAAAACGATATGGATTCTGAATATAAAACAGGCAGGGACATTTTCAACTGCCGTCAGTGCGGAGACTGCTGCAAAGGATTCGGCGGCACCTATGTGGATGAAAATGATATCTTAAATATTTCAGCCTATATAAAATGCGATCCTGAACAATTTATCGACAGGTATTGTGACAGGTCAGGCTCACGCCATGTCCTTGCCCTTGGAAATGACGGATACTGCATTTTTTTTGACAGGACAAGACAATGCACCATCCATCCTGTAAAGCCTTATATGTGTAAAGCCTGGCCATTTATACAGGCTGTGATCTCATATCCTGAAAACTGGAATGCCATGGCAGGGGCATGCCCTGGCATGAAAAAGGATATTCCCTATGCAGACCTTGAAAAAATCGTAAAAGCAGAACAGGCAAAACTCAAATGCAGTGAGCATGGTAAAATAAAGAAACAGGCAGGACAGATCAGCCAGGCATAAAGATTATTTTTTCTTGCCCATGCCCATATCTGCAAACTGACGTGCAATGCTGTCACGTTCATAGACTATTTCAACCCTGCGGTTCAGCGCCCGTCCCCTTGCCGTGTCATTGGTGGCAACGGGGTGATACTGGGCATAGCCTTCTGCTGAAATATACCTGGGAGGAACCCCGTTTTTAACAAGAAGGCGGACAACAGTGGAGGCCCTGGCAGTTGAAAGCTCCCAGTTGGAAGGATAAAGAGGCGATGAAATGGGTGTGCTGTCAGTATAGCCCTTGATCTTTACATGATAGGCAAGCTTTGAAAGCACTCCTGCCACTTTTTTTAAGACATCTTTTCCTTTTTCAGAAAGCTTTGTCCCGCCCCTGGGAAAAAGCAGAAGGTCAGACAGGGTTATAACAACTCCGTCATCGCTTTTGGTGACACTTACCTCACCTCCAAGCTTATTGAACAGGACAAGTTCCCTGACCTCGCTCACAATATCATCCATTTCCTTTTCAATCATACCGCCCAGTTCATCCACCTGCTGGTTTTCAGTCGGTTTTTCCGAAGGAACAGCGTGCATGGTAAGTCCCTCCCTTGTACCTGATTCAGGAACGGCCTGGGCGCCCAGCGCGCTTCTTAGGGACTGAACAAGTTCCTTGTAGGTTTCCTGCTGAGTCGTGCTCATGGCAAACAGCAGAACAAAAAAGCACATAAGCAATGTAACCAGATCGGAAAATGTACACATCCACTCAGGTGCACCTGCTTTCTGCTTTTTTTCTTCCTCAGGAGGTGCCGACAGCACCATCTCCTCTTCAGCTTCTGCGCCTGCTGCTTCTTCAGCCATGATTATTCTCTTTTATTTTTTTGAGTCCTTGCCTTTTTTACTGTCATCAAGATAAATTTTCAGCTTGTCTTCCATCAGCTTGGGGTGTTCACCTTCACGTATGGAAATAATTCCCTCAAAAATAATATTCATGTTGGTGATTTCTTCTTCATTTCTTCCACCCAGTTTTTCCGCCATTGGAATGAAAAACAGGTTGGCCATTACAGCCCCGTAAAATGTAGTAATCATGGCAACAGCCATTTTAGGGCCGATTGAGGAAGGGTCATCAAGGTTGGCCAGCATCTGAACAAGACCTATCAGCGTTCCGATCATACCGAATGCAGGCGCATATGATCCCATGCCCTCAAAAACAGCTACTCCCACATCCAGTTTCTTTTTTGTAAGAGCCATCTGCTTTTGCATTATGGCTGCAATATCAGCAGTTTTCACTCCGTCAACCGTCATCTGCAGAGCCTGTGCCAGATATGGATCGCTTGTGTTCTGAATATCACTTTCAATGGACAGAAGCCCGCCTTTTCTTGCCTTGTTTGAAATCTCAACAAGAGATTCCACAATTTCTTCCGGGGGCTGGAGCTTGAACATGAAAATTTTAACCGAAGTCTTGAACACACTTAAAAAATCTGCAAGAGGAAAGGCAACCATGGAAGAAGCAATGGTTCCCCCCACAACAATCAGCACAGACGGGATATTGACAAACAGCATGATACTGCTGCCCATCAGTATGGTTCCGAGAATAAATCCCATACCAGAAACAACGCCGATGATAGAAGATATATCCATAATTTATGCCCTTATATAAACAATGTCATCCACAGGGTATTCCCTGCTGTATTTTTTGATATTATCAATAGCATCACGGGTAAGTAAAGTGTTAACAGAAAAAAGTTTGGTGCCTGTATGGGTAAAGAGAGCTGTCCCCAGCGTCATCCCAGGTTCAAGCTGATGAATTCCAACTCCCCTGACCTTAAAGGAATCAGAAGTCATATGCAGTACTGCATATTTACCAAGCCAGGCAACAATATTAGGGTCCAGCCTTGTGCCTGAAAACAGTTCCAGTTTTTCAAGCAGTTTTTCCATATTGTCAGCATCAGGCTCATCCCTGAGAGTATCAAAGACATCTGCGCCTGCAAGTATTCTTGATAAAAGAGGTATATAACGCCTTTTCAGCCCCTGGGGAAAACCTGTTCCATCTGAATTCTCATTCAGGTGACGGATAATTGCTGCACAATTTTCAAATCCAGGGCAGTTTGATAAAAACTCAGCCCCCCTGACAGGAAA
>CAYOYY010000098.1:0-5589 GCA_964408295.1 uncultured Desulfobacula sp. | reverse complement strand
ATTCGATTAAATAAGTGATATATCAAATATCACTTCCAATAATTAAAAAAATTTAATGTATCACCATAATTATAAAAAATATACTTTTAACAAAGTTAACTAAAATAACGCTAATATATAAGGGTGTCAAGAAAATTGCCCTGGCAAAGAAAAGATTTTAATTTTTATGTGTCTGTTTCTTTGTATTAATCTGCATTCAGGCCAGTAGGGAACCCGGCCGGACAAGATAAAAAAAGCCGGTAATCATAGCGATTACCGGCCATTGTGAATTCTTGGTAGCGACGCAGGGAATTGAACCCCGGACACTGCGGATATGAGCCGCATGCTCTGACCATCTGAGCTACGTCGCCAAAAACCCGAAAATAATATCATTAAAATGTTTTTTTTGTCAACATTAAAATTTAATTTTATATTAAGGCAACTGCATGTCAGGGCAGGCTTCCTGCTTATTTCTTTTTTTCTTTTTTAAATCCAACCACCTTAACCGTAAAATTCTGTAATTTTTCAGGAAGATTGGAAAAAACAATCATGAACGGAACGTTTGCCCCTGGCTTTATATTGATATTTGAATTATGATTGCCGGATTTTACGGATAATTTTTTGTTGATATCTGCAATATTACTGTTTTTAAGTGTTTCTTCCGTAAGGATATTGCCGCAGAAAGCTGTTTTGGTTCTTGCCTGTTTTTTACCTTTGGTTATGAGGGCTCCCTTGACCTCGATATAACTGTATGCTGTATCAGACGGATTTTTAACCCTGCCCGTGATGACAAACAGGGTACCGGCACTTGAATTGGTAACAAACCTGCCATTGACGCTCTTCTGATTTGGCACTGGCTTCAGTGCAGGTTTCCGGGTTTCAGGGGTTTTCAGGTACTGATCAATGAAAGCAATATTAAGGTCAGACAGATATGGTATTTTATAACCTGTCATTTTGCTTGCAACATAGGCCCCTGTTACAAGTAAAAATGCAAGGACCAGAACAAGAACCGGAGCTCCCACTGCGGATTTTTTCTTTTTTCTGCGTCTTTTTGCTCCTGAAGAAGGAGTTATAAGCGGAGTATGTGCATCTTCTGAACCATTTGTCTGCTGAGGAAGATCTTTGGTTTCTGTTTCTTTTTGTCCATGGGTTTCATCATTATCAGAGGCCACTATTTCAGGTTCGGTTTCCTGGTCCAGAATTTCATCGTACTGGGAAAAATCATCTTCAGGGGTTATGACCGGAGGCTCCTTGGCATCTTCTTCGGATTCAGGTGCAGTGTTGTCATGGATCTGTGAGCCATCCTGCTCCATGTCTGAGTTTTCAGGAGAATCTTCAAGGGATGTGTCGGGCTCAGGTTCGGCAGGGGGGGCATCATCATCGCTGTCCTGGACATCAAAATCCAGCTCAAACTCCTCTTCTTCATCATTTTCCAACGACAATTGTTCAATATTGGTTTCTTCATCAAGGTCAGCAGAGCCTTTGGTTTCTTCCGGGGCGGGTTCCTCTTGCACTTCCATCTCAAGGCTCAGATCATCATCTTCTTCCAGGGGGACGGCATCATCTTCCAGGATCAGATCATCATCTTCGTCATCAATGGTTTCAAATTCAAGTCCGTCATCATCATCATAGTCAAATTCAAGGGAGGCATCTTCTTGTTCCAGAATCAGGTCGTCATCCCCGTCATCATCAAATTCAATGGCAGATTCCTCTTCAAGCTCAAGTTCTCCGGGATCATCAGCTTCATCAATATCAACATTGTCTTCAAAGGAAAAATCATCTTCTTCTGCCGGTTCAGGCTCTTCCAGTTCAGGATCTTCAATTTCCAGGTCAGTTTCTTCCATCTCCAGATCTTCTTCTTCAAGGGAGAAATCTTCTTCTTTAACTTCAAAGGATGAGGGTTCCTCCGGAAGAGATTCAATTTCCTGATCAGTTTCCTGGAGTGAGAGGTCAGCCGGAGATTCTTCTGTGCCTGCTGACGGTTCCGCAGTCTGTGGCCGGGCTGTGAAGATATTTTTGCAGACACTGCATCTTACTTTTGAGCCTTCAGGGCTCAGCAGTGATTCATCAAGGTTGAAACTGGTTGAACACTTATCACAGGTTATAATCATAAGGCTCCCCTCGTTCCTAAAGTTTCAGGTCATAGATGGCAGGAAGATTCCTGTATTTTTCATTATAATCGAGTCCATACCCGACAATAAAGCCTTTTTCAAGAGAAAAACATGAATAATCCACATCAATTTCTACCTCACGTCGTTCATGTTTGTCAATTAAACTGCAAATTTTTACGGACGCAGGAGATAAAAGATCCATGAATTCCACAATTTTTAAAAGCGTGTTGCCGGTATCCACGATATCTTCCACAAGCAGTATGTCTCTGCCTTCAAGTTCAAGGTCCGGCTGTTTTGTGAATACGATCTGACCTGTGGATGAGGTACCTTTGTAGGATGATGCTCCCACAAGATCAATTTCATGATCAATGCTGATATTGCGTGTAAGGTCAGACAGGAAAATAAAAGAACCCTTGAGAATACCTACCAGGACAAGATCCTTGTCCTGGTAGTCATCTGCAATCTGTTTTCCTGTGGCTTTAATTCTGTTTTGGATCTCGGATTCCGAGATTAGCGGGATCAGTTCAGGCATGATAAATTTATAATCCTGTTTCCTTTAATTGTTCAACAAGTGATTTCTGCTGTGATGTAAGTTTTTTAGGCATTGTAACATGAATCACAACAAAAAGGTCTCCGCAGGTGTTTTTTTTCATATGCGGGATGCCCCGTCCCGGAATTCTCAATTTTGCCCTGTGGTTTGTTCCCGGCGGGATACTCAGGTTTATTGTCTTGCCGTCAGGAGTGGCAACCTGAATTTTGCCGCCAAGCAATGCCGTTGTCAACGGGATCTGTCTTGTAACCAGTATGTCATTGCCCTCAATTGCCCAGTCTTTGTCTACAACGGGTTTTGATTTTATGTAGAGGTTGCCTGCCGGCCCTCCATTGGGACTGGGCTGCCCCTTTCCCGCAAGCCTGATTTTTTTGCCCGGGGTAAGTCCTTTGGGGATTTTAACCTCAATTGCCCTGGTATCACCGCCCTGACTGATCGTAATTGTTTTTTTGGTTCCGTTCATGATCTCGGAAAGGGTCAGGGGGATCTCGTATTCAATATCCTGGCCTTTTACAGGCTGCTGTCTCTGTCTGAAACCTGCGCCTCCCATATTATGGAAAAAGGAATTGCCTCCTGAAGAAAAACCGCCTCTGCAACCGCCGCCGCTTCTTCCGAAGACAGAGGAAAATCCGCCTGATCCTCCAAATCCGAATTCACGCAGGATATCTCCTAAATCCACGTTTCTGAAAATATCTTCCTGGGAAAATCTTTGCTGGAAATCAGCAGATCCATAAGTGTCATACTGATTCCTTTTTTCAGGATCACTCAGAACAGCATATGCTTCACTTATTTTTTTGAATTTATCTTCAAGGGCTTTATCACCTTTTGTCTTGTCGGGATGGTATTTCAGGGCAAGCTTGCGGTAAGCTTTTTTGATCTCATCAGGCCCTGCATTTTTGTCAACTCCCAGAATTTTGTAATAATCATCAGCCATATATTAATCCTTTTATTAATTAATTCATTAGTTTAGCAATTTATGCACATTAAGGTAAGAGCAAAATTATAGGAGTCAAGGCTTTGTGTTTTTTTGAAATGCTGATATTGCCACCATCAGCACGGAAAGGGCAGCAGGGGTCATTCCATCAATTCTGGATGCCTGGCCAAGGGATGAGGGCTGTATGCGGCACAATTTTTCCTTCAGTTCATTTGACAGGCCATGGGCTTTTTCATAATCAAATTTTTCCGGTATGCGAATTTTTTCAAGGTCTTTGTATTTCTTTATTTCCTTGAGCTGACGCCGGATGTATCCTTCATATTTGATCATGATTTCAGCCTGCCTGCCTGCCCGTTTAAGCACAGGTTCAGGTAACGGGCATATCTGCTTTAATGATTCATAGTCCAGCTCAGCCCTTTTCATGAGCTGGTCCAGTTTTGTTCCATTGGAAATGGGGCTGCTGTTTTTTGATGCAAGAAAAGCATTTACCCTGTCAGATGGCTTGACTGTGGTGGTTTTGATTCTTTGTATCTCCTTTTCTGTCTGTTCTTTGATAAGACGGCATCTGTACAGGGTTTCATCATCCACAAGGCCAAGCTCATGCCCAAGTTCAGCCAGCCTGAGGTCAGCATTGTCTTCCCTTAAAATAAGTCTGTATTCAGCCCTTGAAGTGAACATGCGATATGGCTCCTTTGTGCCTCTTGTGATCAGGTCATCCACCATTACCGCCATATAAGCCTGGGATCTGTCCAGGATAAATGGTTTTCTTTTCTGAACCCTGCATCCTGCGTTTATTCCGGCGAGAATCCCCTGGGCGGCAGCTTCTTCATACCCTGATGTACCATTGATCTGGCCGGCAAGAAAAAGGCCTTTTATTTTTTTTGTCTCAAGGCTGGCAGACAGTTCGAGCGGGTTGATATAATCATATTCAATGGCATATGCAGGTCTCATGATTCTGGCATTTTCAAGTCCTTTTACCGAGCGGACGACCTGATACTGAATTTCAAGCGGCAGGCTGTTGCCAAGGCCTGAAGCATAAATTTCCTTTGACCCGATTCCTTCGTATTCAAGGATTACATGGTGGCTGTCCCGGTCGGGAAATTTGACTATCTTGTCTTCAAATGACGGGCAATACCTTGCTGAGCGTCCCTTGATATGGCCTCCGTAAAGGGCTGAAAACTCAAGGTTTTTCCTCACAATTTCATGGGTTTTTTCATTTGTCCTGCCCATGAAGCTTGGCAGCATCGGGTTTTTAATTTCACGGGTTGAAAAAGAAAAAGCAGTGGGGTTTGGTTCTGAATCCTGAATGGTGAATGCGGAAAAATCAATACTGTCTGCATGAAGCCGCGGCGGAGTTCCGGTTTTCATTCTGCCTGTCTGGAATCCCAGTTCCTCAAGGTTTCTGGCAAGACTGACCGAGGCAAATTCTCCGGCCCTGCCTGCCTGAATTCTGGATGCACCTATATGGACTGTGCCCCTGAGAAAGGTTCCGGTTGCAATGACAATTGCCTCTGCCTGATATTCAAATCCTGTGCAGTCAATTATGCCCTTTACAATATTGTTCTCAATAATCAGCTCTCCGGCCATTGCCTGCCTGATATCCAGGTTGGATGTCTTTTCAATGGCAAGCTTCATGTTTCTTGAATACATGGCCTTGTCATTCTGTGTCCTTGTTGAATGAACGGCAGGCCCTTTTCTGGTATTCAAAGTACGGTATTGTATGGCAGATGAATCTGTTATTTTTGCCATGTATCCGCCAAGTGCGTCAATTTCCTTTACAAGCTGGCCCTTGGCCATTCCTCCGATGGAAGGACTGCACGGCATGGAGGCAATCTTGTCAAGGTCAATTGTCATGATAAGGGTCTTGCACCCCATTCTGGCAGATGCAAGGGCGGCTTCACAGCCTGCATGACCTGCCCCTATTACAATGACATCATATTTATTGTCTGAAAAAAACATAATCTGTTAATATATAATATTGACAGCAATCAGGCAATAAGGCTTTCAGGCTTTGC
>CAYOYY010000097.1:0-5613 GCA_964408295.1 uncultured Desulfobacula sp. | reverse complement strand
TGAATATTCTGAAGCACTGGATTCGTCAAAAATATCATCGGACAATTTTATTGTATCCTGCCATGGCCTGTCCTTTGACGCCCTGCACTGGCTGAGTTTTATGACCATGTTCAAAGGCCTGACCCCCACATCATTGGTCAGGCTGGTTCCAATGCCATAGGCATCCCTGATTCTTCCATCGCAGTATTTATGAATATCCACAGCTTTTTTCACATCAAGCCCGTCTGAAAACACAATGGTTTTGGTGGCAGGATCAATGTGCAGGCTTTTATAATGTTTTATGAGTTTTTCCACAAACAGGTAGGGATCACCTGAATCCTGCCTTACCCCGTCAAACAGCTTGGCATAAAAAGTATCAAATTCAGACAGGAACACATCTGTTGTAAAGGTGTCTGCCAATGCAATGCCGAGATCTCCGCGAAACACCTTGACCCATGCATCCTGTGCAGATGAATTTGCCATTTTATATCCGTTCAGAACAGCATGAAACATGAACCATTCATGGGCAAGGGTTCCAATGGGGGTTATATCGAACTTATGGGCAAAATGCACATTGCTTGTGCCTATCATGGTTGAATTTTCAATGCTCAGAAAGTCTTTTATCATCTGTTCATGATTTGCAGATGAAAAACGCCTGCGGGTGCCGAAATCTGCAAACTTAACCCCATTTGATGACAATATGCCGGCCTTTTCAAGATTACGGGCTTTTATTTCAGATTTCTTAAATATCTCGGGCCTGGTCATATTGAAAAAAGTCTCACTTATGATTGCCATCAAAGGGACTTCCCATAAAATAGTTCTGTACCACGGGCCCTGTATTTCCACGCTTAACCTGCCGGCGTCCTGACGTATTGTCACTTCAGTGGGGTCATAACGGTAGGTAAAAAGAAAATCAAGATACACAGGAGTCAGAAAATAGCATTTTTCTTCAAGGAATTTTTTTTGATCCTCTTTCAGGCGCAGGTCAGCCATTTTCTCAATTTCATCCATGATTTTTCCGGCAAACCCGTCAGGGAAAACAGTGCCCCCGCGGTTTGTGAACCTGTACCTGGCCTGGGCTCTTGGATACAGCATGTGAACAGCCTGCTGCATGGTGAATTTATAAAGATCATTGTCCAGAATAGTTTGAATCATATAGTTCAGACTCCCTGCATAATAAAAATATTAAATATAAGGTTTATATGTTCTGCATATGGCAAAAATCAAGTCTGAATTTCATTTGACTAATCCATGAAACTTGGATAGAAATTTTTTATCGGATTTATCTGTCTGAATCATGAACCTGCAATGTAGTTTAACAAAGAAAGGCATTAATATGGAAGACAGCATTATCAGGGACACGGTTCCGGTGCAGCCGGATATCCAGCATACTGCGGCAGTGGTGGTGGATATACAGGGTGATTTTACAGAACTTAAAAACGGAAGCCTTGCCGTTCAGGGGACTGACAAAAATTATATTGATATGGTAAGCAATGAAACGCAGAAACTTAAATCTGCAGGATATAAAATTTTTGCAACCCAGGACATGCACCCTGAAGGACACATATCCTTCCATACAAGCCATCATGGCAGAAAACCATATGAAATACTGGAACTTGAAGGACGAACCCAGGTCCTGTGGCCTCCTCACTGCATAAAAAACACACCCAATGCTGACATACTAATTGACAGGAACATGTTCTGTGCCGTGGTTGAAAAAGGAACCGATCCTGAATATGATTCCTATTCAGGTTTTTTTGATGACAATGGCAGGCCGACCGGGCTTGAGAATATATTGAAAGCAGAAGAAATAGACACCATTATTGTCTACGGGCTTGCCACTGATTATTGTGTAAAGGCAACTGCAATGGATGGTGTTAAATCCGGATTCAGGGTCATTGTGATTAAAGGCCTGTGCAGAGGAGTTGCACAGGACACAAGCCTTGCCGCAATAAAGGAAATGAATGAGGCAGGCATTAAAATTGTGTCTTCCCTTTCAAAGATCATTGAAAATTAAAATTAAAATGATAAAATGTGCCGGTACGTACATGGATTTGTCATAAAAACACAAGAAAGGATATCATGTGAAATCCCGGGCGCTTGAGGTAAATCTGTCAGATACAAAAGTGGATGTCAGGATTGATCCCAAGTACAATGTTCTTCTTGAGATTGTTGATTCCTATGTTGGCATAAAAAACAGAATCACAATTTTTCTAAAGGAATTATCCCACCCCTATCGTAACCGGGAATTCATTGTAAGCGAGGCAAGGCATTTTTCCCTTCAGTATTTTCACCTTTACCGCCGTCATCCAAAAGGATCACAGGCTCTGGCCCTGTTTGCCAATATTTTTCTTGACACCTTTGAGTCAGACCCGGATACAGGTCTGAAAACAGGGGCTGCTGATAACCTTGTCCTGTTCATCGAAAATATATTGAAAGAATCAGGCCCTGATATCCCTGATTCCTACCTTGATGTGATCAAAGACACCCTTGAAAAAATTGAGACATATGACAGTGCAGATTTTTTCTATTTTGTAAAATCATATTATCAGCCAAATAAAATTACAAACCTGCTTCTGGACAATGTGAAAAAAGACCATGCTGTTTTTAATGCAATGAACAGCTTCATGGTAAAATTTCATGAAAATTCGTTTGATTACTGGCTTTCCATGGAAGATCCCCTTTCCTGGGCAGGCCGCAGCATGGATGTTAAAAAACTGGATCAAAACCTGATTGCCATACTTCGACAGGTTTCCCATTCCCGTATTCTGGAATGGAAAAAACAACTTGAAACCATCATTCAGACACTTCACACCAACGATCCTCGCAGCACAGCAAAAGCCCTGACAGCTCTTGTGAGTTATCAGAAATTTGTGAGCCTTGTACAGTCAATACCAAGACAGATAATGGCAGGCAGAAAAGACAATATCCAGGCATGGCATCTGAAACTTACCTTTCTTTTCTATATCATTCACATACCAGGGCTTGCAGCAATTCATGTCCAGGCATTAAGGGAAATCAACTCCACCCTTTCCCATCTTATAGACAATGCAGACTTTAAAAAGGATATCAGCATAATTGACCAGGCTTTTCTGCTGCTGAAAGAGCACAAGGGCAAGCATCCTGAAACGGTTCTGGACTGTATCCACAAAATCGGGGAAGCTGTATACAGAACATCCCAGATTGACCTGATCAATCATTTCATTGACAGGACAGTTGACCATGGATTCCAGTTTCCCATGATTGAAGGCACAGGAGAAGACTGGCAGATAAAAAGCAATACAGCCCATGTAAAAAATATCAGGATTTTTCTGGACCTGATAGGGCGCCATCCCAAAAAATCCAGGCGACTGCTGTCCGCCCTGATTATCTCGCTTGCCATAGGCGGGGTTTTCATAAAAGACACTGATCTGTTTCCAAGGGATATCACAAAATTTCTCAATTCAGACATAGGCCCTGTGTTTAATCTTGTGAAACAGCTTGCCCGGCTTTTGCCGGCATTTTTCAACGAGATAGGCGCAGAAGGCCAGTTAAGGGATATTTCAACTGCCCTGGATGAAGCCTGTCAGCGAAAGGACAGGCTGATACATTTTTTAAGAAAACAATGCCATGTTGAAAGCTCAGGAAGGATTGTGGATTTTATCCAGGAAGTGATCATTTTCTGGAAAACAAAGGACAAATCAAAACTCAAGCCCTATGTGCCTCCGTCCATATACGAGGAGATAAAGACTTCCGGGCCTTTTGTGGACGGGCCATGCCGCATACTCAATTCCATCAGGCTCAGGGGAGTGTCAGCTCCGACCGACTATCTGCTCTATACGGAAAAAGCCCTGAACAGCCTGATTGACAATGTGGAAGGCGTTAAGGATATTGACAGGCAAAGGGTAAAGATGATCTTCGGGTTTTACAGGCTTTTGAACCAGAAATACAGGGTGGACAACCTGGAACTGAAAAAATACCTGGCATCCTTTAACAGCGAGAATCTTCCTGACACAAAGAAACTGGTTAATGCCCTTGATGAAAAAAATCTTGAACAGAAGATCATGAAGCTTCTTTGCTATATGAAAGAGCTGAAAGCTGTAATACTTTCCAAAAAACATTATGAAGCCAATGAAGCCATTTACCACAAACGCCATTTTGCCGTTGACATCCCTTCCATGTATGGAAGCTATAATGAGGCCAAGTTTGATGCCCTGGGCCTGACCCTGAGAGTGGAAAGCATTGTGAACGTGCTGTTTGAACAGCTTGTCAGCAGCATTGACCTTCAGGTGATCACAAAATCCACTTTCCAGCATATATACAATATACTCACCCTGTTCAGGTCTGCCCTTGAGCTTGATGGAATCGCATCCAGCCAGATGGATGTTCAGATGGATTTTCTCAAATTTTCCGTAAATATCAGAACATGCACATTTACCCAGTATCTGGACATTTTCAAAGGCTTTACAAAAGCAATCACAGATATCATCCATGACCATTTCAACAATATTCACTCATCCAACCTCAGCCAGATTGAGGCAAGGCTTGGCAGGGATCAGATACTTGAAAAATATATGCCCTCAGATTCTGCAAGAACGCGCAACTCAAATTTTGACCAGAGGGTGGCGGAAATCTTTTTCAGGGATCGCATTGCAACCTCTCTCGGGCTTCAGCAGCTTGATGTTTTTCTCAACCGCATACTGCATACCCTTTTCAAGCAGTCTGAAAAACTGTCGCAGATCCATTTAAGCCGGCTTTTAAACTATGACCCCAAATTTTCCGTAATAGAAATCGACAGTTCAGATCCCATCAGCAAAAACATCATATTTCTCGGGAACAAGGGCCTTAATCTAATCAAGCTTAAAAAACTTGGGATTGCCATCCCGGAAGGCTTTATCATAACAACAGAAGTATTTAAATGCCGCGAAATCATCAATGATTACAAGCCGGCCAATATAAATTTCAAACGCTATGTGGGCAAGATGCTGACAAGCCTGGAAAAAAGAACGGGCAAACATTTTGGAGACCCTGAAAATCCGCTGCTGCTGTCAGTCAGAAGCGGTTCATCCATTTCCCAGCCGGGAATGCTGGATTCTTTTTTGAATGTGGGTATAAATGAAGAAATAGCAGCAAGCATAGCAAAGATAACAAACAATCCATGGTTTGCCTGGGACAGTTACCGCCGTTTTATCCAGGGATATGGAATGGCATTCGGTATAAAACGTGATGATTTTGATCTTATAATATATTCAAAGAAAAAACAGGCTGGCATAGAATTCAAGCGCTATTTCACAGGAGAACAGATGAAGGAAGTAGCCCTTGCTTATAAACAGCTGCTTCTTGATTCAGGCATTGAACTCACTGAAGAGCCCATTGACCAGCTTTTTCTGGCCATCAACAAGGTTTTTTCATCATGGCAGTCAAAAAGGGGAAGGGACTACAGACGGATAATGGGAATATCAGATGACTGGGGCACTGCTGTCACTGTGCAGTCAATGGTGTTCGGCAACCTTTCCAGACGCTCCGGCTCTGGCGTTGTTTTCAGCCACAGCCCAAGGCTGCCCGGAGACACCATAAGGCTCTGGGGAGACTTCACAATAGGCAACCAGGGAGAAGATGTGGTATCAGGGCTTGTAAAAACCCTTCCCATTTCAG
>CAYOYY010000096.1:0-5644 GCA_964408295.1 uncultured Desulfobacula sp. | reverse complement strand
ACTTGACAGATCCTGCTCCTGCAACAACATTTGCTCACCTTGACGGTACGGTTGTTCTTTCCCGTCAGATTGCAGAGCTTGGTATTTATCCTGCTGTTGATCCGCTTGACTCAACATCCAGAATTCTGGATGCTGCTTATATCGGAGAAGAGCATTATCAGGTTGCCCGTGCTGTCCAGCAGACTCTTCAGAAATATAAAGAGCTTCAGGACATTATTGCAATTCTTGGTATGGATGAACTTTCAGATGAGGACAAGATTACAGTACAGCGTGCAAGGAAACTGCAGAAATTTTTGTCACAGCCCTTCCATGTTGCTGAAACTTTTACAGGAATGCCTGGTAAGTTTGTCAAGGTTGAGGATACTGTAAGATCATTCAAGGAGATCATAGAAGGCAAACATGATGACCTTCCGGAAAACGCCTTTTATATGGTGGGTTCCATTGAAGAGGCCATTGAAAAAGCAAAAGCATAAAAACATGTTCGGAGGATATCATGGCCGATAAATTATTTCTTGAAGTTGTCACACCGGAAAAATCAGTTGTGAGCGAGGAAGTTGAAACTGTTGTGGCTCCCGGCTCTGAAGGGGAGTTTGGTGTATTAAAGGGCCATACCACATTTCTGACATCACTTGCATCTGGTGTTTTAAGGTATACAACGGCTTCAGGAGCCCAGAAACAGATTAAGATTGAGGGCGGATTTGCAGAGGTGTTGCCTGACAAGGTTACTATACTTGCGGAATCGGCAGTTGAAGCCTGATAATATGATAATTTTAAAGCATCAAAGAAACTTGCCGGATGAATGATGATATTGTCCGGTAAAGAATAAACTTGTGATAAAGGGTGTCTCCTGTAAAACAGAAAATGGAGACACCCTTTTTTTATGAAGGAAATATAAATGGACTATTATGATGATCTGGCTGTGGTTATTCTTGCCGCAGGAAAAGGCAGCCGCATGAAATCAGATATACCCAAGGTGCTTCACAAGGTTGCCGGCAAAGCCATGGTGAATCATGTTATCGAGGCATCTATGCAGATTGTCAGAAGTAATATCCATGTGGTTGTGGGGCATATGGCCGGTATGGTTAAAGATGAGATTTCACAGTTTTTTCAGGTTGATTTTGTTTTTCAGGACAGGCTTTTAGGAACAGGAGATGCCGTTAAAACTGCTTTGCCTGCCCTTGACTCATCAGTAAGGGATATTCTTGTGCTGTGCGGTGATGTGCCGCTGATCAGGCCTGAAACCCTGCGGTGCCTTGTGGAAGCACATCGAAAAAACAGGGCCGGTATAAGCGTGCTGGCAACCGAAATATCAGATCCATCCGGATATGGACGTATTATCCTGAATGAAAATAATGAAATGGTGGCCATAAGGGAAGAAGCTGATGCAAGCGAAGAAGAAAAGAGAATTAAAAGAATTAATACCGGTATTTATTGCTTTGATCTTGGCCTGCTGTCATGGGTAATTGAAAAGATAATGCCGGAAAATAATCAGAAAGAATATTATCTGACCGATGCAATTGAACTTGCACAGGCAGAAAACGCCAAAATTTGCGTTGTTACAATGGATGAACCCATGCAGGTTATGGGGGTAAATACACTGGATGAACTGAAGCGGGCCAGGGAACTGCTGACCCTGTCCTGATACATGAATTGCCTTGACTTTATTAAATATATTGAATTATACTTGTTGCCGGCTTAAAAGACTATGTGAGACTATGAAATTGGGGAATGATCGTATCAGAGAAAAGTTTGATGAAATCGAGGGGAAAATCGATTTTCTGATAAAACATTGTAATGCGCTTAAGTCGGAAAATGAGAGGCTGCTGTTGAAAAACAGAAATCTTGAAGCGGAACTTGATAAACAAAATACGCTCAAGGATCAGTTTTCGGAGCACAGCTTCATGGTTGAGTCTAAGGTTGATAATC
Organism: uncultured Desulfobacula sp.; assembly: GCA_964408295.1. GTDB lineage: Bacteria > Desulfobacterota > Desulfobacteria > Desulfobacterales > Desulfobacteraceae > Desulfobacula. Next base: position 3,718 of record CAYOYY010000096.1, on the reverse strand, counting down.
TTCTGACTAAACTGAATCAGTTTTCCGGTGATGCTGTTTATCAGGAATCATCAGACTGATTTAAGGGACTAATTTGAAAAGGGAATTCTTTGGATGAAATTATTGTAATTGATATTTTTGGTGAAGAGTTCAGATTTAAACCTGATGATCAGGTTGAAAATCCTGAAAAGATTGCTGACAATTTAAAAAGATATATAGCAGAGGCTGAAGAATTGTTCCGTACCGGCAAATCCGGTAAAAATAAAATAGCAATTCTGCTGCTTGCTGCAATGAATCTGTCAAAGGATTTTCATGAGCTTGAAGTAAAATATTCTGAACTTGAAAAGAATGTCTATGCACAAGTTTCATCGTTGGTTAAAAAAATTGATTTAGGGATTGAATAAATACAAATATAATCTTAATATATATTTACCCCTGCAATGTGCGTGATTGTATGACAGTCTTTGTCCTAACGCATAGAAAAACGGGAGTCCACCCTTGTACTGGTGTGCTAGGTTCCTCCTGCAAGGAAAAGCCTAAAGGTATAATTGGACACCCACTTTTGGACCTTTGGTTCAAAGCCTAAACCAGCAACACGGCAGTCTGTGGGGGTAATAATCATTCCTGTATCAATTGTCCTGCCCATTTCCTTCCTCATTTCATATCTGAATAATTTGTGAAAATTTACAGTTATAATATGCTGATATTAATATAAATTAGGAGAAATTGAATGGGACATACCATAATACTCTCATTAATACTTGTGGTTGCTCTGGCAGCCGGAATCATTGCTTTTTTCATGATGAAAAAAAGGATGATTCAGGAGAGTATAAATATAGAAGAGGAAAACAAGCGGATAATTGAGGAAGCTAAAGCAAAGGCTGCAACTCTGTTAAAGGAAGCAAAACTGGAAGCAAAATCCAGGCTTCTTGAAATGAAAAGTGATTTTGATGCTGAAACAGAAGAAACCCGTGCAGAGCTTAAAAAAGAGGAGCGCAGATTATCCAGGAAAAGGGAAAAACTTGACAGGCAGGAAGATCAGTTATCAAAAAGAGAAATAAATATTCAGAAAAAAGAGGCTGAGGTTCAGAGAAAGCTTGAATCTGCCGCCAGAAAAGAAAATCATTATAATCAATTATTAGAAGAAACCAAAAAAGAACTTGAAAAAGTTTCAGGCCTGACCCTTGATGAAGCAAAGGAGCTTTTGCTCAAGGCCATGGAAGACGAAGCTCGCCATGAAGGAGCAAAGTTGATCAAGCGTGTGACTTCAGAGGCAAAGGAGCATGCTGATAAGGAAGCCAAGAAAATTATTGCAACTTCCATACAGCGCTATGCAGGTGATTATGTTGCAGAACGCACTGTCTCAGTGGTTCATCTTCCTGGAGATGAAATGAAGGGGCGCATCATAGGAAGAGAGGGCAGAAATATCAGGGCACTTGAAGCTGCCACAGGTATTGATCTTATTATTGATGATACTCCTGAAGCAGTCATTCTTTCCGGGTTTAATCCTGTAAGAAGGGAGATTGCAAGGCTGTCTCTTGAAAAATTGATATCAGATGGAAGAATTCATCCTGCAAGGATTGAAGATGTTGTTGAGCGTGCATCAGAGGAAGTGGATATTGCCATTAAGGAGGCAGGTGAGCAGGCTGCCTTTGACCTTGGAGTCCACGGTATTGATCCTGAACTCATCAAGGTGCTTGGTAAGCTCAAGTTCCGTACAAGTTATGCCCAGAATGTATTACAGCATTCTGTTGAAGTGGCCTTTCTGTCAGGCGCAATTGCTGCAGAATTAGGCCTTGATATCAAACTTGCAAAACGTATGGGGCTTCTGCACGATATAGGCAAGGCTGTTGATTATGAGGTTGATGGCGCTCATGCGATAATAGGTGCAAAGCTTGCTAAAAAATATGGTGAAACACAAAGTGTGGTCAATGCAATTGCAGCTCACCACGAAGATCAGATGCCTGAATCTGTCTACGACTATATTGTTCAGGCTGCAGATGCATTATCAGGTGCAAGACCGGGTGCCAGAAAAGAAAGTCTTGAAAATTATGTTAAGAGGCTGGAGGATCTTGAAAAGATTGCAAATTCATTTGATGGTGTTGTCAATACCTATGCGATTCAGGCAGGCAGGGAAATCAGAGTTATTACGGAAAGCGAAAAGATCAGTGATGAGTCTGCGGTACTGCTCTCAAGGGATATTGCCCGTCAGATTGAGGAGAACCTGACATTTCCGGGCCAGGTCAAGGTGGTTGTGATAAGAGAAACAAGAGCTGTTGAATATACTAAAAAATAAGGGCTGTTAAATAGATGAGTGTGCTGTCAGTATTAAAGGAACGTGGATTTATTGATAATTTGACCCATACAGAAGAACTTGAGGACTATCTTGAAAATAACAGGGCCACCTGCTATATCGGTTTTGATCCAACAGCCTCCAGCCTTCATGTGGGAAGTCTTGTGTGCATCATGGCACTTGCACATATGCAGAGACACGGTCACAGGCCCATAGCCCTTGTGGGGGGCGGTACCGGTCTTATCGGGGATCCTTCAGGGAAAACCGAACTGCGTAAAATAATCACAATGGATCAGATTGAAGAAAATAAGAAAGGGATAAGGGCTCAATTGTCCAGGTTCCTGGATTTTTCAGATGGAAAAGCTCTTCTTCTGGATAATGCCCAATGGCTTGTAAATCTTGAATATATTCCCTTTTTAAGGGATATAGGCAGGCACTTCAGTGTAAACCGCATGATCAAGGCAGAAAGCTATAAAGCAAGAATGGATTCTGAAGATGGTTTAACCTTTATTGAATTTAATTATATGCTGCTTCAGGCATATGATTTTCTCCAGCTTGCAAAATCCCATAACTGTTTTCTGCAGATGGGCGGATCAGACCAGTGGGGAAATATTGTGGCGGGAATAGACCTGACCCGCAGAGTTCTTAAAAAACAGGTATTTGGAATGACCTTTCCCCTGATCACAACTTCGGCCGGCATCAAGATGGGTAAGACTCACAAAGGGGCTGTATGGCTGGATGCCCAAAGGTTTTCTCCATATGATTATTATCAGTTCTGGGTTAATGCAGATGATGCAGATGTATCAAGGTTTCTTGCCTTGTTTACCTTTCTGCCCATGAATGAGATCAGAAGTGTCAAATCTTTGCAGGGAGCAGATCTGAACAGGGCCAAAGCTGTTCTGGCATATGAAGCCACTAGGATCTGTCATGGCGAGGACGAAGCTTTAAAAGCCTTTAAGGCATCAGTATCAATGTTCGGGCCAATGGAAATTGAACCGAACCTTCTGCCTTCAAGTTCAATACCAAGAAAAGGTGATTCTTCTAACCTGCAGAATGATGCCATTCCCAGTTCTTCATATTCTCGTCAGGATATTCTCGGGAAAATTCCTGTTGCAGATCTTTTTGTTGATTCAGGCCTTTGCAGATCAAAATCCGATGCAAGGCGCCTGATTAAGCAGGGAGGCGCCTATATCAATGGTAATCGTGCCACTTCCCATGATCAGATGATATGTGAGGCTGATATCAGTGCCAATGAGCTTATGCTGCGTGCAGGCAAGAAAAAATATCATAAAATTATTATCAAATAACAATAAAAATTGATTGACAACAGGCAGTATAATCTGTATATTGTCCTGGTTTTTGCCGGTCATATAAATATTTGAAACCGGCGGTTTTTTGATCTTTGAAAATTGGTCAGTGATAAATTAGTAGAGCGGGTCTTAACAA
>CAYOYY010000095.1:0-5645 GCA_964408295.1 uncultured Desulfobacula sp. | reverse complement strand
GCCAGAATCATGGGATCTTCATATGTCTGGGATTCAATGAAATTAATTTTCCCGTATCCTCCGATCTGATCCAGATTTACAAACCTGAAAGTATATTTACGATTTTTCGGGATGGTTAAAAATTCTCTGTAACGCGCGCAAAGATATTCCACAAAAAAAGTTTTACCATTGCCGGGCTCCCCCACAAGGACAAATGCCATTTCCCTGGAAGAACCTCCTTCTGAAGCATCCTTTACAAAGGATACAAAACTGTTTATTTCATCATACATGCCCACCAGATGCTTTTTGCCCTGGCTGAAGATATCAAACTGATAGGTGGTTTTCCCTTTAACCGTGATTTTCTGTATGCCTGCCCCAAGGATCATTCTGGAAACTCCCTGAAAGGCATCTTCAAATACTCGTTCATTTTTTTTGACTGCATCCACATGAGCGATTAAGGATTTTGGATTTGATTTGCCGGCCATTTTCCCCTCCCCGGGCAGCAAGGAGGCTTTGCTGCCATTCAAAATTTGTTGAAATTAGGTTCTGTGCCCTGCCAGTTACAGAGCAATAACATGGAATTATTATGAGTTATCATGAGTTAAAAGCAATATAGCGCTGATGACGATTTCGCTATTTTTATTCAAGTATACCAATGTGAAAAATCAGTGTCAAACAATTACATTTTTTATGTTTTTCTTGTTAACAGGTCTTTATTTATTTTTCAAAATTCAATAAACTGAGAACAATTGTCGATTCGGAATGAATTAACCTGAAATTTTATTTTGAGGGTAAAAAAATGGGCCGGGAAAAACTATTGTCTGTTTCAGATCTTGCACATGAATTAAATATGGGCAAGGCCATGATACAATTCATTCTTAAAAGGTTTAAAAAATGGCTGCCCTGTGAACTGGTCAACGCCAGACCATTATATCCTGCATCCATACTGAAAACAATAATCCTCATCAATGAAAATCTTGAAATGGGCCTTCTTCCGGGTGATGTCGAATCTTTGCTGGACAATACTGAAAATGAACCGGCTAAAGAGCAGCCGGACACCAGGCCTGAAGACATCCGCATAAGCAATGACGGTCTTATACTTTTAAAATCATTTTTCAGTGAAATAGGAGAACACCAGGCAAGAATCGCAGCTGCCCATGAAAAACGTGCTGCCGCAGAAGAAAGAAAGGCGGTTGCCATAGAAAAAAGAGCAGAAGCAGAAGAAAAAAAGGCTCGTGCAATGGATCATATTGCCAGCGCGCTTCAGCAGATGAACGAGCTCAGATCTTCTGTCAGCCATGATGAGACGCGGCAGCTCATTCACAATGCTGCTGACATTCTTTCAGAGAACCATGCAGATGCAGGCCTGGATGACGATGAGACATCCTCTGATACTGACAGGGCTGAAGACAATGCCGAAATTGAGATGGATGATCTTTATGCACTTGTGGAGGACAAAATAACAGAACCTGATGAAGCAGAACCCCTGGATGATCTTTATGCTCTTATAGATACAGATGATCATGATGAGCCAACCCCTTCAGACAGCGCCATGGAAGATGAAGTGCTTGATGATCTGTCCCTGCTCATTGAGGATGATGCTGTTCAGGAACCGGAAAACCGGGAGCCTGAAGACATGGATGACCTGTCTCTGCTGATAGATGAACCTGAAAACAGGGAAAAAGAAACAGAAAAATCTGTCGAAATCAGAATCGACATCACACCGGAACAGGACCTTGCAAAATACAAGGCCGAAGTAATGAAAATTATCATAGGGCTCAAATCAGACGGGCTGAGTGTTGACAAGACAACTGAGCTGCTTAATGCAAATCATATAAAAACATTGTCCGGCAAACCAGAATGGAGTAAAAAAGCCATATCTCAGATCTATAAATTCATTGAATCTGCAAAATAGGATCAAGCCTGCAAAGCCCACTGGAAGGGATTATTTTATTTTGCCCCTGCTTTTTTTGCAAAACTTGTATCAATAAATTTTTCAAGGTCAATCAGGCTTGTCATGATTTTCATTTCATCCATCATGTACTGCTGAATTGTTTCAAGATCCTTGATTATAGGGAATAATTCTCCTGTCAGTATACGGTCAGGCGGTTCAGTAAGAACCTTTCTTATAACTTCCTTGTCCTGGGAAAGAAAATTACCGCCTATAACTGACGCAGGTTCAGGCTGTGCATCAATGGCAAGGCCTGATTTGACAAAGCTTGTGCATATTTCCTGAATGGCTTCAGGATATTTTTCAATGAGCTCATTTCTCATTACAAAGACACAGCATGGATGGTTGGGCCAAAGATCCTTGGAAAGATAGAACTCTTCTCCATGCCCCTTTGCAATAACCTGGGATCCAAAAGGTTCTGCAACAATGAATCCGCCGATTTCACCGTCTTCATCATATTCAAGGGCTTCCGGCATCTGAAAAGGCGCCACAACTTCAAGAGTTACATCGACACCGCTTTCATTGGATCTGCCCGGTGTCAGGCCCTTTTCAGACAAAAGCCTGTGAAACAGCATATTATGTACGGAAAGCTGATAGGGAATCAACACGGTTTTACCTGCAAAATCCTCTATTTTTTCTATATTGGCACGTTTGCTTTTAACAAGTATGCTCCCTGACTTGTGGGCAAACAGCAGCAGTTTAAGGTCCACACCTGATTTATAAAGATCCATGGCAGTCGGCGCAAGAATGAGGGCTCCATCAATTGACTTTACAGTAAGGGCATCTGCAACCTCGTTCCAGCCGTTTTTCACCACAGGCTCAAGTGTGCAGTGTTCAAATTTCTCCATACCCTTTTTTAATTTAAGGTCTGTTACCCCGAGGATAAGATGATCTGTAATTTTAAGGTAACCAATCTTTATTGCAGGTTTGTCCGACATTGTGATTCCTCCAGATTATGAGCATGGGTAAAGGCAATCATTGCCATTAAGACTATTATGCAAAACTTGATTTTAAAGTCAATAATAAAACAGGATGATAAAAAAAACAATGTATATCAGCCAAGGTATGATAATTCTTTTGGCAGGGGAATGCCCTTTCCCATATGGTCTTCGCCATAATTGACTTCTGCCAGTATTTTGAGATCATCCAGTGCTCTTTTATCACCCTTGAACTTTACTTTACGTATTCCTTCCTTTTTGATTTTACCGCCGGCCCACTGAATGTCAAGAACACTTGAGGCATCAAACACATCATTATCCACAATCATTTTGACCTCTCCTCCATAATGCTGGACAATTTTTGCAACCAGCAGGCTGGGACGGCTGTGAAATCCTCTGTCTTCAGGAATACCCACCTCAATTACAGAGGTTTCCATATTTTCGTTCAGAATTCTGACAGCAAGGTCCTTGCCGGAAGATAAGAATTTCCAGGCATGGAACATGCAGAAATTCACAGCCCTGTCAAGAAGCACATCAGGATCAATCAGGTCAGACAGGGATTCACTGACAGTTTTATAGACATCCTTGAAACCGATATCATAAATATGGCGTTCATAAAAATGCAGAAGCCTGCCTGCAACCTGGAGAAGATGGAATACAATTGAAAAATGACTCCTGAGCTGGTCAAGTATGCAGTTCTCATACGGAGCTGTATTTACGACATATGAATCAAATGAAGACTGGATATTGTGTACGAGCATCTCATACCGCCGTACAATTACCTCATTGATCTGTTCAGGAACAAGCTCATTTATTTTTTTAAGATCATAGCGCTCATAAAATGCAAACTGATCAAAATCCTTTACAACTTCTAAAAATTCACTGGCAATCCGGGTAAGATTCTTGCGCTGATGATCCCTTGCATTAAAATCATCAATATTATGGTCAAGCTGCTGCTCAGATGAGATATCAGGGAAATAATTAAGATTGTATCCGGTTTCAGGAATACATATGCCAAGACGGCCTGCTTCCTTCAATATCACAGGGCAGGTGCAGTTTATGGATTCCTGCAGGATCATGAGAGTATCCAGGGATTCAAGCTTAAAGGTTTCATGCCTGTTTTCCCCGAATGTATAAAAATCGAATCTGTTGAGAATATGTCTCTGAGAATAGCATGCCAGTGCAAGATGGCGTATGGTGGCAGTCAGTTCCCTGTAGAGCACCCATTCTTTGTTTTTCTTGGCTCCATGAAAATCAAGAAAATCCTCAAGAATATGGGAAGTTGTGATCAGCTTTGAATAAAGCTTTTTTGTAAAAGTATAATCTTTATCCACCTCCTGGATAAACACTATGCATTTTAAAAATTCAAAGGAAAAAATGTCGGCTTTTTCTTTAAATGATATTCTGCTGCCAAATCTCATATAACAATCCAGATATAAAAAAGGCCGGCCTGACCCGTTAATAAGCCGAATTCTGTTACCTGCCCTTGTTACCTCAGACAGGTCAACGATCATTCATCTAGGATGTACGTTGCCGCACACCTCATGCGACCTACCCGAAAACATCGGACGGACAACCCTCAAGCGTTTTCCTATTTGGTCTTGCACCGGACGGGGTTTACCAAGCTTTTCCGGTCACCCGGAAAACTGGTGCGCTCTTACCGCACCGTTTCACCCTTACCTGAGCCGGCATTCCGGATCAGGCGGTCTGCTCTCTGTTGCACTTTCCTTCACGTCGCCGCGACTCCACGTTATGGAGCGTCCTGTCCTGCGGTGTTCGGACTTTCCTCCGGGGTCATTTCCCCGGCGATCGTTTTGCGGGGTCAGACCGGCCATGATTCATTTCAGTGTCGCATCAATCATTCCTCAGGCTTGTAATAAAGTATCCTGCTGCACTGGGGACAGGTAATAAGGGAGTTTGCCCTTCTTACCTCAATATATAACTGCGGAGGAATGTTCATGAAACATCCCATGCATACTTCATCCTTTACATTGACAACCGCAGATCCATTATTCATTTTCGAGATTCTTGCAAATTGTGTCATCAGAGCAGGATCAAGGTCTTTCCCTATCTGCTTCTGCCTTTCAATATATTCGTCCAGCAGCTCTATATCATCCTTGAATTTCTGTTCAGTCTGTTTTTGTTCTTCTTGTATCTGTTCTTTTAACAGCACATATTCCTTACGTTTTTCATTGACAATTTTATCAAGCCTGTCCTTTTCCTCAAAATGGCCCAGCAGCTCGGTTTCAAGCATATCCTTGCGTTTCTTGCTGTCATCCACTTCCCTGAGCAGAAGCTGATATTCCTTGTTGGTCTTTACCATTCTCAATTTTTCATTGCTTCTTATTATGCGCTCATCAAGGATTCCTATTTCCCGCTCAATATCCCGGCATATTTTTGATATATCTGAAAGAGCCTGTTCATCCCTTTCCATGTCCTGTTCAAACTGGACAAGTCTTGCGCCGATCTTCTTTTTTTCCTTTTCAATTTTTTTCAGAACACCCCTGAGCCGGACAATCTCACTTTCAGCTTCCTGGAGGCTGACAAGTGTTTCCATATCCTGTTGGGAGATACTATTCATTATTTTTTCCTTAAACTATGGTAAACGGATCTTTTTCCTTTTCATATTTTATTATCTGAATATCAAGACCGGCATTGCAGGTCATGTCATTCAATTTCCGAGCAATCAGGTCAATTACAATATGTTCCGAGGCAAAATGTCCCATATCAACAAGGGCTTTTGAGCATTCTTCAATCCTGCGGGCTTCATGATATTT
>CAYOYY010000094.1:0-5856 GCA_964408295.1 uncultured Desulfobacula sp. | reverse complement strand
GTCTCTCGGTGGGTGATATGTAAAATGTGCTCCAACAGGGGTAATATTGACAGCATCATTAAACTTAACTCTAGTTTTTCCGCTTTGTTGCCCCTCAGGTATTTTTATCTCACCAAGCTTCATTTCTTGTGGTTTAGGTAATGATGAGCCAAACGAAAATGAACCATCTTTAAGAGGAATTATAAAAAAGAACTTTCGTAATTGATTGTTTTCTGATAACAAAATTCGAGTTTTATTATTTTGTATACTCATTTTTATCATTATTTTATTCTAACAAATATTATAGATTATAATATAAAAATTGATTTTCTGCATTTTTATTGAAAGATATCGTCCTTAATATCAATATGTCAAGATGATAATATAATATTGATTATACGCCATAAAATATAATCAATATATTTATGATATCAGAACTGTGCAGGATTTGCCCGGTCATAAAGATGTCAGCGCAGCCATGATACGCATGGTGTGAAAAGCCCGGCCCTCTGCCGGGTACATGGCAATGCATAATGATTTTAATTGAAATCATTATCTTTTAATGGTATTTTTCTAGCTTTCTTTTTCAGAATTCAGGAGAAAAATCATAATGGGCAAAAATATTGAAACCTTTAACAAAGAAATTGCAGGACTCAGACAGAAGATAGATGATATTGATTCAAAAATACTTTCTCTTCTTGCAGAACGTCAGGCACAGGTAAAAAAAGTTGTTGAACTGAAAAAAAAGCATGGCGTTCCTGTTTATCACCCTGCAAGGGAAGAGGATCTCATTTCAATGCTTAGAATGCAGGCCCAGAAAGCAGGGCTTGATCCTGATTTCATGGAAGAACTGTACAGAATTATCTTAAGACAGTCCAGGGTCAGGCAGACAGGGCATATGGTGCACCAGGGCATAAGGCCCGGAGCATGCATACTGATCATTGGAGGGGCCGGCCAGATGGGCAGATTTTTCTCCATGCTTTTTACCAGGTCAGGATATGAGGTCCGCATACTTGAACGCAATGACTGGCAGAATGCACACAAGCTTTGCAAAGGCATTGATCTTTGCCTTATATCTGTTCCCATTGGAAAAACAATTGAAATAATTGACAGGATAGCTCCTTTTCTTGATTCCACCACCATTCTTGCCGACCTTACAAGCATCAAAGAAAAGCCTGTTGAAAGAATGCTGCGTGCACATTCAGGCCCTGTTGCAGGGCTTCACCCTCTTTTCGGGCCTTCCACGGACAGCCTTGACAAACAGATCATTGTCGTGACAAAGGGCAGAAAGGAAAAACAATATCAATGGCTCGTGGATCAGCTTGCCATGTGGGGAGCTGTAATGGTCAGATCCACTGCAAAAGAGCATGATGAAATAATGGGAATAGTTCAGGCCCTACGTCATTTTGCAACTTTCACATTCGGGCAGTTTCTTTATGAAAAGAAAATCCCTCTTGAAAAAACCCTTGAGTTTTCAAGTCCCATTTACAGGCTGGAGCTTGGAATGGTTGGAAGGCTGTTTGCCCAGGACAGCAGCCTTTATTCTGAGATCATCTTTGCAGACAGAAAGCGCAGGCAGCTTTTAAAGGATTATATTGCATCTCTCAACAGACACCTTGAAATGCTGGACAGAAACAACAAAGAAGAATTCATTGAAAAATTCAATGATATCGCAGAATGGTTCGGGCCTTTCAGCGGGCAGGCCCTGAGGGAAAGCAGCTTTCTGATCAACAGGCTGATAGAAAGGTTCTAGTGCCCTGCCCATGGCATCAGGCCCTTCCATATTGCCTCAGTTTTTTCAAAAGGGTTTTTCTTGTGATGCCAAGCCTCCTTGCTGTTTCGCTTTTATTGCCTCCTGCGGCTTCAAGTGTTGCAAGAATGGCCTTTTTCTCGATTTCTTCAAGGCTTGTATTGCCGATATCATCTGCCTGGGCAAGAGAGGGCCTGCCGGAACCTGAATCTGCAAAAGGCAGGTCTTCAATACAAATATAATCTGATCTGGCAAGGACAACGCCCCTTTCCACGCTGTTCATAAGTTCCCTTACATTACCGGGCCATTCATACCGGATCATGGCATCCATTGCATCGGGAGCAAAACCCTTGATATCGCGTTTGTTCTTCTTTGCAAACATGTCCAGAAAATAAACGGCAAGCTCAGGAATATCCTCTTTTCTGTGTCTTAACGCCGGGATATTAATGCTCACGACATTGAGCCTGTAATAAAGGTCCTTACGGAACCTGCCCTGGTCTGCCATTTCCTTCAGATCCCGGTTTGTTGATGCAATTATTCTGACATCGACCTTTATTGTCCTGTCACTGCCCACAGGGGTAAGTTCCCTGTTCTGAATAACCCTGAGCAGCCTTGCCTGCATGGCATAGCTCATTTCACCTATTTCATCAAGCAGGATACTGCCCCTGTCAGCCTGCAGAAACCTGCCTTTTCTTTTTCTGTCTGCTCCGGTAAAAGAACCCTTTTCATGGCCGAAAAGCTCTGATTCAAGCAGAGAAGGGGTAATGGCGGCGCAGTTGATTCTTACAAAAGCCCTGTCCTTTCTCAGGGAATTCATATGAATGGCCGAAGCCACAAGTTCCTTGCCTGTGCCTGATTCTCCTGTGACAAGAACATTGGCGTCAGTGGGGGCAACCATGTGTATGGTATCCAGAAGAGCTTTGACAGCAGGGCTTTTGCCGATAATATCATGGGTAAATGACTGAGCCTTTAACCGTATTTTCAGATCCTGGTTTTCAGTTTTAAGATGTATCCTTTCAAATATGCGTTCAATGGTCAGCTTAAGCTTGTCAAAGTCAAGAGGTTTTGTAAGATAGTCATAGGCTCCTATTTTAAGGGCCTTCACTGCCGTGGGAACAGACGAGTACGCTGTCATGATTATAACCGGCAGAGAAGGATTGAACTCTTTTATATGACCAAGGGCTTCCATGCCGGACATTTTCACCATTTTCATATCCATGAGCACAATATCAAAGCCAGTGGATTTTACCATTTCAAGGCCTGTGGTGCCGTCATCAGCAGTATGAACATCATATCCCCAGTCAGTAAGAAGGGTTCTGAGCATCAGGGCATGGGATGAATCATCATCCACAACAAGTATTTTCTTCATTTTATATCATATCCTTTTTTTCAAGGGGCAGGTCAATGGTGAAACAGGTGCCAAGGCCCTTTGTGCTTTTCACACTTATGCTGCCGCCAAGGCTTTCAATAATCCTGTGGACAATGGCAAGGCCAAGACCTGTCCCGTCAGGCCTTGTTGTAAAATACGGGTCAAAAATCAGATCAAGCTCATCATTATTAATGCCGCACCCATTATCCTGCACCCTGATCTCAACTGAATTTTCCTGTGTCTTTTCACAGGCGGCAATTTCCAGGATTCCTCCTCTGTCCATGGCTGCTGCCGCATTTATATAAAGATTTAAAAGCACCTGGTTTATTCTGTCTCTGTCTGAATAAAAAATTATCTGCCCCTGTTTGATATCCACCTTTGTCTCAATGGATTTTGATTCAAGATCATGGTGTACAAGTTTCAGTGAATGTGAGATGACTTCCTGCAGGTCAACCCTTGTTTTTTTGATCTCCATGGGCTTTGCAAATTCAAGAAGCTGGGTTACAGCCCTGTTGATACGTTCGACTTCCTTTACCATGATATTGGCTGCTTCCCGGTCTGCGCTGCTGTCTGCGCATCTTTTGCCAAGATAGGTTGCAAAACCCTTGATGGAGCTCAAAGGGTTCCTGATTTCATGGGCCACACCTGCTGCAAGCTTGCCAATGGCTGCAAGCCGCCTGTTTGTTTCCACCTGATTTTTCAATTTCATTATCTGGGTCAGATCCCTGAAAAGAAACAGAAATCCTGTAACCGTGTTTCTGGAATCCATGAGTGGCGACCCTGTGATATCAAGACCTATTTTTCTGTTTTCCCCTATATCAAGGCTGAGCTCACGATGAATGGTCTGACCTGGTTCATGCATTTCACGGGCAAGATCAATCATCTCAGGCAGAGCCCTGTCAATTTCTCCTGCAAGAATTTTCTCTGCTGCCCTGTTCACTGCTGTCACTTCATGGGCTGTATTCAAAATTACAAGCCCTGCCGGCATGTTCTGAACCACATTATCGGAAAATGCCCTGATATTTTTCAAGGAAGCCTTTGTATATCTGTAAGCCTGAAACACAAACAGGGCAGCCATACCGACACACACGGCCACAAAAAACAGGGAGCTGCGCCATATGATCGAATGAACAATCCTTTTTTCCGCAAGGGCCTGCCGTTTCATGGAAAGCCCGGCAAAAATATAATGTACAGAACCTGAAGATACCTGCCTGCCCATATCATGCATATAGGAAGAGCACCAGTCTTCCGGGCCTGTGCCTTCTGCCGCGGGTTTCATGCATCGTCCGCGGCCTGCCCTGCCCGGCAGCCTGTGACGCATGAATCCCGGACGCATTGGAGTGAAACGTTTATACACTTCAAATACCCTGACCCTGCCGTTCACAAGCCTTATCCTGTGACGGGCGGCATCTGACCTGAACTCGCCTGGTTCCGGCATGGGAGTGAAAAACTTTCCCACCATGGATGCATCTGAATGGGCAAGTATCAGGCCGTCCGGCCTGGTGATCATCATATAGCGCACTTCAGGCTGCATGGCTGTTTCATGAAGCATGTCCTGAATTCTTCCGGCTCCCCAGTGCATGGACATCATTCCTGTTCTGGCCCCGGCTTCAAAGGTTCTTATCAGAAAGATACCCTTTTCAAGAAGCCTCTGGGTAAAAAACTGTTTCTGCCTCTGCAGCCTGCCCCATGTCATGGCTGTGAAAACCGGAACAAGGACTATTAAAATCCCTGCCGCCAGTATTGGAAATATTCCCGGGAACCTGTTGCCTGTTTTTTTTTTCATCATGACAATAATGCAATGCAAGAATAATACCGTTTCATATAAACTGATATTCCGGCACTGATAAAACCTTGTAAGTTCATGTGCTGTATACTTTTTACCCACATGGATACTGCGAACCGGATAAAAAATATACACTTATCCTGACAGCACAATGGGCATAAAAAATACTTTTAGCAAAAAGTTATAATAAATTCAACATTTTATAAATAAAATTCCCGCATGGCACACCCCTTGCTTTTAATAGTTCTCAAATGCTTACAGGCATTCAATGAAAAACATAAACTTTAACAGGAGGAAATCATGAAAAAAACATTTATTATAATCACTTCACTGGCAGCAATTGCTCTTGTCGCAGGAACAGGTTTTGCATGGGGCCCGGGCGGAGGCGGCAGCACGGCAGCAGGATACGGGTCAGGGTGGAACTGCCCCGGATATGGAAGACAGGCAGGGTTCAATGATCTTTCAAGGGATCAGAGAAATCAGCTTCAGGCCCTGCGGCAGAAATTCATTGACGACACCTATGAACTGAGAAGCGAGCGATTTGCCAGGCAGCAGGAAATCAGGATGCTCATGCAGACATCAAACCCGGACGCAGCCAGGCTGAACAAATTGTCTGCCGAAATGAATGACCTGCAAAAGCAGATAATGGACAAACGCATTGAATTTGTCCTGGCTGCAAAAAAAATAGCCCCTGAACTGGCCATGGGACCCGGAATGGGTTATGGACGGGGCATGAGAAGGCATGCAGGTATGGCAGGTTCCGGCATGATGACAGGTTTTTACGGACACCGTGGAGGGTGCCGTTATACAGATTAGCCGTCATCTTAAAATAACATACTCCCGACAGCATAACCGCCCGGAAACAATTTATCAGATCATTCCGGGCGGTTTTTTTTATTTTCTCTCATTTACAATTGTATTTTTCAACACACCTATTTTTTCTATCCTGGTTTCAAGTATATCACCGGATTT
>CAYOYY010000093.1:0-6369 GCA_964408295.1 uncultured Desulfobacula sp. | reverse complement strand
TAACACAGGACTTAAGACATGCAGATCAAAATCGAAGATAAGAGCAGTATCAAAAAAGTGCTCTCATTTGAAATCCCCAGAGAGGATGTTGCAAAAGAACTTGACAAAGCATACAGAGAGCTGAAGAAAAGTGCCAGTATCAAAGGCTTCAGAAAAGGCAAGATTCCACGTAAAGTACTGGAAAACAGATTTTCAAAAGATGTTCATGCAGATGTTGCTCCCCGCCTGATTCAGGAGGCATTCCTTAAAGCCGTTGATGAGCACAATCTTAATGTGGTAGGCGGCCCCCAGCTTGACCCGCCTGAACTTGATCCTGAAAAGCCTTATGCTTTTGATATTACAGTCGAAACAAAACCTGAACTTGATGATGTCGAATTTGAGGGGATCGAGCTTAAAAAAACAAAATATGAAGTTTCAGACGGTGAAATTGAAAGCCAGATTTTCATGATCCAGAAAACAATGGCAAAAAAACAGAAGGTCACCGAAGAACGGCCTGTAAAGGAAGATGATTTTGTTCTCATTGACTATGAAGGTTTTTTAAATGGAGAGTCATTTGACAGAACTCCCAGAATTGAAAACTATCTCATGCAGATAGGCAAAGGCCAGCTGCCTGAAGAATTTTCACAAAAGCTTATAGGCTGTGTTCCTGTCCAGGAGCTTGAAATTGAAGTCACCTATCCCCCAGATTATATTGATGAACATCTTAAAGACAAGACCATTGTCTACAAGGTCACTTTAAAGGAAATCCAGGAAGAGATCCTGCCTGAGGTCAATGACGATCTTGTAAAAGGGCTTGGCAACTTCAAGACCCTTGATGAAGTAAGGGATTCAATCAGGGAAAACCTGACCAAGGGATATGCACAGAGGGTCAAGCACGAACTTTCCGAGCAGATATTTACGACCCTTCTGGACAAATACGAGTTCGAGGTTCCAGAGGCCATGATAGAAGGTGAGCTCAACGGCATCATCATGGAAGCCGAGCAGGCATATTCTGCCAATAATACCACATTGGAGGAAATGGGGCTCAGCAGGGACATGCTCAGGGAGCAATATCGTGATGTGGCAGAAAAACAGGCCAGACGCCACCTTATCCTGGACAAGATCATTACCCAGGAAAATCTGTCCCTGACCGATGAGGAACTTGAAAAAAGCTTTGAAGAAATGGCAAGGGGCATGAATGCTTCTGTTGAAGCTGTAAAAAATTATATGAACATGGATCCAAACCAGCTTGAATATTATAAGCAGACACAGCTTGAAAAAAAGGCAGTAGATCTTATAATTGAAAAAGGCAGCATCACAGAAGTTGAGCCTGAAGATGCTGCAGAAAACAGCGAAACTCAGGAAGAACAAAAAGAAGAACAGGAAAAATAAAGGAGCCTGAATCATGCCTCTGATCCCGATGGTTGTAGAACAGAGCAACAGAGGAGAGCGTGCCTATGATATTTATTCACGCCTTTTAAAGGACAGGATTATCTTTATCGGATCGGCCATTGACAATGAAATAGCCAATCTGATTGTTGCCCAGTTATTGTTTCTGGAATCTGAAGATCCTGAAAAGGATATCAGTTTCTATATAAATTCACCAGGCGGAGTGGTAACAGCAGGAATGGCCATTTATGACACAATTCAGTATATCAAGCCTGATGTTGCCACCGTATGCATAGGCCAGGCCGCCAGCATGGGTGCCCTGCTGCTTGCCGCAGGAACCAGGGGCAAAAGATTTGCCCTTCCCAATTCCAGGATAATGATCCATCAGCCCCTTGGAGGCACCCAGGGTCAGGCCACGGATATCAAAATCCAGGCAAATGAAATTTTAAGAATGAAAGATGTGTTAAATGAAATACTGGCACTGCACACCGGCCAGGATATCACCAGAATAGCCGAAGACACTGAAAGGGATTTTTTCATGTCTGCTGAACAGGCTATGGAATATGGTATTGTGGACAAGGTTGTTGCAGACAGAAGCCAGCTGGAAGAAGACAAGGACGATTCTTCAAAGGAGTAAAGCAAATCATGGCCCGGAAAGATGATAAAAATGATCAGTTTTTCTGTTCTTTTTGCGGAAAGAATCAAAAAGAGGTAAAAAAGCTGATTGCAGGCCCCAGCGTTTATATCTGTAACGAATGCATAAAATTATGCGGTGAAATTATTGAAGATGAAGAAAACCAGAATCAGGCCCCCGGAACAGACGGGATAAAGGAGTTTTTAACCCCCCGTCAGATCAAGGAACTGCTTGATGCTTACGTTATTGAACAGGACAGGGCCAAAAAAGTTCTTTCCGTAGCTGTATATAACCATTACAAAAGGTTAAGCTCAGGTATTGCAAAAAAAGAGGATGATGTTGAAATTCAGAAAAGCAATATCCTGATCATAGGCCCCACAGGGTGCGGCAAGACTCTTCTTGCCCAGACCCTTGCCCGTTTTCTTGATGTTCCTTTTGCCATTGCCGATGCAACTGCACTGACAGAAGCAGGCTATGTGGGTGAAGATGTTGAAAACATTGTTCTGTCCCTTGTTCAGAATGCAGACTATGACATTGAAAAGGCCCAGAAAGGTATCATCTATATTGATGAGATCGATAAAATATCCCAGAGGGGAGACAACCCGTCCATTACAAGGGATGTATCCGGAGAAGGCGTTCAGCAGGCGCTTCTCAAGATCATTGAAGGAACCATTGCAAGCATACCTCCCAAGGGCGGAAGAAAGCATCCCCAGCAGGACTATGTAAAGGTTGATACCTCAAATATCCTTTTTATCTGTGGCGGGACATTCACAGGGCTTGAAAAGGTCATTGAAAGAAGAATCACCAGAAAAACCATGGGATTCGGAGCAAAAATCGCTGATAAAAAAGACAGGAACATAGGAGAGCTTCTGGAACAGCTCAAACCTGAAGACCTCATCAAATTCGGCCTCATACCGGAATTTCTGGGCCGTCTTCCCATTATCACCTCAATAGGCGAGCTTAATGAAGAATCCCTTGTAAAAATTCTTACTGAGCCCAAGAATGCCCTTGTAAAACAATATCAGCAATTGTTCAAGATTGAAGGGGTTGATCTTCAGTTCACGGACGAGGCCCTGAAAGCCATGGCAAAGGAAGCGGTAAAAAGAAAATCAGGGGCAAGGGGACTTAGGGCCATAATGGAGGAAACCATGCTGGATATCATGTATGAACTTCCCTCCAAGAAAAATGTAAGCGAATGTGTGGTGGGAGAAGAGGTTGTGCTGCACAATGAAGAGCCCATACTGCTTTATGAACAGCCCAAGAAACAGGCCTGAAAATATTACAGAATTTTATGAATTAAATGATTAAAATCCCCAAGTTTTTTCACCCTGACGGGTCGCATAGCATGAAAAAAAGTCTTCCTCTGGTCCCTTTAAGGGATATGGTATTATTCCCCTTTATGACAACCTCCGTGTTCGTGGGCAGGGAAAAATCAATAAAAGCCCTGTCCCGGGCAATGACAGATGACAAAAAGATTTTTCTGACAACCCAGAAGGATCCTGATGTCTTAAAACCCAATATCCAGGATATTTTCCAGACAGGCACCGAAGCCAAGATAACCCAGCTTCTGAAACTGCCGGACGGGACAGTCAAGGCCCTTGTGGAAGGCTGTGCAAGGGGAAAAATTGTAAAACTGGCTGAACAGGACGGATGCCTTTATGTGGAATATATAGACCTTGAGGAAGCCCCTCTTTCCGAAGAAACAGGTGAAGCTGCCATGAGGACAATTGCCGAGGCCTTCTCCCATTATGTCAGGCTGTCCGGCGCAGTGCCGAAAAATTTTTTCAAAAGCCTTGAAGCCCTTTCTGACAATCCTTCCAGATATGCTGACACCATAGCATTCCAGATGCCGTTCAAGGTAAAAGACAAACAGAAACTGCTGGAATGCGCCAATATTGAAGAACGCTTTCTTCTTCTGCTCAAACTTATCCAGAAAGAGATCCAGGTCTTTACCATGTCCCAGAAAATCAAGGGCAGGGTAAAGGAACAAATGGAAAAGATACAGAAAAAACATTACCTGAATGAGCAGATGCGTGCCATTAAAAAAGAAATGGGAGAAGACGGCACTGCTGCGGAAATCAGGGAAATAGAGCAGAGGATCAGAAAAAAACGAATGTCAAGGGAAGCTGCCGGTGTGGTGAAAAGGGAGCTTGCAAAGCTTAAGATGATGTCACCCATGTCATCTGAGGCCACAGTTGTAAGAAATTACATAGACTGGCTCATTTCCCTGCCCTGGTTCAGAAAATGCCGTTCAGCAAATGATCTTGAAAAAGCATCCCAGATCCTTGAACAGGATCATTACGGGCTTGAAAAGCCCAAGGAAAGAATTCTTGAATATCTGGCAGTTCAGATCCTTGTAAAAAAGATCAAAGGCCCCATTCTCTGCCTTGTGGGCCCTCCAGGAGTTGGAAAGACTTCCCTTGCCAAGTCAGTTGCAAGGGCAACAGGACGTGCTTTTGCACGGATTTCCCTTGGCGGGGTAAGAGATGAGGCGGAAATAAGAGGCCACAGAAGAACCTATGTAGGAGCAATGCCGGGAAAAATCATCCAGACCCTTAAAAAAACCGGATACAACAATCCTGTACTATGCCTGGATGAAATAGACAAAATGACGGCTGATTTCAGGGGAGACCCTTCTTCTGCCCTTCTTGAAGCCCTTGATCCTGAACAGAACAGAAACTTCAATGACCATTATCTTGAAGTTGATTATGACCTGTCTGAAATACTTTTCATCACCACAGCCAATACACTTTATGATATTCCCGCCCCATTGAGGGACAGGATGGAAATCATCCAGATTCCGGGATATACAGAATATGAAAAAATAAAAATTGCCCAGGATTATCTGATTCCCAAACAGCTCAGAGAAAACGGCCTTGACAGTACAGATGCCGTGTTTTCAAAAAATGCCGTCAAAACCATAATAAGGCATTATACCAAGGAAGCCGGGGTCAGAAACCTGGAACGTGAAATTTCAAAGGTTCTGCGCAAGATTGCACGTCAGATTGTCCAGACCGGAAAAAGAAGAAAGCACAGGATTTCCACAACCATGCTTTTAAAATTTCTGGGCCAGCACCGTTTCAGGGACAATGTCCTTGAAAATAAAGACAGAACAGGAGTGGTAACAGGGCTTGCATGGACACAGGCAGGAGGAGAACTGCTTACCATAGAAGCTGTCACAATGCCGGGAAAAGGGAATATCATGGTGACGGGCAAATTAGGGGATGTAATGAAGGAATCTGCACAGGCAGCAGTGAGTTATGTAAGATCCCGGTGCACCCAGCTTAAAATAGAGGAAAATTTTTACAAAACCCTTGATATCCATATTCATGTACCAGAAGGTGCAATTCCAAAGGACGGGCCTTCAGCCGGTATTGCAATATGCACGGCAGTGGCATCTGTTCTGACTGAAAAACCTGTATCCTCAGAAATTGCCATGACAGGAGAAATCACTTTAAGGGGCAGGGTACTGCCCGTTGGAGGACTAAAGGAAAAACTTCTTGCCGCCCATACCAATGGTATCAAAAAAGTGATTGTATCAGAAGAGAACAGGAAAGATATCAGGGAAATTCCACAGACTATTTTAAAACAGATGCAGATACTTTATGTGGAAGACATGTCACAGGTACTTGAAACAGCTCTTTTAACAGCATGATATAACTACTCGATAAAGGACAGAAATCTGGTCAAAGCCTCAACCTCATCCAGGGTTGCTATTTTTCTGCGGATTTCAACTATTTTCTCATATTCTTCTTCATCCATGAGCAGGTCTTCTTTTCTGGTTCCTGATTTATTTATGTTTATGGCAGGCCATATCCTGTGCTCAGCGCATTCCCGGGACAGGAAAAGATCCATATTTCCTGTTCCCTTGAACTCCTGAAAGATAATATCATCCATCCTGCTGCCTGTATCCACAAGAATGGTGGCAATGATTGTCAATGAGCCTCCGTTTTCAAGCTTTCTTGCTGCTCCGAATATCTTTCTGGGAAATTCCATGGCATTGGCACCTAAGCCTCCTGTCATGGTTTTCCCATAGCTGTCAGTATCTATATTGAAAGCCCTTGTCATACGGGTCAAAGAATCAATAAAAACAACTGAATCCTGGCCGATTTCAGCACAGCGGATTGCCGTGTGCATGGCAAGGCGGGTCATCCTCATGTGCTGACCTATCTGCTGATCAGCAGAAGAGTATAGGACATGGGCATCTGTTAATCCTCTTTGAAAGTCTGTCACTTCCTCGGGTCTTTCATCAACCAGCAGAATAAAAACTTTTGCATCTGGATGATTCATCACCACCGAGTTCGCCATATGTCGCAGTATGGTCGTTTTACCGGATTTAGGCGGCGCGATAATCAGGCCTCTCTGAC
>CAYOYY010000092.1:0-6796 GCA_964408295.1 uncultured Desulfobacula sp. | reverse complement strand
TAATCAGCTAACCATCTTGACTGTTTATCGTCATTATCGATACTATGATCAATAATTATTTTTACAATCACAGTTGACATGGAAATATATGTGAACTTATTCCAATATGTTCGACAGTAGTAATTCATAAGTTTCTTAATAAATAGATATTGGCGTAACTTTCTGTTTATCTTTTTTGCAATATCCTCATGCCTATTGGATTCATAACTCTCAATAACAAATTCTTTGAGATATTCTTCTGGATCTACAAATAATTTCTCATTGATATCGTTAATGGCTTTTTCCTTTTGCATATATGCAACATCTATATCTTTCAGAAATCGATAGTATCTGGCGATATATGTATCAATTTTACGCAGATGTTTATTTATAAAATCAGATTTATATTGCTCCAATTCATTACAGATAAACTTTGATATTTCAGTACATCCACTACCAAGCGGCCCCGTCATGCCTATTATCAAAAATTTTGTTTCCATGCCTATCCTCTACTTTTTTGCACAACATTATTAATATACAAAAAAATCCTATGAACTTTATGATATATGAAGAATATTTCTATCTATCAGTCTATTAAGACTAAAAAATTCAAAAAAGCATGTCATTGATTTTTCAGTTTGTTATATACCGTTCAAATTTCTATATTAGATTCACTATATAGCAAAATTATGGAAGTCAAGAAAAATTTCACCCAAAGAAGGCAAGGCAACAATCCAAAATTCCAATGGATATACCATTAAATTTTCTCGAAGATAACTTTTTTCAAATATTTTCCGAGTACTTTCAGCCATGCCAAGGGTTTCCAAGCCTGGTCATTTTTTTCTTTTCCTGCCGAAATTTTCAATTTATTCATATATATAGTACCACACCCCACAAACGGCCATTATGATCATATCTATAAATTTGTGAGGGTGGTTATGATGAGTGACTGGAGGTAGAATAATGGTAAACCCTCTGTATTTTATCCTGCCTTTTGAAACTTTTCCACCAAAAAACATCCCAAAAATCAGCACACACAATTTTTATTGACTTGACAAAAGCAATCATACAGTTTACGTAAACGTTAAGTTTACAAAAAAACAGAGACCTGAAAAAATATGAAACCTGAGAAACCGGCAGAAAAGACGTGGACAATTTCCCAGATCGCGGATCAACTGGATATAAGCACGAGAACCATACGTTTTTACGAGGAAAAAGGCCTGATCATGCCCGGAAGGACTTCCGGCAACCACAGGGTATATACTCCCAGAAACAAGGCAAGGCTCAAACTGATTCTGAGGGGAAAACGCTTTGGGTTTTCCCTTGAGGAAATTGCAGAGATGATAGGCATGGCAGATGCGGCTCACGATGAAATTGAGCAGATTGAAAAAAGTCTGAAATTCGGAGAGGCAAAACTTGAGCAGATCAGGGAACGCAAACAGGAACTCACCATGCTTGAGCAGGATATTCTGGCCACAAGAAAAAAACTTCTAAAACGAAAGATGCAACTACAAAAAGGAGAAAAAAAATGAACATCATTGAAATCCTGGATAAAAATGCAGAGCATCATCCGGACAGAATCGCCCTGTGCGACATGGATCAGTCCTTTACGTTCAGACAGCTTAAAGACAAAAGCGAAAAAGCAGGGGCATGGTTTCAGAAGGCAGGAATAAAAAAAGGAGACCATGTGGCTGTGATGGGGCAGAATACCTTTGATTTTGTATTTTCCTTTTTCGGCATATTAAAGGCAGGCGGTGTGGTTGTGCCCATAAATCACAAACTGACAGGGTCTGAGGTTGATTATATTCTTGAAGACAGCAGAGCAGTCATGTTTCTGTTTGACGGCAGCCTTGCCGGGGTGGCCAGAGCCCTGAAATACGATATAAGGAAAATGAGCCTTGATACCAGTGCAGACGGGTTTGATTTTTCAGGCAATGCCTTTGATAATGACCTGGAATTCAAAGGTATGGAAATTAATGATGGCGACATGGCTGAAATACTTTACACAAGCGGAACCACAGGCAGACCCAAGGGATGCGTTCATATCCATTCAGGAGTTGTGGCAGCCGGAATAACAGGGGCACGGGCCGTCAGCCTGACCCGGGATGATGTCATGCTCATTGCAATGCCCATATGGCATTCATCCCCCCTTAACAACTGGTTCATGGGAATCACCTGTACAGCAGGCACAGCCGTGCTTTTAAGGGAATATCATCCGCTCAGATTCCTTGAAGCCATTGAAAAAAAATCATGTACTGCATATTTTGGCGCCCCGATATCATATATCATGCCTCTTCAGATTATACCTGATTTTGACAGATTCAACCTGTCATCCATGCGCGCCTGGATTTACGGAGGCGGGCCCATTGCCCCTGAAACCGTAAAAAAACTTGTAAAAGCATACAGATCAGACCGGTTTTACCAGGTTTACGGAATGACAGAAACAGGGCCTACAGGAACAATCCTGCTTCCTGAAGACCACAGGGAACATGCAGGATCAATAGGCAAAAAACCCCTGCCCGGAGCTGAAATGAAAGTCATGAAAGATGAAAATACACAGGCAGGCCCTGGAGAAACCGGGGAAATATGGCTGAAGGCAGATTCAATGATGAAAGAATATTTCAACAGGCCTGATGCAACAAGTCAGGCCTTCCATGAAGGCTGGTACAGAACAGGCGATATAGCAAGAATTGATGAGCACGGCTTTCTTTTCATTGTTGACAGAATCAAGGACATGATTGTAACAGGCGGGGAAAATGTATATTCCAAGGAAGTGGAAGACAGGATAATGGAACACCCTGATGTGGCAGAAGCCGCTGTAATAGGAGTGCCGCACAGTGACTGGGGAGAAACAGTTCATGCTGTTGTTGTTCCGGGAAAGGATGCTGATATTACAGAAGACAGCCTTCTTGCCTTTCTTTCAGACAGGCTTGCAAAATTCAAGATCCCCAGAAAAATTCATTTTACAGACCAGCTTCCCCATACTCCGTCCGGCAAGGTAATGAAATTTAAAATCAGGGAGGATTTTGCCCATGTTTGATTATCTTTTGTCTGAAAAACAGAAAAAGCTAAGGGATGAGGCCCGCGATTTTGTCAATTCAATTCCAAGGCAGATGATACTGGATATGGATGCAGACAGAATCCAGTTTCCAAAACAATTTTTACAGGAAGCAGGAAAACGCAACCTCATGGGGTGCAGATATCCAGAAAAATGGGGCGGCAGAGGCATGGACTGGGTCGCAACCTGCATGGTCATGGAAGAGATCGGAGTGCTCGGCTATATTTTTGCCTGTGTGTTCGGAGTCGGGGCAGAGCTTGTTTGCGATGCCATCATTCTGCACGGGACTGAAGCCCAGAAACAAAAATATGTGGCACCCCTGCTGAAGGGAGAAATCTTTGCCGCAGAATGCCTTACAGAGCCAAGGGGAGGTTCTGATTTTTTCGGCACAACAACAATTGCTGAGGAAAAAAACGGTTATTTTATCCTGAACGGACAGAAACGTTTTATTGTTGGCGGAGAAGGAGCAGACTATTTTCTGGTTTATGCCAGAACCGACCCTGATGCAGAGCCTCACAAGGCAATTTCCTGCTTTATTGTTGACAAGGGCCCGAAAGTCGAGGCCCAGTATCTGTACGGGCTGATGGGATGCAGGGGAGGCGGGGCCGCACGCATGGTTTTCAGGGATGTGAAAGTGCCCAGGGAAAACCTGCTTGGGAAACTTAACCGCGGAGTTGAAATATTCAACACAATGATGATACCTGAACGGCTTGGCACTGCTGCAATGACAATAGGGGCGGCAGCTCCGGCAGTGGATGTTGCCACGGCATACACATCAAAACGCAGGGCATTTGGACGGCCTGTGGCGGATTTTCAGGGTGTGTCTTTTCAGGTTGCCCAGGCCGTTACCCTGCTCGATGCCTCACGTGCAATGATTTACGCCACAGCAAAGGCGGTTGACGAAAATATAGACCCCAAGACAATAAGGCGCATGGTGTCCCAGTCCAAGAAATTTGTCACTGAATCATGCCAGCAGGCGGCTCACAATGCAATGCAGGTCATGGGCGGCATAGGATACACCAATATATATCCTGTGGAACGCATATTCAGAGACCTGCGCCTTGCATCCATATGGACAGGAACCAATGAGGTCATGTCCATGATAATTGCCAGTGAATGGTACAGGGAATACTGGCATAAGAGAAAAACAGGACAGGGCCGCAGAAACATGGAAGATGATGCAGCAGAAGCCGGGGCAGCAGACGAAAGAATATTCTAGCCTTTTACCATGGAATCCAGAAGCGTGTCATATTGTTCTATTGAATTTTCCCATGAAAATCCTGCCATGCATGCTGACAGTTTTTTGCGCACAGGCAGGTATGATTCATGATTGACAACCATATGGCAGAGCTTTTCAGCAAACTGGTTTTCTGTTGTGTACAATACATCAGAATGAAAGGCCTGCGGTATGATTTCAGGATATGAGAGCCTGCACGGCAGCAGGGGCATGCATCCGCACCGCACAGCTTCCACAATTGAGATACCGAAATTTTCCTGAATGGCACAGCTCACTGCAATGTCCCCCTGGCCAAGCCATTGAAAATACTGTTCCCGCGATTCAACATGGCCGAACACAAGAATCTCATCCCTGAATCTCTGCTGTGCCTGCATGAAGATTTCAGAGGTTTTGCCTGAGCCTCCGCCCAGAACACAAAGACGGAAAGCTATATTTTTATGCTTTAAAGTTTCCAGCGCCTTAAAAAAAACCTCAGGTTTCTTGTCATATTCCCATCTGTGGTTCCAGATGATCAGAGGCGGGTCATTGCACTTTTTCAGGTCAGCCCGGGCATTGTTATCAAACCTGCATCCAGGATACAGAACCTGGGCCTTTTTCCTTATTTCATCCAGCATCCAGACCGGCCTGAAATCAGGCATTTTTTTTATCATGGCAGAGGCAGCATCCATGAAATCATTGAAATGAAACTGTGAATTGAACAATACCCTGTCTGCTGCAAATGCAGAAACAATATTGGTGAATCCCGGATGAAGGTCTGCCTGCATGCCCTGTAATCTCTGATACCCTGACAGGGGGTAGGAAATCTGGTTTTCATGAAAATACATAACAACAGGTGGAAGTTTTCCATGTACAAGGGCTGCAAGGTCGGTCAGGTCAATCATGTCACAGGTAAAGACAAGGTCAAACTGCTCAATATTTCTGATTTTTTCAGCAAAAAAGACTCCAGCTCCCCTCATCCGCCATTTCCAGAACCTGTCAGGAAGAGTGGCAAGACTGACATCATGGCGTGAATACTGCTGAAAACCAAGGGCAAATTCCCTGTGGGACCCGCCAAAAAACGGTTCAATAAAAAGAATCTTCACGATGACACAAACCATTCAACAGGTCTTCTTGCAGAAACAGGATCAGGATATCTGTCAACATAGCCCACCCTTAGAACAAACTGCGGAATCAGGGCTTCATCATGGTTTGCAGCGAATTTTTTTCTGCCGTATTCCTCTTCAAGGCACTGGGTCATGGGATGTATGCCTATTTTCCTGTCAACAGCCTTCAATGCAATGCGCTGGAACACCCTGCCCGTTTCAACCAGGCTTTCAGTACTGTCACTGGTGCATGATATGACAATCCAGCCTGCGCCCTGACCTGCCTGGTGTGCAATTTTCTTTATGCCTTTTTTATTGAATGAAGGCTTCATGACATCTTCAGGCTTCATGAAATTTTTTACAAACCATCCTGCAGGCCCTGAAATTTCCATGCCTTCAACGCTTAATCCGTCACGATACTTCAGGACATCTCCCGGCCTGAACCTGA
Source organism: uncultured Desulfobacula sp. (assembly GCA_964408295.1). Taxonomy (GTDB): domain Bacteria; phylum Desulfobacterota; class Desulfobacteria; order Desulfobacterales; family Desulfobacteraceae; genus Desulfobacula. Next base: position 992 of record CAYOYY010000092.1, on the reverse strand, counting down.
CCCATTCAGAAAGCTCATGCATGACGCTGTCGCGGCCTGCCTGAATCCTGAAACTTTCCACTGCCTCTTTTTCAATACATGCTGCATGATCTGAGCCTGAAGGAAAATAAAATATTTTTCCGGGCGCAGATGCAGTAATGGTGTCAACATCATCAGGGTTTAATTTTCCCTGTTTCAGCCCTGATCTTATTGTTCGGCGCTTCAAAAGTCTTTCCATGGGATAATTCACAGGTTCTGCCTCTGAAAAGCTGATTCTGGCAATTGTTCTGTCCATATTATTTTCTGCGGTGACCTGCACATCAGAATGATATCCAAAAGATGCAGCAGCAATAACAAGATTTTCAATAAAAGCCCCAATGGACAGGACAGCTTCCCGGTTCTCAGGATCAACAGCCGGCAGAAGCCTGTCATGATCACATTCCACAAAAAGCTCATGCGGACCTGTAATTTTTATATGCCATGGCTGGCAGTTATGACTGCTTGGGGCAAGGGATGCATGCCACAGAATATCATGCATACGCCTGTCAAGCCCCGGGATGCCGTGTCTGGTGCCGGTATCTGCAAATTTTGCCCTTAAACTGCCCCGGCTGGCACCTGAAAATATTTTCATGTCATTATAAATCCTGTTTTCATGTTTATCTGAAAATTCACCCGGTCCAGGTGGAAAATCCATATATTATGTACTATTGTATATAAAGACAATAGGCAAAAAGCAACCAGGAGGCCCAATGATTCAGGACAGAAGTGTAAGGCAGATTGATATCACAAGAATAGAGGACAACACAGAATATCAGATAAAGGATGATATCATTGATGAAGATATTCTTGAAATATTCATCAACAGCACAAAAGCCTTTGAAATGGTTGCCTCCATGACCTGCACAAGGCAGCTTGCCGCAGGGTTTCTGTTCACCCAGGGTATTGTACGTGAAATCAGCGACATAAAACAGATAGAATTTCTTGAGCCTGAAAAACAGGTGCGTGTCAGGCTT
>CAYOYY010000091.1:0-6811 GCA_964408295.1 uncultured Desulfobacula sp. | reverse complement strand
GAGCTTGTGATTGAACAGGCCGAAGTACTCTGTAAGGAGTGGAGCGTGGAATGAACAAGTTAAAAAATCCGGGCAAAAAAGAAAAAGCAACTGATTCGAAACAGTACGGCTGAGTTTCTGATCTTCACAGACTAGGCGGGGGGACAAGGTATTGAGGCTCGCTATGAAGATGAAACCATCTGGCTGTCTCAAAAGCTGATGGCTCAGCTTTTTGATGTGGCTGTGCGGACAATTAGCGAGCGTTTGAAAAATATCTTTAAAAGTGGTGAGTTACAGGAAAATTCAGTTATCCCTATATGTCAGGATAGTTGTCCATTGAGCGCAGAAGTATTCTAATAATAGAAACATGGCGGGAATGTGGGACAGATTTTCCTCAGCAGAGTTCATGAAATGCCGGCATTGAACACATTATATTGAATTTGCCTGTGTATTGTGGCATACTGGCCTGAAGGTATCAAATTCATCAGTTCAAGGGAAAATTTATATGAATCTGCAGGGTGATTTTGAGGGTTTGACGCTGGCAAGTATTCTTCAGCTTCTGTGTAATGACCAGAAAACAGGGGTATTGACTGTAAGCTGCGAGGGAGAGGAAACCCGGGTGTTTTTTGATCAGGGCACCATTGTGTATGCTTCTGCATCCTTAAAGGAAGCAAGACTTGGGTTTCTTTTGAGAACAGATGGCATCATTTCTGCCCAGCAGCTTAAAAAATGCCTTGCCCTTGCAAAAGAAGAAAAAATGCATCTTGGCAAGATTCTGGTGGATAAGGGTTATATTTCTCTTGATACCCTGAAAAAATACAATACCCGTCAGGTTGAAGCAATATTGTACAATCTTCTGTTCTGGAAGAAAGGCAGGTTTGAATACAAGGATGCAAGGCTGAACCTTGCAGGAATGATTGTAACCCAGTTAAATCCCATGAAGCTTATACTTGAGGCTTCCAGGCGTATTGATGAACTGTCTGTGCTGAAAAAATTCATTCCAAGTGACAGGCTTGTGTTTAAAATGTCAGGCAAGGTGCAGAGCAAGGAGGAAATCAAGCTCAATGCCAATGAATGGAGAATCTTGTCCCTGATTGACGGCACGCGTACTGTACGGCAGATCATAACGGAAAGCGGGTATGATGAATTTGCAGTGTACAAGATTTTTTTCTCTGTGATTTCTTCCGGCCTGATTGAGCAGAAAGAAGAGGTTCAGCTTGATGATCCTGAAGATAAAGATGATTACTCTGCTGTCCTGATAGTCTTCAATGATATTCTTGCCACCATAAAGAAAAATATTGCAGACGAGCTCGGAGACAGAACCTATTCCATTTTTGAGGAAGTAAAGTCTGATCTTGCAATGGAATTCAGGCAGATTTTCAGGGATTATCATCCTGAAAACCATAAGAATGCAAATCTTCAGGCAATAAGTCAGGGCCTTGCCCATGCCGGCGATAATCTGGAAATGTTTGAGGATCCAAAGGATTTTCTGGTTACAGGGTTTGCCCAATATTGTGAAAAGGTTCTGGAAAAGGTAGGAAAAATCCTTGGAGCCCAGCCCCTTTCCTGTATTCTGGCTGACATTGAAAAAGTTCTGGAATATGTACAGAAATATCAGGCAGGATCAAAGGAGAAAAGCAGAATTGTCAATGACATGAAAAATGTCATCAAGCGTATTCAATCTGAATTTAAACCAGGAAAAAAGCGCGGGTCAGGGGGAGGGCTTTTTTCCCTGTTTTCCTAGGAATCTGCGATTTTTGCCCCTCCATAAGCCAGAAAAGAAAGAGCAGCTGTCCTGAACAGAGCTCTTACTATTGAAAGAATATCAGAGGGCAGAAAATGGTCAAAAATCACCACATAATCGGCAATGAACAGAAGACATACGGTTATGAGAATAAGATTGATGACTTTTCCGACCCTTCCGCCTGAGTATTTGATACGGGCTTTGTTGAAAACAAAAATAATAATCAGATAGATAACCAGAGTGAAAATCAGAATAATTGTCTGGGCAGTCATGGTTTCCTCCTCTCATTTATCACAGGCCTTGATTGATAATTGAATTTTTCTCACCAGGCCGGCAGTATCAGTGTTTTTGTCTTTAATCACCCCAAGATAATACCTGCCCGCGGGAAAAATAAAAAGGTCTTTCTTGCTTTTTCTGGAAAAAATAAGAAATCTGAACTGATCTTTACCAATGGCACGGGCACTGCACCCGCAAAAAAAGACCGTTTCACCGGTTTTGTCAGGCTTTTTCATGTTGTGGGCAGCAATATTTCCGTCCTGTCTGACAATTATATACTGATCAATTCCATTTATTTTTTTGATCTGGTTTTCAAAAATTTCATGTCCGGTCATATGAAACCCTGTTTAAGCCTTATTTGAATTGTTTTGGTAAATTTTCCATTGATCCTGAACAGGTGAAGGCAGTGGAAAAACCTTTGACACAATGACAACAGCGCTTGACCGGTCAATGGGTTTGAACACCATGACCTTGTCTGATATCACAAGGCTCATTTCTGTTATGTCATCATGGCATGAACGGCAGGCAAGATAATTTTTCATGAGGGTCTTTCCAAGCTTCAGAAGATCAGATTCCCTTAATATTTTCCCCATGAAATTTTTTGTTATTCCCTTTTGTCTGTGGAATATGAAACATCCGGTTATTTCAGGAAAATTTTTGACAGTCTCCATAAAGGATATAATAGGGTTATGCCCTGAATCCTTTAGTGAATATCTGTTCTGGTAGTTGCAGAAACTGCATGTAAAAACAATCATTCCTTCTTTGACAGCAGATTTGTCCAGAATGTTTTTTTTTCCGCACTCTTCACAAAAGGCAATAATTTCAGATGAGTTCATCAAAATTCCATGGAATTATCATTATGCTGTTCATCCATTTATTAATCATCTTATAACATTTTATTTAATAAACTCCAATATCAATCGGTTCAGGAAATCGGGTGTCAATTGTCCTGTCCATGATTATAGATCTTGCCTTAAAAGGCAATATTTGGTAAAAGTGCGTGTTTATATACTGATTTGATTTTTATGTGACCATGAGGCCTGAGCCCCTGGTTCAGGCGCTTAGATCAGTATTAATAAACATTTCCTTTCCGGAGGTAACTTATGTCCGATATTATTATTGATGAGGGGCTGTCATTTGATGATGTCCTTCTTTTGCCGGATTATTCGGCCATTCTGCCCGATGAAGTCAATACCCGCACCCGTCTGACAAAAGGGCTTGAATTGAATATTCCCATTGTAAGTGCAGCAATGGATACTGTAACAGAAGCTCTGACCGCCATCAGCATGGCAAGGGCAGGCGGTCTCGGGTTTATTCACAGAAACCTGAGCATTGAGGATCAGGCTGTGGAGGTTGACAGGGTCAAGAAATCAGAAAGCGGCATGATTGTGGATCCCATTACAATTCATCCTGATGAGCCTATTTCAGAAGTCCTTAATATAATGGCAAAATACAGGATTTCCGGTATTCCTGTGACAGACAACGACAAGCTTGTCGGTATTGTCACCAACAGGGATTTAAGGTTTGAAACCCAGCTTGACAAGCCTGCAAAATCTGTCATGACAAGTGAAAATCTTATTACTGTGACTGAAAAATGTTCCCTTGAGGAATCCAAGATCATGCTTCAGAAACACAGAATTGAGAAGCTTCTTGTGGTGGACAAAGACGGAAAGCTCACCGGGCTTATCACAATCAAGGATATTGAAAAAATACGCAAATATCCCAATGCATGCAAGGATTCTCTTGGAAGATTGAGAGCAGGGGCGGCAGTAGGGGTCGGCTCTGACATGATGCAGCGTGTGGAAGCAGTTTTAAGGGCAGGAGCAGATGCCATTGTAATTGATACCTCCCATGGACATTCAAGAAATGTCATTGAAGCTGTCAAGAAAATCAAGTCTGCTTTTCCGGACTGTCAGCTCATTGCAGGCAATGTTGCCACACAGGCAGGTGCAAAGGCTCTTATTGATGCCGGAACTGATGCCGTCAAGATAGGCATAGGTCCTGGATCAATCTGCACGACAAGAATAGTGGCAGGAGTTGGTGTGCCTCAGCTTACAGCAATCATGAACTGCCGTGAAATTTCAAAGGCAACCGGAGTTCCCATTATTGCAGACGGAGGAATCAAGTTCTCAGGCGATATTGCAAAGGCTCTTGGAGCCGGCGCTGATTCTGTAATGCTCGGCAGCCTGCTTGCCGGAACCAAGGAAAGTCCTGGGGAAATTGTCATCTATCAGGGCCGTTCATACAAGGCATACCGCGGTATGGGCTCTGTGGAAGCCATGAAAAAAGGCAGTTCAGACCGTTATTATCAGAAGGATACAGGCGAAAACGAAGAACTTGTGCCAGAAGGCATTGTAGGCAGAATTCCTTACAGAGGCACTGTCAAGGAAAATATCACCCAGATGATAGGCGGTCTTAAAGCAGGCATGGGTTATATGGGAGCTGCCACAATCGAGGAACTGCATCAGAAGGCCAGATTTGTCAAAATCAGTGCAGCAGGGCTGAGGGAAAGCCATGTGCATGATGTCATTATCACAAAGGAAGCTCCCAACTACAGGGTTGAAAGCCACTGATACTGATGGAAGAATCACACAAATCCCGGTTTTATCACCTGCATCTGCACACGGAATATTCCCTTCTTGACGGTGCAATACGCCTTGATTCCCTTTTTGCAAAATGCCATGAATACGGAATGGACAGTGTTGCCATCACAGATCACGGCACCATGTTCGGAGTTGCCCAGTTCTATGAAATGGCAAACAAGGAATCAGTCAAGCCTGTTATAGGATGTGAGGTTTATCTTGCTCCAAGAACCCTGAATGACCGCACCCAGATGGATCACAAGGGATTGAGCCATCTTGTGCTTCTGGCAAAGGACCGTGAAGGATATGCCAATCTGTGCAAGCTTGTTTCCATTGCCCAGCTCAAGGGATTTTATTACAAGCCCAGAATTGACAAGGAGCTTCTCACCCGGTTCTCAAATGGCCTTATCGGTCTTTCAGCCTGTCTTAAGGGAGAGATTCCCAAGAATATCATTCAGGACCGTATGGATGCGGCAGACGAGGCTGTGCGTTTTTACCAGAAAGTTCTTGGTGAGGATAATTTTTTTCTGGAAGTCCAGGAAAACGGCATGCAGATTCAGCACAAGGTCAACCAGGGAATACTTGACATCAGTACAAGGCTTGGGGTTCCCATTGTGGCCACCAATGACTGCCACTACCTTTCAAAGGGAGATGACAGGGCCCATGAAGTGCTTTTATGCATTCAGACAGGTGATACGGTAAACAATAAAAACCGGTTCAAGTTTGATTCAGATCAATTGTATTTCAAATCTCCTGAAGAAATGGCACAAACCCTGGGCAATTATCCCGGAGCCATTGAAAATACCCGGAAAATAATGGAAATGTGCAATGTTGTCTTTGACGACAAGACCTATCATTTCCCAAGGTATGCGCGCTCAGAAGAAGAATCTGAAGATGAATTGTTTAAAAAAAAGGCCATGGATGGGTTTGAACGCAAACTTGCCATTCTTAAAAAAGCCAATCCTGATCTTGATGAAAAATTGTACAGGGACAGAATCGAGTATGAGATCGGTGTTATTCTGGACATGGGATTTCCAGGCTATTTTCTGATTGTTGCCGATTTTATCGCATATTCAAAGAAAATAGGTGTGCCGGTGGGGCCGGGCAGGGGGTCTGCCGCAGGCTCCATGGTGGCCTATGCCATGGATATTACAGCACTTGATCCCATTGCACACGGTCTGATTTTTGAAAGATTTTTAAACCCTTCCAGGATCAGTATGCCTGATATTGATGTGGATTTCTGCATAGAGGGCAGGGATCAGGTATATAAATATGTTATAGAACGATATGGAGGGCCTGAATATGTCTGTCAGATAATCACCTTTGGAAAACTCAAGGCCAAGGCTGTGATCAGGGATGTGGGCAGAGCCCTTGGAGTGGTTTTGTCAGAAGTTGATGAAATTGCCAAAATGATTCCTGACAATGCCAAGAACCTGAATCAGGCCCTTGAGCTTGTTCCGGCCATCAGGGAAAAATGTGCTGAATCCGAAGAAAAAACCCAGATGCTTGAAATTTCCCTTCTGCTTGAAGGTCTGCCCCGCCATGCTTCCACCCATGCTGCAGGGGTTGTGGTCTCGGACAAGCCTTTGAATGAATATCTTCCATTGTACAAGGGCAAGGAAGGTGAAACCCTGACCCAGTTTGACATGAATTATGTTGAAAAACTGGGGCTTGTCAAATTTGATTTCCTGGGCCTTAGAAACCTTACAGTCATTAAAAACTGTCTGGAACTGATCAGAAACCAGGGCAAAACTCCTCCTGATCTTCTGCATCTTGATTTTGAAGACAAAAAAACATTTGAACTGCTGCAGAGCGCAGACACAACAGGTGTATTCCAGCTTGAAAGTTCAGGCATGAAAGACCTGATTTTAAGGCTTAAGCCTGCAAGCTTTTCAGATATTGTTGCTCTTGTGGCCCTGTATCGTCCAGGCCCGCTTGACAGCGGCATGGCAGACACCTATGTGGAGCGCAAGAACGGACGTGAGGATGTTGTATATCTTTTTGACGAGCTTGAGCCTGTCTTAAAGGAAACCTATGGAGTGATTCTTTACCAGGAACAGGTAATGAAAATTGCAGGCGTGCTTGCCAACTACTCCATGGCAGATGCAGACGGTCTCAGAAAGGCCATGGGTAAGAAAATTGTTTCCATGATGAAAGAGCACAGGCAGCTGTTCTTAAAGGGTGCAGAAGAAAACGGCCATGACCTTGAAAAAGCTGCTGAACTCTTTGA
>CAYOYY010000090.1:0-7173 GCA_964408295.1 uncultured Desulfobacula sp. | reverse complement strand
AAGATCAGGCCGGGTTCTGCGCCTGTTACGATTCAGATAACATGAGGTTTCAAGATCAAGTGCAAATTCTTCTGAGACCTTCACCCTGATTCCTGCCTGTGCAGATGAGCGCTCCACTGATCCGTTTGTACCGCTGCCTCCCCTTACATCATGGGAAAGGATAAAATCAGCATCAGTATAAAGCCCTTTGTAATTCACCTGTGCAGACAGGATTCCCCCGGTTTTCCGGCTTGTGACCCTGTCAGACACCATATCCGGCAGCCCTGTGCCAGGCCATGTCAGTGTCTGATTCTCCCTTGTGGCTGTATAATTGATTCCGGCTGTCACGCGCAGGTCTGTACATTCTGTCATTTTTTTTGAAAAACCAAGGGAAACTCCTGCAACATCAGTTTCAAAACTGCGCAGATAAACACTTGTCAGGCCTGTCTGAACATGAGTGGATGTATCAGATGCATAACGGAACCAGCTCATGTTGAACAGGCCGGTAAGATTTCTGAAACACCAGGACATATCCCGTGAAAACCCGATATTCATTCCAAGAACATCATTTTCCTCATCTGTGCTTATACTGCCTGTGTCTGTGAAACCGTATGAAAATGACACACTTCCCCTTAAAAGCTCCGAAAACATACGGGCATATGAAAATGAGATATCAGTTCTTTCCCTGGGGTGTCCAAGAATAATGCCTGTATTGTCAGGATCCATATCACGCCTGGAATCCCTGCTGTATTTCACAGATGCCTGCATATCAGTTCTCGGGTCTGTTTTCAGGCTGAACCCGGATTCAAGAAATCTGTCTGTGGAATCAAGCTCTGAATTTTCGCTGTACATAAGCCGTTTGAGCCCGCCTGTTATCCTGAACCTTGATTCCGGCAGATATCTGGAAAATGTAAGCCCTGCTGCCGCACCTGTAATTGAATCAGATTTTTCTCCTTCAGAGGAAAAAAAGATATTATCAGTATATTCCCTGCTGACGGAAACAAAGGGCACAAATTTTTCAGGCCCTGCATGGGCATGACCGGCAAACCACGGACACAGTCCCAGACACAGAATCAGAACATGAGCAAGCTTTTTTTTCAGTTCTGTCACTGCACTGCCTGGTTTACGGAACCACTATCACATCATTGCGTTCCAGCATGATATTCTGGCCGCAGTTTTCACCACGGGAAACACTTTCATAATCAAACCTGAAAATATGGGTTTTCCCGTTTATTTTTCTGAAAATCTTTATCTGATCCTCCTTTGCAAAGGGGTTCAGACCACCTGCCACAGCCAGGGCCTTAAGCACGTCAATACGGCTGTGCACAGGAAAGCGTCCCGGATGGTTCACCTTGCCTATGACATAAACCACCATGCTGTTCACCTGAACAACATTCACAAACAGATCCGGCTCAGGCACGTATTTCCTGAGTTTTGCCCTTAAAGTCTTTTCCAGTTCCTCCACTGTGACACCCTGGACATCCAATGCCTTTACAAGGGGAAAATGAATTTTCCCATCAGGAAGAACTATAACCTGTTTTGTGAGATCGGGATTTTTCCATACTGATATTTCAATCAGGTCTCCCGGCCCTATCCTGTATCCTGCCGCTCCTGCCGGAACCGCCCATATAAGGCCGGCCATCATGAGAACAATGATTTTATATTTCATGTATCACCTGTCAGAACGTTTATATGATTCAAGTTTTTTTCCTGCGGTTTCAGCGCCCTGAAAATCTGTTCCCGATGCAAGGGCTTTTTCAAAATGCAGGCGTGCTTCTCTGATTTTTCCCTGCCTGTCAAGTATCATGCCAAGATGATAGTTTATCCCGCTGTCATCAGGAAGCCTGTCCAGTGCTTTGCTGACATTTTCAAATGCAGCGTCAAGATCTCCTGTCCTGTAATGCAGCCATCCTATGGTATCAAGAATCACAGGATTATCAGGCTCAAGTGCTGCTGCCCTGCCTGCAAAATCCATTGCATGCTGCAGTTCAGATTCTGAATCTGAAATTTCACTTACAATAAAGGCATAATTATTGGCAGCTCCCCACAGATCAGGGTTTTTCTCAAACGCCTGTTCATAAATTTCTGCTGCCCTGGCAAGATTTCCCTGATTTTCATATATGCTGCCAAGCAGCATCCAGGCCGCTCTGTTGCGGGGATCCTGTTTCACTGCCTCAAGCATGTTGGCACAGGCTGCATCCAGATCCCTGTTCATGATATTTATGCGTGCCAGGGCTGGTAGAAACCGTTTTTCATCCGGCAGGCGGGTTCGGGCCCTGCGCAGAACATCTGCGGCAAGACTGAACTCCCTGTTCATGGCATGGGCGCGGGCAAGCTCAAAATAGCCCGCTGCCAGGCCCGGCCGTTCCTGGGTAACAATTCTGAATTCAGAAACTGCATCGCTTCCATTGTGCTTTGCAAGATAAATGCGTCCCTTTAAAAAATGGGCATCCACATTTTTGGGGTCATGTTTCAGAACTGTATCCACAAGTTTTTCTCCTTCATCTGTACTGCCCTTCAGCACCAGAACCCTGGCAAGAGCAGTCTCGGCTCTCAGCGTATCAGGAGCATCTGGATCAGGATCAAGCTTTACTGCCCTGCGCAATACTGATTCAGCCCTGTCAAACCTGCGGGTGTTCACATAAATCTCAGCCATGACCCTGTAAAACTCAAAATTATCAGGACAGGTTTCAAGGCCTTTTGCAATAATTTTTTCAGCTCTGGCAACCTGGCCCCTGGATATCCAGAATTTTGCGATCCCAAGTTTTATCTTTCCCATGGGACCGTCTTTTTCAAGCAGGCTGTCAAGCACATTCTCTGCCCTGTCCTTTCTGCCTGAGGCAAACAATATATCTGCCAGATAAAACCTGAATACAGGGTTGTCCGGCTGCAGTTTCACAACCTGTTCAAGGCAGGATTCAGCTTTTTTAAAGTTTCTGCGGCCTGCCTCAATTCCGGCAAGCCCGAGCAGCAAAGGAATACTGGCACGATTATGTTCAATACCCTCTTCATAATATTTACATGCATTATCAATGTTTTTTTCTGATTTCTCAGCCAGGGCCAGCATCATGAACATATCAGGAGAAGTCACGCCTGAACTGTACATATCCAGCAGGATTTTCCTGCCTTTATCCATATGTTTCTGCGCAAAACATACTGATGCCTTTAAAAGTTTTGCATCAATATTGGCAGAATCCTGTGCAAGCACTGCATCTGCCTGGGCTTCTGCCCTGTCCGGAGATTTACCTGCCAGGCAGAGCTTGCCAAAGACAATTCTTGCATTGATGTTGTCAGGAGCAAGTTCCACTGACTTTGACAAAGCTGTAAATGCCCTGCGGAAATCCTTCAGCGCAAGATATGTCCTGGCGAGCATGAAATATGCCTGTGCAAATTCAGGATCAATCTGAACTGCATTTTTGAACTCAAGTTTTGCCTTGACAAAATCCTTTTGTTCAAACAGGTGTTTTCCCTTTTCAAAAAATGCCTGTTTTTTTTCTCCCGGCCCTGAACATCCTGCCAGTATCAGCATTGAAAATACTGACACAGCCAGGAAAAACTGCATACCATTACAGACTGCTTTCATATTGTACTCCTGTTATTGATTTCATATTTCACAGGCCTGCTGCTGCACGCCCCATGAGAAAAGCCAGAACCATGGCACATGATTTTGCCACAGGCCCTGTATTTCCGCGCAGTTCACCTGCAAGCACATCATAGCTGAAAAATATCACCAGAGACTTTGCAAGCGTTATCCCTGCATTGAACGAGGCAGGATGCAGGGAAGGCAGATTCGGAAAAACCGCAACCACAATAATCACCAGGACATCAAGAGTTGTTACCCTGAAACCTTTTTTGCGGCGGGTCATGTTCATTGTCACGACAACTGCCAGAACAAGAAATATAAATCCCATATTATCCGCTGTGTTCATCATTTCATTCATCCATGGCGAAGGACGGGCCTGACCCAGATAAATTATTACAGGAGTAATAAAATACACCCCTGCCCTGAGCATCATCTCCCTTGATTTTTCAGCTTTGCAGCAATGCCACACAAAAACACCTGATACAAAAAGGCAGGCTGAGACCACTGAAAAAGCACCTGGAATCCTATCAGGAATCATGATCTGTGCCGCCATCATCAGGGGCAGCCCATAACACAGCCCTGCAAAGCTGAGGCGGATAACAATATTATTGTCTTTTAAAAGGCCTGAATACCGGCGCATCAACCTGCCAAAACCTTTTTTCCTCTCAAGCTTCCATTGCTTTTTTCCGGCAGCAGAAAATAATATAAAAATCATTGCCGACATAAGAACAAAACAAAAAAGAGGCACCCAGCAGGGATAAAATCTCAGAACCAGTGCCATTGCAATGAAACATGCCTGAATCATATAAATTATCACCACGGCTTCACTGTGCAAAAAGCCAAGCGCGAGCAGTTTATGATGAAAATGACGTTTATCTGCTGAAAATGGAGACTTTTTTCTTATTATGCGTTCTGCCATCACTGTAATTGTATCCAGAATGGGAAAACCAATCAGTGGCAGTGACAGAATTCTGCTGTACGGAGTGTTTGTCTGGGTGATCGCAATGGCAAGAATAATTGACAGAAAACCCAGAAGCTGACTGCCTGCATCTCCCATGAACAGGGTGGAAGGATGGGTATTATATCTTAAAAACCCTGTAACAGCTCCTGCCATTGCCACTGCCATTACTGCCACTGCCATGTTTGCGCACCTGTATGCCAGAAATGCTGTGAGAACAAAAGTCAGCATGGAAATTCCTCCTGCAAGCCCGTCAAGCCCGTCAGCAAGATTAACAGCATTTGTGACACCAAGAATCACAAAAAGTGTAAGCGGTACAGAAACACACAGAGAAACAGCATGATCATGGGAAAAAATCAGGCCCGGATATCTGATCTGCACTCCTCCCCAGAATATGACAATCAGAGCTGAAATGGTCTGGGGGATAATTTTCTGCACTGCATTCAAGGGCCTTATGTCATCAATAAGACCAGACACCACTATAATGGCAGAACCTGCAAGCACAGAATTAAAAAAACTGCCGGAAGGAACCCACAGCAATATGGGGACAAAGGCGCCCAAAGCCATGGATATACCGCCGCTGCGCGGCATGGGCGCTGTATGTATCTTTCTTGCATCAGGAACATCCACTATATTCATTTTCAGGGCAAGACTCCGGCAGACCGGGACAAGGGCAATGGTAAGGAACAGGGCAATTATAAAAACAACAAAAAGATGCATTGGCAAAAAATTTTTCAGTTCAGGTGCTCAGCAAGAAATACAGCCAGTGTTTTCATCATTTCCCTTACAAAAACATCCATTCTGGTGCGCATTTTTTCAATGGATTCTGAACTGCCTTCTGCGGTGATGGTGCGGATGAACATATCATATGTATTGTCTTTTCTGATCGCATGAAGAGCAAGATGCAGCCGGTTGATATCCTTGTTGCCCGTTACGGTTGTGGCGGTCTGAAACCAGAAATAAACCAGATATTTTGTGCCCATTGATTCCATTATCATTTCAGTGACCGGAAGATCGCCGAAAATCGCCACATCATGGATAACACGCCCTGATTTACCAATGAGTCTCCATCCTGCCGAGGGCAGACATACACTTGGGCTGTGAAAAAAATTGGTAGTTTCAAGAAAGGCTGTGCCCCTGTATCCCATATACAGAGAAACAGCCTGATTCGAGGAATTCACATAAACACCGTCAAAGGCGTCATCAGCACCTGATGCCCTGATGATTTCAGGTTTCACAGTATTCTGCCTTCCATGCCACTGCCCAAAATCCAGAGGAAAGCCCTGAATACCTCCCCTTAGTATAACCTGCGGCATGGCTTTTGTGTTCAGCGTAAGAAACCCCACGCCCAGCAACAGAATCACAGACAGTGCAAAGGCAGATATATTGCTGCCGGTATCCGGCGGCCCGTCCTGCTTGACCGCCCTTCTGCCTGATGAAGGAAAAAGCCTTAAAATCCTTCCAAACACAAAAAGCATGGCAAAGGCAAGCGCAAACACGGCAAAACCTTCAAAACTGTGGAAAAACCCTTCTGCCATTTCAGGGCCGAACCTGTATGTCAGAATTCCTGTAACTGCGATGCGCACAATATTTGTAAAGATGGCAATTGGAACAGTGATAATGACACAGGCAGCCCGTTTCCAGAGCACAGTTTCAAAAAAATACCCGTAAATCACACCCAGAGCCAGAAGCGGAAACAAAAATCTCAGCCCGGAACACGCATCAACCACCTGAAGCTTTGTCACCCCAAGATCTATGATATTGCCGCTTACATAGACTGAATATCCCAGTGCCTGTAAAAATCTGCCCCCAAACTCCGAGGAAATGGTTTTAAGATATACTCCAATGGTTGTATTGAGAACAGTGGGCAAAGGCACCATAAAAATGAGAAAGCACAGGGGCAGGCTGATTTTTTTAAAAAGATCTGTTCCAAAACAGAAAACAATAAACAGAACTGCCAGCACAGGCACAGCAGGTCTTGACACGCTGCCGCTGGATCCCAGTATCCCGTAAACAGAAATTATCACAAAAATAATCAGCAGCGGAAAAGACGGCCAGCACGGCCTGATCACCGAATTTTTCACAGCATGCCTTTTATCCCATAAAAGATAGGCACTTATGAACGGAACAAGAATTCCGTATGAATAATCCCCATCTGTCATCCATGTGTCATAAAGCGAAGACAAAGGCACAAAATATGCTCCGATAAAAAGAACAAAAAGCACACCTGCCTGAAAACCTGGATTTTTCAACAATTTTCCGGAAACTTCCATTATATTGAAACCTTAAATATCAATTTGATCTATTTCCTCAGTGCTGAACCTGTATTTCACCTTTGCCGGAGACCCGAATGCCATTGAATAGTCCGGGATATTTTCAGTCACTATTGAGCCTGCGCCGACAACCGCACACCTGCCTATTGTAATGCCGGGCAGAAGTATGGTCTGAGCCCCGATATAGCACCCGCATTTAAGTATGATTCCCGGCCGGGGGCTCATTCCCCTGTCAAGAATTCCTTCAAGATGTTTTGGAATGAAGTTATGTCCTATGATAAAAGTTCTTGAAATAATCGTAACACAATCTTCTATAAGAATTGATTCAGGATATGTATTATCTATGAAAACATCTGAACCAATAAAAACATTTTTTCCTA
>CAYOYY010000089.1:0-7260 GCA_964408295.1 uncultured Desulfobacula sp. | reverse complement strand
TAAATCTTTTAACCGATACAGCAGGCAGAATAATCTATCTGCCGGAGATTGAAAGATAATGGGTCCTGAAAAAACACAAGTCATGAGAAAACGTATGGCATATGTTCAGGCCATACTGGTGGTGTGTGTTTTTCTTCTGGCAGCCAAATCATTTGACCTCCAGGTATTCCGTGCAGATGAACTGGCAAAGAAAGCTGAAAATGACTATTCAAGATATATAACAATAAAAGGGGAACGCGGTCAGATTCTGGACAGGAACATGAATGAGCTTGCCACAAGCACTGATGCAGTATCTGTTACAGCCTGCCCTAAAAATATCAGAAACCCAGGCATTGCAGCAGCAAAGCTGTCGCATATACTGGGTCTTTCCAGAAAAAAACTTGAAAGAAAACTCAATTCCAGCAGACAGTTTGCCTGGGTGGCAAAAAAAATTTCCCCGGCCCAGAAAGACCGCATAGAAAAGCTTCATCTTGCAGGCATTTATTTTCAAAAAGATTCCAGGCGGTTTTATCCAAACAGGAGCCTTGCAGCCCAGGTGCTTGGTTTCACAGGAGCAGACGGGAACGGCCTTGAAGGTCTTGAATTCAAATACAATTCCCTGCTTTCAGGGAAATCCGTAAAGCTCAGGATAAAAAAGGATGGAAAAGGTGAAATACTGGATCTGGATAAAAAAACAAAGTTAAAGCTCAGGGGCAGTTCCATTGTTCTTACAATTGACAAGAAGATTCAGTTTTTAAGTGAGCAGGCACTTGAAAGAGCAGTCAGGATTCACAGGGCAAAATCAGGCATTGCTCTTGTAATGCGGCCTTCAACAGGAGAAATTCTCTCCATGGCCCATTTTCCGGGGTTCAATCCCAATAATTTCTCAGGGTATAAAATGCAGGTTTTCAGAAACAGGGCGGTCACAGATGCATTTGAACCTGGCTCCACCATAAAGGTCTTTACTGCTGCCGCTGCCCTTGAAAAGGGTTTCAGCCCCAGCTATATTTTTTTCTGCAAAAACGGAAATTACAGGATAGGTTCATTCACCATCCATGACACCCACCCCCATGGCTGGCTTTCCATCAATCAGATCATAAAATTTTCAAGCAACATAGGGGCTGCAATAATCAGTGAAAGCATAGGACAGGCAAGTCTATATCATTATCTCAAGGCATTTGGTTTTGGAGCAAAAACCCGTGTGGGATGCCCAGGAGAAACCTCCGGCAACCTGATTCCGCTGAAAAAATGGTCAAAAATAGATGCAGGTGCAATTGCATTTGGACAGGGAATTTCAGTTTCTGCGATTCAGCTCATCTCTGCCATAAGTGCCATTGCAAACAATGGCATATTAATGAAACCCATGCTGATCAGAAAAATAATATCAGGAAAGGGGAAAATTCTGCGCCAGTATGAACCTGAGCCTGTACGCCGGGTCATATCGGAAAAAACAGCAAAGCAGGTCAGATACATGATGCGCCTTGTGGTTGAAAAAGACGGCACAGGGACAAAGGCTGATATTCAGGGATACAATGTCTGCGGCAAAACAGGGACTGCCCAGAAAGCACTTAAAAATAAAAAAGGCTACTCAAACACCAGATATACGTCCGTGTTTGCAGGTTTTGCCCCGAAGGATCATCCTCAGCTTGCAATAGTGGTGGTTGTTGATGAACCTGAAAACCAGTATTACGGCGGAGATGTGGCAGCTCCGGCATTCAGGAACATACTGGCTGAATCTTTCAATTATCTGAACATACCGCCTGAAAAAAACAATCACACTATGATTGCATCATTGTCTGAAGGAGGCGGGAAATGAAATTATCAGAACTTATAAAGGCATGCCCTGGTGTACACAGGTACATGTGCACAATTTCAGACGGCAATGATCCTGATATCTGCCTTGTCTGTTCCCATTCTGCCTCAATAAAGCCGGGTGCCCTGTTCATAGCCATAAAAGGATTCAATGCCGATGGTCATAATTATATAAAACAGGCTTTTAATAATGGGGCTGCTGCTGTAATTGCAGAAAAAAATCCAGACAGGCTTGATAATGTAATTATTGTGGAAAACTCAAGGCTTGCAGGAGCAGCAGTTGCCGACCGTTTTTACGGCAGCCCGTCCAGGGATTTGGTTCTTGTTGGCATAACAGGCACAAACGGCAAGACAACCACTTCATTTATCCTGGAAAGCATTTTCATGGCATGCGGGTTTTCAACAGGAGTTATAGGCACGGTCAATATACGCTATAATGCAAAGGTATATGACAACCCTGTTACAACACCTGATGCCATTGATCTTCAAAGAACTCTGCATGACATGAAAAACAATGGAATCACCCATGTGATCATGGAAGTTTCATCACATGGACTTGATCTCAACCGTGTTGATTTCTGCAGATTCAGCGCAGCAGTATTCACCAACCTGACCCAGGATCATCTGGATTACCATGAAAGCCTTGAAGAATATTTCAACTGCAAAAAAAGGCTGTTCACTGACTTTTTCACACCTGACACCAAAGGCAGATGCCCTGTAATAATAAACACGGATGACCCTTACGGCATAAAACTGGCAGAACAGCTGCCATACAGATGCACCTGTGTAAGCACCCGCGATGATTCCTGCATCTGTGCAATCAGTTTCAAGGACACAATAGGCGGGCTGAAAGCTGATATCAGCCTGAATGATACTGTCATATCCATTGCTTCACCCCTTACAGGGCGTTTCAATCTTGAAAACATATTGTGTGCAGCAGCAGCGGCCCATGCTCTTGGAACAGATCCTGAAAAAATAAAAACCGGCATTGAAAACTGTTCAATGATTCCGGGACGGCTTGAAAAAATACACAATTCCATTGGCCGCCACATGTTTGTGGATTATGCACATACTCCTGATGCACTTGAATCCATACTCAAAACCTTAAGACACGGAGCGCCTGCAAGAATAATCACAGTATTCGGGTGTGGAGGTGACCGCGACCGCTCCAAACGGCCTTTAATGGGGCAGATTACCTGCCGGCACAGCGATATTGCCATTGTAACATCTGACAATCCAAGAACTGAGGCGCCCGAAGCCATAATCAATGACATCATTGAAGGGCTTGAGGATTTTGACAGAATCAGCCCTGAAACTCTGGCAGAAAATCCCCTTGAAAAAGGGTACATGGTTGAACCTGACCGGAGCAAAGCCATTGAAAAGGCTGTATTCATATCAAAAGCCAATGATATTGTTCTTATTGCAGGCAAGGGCCATGAAACCTATCAGATAACAGGTTCCGCCACCATTCATTTTGATGACAGGGAAGAACTTGAAAAAGCCTCAGCCAAATTTGCAGACATGATAAAGCCCATTGAATGGACCCTGCCAGATATTGAAAAAGCCCTTGGCACCGCACCTGTCAGGCCTGTATACGGTATTGAGCCTGTTTTCAGCTCAGTCGGCATTGATTCCAGAACCATTCCGGATTCCGGTCTGTTTCTTGCTCTGAAGGGTGAAAATTTTGACGGTCATGATTTTGTAAGCCCGCTGATACAAAAAGGGATAAAGGGATTTATTGTAAAAAAAGGGTTTTCAGCAGGACTTGACCCGGAAATACTTGGTATTGCAAAAGGGAACAATACTGCATTTTTTGAGGTTGCAGACACCCTTGAGGCACTTGGCAAACTTGCCAGGTTCCAGAAAATGCGTTCAGGAGCAAAACTTGTTGCTGTCACAGGCTCCAGCGGCAAGACAACCACCCGCACCCTGATTGAAAAAATATTTGAAACAAAATTCAATATTCATGCTGCAAAAGGCAATTTCAACAATGAAATCGGGCTTCCCCTCACCCTTTTACAGCTTTCATATGGACATGAATGGGCTGTGGTTGAAATGGGCATGAACCACGCAGGAGAAATAGCAAGGCTGTCCAGAATCGCCATGCCTGACATCGGCCTTGTGACCAATACGGCAAAGGTTCATCTTGAAGGACTTGGCACGGTGGAAAATGTTGCATATGCCAAGGCGGAAATCTTTGAAGACATGCAGGACAATTCATGTGCAGTGCTTTTTGCAGATGATCCTCGTTTTGAAATACTTGAAACCAAAGCCGCAGAAAACAAAAAAATTACCAATATTATTCTGTTCGGTTCAGGCCCAAAATCAGATGTCCGGGCCGAGCACCCTGAAATTTCACAGGATTCAACCAGATTTGCAGCACTAATCAAGGGCCGCACATATGAAATCAAGGTGAAATGTCCTGGATTTTTCATGGTGGACAACTGCCTTGGGGCAATGGCAGCGTCAATGGCCGCAGGCATAAGCCCTGAATGCATGCAAAGGGGGATAAAAAACTTTGTTCCTGTTGCAGGGCGCACCAGTATTATAAAACTCAGTGAAACAATCACCATCATTGATGACACATACAATGCAAACCCTGCCTCAACAGCACAGGCCTTAAAGACATTGAAAGCTGTCAGCCGCGGTCATGAAAGCATCGCAGTTCTGGCAGACATGCTTGAGCTTGGAGAAAATTCAGAAGAGCTTCATTATATGACAGGTAAAAAAGCTGCCAGTCTTGGAATATCGAAATTGTTTGTCCACGGGAAAAAAGCAGTGGAAATTGCAAGGGCAGCCGTGGAAAACGGCATGGAAAAATCATGTGTGTTTCATGGAACAAAAGAAGAAATTGCAGAAAAGCTGGCTGAAAAACCAAAAGACAAAACCTGGATTCTGGTCAAGGGTTCAAGGGGAATGGCAATGGAAACCCTTGTCAGCAGAATAACCGCACTATTAACCATCAATCCCTGAGGAGCAATGATGGAAAATACCAAGGAAAGACGGTCATTTAAAGACAGAAGAACATTCACTTACACGGCCCACGTGCCTGAAAGACGGTCAGGCAGGGACAGAAGGGCTGTAAATGTCAGAAAAAACAGGGTTGTAGTGGCCTAGAAAGAAAAAAACATGCTTTATAAATTTTTATATCCATATCACATTGATTTCAGTTTTCTCAATATATTCCGGTATATAACGTTCCGGACTATTTACGGCGGCCTGACAGCGTTTCTGATCTGTTTTCTTTTCGGTCCCTTTGTAATAAGGCAGCTTTCACGGATGCAGGTGGGGCAGATCATACAGAAAGACGGTCCAAGCTCCCATCTTGGCAAGGAAGGCACCCCCACCATGGGTGGTATCCTGATATGCGCATCCATATTTCTTTCAACCGTGATCTGGGGAAATCCTGACAATCACTATGTAAATATTCTCATGCTGGCCCTGATTCTTTTCTGGCTCATAGGATTTATTGACGACTATCTTATGCAGGTCAAAAAAAGAAACATGGGATTCACGGCAAAAGGCAAATTCATGATTCAGGTATTGTTCGGGCTTGTAATAAGCTGGCTTATCTATGAATGTCCTGATTTTGATTCCAGGCTTACCATTCCGTTCCTCAAGGGAGTTTCACCTGACCTTGGCATATTTTATATTCCATTTGCCTGCTTTGTCATAGTGGGCACCTCCAACGCGGTCAATCTGACAGACGGGCTTGACGGGCTTGCCATAGGCCCGTTCATTGTTGCCAGTGCAACCTATATGTTTTTTGCCTATGTTGCGGGTCATGCCCAGATTGCACAATATCTGCATGTGCGCCATATCGCTTCTGCCGGAGAAATTTCAGTTATATGCGGCACCCTGTGCGGTGCAGGCCTTGGATTCTTATGGTTCAATGCCCATCCTGCCCAGATTTTCATGGGGGATTCAGGATCAATTCCCCTTGGTGCCATATTGGGCACAATAGCAGTCATGACAAAGCAGGAAATTCTGCTGGTGATTGTAGGAGGGCTTTTTGTGATGGAAGCCCTGTCAGTAATCATTCAGGTATTATACTTCAAACTCACAAAAGGAAAAAGAATCTTCAGAATGGCTCCGCTGCACCACCATTTTGAGCTGAAGGGATGGCACGAATCAAAGGTGATAATAAGGTTCTGGATAATTTCCATTACCCTGGCATTAATTTCATTAAGCACATTGAAAATAAGGTAATATGCAGATGATATCAGACAATCATTCATATTTTCTTGTGGTGGGACTTGGGGTTTCAGGCATTGCCATGGCCAAATTCCTGCGTTCAAAGGGTATGAATGTGACTGCAACAGACTGCGATCCTTCCAAAAAGGCTGTTGAACCTGAACTCAATGAGCTTGGAATCAGAACCCAGATCGGATTTCATGATCATGAAACTTTTAAGGGGGCACAGGCACTGATTCCAGGGCCTGGAATCGCGCCTGACAATGAATTCATAAGTGCTGCCGTTGAAAAAGGCGTCCCTGTCACAGGCGAGCTTGACATATTTTTCCGTTACAACAGGCTGCCTGTTATTGCAATTACAGGAACCAACGGCAAGACAACCACAACCTGCCTTGCAGGAGACATGCTTAAAGCCTGCGGATTCAATCCCTTTGTGGGCGGCAACATAGGAACTCCACTTGTGGACAGCATGATGACCAGGGAAAAACATGACATCATAGTTGCTGAAATTTCAAGTTTTCAGCTTGATCTTGCTTCAGAATTCCGCCCTGATATAGGTGTACTGCTCAATATTTCCCAGGATCACCTTGACCGGTATAAAGATTTTTCAGAATATGAAAAAAGCAAGACAAGCCTTTTAAGACGCCAGAAAAAAACTGACACAGCCGTGATAAATGCCATGATAAAAGGCTGTAAAGCCATTACAGACAGCCTTGAATCACAGGTTCTCACATTTTCCGGTTCGCCTTCTGCCGAATATACCGGCCCAGATGCCATAATACATGACAATGGCATTGAAATAAGACTTGAAAATGAAAAATACATGCTTGGACACAAATTGTTCCCCGGGCTTACCGGCACCCATAACCTTGAGAATGCTGGTGCTGCAATTCTTGCGTGCCTTGCTGCCGGCGCCAGCATGGATGGAATCAAAAACGCTCTTCAGTCATTTGCCCCTCCTGCCCACAGAATGCAGTTCATAAGAACACTCAACGGGATTTCATTTTACAATGATTCCAAGGCCACAAACATTGATGCTGTAAAAAGGGCCATGGAAAGCCTTGGAAACAGTCTCATCCTGATAATGGGGGGCAGAAACAAGGACAATGATCTGACACTCATAAAAGATGAGATGAAAAAAAGGGCAAAAGCAGTCATTGCCATTGGAGAATGCAGGCAGACAATAAAAAATATATTTGAAGATATCTGCCCGGTCAGTGAGGCCGGGGCCATGAAAGATGCATCCCCTGTTTTGCTGGAGCCGATTGTAATGGT
>CAYOYY010000088.1:0-7449 GCA_964408295.1 uncultured Desulfobacula sp. | reverse complement strand
GATCAATATTATAAGGAAGCTTTTTCAAGAAATATAGGGCTTCTGACTCCTTCAGAGCAGGAAGTGCTTAAAAATTCC
Source organism: uncultured Desulfobacula sp. (assembly GCA_964408295.1). Taxonomy (GTDB): domain Bacteria; phylum Desulfobacterota; class Desulfobacteria; order Desulfobacterales; family Desulfobacteraceae; genus Desulfobacula. The sequence continues at coordinate 7,371 of CAYOYY010000088.1, read as the reverse complement.
AGGGTTGCAATACCTGGCATGGGCGGTGTCGGAGGTGTCCACCTGATGACAATGGCAAGATCCGGAATCGGCAGGTTCAATATTGCTGATTTTGACATATTTGAGCCTGTCAATGTAAACCGTCAGTTTGGAGCCACAGCTTCGTCATTTGGCAGGCCCAAGCTGGATGTCATGAAAGAGCAGGCTCTTATGGTCAATCCCTATCTTGATATTAACACTTTTCCTGACGGGCTGACTGCTGACAATCTTGATGAATTTTTAAAGGATGTTGATGTTGTCATTGACGGGCTTGATTTTTTCAGCTTTGACATGCGAAGGCTTTTGTTCAATACAGCAAGGCAAAAAGGCATTCATGTAATCACGGCAGGGCCCATGGGGTTCAGCAGTGCTCTTCTGGTTTTTGCCCCTGACCGCGGAATGGCCTTTGATGAATATTTCAATATTACTGAAAACATGAGTTCTGAGGATAAATCCCTTGCCTTTGCTCTGGGCCTCTCCCCGCGTCCGACACATATCAGATACATGGATTTTTCCCGTGTTGACCTGAAGCAGAAGGCAGGGCCTTCGCTTAACATAGCATGTCAGCTCTGTGCTGCCATGGCAGGCACGGAAACTCTTCGTATCCTGCTGAACAGAAAAGGAGTGAAACCTGTTCCGTATTATTTCCAGTTTGACCCGTATCTGATGAAACTTAAGAAAGGCAGGCTGTATTTTGGGAATAAAAATCCTGTTCAGAAAATCAAGATGAATATTGTAAAAAAGATGATTGCGGCAAACAAGACCGGTCAGGCAGAAGCCTGTCCGCCTGAGCCCGTGCCATCTGTGTTTTCAGACAGTGACGGACCTGTTTCAGAAGAGGCAAAAAAAATTCTGGTCAAGGCCGGAATCCAGGCCCCTTCAGGTGACAATGCCCAGCCCTGGAAATTTGTTTTGTCTGATAACAGAATCAGAATCATGGTTGACCCGGACGCTGATAAATCCTTTTTCAATGTTGACAAGATTGCATCCATAATTTCATGCGGTGCAGTTATTGAAAATGTTTCAATTGCATGCACACGGTTTGGTATCAATCCTGAAATCAGATATAGTTGCGCTGATGATTCAAAAGACAATTATGTCGGCGCTGAAATAGTTCTTGGCCGCGGCAGGCAGCAGGAACAGGACAGGCAGTCCATGAATGATTCCATGTATGAAGCCATCTGGCAGCGCCACACCAACCGGACAATGTATACAAAACAGAATATTCCAGGATCTGTCCTTCAGGAATGCAGGGACTGTATTCTGAGTTTTCCCGGTACACGGCTTTATACCCTGACCCGGAAAGAGGATCTTAAAAAACTTGCCGCCATCATTTACAGGGTGGACAGGATCAGAACTGAAAACCGTGCCCTGCATGAGCATCTTAACAAAATGATAAGATTTACCCCGGATCAGGAACAGAAAACCTGTGACGGCCTTCCTTTGAAAAACCTTGAAGCAGGATTTGCAGGAGAATTGTTTTTAAAATTTACAAGGCCCTGGCCGATAATGAATTTTATTAACATGACAGGGGCAGGCCGTATGGTTGCCCTGCATTCATATAAAAGCACTGTGTGTTCATCTGCTGTGATGATGCTTGCTGCTGACGGCATGAAAACAGAAAATTTCATAACAGGCGGCAGGGCTTTGCAGCGCATCTGGCTTACATTGACACGCCTTGGCTGGCATGTGCAGCCCATGGCAGCAGCGCCTCTGTTTTTCATGCGCATGGCCCTTGGAAAAGGTCATGAGTTCTCTGCAAAGCATCGGCGTCTGCTTGAATCTGTGAAAGACCAGTATTTTAGCCTTTTTCCCGGGCTTGATGAACAAAATGGGCAGATAATGCTTTTCAGAATTGGAAAGGGCAGGCCTGTAAAGCATCTTACAAGGCGCAGACAACCTGAAACCTTTTTGGAAAATGCATGAATACAATTGTTAAAACACAGAATATTTCAAAGATTTTCCTGCTCGGAAAAACAAAGGTGCATGCTCTGACAGATGTCAGCATTGATGCCTTTGAAGGAGAATTTCTTGCCATTGCAGGCCCGTCAGGCAGCGGAAAAACAACCCTGCTGAATCTCATAGGCTGTATTGACCAGCCCACAAAGGGTATTGTCAAGATCGACGGAGAAACTGTGACAGGCCTGCCCTCCAGCCGGCTTGCCGATATAAGGATGGCAAAGCTGTCCTTTGTTTTTCAGACATTCAATCTCATACCTGTTCTGTCTGCCTTTGAAAATGTGGAATATCCTCTGCTCAAGACAGTAAAAAGCAGGGCAGAACGCCGTGACAGGGTGTGTGAGGCCCTGGAAAGTGTCGGGCTTGCAGATTTTGTACGGCACAGGCCTGATGAGCTCAGCGGAGGCCAGCGCCAGAGGGTTGCAATTGCAAGAGCCCTTGTTACAGAACCCAGAATCATTCTTGCTGATGAACCAACAGCCAACCTGGATCAGAAAACAGGCGGAGAGGTTCTTGAGCTTATGAGAACCATAAATGAGGATAAAGGCACCCTGTTTATTTTCTCCACCCATGATCCCAAGGTCATGAAAATGGCCTCGCGTATAATAAGAATTACTGATGGCCGAATTGCCGACTATAACCATTTTGACCGCAGGACAAATGATAAAATTTCAGGTTTTTCTTCTGAGTATATAATAAGAAACAAGGGCAGAAGAGACCTGGACAGGTGAAATATATGAAATATCCCGTCAGCATAAAGCTTGCCGCAAGAAATGTTTTCAGAAACAGAATCAGAACCCTGATCACCCTTGCTGCCATTGCATTCGGTTCAGTATCCATCATAGTTGCAGGAGGTTTTTTTGAAGATACCTTCATGCTCATGAGGGAATCTGCAATCCATGGTAAATTCGGGCATATCCAGATACATGAAAAAGGTTTTCTGGAACATGGCTCATCTGCACCATTTGATTATCTTATTGAAAATCCTGATGCTGTGATCAAAAAACTGGGCTCACTTGATCATGTCAAACTGATTACGCCAAGAATTGCCTTTTCAGGGATGATAAGTACAGGAGACAACAGTGTTGCCGTGTATTGCCAGGGGATTAATCCTGAAGAAGAAAAACTGCTGAGCAACATAGACAATATCAAACGGGCAGCCCTTGGTCTCAGCATTCAGAATGGCAAAAATCTTGACGGCAAGGATAAATTTGCCGTGGTTATCGGTCGCGGCCTTGCAAAAAACATAGGAGTGAAACCCGGTGATTCCATTGTGCTTTTAACCAATACCGTGGGCGGTTCCATCAATGCCTTTGACATGAAAGTAAAAGGCACTTTTTTTACATCTTTCAAGGAATTTGACGACCGGGCCTTAAGAATGCCCATTGATATAGCAAAACAGCTCATAAGAACTGATGGAATCCAGACTCTGGTTGTGGTGCTCGACAAAACTGCAAATACCTTGATTGCAAAAAATGAGATTTTGAACACAATAAAATCCATGAACATGAATCTTGAAATCAGAACCTGGAAACAGCTTGCTGATTTTTATAATAAAACCGTTGAATTGTATGGCCGTCAGTTTTTTGTGCTCAAGCTGATCATTACAATTATTGTTGTGTTAAGTATCTTCAATACAATCAATATGGCCATATGGGAACGTACCCGTGAGATCGGAACCATCATGGCAATGGGGTATAAAAGGCTGGATATCATGAAACTTTTTCTGGCTGAGGGCCTGATCCTGGGTGTGCTTGGAGGTATTTTAGGTATTATTATAGGTGTTGCCACTGCCAGGATCATATCGTTTTTCGGCATTCCCATGCCGCCTCCGCCCGGGGCAACCGTGGGGTGGACAGCTTTTATCAAGGTTGTGCCGGATCTTCTGGTATCTTCAATGATAATATCTGTAACTGCATCGTTTCTGTCATCATTCTATCCGGCTTTCAAGGCTTCCAATATGATAATCACAGATGCGCTGCGCCATTACTAGAATTTATAATTACTGGAGATAATCTGTTATGAGACAGGGATTATTGAAAACAACATGGCTGGTTCCGGTGATGATACTGGTATTTATTTCCTTTGCCCATGCCGGAGAAGGGACACCTTCTGCTGAAAAAATACTTCAATATGCAGATGAAATAAGAGCTCCTCAGACTGATTATATGGTTACAGCAAGGATTATAAGCAGAAAACCTGGGAAAAAAGATAAAACCGCTGTATATGAGATTTTTATGAAAGGCCGGGACAGAACTGTTATCAAAACCCTTCAGCCGGAAATTGACAGAGGGACTTCCCTTCTGATGCTCAGATATGATCTGTGGGTATTTTTACGGACCATTTCAAAGCCTTTGAGAATTTCTCTTCAGCAGAGGCTTTTTGGAGAAGCTGCAAACGGGGATATTGCAAGGGCAAATTTTTCAGGCGATTATGTTCCTGAACTTAAAGGTATTGTAAACATCAAGGAAAGACAGTTCTATGTACTGGATCTTACCGCAGTGAACGACAGGGTAACCTATCACAGGGTAAAACTGTGGGTAATGAAGGATACTTTTTATCCTTTAAAAGGGGAATTTTACGCTTTTTCAGGCAAACTTCTGAAAATATGCTATTATACAAAATATAAAAAAATACTGGGAAAGATGCGGCCCACAAGACTGGTGCTTGACAACCCGCTTGTTAAAGGCCAGAGAACAATTATTGATTATTATAATATGAAGCGTGCATCATTTCCTGACAGAATTTTTACAAAAAATTACATGAAAAAATTAAAATACTGATCTAGAAGGAGTTATATTTGCTTGCTGCACAGGGCATTGGAAAAACTACGAAAATAAGGGCTGCACTGGCCTGTGCTGTCATGATCCTGCTCAGCCTTGTCAATACAGACTTTATTTTTGCCCTGCCTGCGGTGCGCCTTTGCCGGGTTACATATAATCATGGTTCAGATGCTGAATCAGTCAGACTTGTTCTGAACAGACAGCCTGAATTTTCGTATTTTACATTGTCCCGTCCTGAAAGATTTGTCATGGACATCAAACATTGCTATTTTTCAAAGGTTCATGATGAACTTACCACTGATTCCAGAAACATGGGCAGGATAAGGGTCTCTCAGTTCAGGCATGATATTGTAAGGGTCGTGGTTGAGGGCAGAAACCCGGGCAAAGTCATTGTACGTGAACAAAAAGCATCAGAAAACGCCACCATATGTCTGTCTGTGCCCGGCCCTGCACCGGTATTGCATCAGACAAAATCTGAAATTCAGCCTGTCATAACCCTTGCGGGTGTAACTGACGACAGAACCAGGCAGTTTGAACCAGCAGCAGAACCAGTATCAGCACCGCTGCCGCCGCCACCACAGTCTGATACTCATGAACATGATAATAATCTTGACTCGGTCTTTGATGTTGCAGACAGCGGGTCTGATACGCTGCCTGATATAATTCCTGATGAACCCATGACAGGTTCCCGTCCCGCACATGCTGAAAAATCGTCTTTATTGTCTTTTGAAGGAGATCTTAGAAATAAAACAGCATTTCACACAAGAAAACCGCGGGGTTTTTCAATGGAAAACACCACATTGAATCTGAAAGCGTCCGGCACTTTGTCTGACAGCCTTTCCTATGTGCTGGCATCAAGGTTTTCATATGACGCTGTTTTTGATCTGACAGACAATTACAATGATAACGTGGCAAATGACCAGCGGCTGCGGTTTGATCTGAGAAATGCCTATATTGACACAGGATTCGGAAACCTGGATCTCAGGCTCGGTAATCAGCAGATCGTGTGGGGCCAGGCTGTGGGCCTGTTTTTTGCTGATATTGTCAATCCCAAAGATTTAAGGGAATTTGTACTGCCTGATCTGGATCAGGCAAGAATACCGGTTTTTGCAGCCAATGCAGAATATTATCTGAAAGATATTTATATCCAGATGATATTTATTCCTTTTCCTGAATTCAATGAATTTGGAAAACAGGGCTCTGAATTTGATTTTTCCAGGTCCCTTTATACACAGAATGCAGATATCATTCTGAATGATCCTGAAGAGCCTGCCAACAGTCTTGACAATTCAGAAGCAGGGTTCAGGATTTCGAAACTGACCAATGGCTGGGACACCTCCCTGTTTTACCTTTATGATATGTATAATTTCCCTGTGAATTACAGAAGCGTTTCCCTGAATCCTGCAGGCTCTGCCCATCCTGTGACAATTGCATATCACCCGAAGTATGAAAGAATGCACAGGTTCGGGGCAACTTTTTCAAAATCTTTTTATGATACGGTTTTTAAAGGGGAGTTTATTTATAATGATAAAATGTTTTTCATGTCATCTGATATTACAGACCTTGACGGAATTGAAACAAGCCCTTCTCTGGACTGGCTGCTTGGTGTTGACTATACCTTTTTCAATTCCCTGGAAACAAATTTTCAGCTCATGCAGACCATAATATTTGACCATAAACCTGAAATAATACAAAAGCCTTACACAACCTCTTTTTCCATCTGGCTTAAGACCGGTTTTTTCGATAATCTTGTCGAACCTGAGCTTTTCCTCGTGGCAGGCCTTGACCAGGTTGATTATATGATCCGTCCTAAAATTACCTGTAATTATAATGACAGCCTTAAATTTGTTTTAGGCGCAGACCTTTTTTACGGAGAAATTGACGGAACTTTCGGGCGTTTCGACCAAACCGACCGGATTTATACGCAGATTCTGTATGATTTTTAATTGAGCAGGAGTATTCTATAAGTGATTTTCAATAAACTTGCAGATCAGCTTTGCTCCTGAAGCAGCTCCGTTAATTTTACTGATCCTGATTTTAAGTTCTTGCAGCGGTTTTCTGGTTTCCGGGCTGAATCCTGTTATATACTCAATTGTTTTTTTCAAATGAGCAGGATCTGATAATACTTGATTCATTGAAAGCCTGCGGCCTGCTTTCAGATTTTCAACCATTCTCATATTGAAATCCTGATCAGGAATGGTTGGTATTCCTATGACAGGTTTGCCGCAGGCAAGTGCCTGATAAATTGTCCCATTTCCCCCATGACAGATCACAAGATCCGCATGTTTCATAATTGTGTCACCGTCCATATAATCGGTTACATATATCTTATCCGGGATTGACTGGATATTGTCGGACTGATTGCCGGTGGTGATTACACTTATCATATTGTCTGTATATTTCAGGACCTCATATATTTTTTGAAACAGGTTTGCTTCTCCGGTAGTGCCCATTGTGACATAAGCCAGTTTTTTTTTCTGTTTTTCAATTGGCCACCATTCTGGATTTTTTTTTGATTTTGGGGCTTTCCAGGTTACAGGGCCGATATAATGATAAGAAGAGGGAAGATTTTTTGTGGGAAAGAAACTGTGGATATCTGCAATTAAGGTTA
>CAYOYY010000087.1:0-7643 GCA_964408295.1 uncultured Desulfobacula sp. | reverse complement strand
GCGCTCGTAGCCCAGGGGATAAGGCGTCAGCCTCCGAAGCTGAAGATCGCTGGTTCGATTCCAGCCGGGCGCACCATATCATTCTTATGAATTCCCGGCTCAAAATAGGACTTGTAAGTTACCGCAGCAACCCCCATTGCGGAGGCCAGGGAGTTTATATCAGGCATCTGAGCCATGCCCTTGCAGACCTTGGTCATGAGGTGGAAGTGATTGCAGGCCCGCCCTACCCTGTTCTTGACAACAGCACAGGGCCCGGCCCGGACCTCACCATGATCAGAACCCTGGATCTTTACAATCCTGATGCGCTTTTCAGAACCCCCGGCCTTGATGAGCTCAAGGACATCATCAACCTGATTGAATGGCTTGATGTGTCGGCAATGGGTTATCCTGAACCCATGACATTTGGGATGCGCCTTAAAAAATATATAAAAGACAATAAAAAACATTATGATATAATTCATGACAACCAGAGTCTTTCATACGGTATTCTGTCCCTTGCCGGGAAAATGCCTGTAACAGCAACAATCCATCATCCCATGACCGTGGACAGAAGGCTTGCTGTCAAAAGCAGTCAATCATTTTTAAAAAAGCTCAAGGCACTGCGCTGGTATTCATTCATCAGCATGCAGAAAAAAGTTGCAAGAAAGCTGCCTGCCATCATAACGGTTTCAAAAACTTCACAAAAGGATATTGCAAGGGAATTCAATATCCCGGAATCAAGGTTCAGACCCATTCCCATAGGCATTGATTTTGACAGCTTCCATCCGGTTGACACCATAAAAAAAGACCCTGACCGCATCATTGTGACCAACAGTGCTGACACCCCCTTAAAAGGGCTTGGCCACCTTCTGCATGCTGTCAGAAATATTCTTGATCAAAGGCCTGTCAATCTTGTTGTAATAGGGTCTCCCAAAAAAGGCGGCTATATTGAGAAACTTGTGAAAAAGCTTGACCTTGGCCCCCATGTCAGGTTCACGGGCCGCATTGACCAGAAACAGTTTGTCATGGAATATGCAAGGGCATGCATTGCAGTTGTGCCTTCCCTGTATGAAGGATTCGGCCTGCCTGTCGGAGAGGCCATGGCATGTGCCATACCTGTGGTGTGCACCACAGGAGGGGCATTGCCCGAAGTTGCCGGAGATGCAGCACAGCTTGTGCCTCCCGGTGATTCAAAAGCCCTTGAAGAGGCCATAATCGAACTTCTGGAAAACCCTGCACAGCGTCAGGCACTGGCGGAAAAAGGATATAAAAGGGTAAGAAAGGAATTCACATGGGAAAAGACCGCCCGTAAAACTGTAGAGACATACCGCGAGGTCATTGATGCTTACCATTGATTTTACAAGGCTTGATCTGAAAAAGGGCGACAGGATACTTGATATAGGATGCGGAGAAGGAAGGCATACCATAAGGGCATGCCAGTCAGACGGGCTTGTGTGCGCCGGAGCTGATTTTGGTTTTTCTCCCCTTGTGGAAACCAGGAAAAAACTTGAATTCCACCGTGCCCTGAATGACCTTTCATGTGCATGCATTGATCTTTTCTGCACTGACATTACATGCCTTCCCTTTGACAGTGCAAGCTTTGACTGTGTTATCTGTTCTGAGGTGCTTGAACATATAAGGAATGACACAAAGGCAATATCAGAGCTTGCCAGAATAGTGAAACCAGGCAGAATCCTTGCAGTCAGCGTTCCGCGTTTCTGGCCTGAAAAAATATGCTGGCTTCTGTCAGACGAATATTTCAATGCCAACATGGGGCATGTAAGAATTTACAGGAAAAAAGAACTGATCAAAGCCATTGAATCCCAAGGGTTTTCACTTTACGCATCCCACCATGCCCACAGCATCCATTCTCCATACTGGTGGCTCAAATGCCTTGCAGGGCCGTCCAGAACAGATTCTGTCCCTGTGAACATCTACCACAGGCTTCTTGTATGGGATATGATGAAAAAACCCTGGATAACAGGTTTTATTGACCGGCTGTTCAATCCTGTCCTCGGAAAAAGCCTTGTGCTGTATTTTAAAAAACGAAATTCTTGATAAACCTGCAAAACAGGATATACTTAAGATTCTTAACCATATTGTATTTTATTTATCCTGTTAAAATCATGGAGACCTGATATGAACCGGTTCCTTGTTTTCTGCGGGCTGATATCTGCCTGTATGCTGCTGTACTCATGTGCTGCCATCTCCCCTCAACCCCCTGCAAAACGCCAGGATCCCCTGATTGGAAAAATCTTTGATGCCAGCACAGGAAACCAGGTCGATTTTGAGTCCCTGATAAAAAAAATCAAGGCAAATGATGTAATATATCTTTCTGAAAAGCATGATAATCCTGACCAGCATCATATCCAGCACCGCATCATTGAAAAGCTTGTGGCAGACGGACTTAAACCGTGCATTGGTTTTGAATTCTTTGCCATGAACAATACCCCTGACATACTCAATTTCATTGATTCGGGAAAAGTAAAGCATTCTGAGAAAATCCAGAAGATAATCGAGGCAGACCTGCGCACAAAACTTGGATGGGACAGGCAGAGCGACACAATGTGGCAATATTATTACGGGCTTCTTGGCATTGCGAAAAAACATCATCTCAGCGCAGCAGGTCTTGACCTGCCTGAAACTCTGAAACGCAGGATAACACGCAGGGGCATTGACGGCATAACACCCATTGAAAGGCAGATGGTCTATTCAACCGGATTCTGTGATCCTGTATATAAAAAATACATGATTTCTGTTTTCAGGTCTGTTCACTGCGGCATGGATCTTGGCAGAATGCAGTCAAGACTTTATGACACATGGGTGGCAAGAAATGATACAATGGCCCTGTCCATCACAAAATTGTTCAGATACAGCAAAGGCCCTGTTATAATCATCATTGGAGCAGGACATACAGAATACGGGCTTGGAGTGATTGACAGGGTTCATGCAATCAATCCCGATATAAGGCAGCTTAATATCGGGCTTCAGGAAATCAGCGTAAAACCTGCCGATCTCTCACAATATCTTGAACCGCTTGAACTTGAAGGACATACAGAATCACCTCCGGCAGATTTTTTATGGTTCACCCAGAGGGTTTCCTATGACGATCCCTGTGAAAAATTTAAAAAACATTTCAGAAAACTTAAAAAAACAGGAGAGTGAAAACCAGTGAAACCATATAAAAAAATTTTCATTGCTTCAATGATATCTGTCATGGCAGCAGCCATCCTGCCTGTTACATCCCATGTCACAGCAGAATCAGGCATGCACGAAAAAATTGACCTTGAGCGTTTTATCCTGCATGAGACATGCATTGAGTGTCACGAGCAGACCGGGGCTCAATGGGAAAACTCCATGCATAACCTTGCCCATGAAGACCCTGTTTACAACAGTATTGCCCATACTCTCAGAAAAGGGCTGAAAAATGCCGGGGAAATAAAGGAAGCAGAATCATGTGTCAAATGCCATACCCCAATAGGATTTGTATCAGGATTTCCAACAAAGCTTTCAGACAATCTGTCAAAGACTCCTGAAATCGCAACCAGGGGCATTCAGTGTGATTACTGCCATTGTGCCGTTGACATTACACATATGTACAACAACGGCCTTGTGATTGAGCCAGGCTATGGTGAAGATGATCCGGGAACCAAACACGGGCCCTTTGACGACTGTGAGCCTGATTATCACGAAGCAGAATTTTCAAAAATGCATACACAGTCAAAAATATGCGGGACATGCCATGACGTGAAACATGTTGTCTTTGGAACCCCGCTTGAAACAACATATTCGGAATGGGAAAAAAGCCCCTACAATACAGATGATCCAAAAAAAAGAATCACCTGCCAGGGATGCCACATGTTCCAGAGGCCAGGCATACCTGCCACAGGTTCCACACCAAGGCCTGCCAACCCCGGCTCAATAACAGAAGACAGCAGCCCAAGGCCTCATATTTTCACCCACTATTTTGTGGGCGCAAACACAATGGTTCCCTCCCTGAAATCTGACAGCGAAAAGGTTGAGATGGCGCGGCAGCGGCTGAAACATGCTGCCAGTATTTCCATTGACACTTCAAAGGCAGACAAAGGAAAGCTTATTGTAAAAATATCCAACACAGGTGCAGGCCACAGTATTCCCACAGGAGTTGCCGACCTGCGCCAGGTCTGGCTTGAAGTCATTGTAAAAAATAAAAAAGGCAGGGTTGAATTTTCATCAGGCATCCCTGACAAAAACAACATGCTTCCAAAGGGCACGGCAGTATTCAGGACGGTCTTTGCAGATGGAAACGGCAACCAGGTTATCAATATAGCAAAGGCCAAAAAAATCATGGAAGACACAAGAATAAAGGCAGGCCAGACTGTTATGCGCGAATTCAGCCTTGGCTTTGTGCCGGGCAAAGGATATTCTGTAAGCGCAAGGCTGCTTTATACAGGCATTTCACAGCAGGTCCTGAATCTTACGGAAAAATATAAAAATAAATACATGCCGGCAATTGAGATGGCAAAAGCCAGTACCGGGATCTGAAACCATTATCCTATAAGGTAGGAAGCGGTTCCTGTGGCAATTGTGATCTGTTTTTCATTTTCAAGGTCAATTTTTGACACAACAATTCTTGAGCCTGCCCGTATGAGCCGGCTTGTGCAGGTAAACCGTTTTCCCCTGCCGGGTCTTAAATAATCCACACGCATGTCAATGGTGGCAGAAGACGTAAGTTTTTTCTCAATTACCTCAACCGGTTCATCCAGGTTGAATCTTGCACAGGAAACAAGGGCTGAAAGCCCGCCTGTAAGATCAATCACAGAGGCAGTCACTCCGCCGTGCAGGATTCCATGGGCAGAGTTTCCAATAAGATCGTGTTTCATGTCAAAACATGTCACAGCCTCACCTGTTTCATAATCAAGGCTGATGATTTCAATGCCGAGAACTTTGTTAAAGGGCAGAAGCTCAAGATAGTATTCCTTTATTCTGTCAATCACGGACTCAATCATGGGAAGATCCTTTTTTTAGAACACCAAGAGTTTTTGTCATTTCAAGCACATGGTAGCACCCTGAATCAACTGCTGTTTCATAGACTCTGCGGGGAGCCTGTCCTCCTTTTTCCGGATCAAAAAAGATATCGTGAAACACCAGAAATCCTCCAGCCATCAGATGCCTGCTCCAGATTGAATAATCATTCATGGCTGCTTTAAATGAATGGCCTCCATCAATAAAGACCATGGAAAGCGGGGTTTCCCACATTTTCCCTGCAAGTGCTGAATCAGCAACAACAGGGATAATAACATCTCCAAGCCCTGTTTTTTCGATGGTTTCAAGAAAAAAAGGCAGGGTATTGACACGTAAAAGATCAGAATCAAACAGGTCAGGGTCAAAATACAATTCTCCTGGCTGCTGCTCTTCTGATCCTCTGTGATGATCAATGGAAAAAAGCACGCTTCCATGCTGCTTGCATGCACATCCAATGATATAGCCGGATTTTCCGCAATAACTTCCTATTTCAAGCAAAGGGCCCATTGCTGCTGCTTCAAGCGCAACCTCATAAAGGCGCTCAGCTTCACTGCGGTCCATGAAACCCCGTATTTTTTCCCATACATCAAAATCAATCTTCATCATATGACCTTACAAGGATCTCCCTTGGTTTTGAACCGATCTGGGGGCCTATTATGCCTTCATGCTCCATCATCTCAATCAGTCTTGCAGAACGGTTATATCCTATGCGCAGCTTGCGCTGGACAAATGAAATCGAGGCCTGCCTTGTCTTGGTCACAAGGGCTACTGCCTCATCATATTTTTCATCATAATCTGATTCATCAAACTGGTTCTCATCTTCCCTGTCCGGGCCCATTGTGATATCTTCAATATATTCAGGGGATTTCTGCTGTTTTAAAAATCCTGTAACCTTTGAAATCTCCTTTTCCGAAATAAATGCTCCCTGAATTCTGACAAGTTTGCCTGTTCCAGGCGGACAGAAAAGCATGTCCCCGTTTCCAAGAAGGTTTTCAGATCCTCCTCCGTCAAAAATTGTTCTTGCATCAACCCTGGAAGAAACCTGAAAGGAAATTCTTGTGGGAAAATTTGCCTTGATGCTTCCTGTGAGCACATCAACAGAAGGACGCTGGGTGGCAATGATCAGATGGATTCCGGCAGCCCTTGCCATCTGGGCAAGCCTTGTCAGGGCAAATTCAACATCCTTGGAAGCAACCATCATAAGGTCTGCAAGCTCATCCACAATAACCACAATATAGGGAAGCTTTTCAAAGGATTCACTTTTCTTTCCGTCACTGCCGCCATTATCAGGGCTGTTTTCCTTTTCATCCGGCAGGGATTCCACCATTTTATTGTACTGGACAATATTTCTAAGGCCGCTGTGCTCAAGCAGCTCATATCTTCTTTCCATTTCGCGCACTGCCCAGAAAAGCGCATTTGTGGCCTTTTTCATGTCCGTGACCACAGGAGAGATAAGATGGGGGATATCGTTATATACGGACAGCTCAATGCGTTTCGGATCTATCATGATCATCTTTACCTCATCCGGTGTGCTTTTGTACAAAAGGCTTATGATCATGGAATTCAGGCCAACACTTTTTCCGGTTCCTGTGGCGCCTGCAATCAGCAGATGGGGCATGGAGTCCATGCTTGTCACAACAGGACGGCCAAGGATATCCTTGCCAAGGGCAAGTGTAAGAAGGGAATCAGACTGTACAAATTCCCTTGAAGCAATCAATTCCCTTAAATTGACAATTTCCCTTTCTTCATTGGGGATTTCAATACCCACAACATCACGGCCGGGAATGGGCGCCACAATTCTGATGCTTATGGCGCTGAGGGCAAGGGCAAGGTCATCTGAAAGACCTGCTATCTTGCTTATCTTGACTCCTGGCGCAGGCCTGTATTCAAATGTGGTGATAACAGGGCCGGGCAGGATTTCAACGACTTCACCAAGCACATTGAAATCATTGAGCTTTGTTTCCAGAACCTTTGCCTTTGCCTTTAAAAGCTCCGGGTCAATGCTTTTTCGGACCTGTTTTTTCTCATCAAGAAATGAAATATGAGGCAGGCTGAATTCCGAGTGTTCACGTATATCATCAAATTCACGGCCAGGGTCAAATTCATCGCTATTAAATTCAAGTTCCACAATCTCAGGGTCAGGCCCTGAATCCGGGTTATCAGGTACTGGCACAGGCCTGTATATTTCAATGTCAGTGGATGGTGTCTGGTGTTCCTGGTCTGGCAGGTCAGTATCAGAAGAGCGCGGCTTCCCTGGCCTTATCTGTTTTACAGCATTAATTATTGCCTGCCAGATGTCTTCAAACCATTCAGCAGCAGAATCTGAAGACTGTTTTACAAGCTCTCCTGTTTTTTTCAATGCCGCAAATATCTGCCTGTTAACAGACGCGACAAGCCAGGTTATGGATATTCCAGTGGCAAAAATAAATCCTGCAAGAAAAAAACACACAAGTATGATGACACACCCGAAAGTATTGGCATATTTCAGCAGGACAGAGGCAGTGAATATTCCGGCTGCTCCTCCTGATGATATATGTGTCTGGCCGAAATCATAGGTGTCTTTTACCAGGAACAGCAGCCCGCCTGTGGTGATCATCAGGATAAATCCTCCCAGCACTGTCAGCCAGATTATGGTGGAGGAGCGCTGTTTTAAGATACAG
>CAYOYY010000086.1:0-7929 GCA_964408295.1 uncultured Desulfobacula sp. | reverse complement strand
TATTGTTTTTTCTATATTCCATACTGGAAACCACTTTAGATATGCCTTTGCTTTGGATATGTCTAGATTTAATAATCTAGCTTCATGGAGAGTATTTCCCTTGGACAGGTCTGTCCAGCTACCGTTTCCCCAATGGGTCACGACATGATCCGCTAACTTACCGACCGATATTATTGATTTACAATCGGGTCCGAAATTCCAGGCACTGCAAAACTTATCAGGATACTCATACATTCTTTTTGCAAGAAGTAAATATCCATTTAAAGGCTCTAATACATGCTGCCAGGGCCTGACTGCCTTGGGGTTTCGGATTTCAATGAATTTATCGTTTTCCAAAGCCCTTATGCAATCAGGAATAATCCTGTACTTCTGCCAATCACCACCACCAATGACATTACCAGCACGCACTGATGCCAAGCTCTTTTTATGTTTCTCAACATTAAGAGGATTAAAAAAGGAATTTCTATAAGATGCCGTGATGAGTTCAGCACATCCCTTGCTGGAACTGTAGGGATCATACCCGCCCATTGGGTCAGTTTCCCGATATCCCCAGACCCATTCTTTATTCTCATAGCATTTATCACTGGTGACATTAATGATAACCCTGACTGAATCAGTCAGTCGACAGCACTCAAGTACATTTACCGTCCCACTAATATTAATATCATAGGTTTGTTTCGGGTTTGCATAAGATTCTCTGACTATGGGTTGAGCTGCGAGGTGAAAAATGAACTCAGGCCGATATTCATCAAAGACCTTCTTCAATTTTAAAAAATCTCTCAGATCTCCTACTATATGAACAATTCTATCCCCTAACCCTGTGAGGACAAAATTATCACGGTCTGTATAGGGTTCCAGCGCATATCCTACGACACTCGCCCCGAGTTTTTCAAGCCACAGACATAGCCAAGAGCCCTTAAACCCTGTGTGTCCAGTCACTAGGACAGTTCTGTTTTTAAAAATATCACCAAACATCATTCAGCTCCGGGCCGCGAAGTCAAAAAATTTTTAATGGTATTCATGGTATATTCTATTTGTTCTTTTCCGATCCCAGGATATGTTCCCAAAAAAAATGTATCCTCCATAATACGATCTGTATTTTTAAGCTCACCTATAATGCGGTGTTTAATATTCTGATAAGCAGGTTGACGCAAAAGATTTCCACCGAACAGATTTCTTGTTTCTATCATATTTTCATCCAGATAATCAGTTAATTCTGTCCTCGTAAAACCAGTACCTTTTGCAAGTGTGACAGGGAAAGCAAACCATGCTGGATCCGACCCTATAGTTGCCTCTGGTAGAATAAAAAAATCCTTGAATTCTTCAAACCCCTTCTTCCAAAGGTAATAATTGTTTCGACGAGCTTCACAAAATTCATCAAGTTTTTCTAATTGCTCTACCCCAATTGCTGCCTGAATATCAGTAGCTTTTAAATTGTACCCAATATGAGAATATACATATTTATGATCATATCCAAATGGTAGTGTTCCATACTGTCGGGCAAATCTCTGTCCACAAAAATTATTCTCCCCAGGCCCACAATTACAATCACGACCCCAGTCTTTCAGTGAACGGACAATGCGGGAAAAAATTTTATCGGAAGTTGCGATTGCCCCACCTTCTCCAAGCGTTATATGATGGGCAGGATAAAAGGAATGCGTTGCCATATGGCCGAAAGAACCCGTGCATTTCCCTCTAAAAGTTGATCCTAAAGCATCGCAGTTATCTTCAATAAGGAAAAGGTTATGTTGATTTACAAGCTTCATCACCTCATCAAGATTAAATGGATTACCTAGGGTATGAGCGATAAAAACAGCCCTTGTTTTAGGGCCAATAGCTTCTTCCATCTGATTTATATTAATATTGTAGGTTGGAATATCCACATCCACAAAAACCGGCACAAGGCCATTCTGAATGATCGGATTTACAGTTGTCGGGAAAGCTGCGGCAACAGTTATAATCTCATCGCCTGGCTTTAGTTTGCGTTTTTTTAATAAAGGTGAGGTCAAAGCTGAAATGGCCAGTAGATTGGCAGAAGATCCGGAATTAACCAGATGAGCATATTTAACTCCGATTTTTACAGCAAAGTCGGTTTGAAATTGTCGGGTAAAACGTGCTTCAGTCAGCCAAAAATCAAGTGAAGCTTCGACTGCTGACTGAATTTCTTTTTCATTAAATACACGACCGGCATATCTTACAGGAGTTTTACCGGGTATAAAGGTCTGGTCTGCACTTCGTATCTGGTGGAGCTGACTCACCAAGGCATTAATCTGTTCGCGCAATTCGTTTTCAGTCATTTTTCCATTTATCATTATTTAATCTAAAAATTAAAGTGATGCAAATTTTTTTCAATCCAAGAATAGGTGAGTTTCAACCCATCCCTGAAAGAAACTCTGCTACGCCAGTCTGTTAGCTGAGAAATCAGTCGGTTATCTGCCACAAGGCGATTCACTTCACTGTTTTCAGGTCGAAGTCTTTTTTTATCCATTAAAATCTCAACTTTGCGTCCGGCAATTTCCATTATCATTTCAGCAGTTTGTGCAATAGACCATTCTTGACCTGAGCCTATATTGACCACGAGTCCTTCCGCTTCTTTGCATATGGCAAGTGCTATCATCCCCGCAGCAGTGTCCGTAACAAAATTGAAATCCCTTGTCGGAGTCAAAGCCCCAAGAGCTAATCTGTTTTCTCCGGCAGCAATCTGGCTTGCAATGGTAGGTATAACTGCACGTGCAGTCTGGCGAGGGCCATAAGTATTAAAGGGTCGAGCTGTTACCACTGGAAGTGCGAAAGACAGATAATATGCCTCAGCCAGTTTGTCTGCACCTATTTTGCTTGCTGCATACGGAGACTGAGCCACCAGAGGATGATTTTCGGGAATCGGAACAAACTGTGCAGTGCCATATACCTCTGATGTTGATACATGAAGGAGCCTAATCAATTTTTCCGAAGCCCTGCATGCGTTAAATATATTCAAAGCGCCGATCACATTTGTATCAACATATGACCGTGGGGCAATATAGCTGTAAGGGATATCAATAAGACTTGAAAGATGGAAAACATAATCAACTTTTCTTACGGCATTATGCATAAGGTCGGCGTCACGGATATCTCCTTTGATGATCTCAATATCTGCAAGAATAGATCTGTCGATCTCCCTGAGCCATCCTGTTTCATTCCATGAATTATAACATACGAGAGCGCATACCCTAGCTCCCAGTTTTACAAGCCGCTCAATAAGATGACTACCTATAAATCCGTCTGCACCAGTGACGAAAACGTGCTTGGTGGAGATATTGTCATTTGCCATTTGCTGTTATCCTGAAAATATTACAAAAATGTTTCATCATTTTTAAAAAAAGCTCCGCTCCGTCGGTTACATCCACGCTATGCAACCAAGTTTAATCTTAGTCTTATAATGGATATAAATCCTGAACAGTATCCATATTATTTCAAATCATCGAGCAGCATGGCCTCATCCCCCGGGTCAAGGCCGGCTGCCTTTATCTGCTCTGACAAAGCTTCAATTTCCCGTTTTATCCTGTGATATTCCCTGATTTTAAGCTTCAGAAATCTTATTGTCATATCTGCCAGTTCTTCAAGCCCTTCGGGTGTAAGGCGATACATATAGGCTGATTTGTTTTCGGATTTCTTGAAACGCTCAATTTTTATCATGCCTTTCTGGGCAAGGGCTGAGATGCAGAAATTCACCTTGCCCAGGCTGATACCCATTTTATGGTTCATCTCACGCTGGGTAAGCTCAGGGTTTTTCTGAAGCAATTTTAATAATTTCAGGGTAATTTCTTCATCAGAAGCAGTGTTCATAGCCTGAACTAATAATCCATTGGCCATGGAAAATCAAGAAAAAAAAAGAAAATATCAAGAAAATAAAAAACCGGTATTTTCGCATAGGAAAATACCGGTATCAAAAAAAATTATCCTGCAAAAATAATTGTAACTTCTGCCCGTCTTTCAAAGGATTTCTGGGAAGACATGCCTTTGGCTGCAAATCTGTATTTGCCTGTGGATTCTATTCTGAATATTGACGGTTTCAGTCCGTAGCGCACCAGGTGATGAACAATATTGGCTGCACGGGCTGCTCCGAGCTCAAAATTGGAGGGATATTTTTTGTTCCTGATTGGGACCTTGTCTGCATATCCGTTCACAAGTACCCTTACATCATAATTTTGCAGGAACTTTGCAAGTTTTCTGAAAAATTTCTTATACTCACCAGCAAGCTTTGCACTGCCCGTGGGAAAGAGAATGGGAAGAGTTGTCTCAATCCTGAGGCAGGTGCCGGATCCTGAAATTTCAAGCCATTCACCCAGGCCTGATCTGTCAATGGCTTTCTGCAGTTCCCTGCGGGACAGGTTATTGTCTGCGGTACTATCAGGCACAGGAGGAGGCGGGACAGGAACAGCAGCAACAGTCTTCTTTTCCGGCTGATTTAACGGTGTTACAGAAATTTTTGTCCTGTTCTGCCTGGCTGAATTCTGTTCAAGCTTGCCGGAATAGAAATGTACAAGTTTGTCAAGCCTGTTTCTGGTTCTCATAAGAGAGGCAATCTTTTTTTCTCTCACTGATATGGATCGTTTCAGGTTTGAAGGAGCATTTCTGCCTAAATCCTCAATTCTGTTGATTTTCAGTACCATCCAGTCTATCTCGCTGCGCAGAGTCTTTATCTGACTGTCAATCACATCGATCTGCCTTGTGTGCAGTTCTATATTCTTGGTTAAATCTTCTGTAGAATAAAAATCAGCACTGAACAGTTTGTGTTCCTTGAATCCGGTACAGTATCCATACGGCAGGACAAGACAGCAGGCAGCAAGCGCAACGAACGTGGCAAAAAATCTGATTTTTTTAACACGGCATAGAGATCTCATCAGAACCCCCAAAAAATAAATCATTAGTAATAAGCGTACACTACGGAACTATGCTATGATTTTCCATTTGTCAGTGTATTGATTGAAGCTCCGGCAGAAGCCTTATCCTGACCAATGCCAACGGGCCACCATACCATGCCGTTTCTGGCAAAATTAATTCTAAGACGCAGTCTTGCCTTGGTGATTCCGTATTCACCCCTGGAAATTTCCATTATCTCTGTGCCCCGAAGCCATGACTGGGTATGTACCTGTATTGTATCATAGTCAATTGTACCACGCCCTGCCCGCATGAAAGCATCAACATAAACGCCACGGACCTTTTCCACAAGCTGACGGTATCCGTCAGCCACTGCAGCCCTTTCAGCCATCAGCACAGCTTCTCCCTTTGACAGAGCATTTTCAGGTTCAAGACCCTTTCCCACCACAAAAAAAGTTACCACCTTGTGATCTTCAGAGGCTCCACCCGGAGGGCCAAGCACACTTCCGGGGCCTCCTGCAGCAGACTGGGTTCCTAAGGATCCGCACCCGGAAAAAAACAACACAGACACAAGACCGGCCAACAGCATCATACTTAATTTTTTCATTTTTTCTTCCCCATCTAAACGAGTACGCCAACAATCAAGCGGTTTTAAAAGCCTTTTAACATTGATTCCTGACAATTTTCCATGATATTGATAGAAATCGTCAGGACTTGGTTTTAACTTTAATCCTAAAACAGGACATATACAAGAAACATGCCTGTCAACAGAGAATATTCAGACCGGTTAGTGCTGCTGGCTGCCAGCTTAATGATCCTGGTGGCATATACCGGCTTAAGCTCTGCATATGAAGGGATTCAGACATATTACATACGATATGACATAAAAACATCAAACAATAAAATTGTTGAAGACAATCTTATTATGGTTCCGGCAGAAAACGAGTTCAGAGCGGAAAATTTTTCTCAGATCCGTGTTAAAGGTGCAATATCTGCCGACCCCCAGGATTCAGAGCCTGGTGTTTCAAAAAAAATCAGAGAAGACGCCATGAAAACCGCTCTGATGAAACACGGGCTTAAATCCATAAAAACAAAGGACAATGATACGGTTCTAAGCTGCGAAGGAGCTGTAATTACCCCTTTAACTATTATTAAAAAGGTTTATAATAGACAAAAAGGAACATATGTGTACACAATCAGAATGCAATTTGCACCCATTGCCTTTCCTGATAGATGGAACAGGCTTGGTGTTAAATACAGAATCAGAGAGCTGATGCATGATTTTATCCAGTTCTTCAAATAATGGAGATTATTTTAAATGAACAAAAAACAATTAAAAAAAATAAAAGACAATATTGTCAGAACCAGTATTCCTGTTTTTGACCGGATCAACGCTGAAACAAAGAAGAAAGTTTTCTCCTTTAATGCGGGATACAAACAATTTCTTGACCATGCAAAAACTGAAAGAGAGGCGGCAGCCTGTATTGTCAAGGCAGCAGAGGATGCAGGATTTGTGGATATTGATTCTCTAACCAATAAAACCAGCACAAAAAAAATCAGAAAAGTCTATAAGATCGTCCATAACAGGTGCGTGGGCCTTGCTGTTCTTGGCAGAAAAGATATGGTGTCAGGCACAAATATTGTGGCAAGCCATATTGATTCACCAAGGCTTGATCTGAAACAGAATCCTGTATATGAAGATACAGAACTTGGCCTTCTGAAAACCCATTATTATGGTGGAATCCGCAAATATCACTGGCTTGCCGTTCCCCTGGCGCTCCACGGAACAATCATTACTCGTGACAACAAAACAATTGACATCACCATAGGGGAAGATCCTGATGACCCTGTTTTTACTGTTACTGACCTTCTGCCGCATCTGGCAGGCAAAACCCAGGCCGGTAAAAAACTGTCCGATGCCTTTGAAGGCGAAAAGCTGAACCTTGTTGCAGGCAGCATCCCGCTTGGCGGAAAAAATGAAAAAGACAGGTTTAAGCTGGGAGTACTGAATATTTTATATGAAAAATACGGAATAACAGAAGAAGATTTCATAAGCGCTGAAATTGAAGCTGTTCCCGCAGAAAAGGCAAGAGATATAGGATTTGACAGATCAATGACAGGGAGCTATGGACAGGATGACAGAATCTGCGCTTATACAAGCCTTCAGGCTGTCCTGGACATTTCATCTCCTGAGCATACTGCCATTGCCCTTTTCTTTGACAAGGAAGAAATCGGAAGTGAAGGCAGCACAGGTGCAAAATCAAATTTTCTTGAAGATTTCATGTCTGACCTGCTTTTCATAAGCGGCAGGGATCCGGGCAGTCGTGCCCTGAGAAAGAGCCTTATAAATTCTTCCTGTCTGTCTGCTGATGTAAATGCAGCCCTTGATCCTGATTTCAAGGAAGTGCACGAATCAATGAATGCCGCAAAACTGGGATTCGGCATATGCCTGACAAAATTCACAGGAGTCAGGGGAAAGGCAGGTTCCAATGATGCCAGTGCAGAATTTGTCGGAAAGATACGCAAAATTTTCAATGACAATAATATTGTCTGGCAGACAGGTGAACTTGGTAAAATTGATGAAGGCGGCGGCGGAACCGTTGCAAAATTTCTGGCAGAATACGGAATGAATGTTCTTGACTGCGGCCCTGCTGTATTGTCCATGCATTCCCCGTTTGAAGTATCAAGCAAGGCTGACGTATACATGAGTTTTCTTGCATACAGGGCTTTTTATTCCAGCAAATATGAATAAAAAACTGTGTACAGCCCTTATAGTTCTGCTGTGTGCGTGCCTGTCCGTGCCTTCCTGCCTTCCGGCTGCATCCCCTGACCCGAAGGCAGGAATCATACTTGCTGACAACAGCGGCAATGTGATTTATGAACAAAACAGCAAAAAGCTGTTTGTTCCGGCCTCAATACTGAAACTTCTGACAAGCCTTGCTGCAATTCATATCCTGGGTGAAAATTATCGTTTTCCCACAGAATGCAGGTTTGATGACAGGACAAACAACCTTTACATAAAACCCCTCGCCGCCCCCCCCTTCATCTCGCCCGCCACCCAGCCACTCC
>CAYOYY010000085.1:0-8075 GCA_964408295.1 uncultured Desulfobacula sp. | reverse complement strand
CGCGCCCCGTTGCGTCTTCGTGCCGGTCTGGGCAGTGGACTGGAAATTAAGATCTACGGGATAGACGACTGGCGGGGAGATCATCTGGCGGTCAACGTCCCGATCCACGGTGAATTCATCAACGACAGCCCGTATCTCCTGATTCAGGAGGGGGACAGCTACTTCGTGACCGCAGGAAGCGAAAAGATCCGCGAGGTGTTTCTCTGGCCCCTGTCCCCATTCTACAACGAAAAAACCTCCGACGGCGTTCTAATGTCACGCATAGGCTGCATCTTCGGTAATGTAGGCTCGATCATGGCCAAGGGCTGCCAGACGGACTGACACCTCTTCAACATATTTTTCAATGCCCCCCCATTTTGCAGGAATCCCCTTGACCCCCGCCATTGCGATTTTAAGTTTTTTCATTGCAGGCAGAAAATTTTATCCATAATCTCTTTATGCCAGTCAAACATATAATGTCTGCATCTTTTCTCGGACAACTGCACAGTCTTAAAGTAAAAATTCTTATCCCTGGCAAGCATGCGCATCATGCAGATAAATTCCACGTTATCTTTGATGGAAAAAACAAGATCATCATAATGCAGAACCTCCCGTATTTCCGGTATATCAGACCCAAAACATGGAATTTTGCATGACAATGCCTCAAGCAGGGAATTGGGAGAACCTTCATATCTGCTTGGAAACACAAAAGCATCAGAGCACCTGATATATTTTTCAGGCCTGTCCTGCCACCCGCAGAAAACAACCACATCTGCAACCCCGCAACGTTCAGCGATCTGCCTGAGCCTCTGTTTTTCGCCATTTACCACCATTTCATCGCCAATAATCATGAGCCTGACATGAAAATCGCGAAGCTCAGGCATGGCTTTAATGAGAAAGTCAAAATTTTTGCCGGTACTGAATACTCCTGATGTTGACAATACCAGGTGATGATCCTCAAATCCCATTTTCATTCTCAAGGCTACACGTTTTTCAGGATTCATGGAAAAACATCCTGTAATATGGTTGGGAACAAGGCTGCATCTGCCGGGTTCCAGGCGATATCGTCCGCGATATGCCTTTTCCAGTGTACTGCTGTTAAAAATAATTTTTTCTGTCATTTTAAGCCCCAGTCCGTCCACAATCCTGAAAAACAGATTTCTGAGTCTGTCTGTGCTGTGTTTCATATTATCTGCTCTTATGAAAACAATGGATGGAATCCTTTTGACCAAGACGGGGACAATGCTTAAAAATGCATATATGGGTCCGAAATTAACTATTCTGTCAATATGAATTTTCCTGGAAATTCCATGTGTTTCAAATATGGCACCCAGGCAGAATAAAAACCAGAAAACAAGATTTTCACTGGCTGAGCAAGGTATTTTCAGTACATGATTGAATATTCTGTCATGGGAGACAGGCAGAGGCTCTGCGCTGAGCACATGCACATTGTGACCATTGACTGCGGCTGTTTTGTAAACCTGATAAAGTTTTTTGTTGTATCCGCCCTGCCTGTGCTTGAAACAAATGGACAGGATATTCATTTTATTCCCCGGATAACATATACACCACATTGACGATTGATCAGAGGAGTCTTTTCAATCCATGATTCAATCAGATAATTCATTTTCATCATAAATCTTTATTCCCCTGATCCTTTGTACATCAATATCAATGCCAAGGAGGCTGCCCTGTATTATTTCAACCAGGCTAATGGTGCGGAATCCATACCCGCAGCCGATATCAAGGATATTACCTTTCAATGTTCAGACCGTCTGGGACCTGTCACAGTTTTTCTGTATTCTGTATACTTTATGCTATAGTTATCCAGCACTGTCAGTCTCCTGTAAAATGACTTGCTATATAACCATGGAAGAACGGGACCAGCCTTTGACAGCACCTGTATTGATTGCCCATAATGACAGAAAAAAAATACCGGAACTAACATTGGTCATATTATATGATAAAAAAAGAAAAAAACTGCTGATGGAAAAACCTATTGCAGACTTCACCTGAATGGACTCATGTTGTTTGATAAGATAAAATAATTTTCTTAATATTCTGCAAAGAATCCAAATATAAAGACAAAATCCTATAATCCCTGTACCCATAAATATTTCAGCATAATCATTATGAATTATTTTGCCGGTGCCAAGATAATGCATTGATGCCCCCAGACCAGCCCCAAATACTTTTTTTATAAGTGGCGTTTTATAAAAATAATATTCATAGAAACTTATCAGCCCTCCCACACGACCGGATCCAAGTTTTTCAATCTGCCCTGCTTTAGCCCTGCTTGCAAGTTCTGTCCAGCGTCCAAGATACTCGCTTCCTGAGCCAAGTATATAAATAACAAACAGAATGATGCTCACACCTGCCAGCAATGTAACAGCTCTGCCAGGTTTTTTTTTAAGGTACCTTGCATCAAGATAAAGATATACAACAAAGGCAATATAAAGTCCTACAACAGGAGCGCGTACAAATGAAAGCAGAATCACTGTAAATGACAGTGCGCATAAAATTCTGAAAAAAAATAGTGCCATAATTCTTTTCTCTTCAGATATACGAGTAAACAATACAGGTATGGCAAATGATAGATAATAGGCAATTGTTTTACCTGAACTAAAACCACCACCATATGATTTGACACCTGTTTCGTATGTTACACTACTGCCGTAAAGGCCGAATTTTGATAAAAAAAAGGATATAATCACTATCAATGATGAAATCGCAATGATAGTGGTCAGGCGGATATAATCGGCATGGCTGAAAAATGTTTTATCTACGGCAATAATAATAATCATCCATGTCATTATTTTTATTGTCCACGAAATTGTTTCCATTGGTACCGGCGAAACAACCAAACCAATTATCGCAGAATACAGGCCAAACATGATAATTAACAATTCAGTCAGAAAATCAATTGTTCTTTTCTGGATAAAATCAATAAATGCCAGTAAAAATATAATAAGTCCAAAAAGCATCGAGGGATTGATTGCTGAGCCCATAATCATAACATTCAGCGTGATCAACTGCCCTATGACAGGATAAAAGATAATGATACCGTAATAAAATAATTTTCTGTTTACTGTAAACAGACATAAAATTATCAGGATGGCAATTGAGGATATTAAAAAATATAATGTATTCACGTTATTGTGAGATAACCCGGTCAAATATACGAGTTAATTTACGGGTAGTGTTTAATGATTCATATTGTTCTCTTATCTTTCTTGTCTTTTTATTATCATTTGCATTTGCTGCACCACCTGCATTGAACATTTTCAACAATAAACTGCATATCTTTTCAGCATCCTCAGGATCGACACAATGACCTGCCTTTGTTGCTTTCATGATATCTTTCAATGCACCATTCCTGGTCAGGCAAAGAACAGGCCGGCCAATCTTTAAATAATCAAAAAATTTTGCCGGAATAAAAATTTCATGGCCCTTGCCATGAGAATTGATAAGAATCTGAACATCTGCTTTTTGCAGTTTCCGCATGAGCCTGTCATATGGTATTCGCCCCCGGAACTTTATCAAATGATGAATACCAAGACGCTCCAGTGATTTTCTGTATTTGGAATAATCAACGATCCCGTAAAATTCCACCTGCACTGACCTTTCAAAAACAGAATTTTTGCCTGCCGCCAGAGCAATCCCTTTAAAAAGGCTTTTGGGATCACGATTACCATATAGATTCCCTGCATGAACAATTAAAAACTTATGCCCGGAATTACGGGATAAATATTTATTCCGGACAGGCTCGTAGGAATTGGTAATTGTATGGATTTGGTGCATATCAATATAATCTGAAAAAGCAGATATATGCAAATCAGCAGCTGCCCTGGTAGTGAAAACTGCAGCATCTGCCAAGCGAAGAATCTTTTGTTCCATCTTGCGCTCTAATGATATGGCTCCTGGAAGGCCTTTGTGAAACGGATTCATTGTCCATGGATCACGATAATCGAGCACAAGCGGTAATCCTGTTATTTTCTTCACCATAGCTGCAATGACAAAAACCGAGAAAGGTTGACCAGAAACAAAAATAATATTTATTTTCTCCTTTCTGATTATTGCCAGGCTGCGTGCAAATGCACTGACAAACCATAGTATGGCCCCGTCAGGAATTGCTGCCCGGTTCCATATCCGCCATATAAGCTGATATAGTCCGCCAGTATTTTTACTACCAATTCCATGTATCAGACCAAACGGATTCAACAGGGGACAGCGATAAATAGTGCACAGATGCCGGATTGAATCTTCTTTTTCAAAATCATAGGATGCATACTCTGCATTCAATGGAGCAAGCACCACAGGATGCCAGTTAAAATCTGACAGATATTTAATAAATTTTACAGACCTGAAAGCACCTACATCATTGCATGGCGGGAATTGATACAGAATCATCAGAACTTTTTTCATTATAACTCACTCTACCTGACAGAATTTCATTTTTAATGGAATATACTTGTGTTCAAATCTGGCAACAAATAATATATATATGACAGCACCGGCAAATATCTTATATAATAGACTGACTGACGACACTCTGTATTCCGGCAAACCTGCTACAACCAGACACATTATAAAACAGTACAATGCTACTCTGAAAGCAATTCGCCAAGGAAATATCAGCCGAAACATACGCCTGCCCAGACATACAGAAAAAATAAAGGAGCTCATATAAGCAACCAGAGTTGAAAGGGATGCACCCTGCAAACCAATGAGAGGGATAAAGATTATGTTTAAAATTATATTAACCAAAGAAGCCAGAACAGCTATGACAAGAATATAGCAGGTTTGTTCCTTAAGTTCAAAACTCTTATTATAATACATTGACAATCCTAGAAAGAACACACCTGCAGATACCGCAGGCATTATACCGGCTGCCGGACTGAATGAATTTCCCAGCAGTACTTTAACAATTTCACTGGACAGCACACTGATTCCTGCCAGAGCCGGTGTGACAAGAATAAGATAGTATATAAGAAGATCATGAATAAGCTGCTTTGCAGAATTCTGACCTTTTGTTTCATAGACTTTTATTATAACAGGGAAAAACACCATCATTAAAAAATAGGACAATATATTGATTCCTGTTTCAGCAAGCTGATAACCAGCTGAATAGACGCCCACCGCACTTGCATCCAAAAAAAAACCGATCATAAATCGATCCGATGATGAAAGGATATTATTTGTTATAGAAAGGCCAATCAACGGAGCTCCATAATATATGAATTTTCTAACCATATTAAAATCGGAATGCCCTATTTTCACATGAAATTTTTTATAAAACCTGCAAGTTTCAAATATCAAAATATATGATCCGGCAATAATGACACCAATGAAAATATCAATACATCCCATGTCATACAGCACAAATAAGATCACGGGAATTAAAAGTCTTATGACGCTGCTCATGGACATGTGAACAGAATATCTAATTCCTTCCCGCCTGGCTCTTACTAGCGACAAGACAAAACGGTTACCTGATTGAGCCACAAGAAGCGGAGGGATCCATAACAGAACAGAATAAAGGCTGGATTGCCTGAAATATTCCTTAAATACAACAATACCAGAATACCAGAATACAGATATAGCTATAATCAATATAAAAAAACAAATATATAATGTTGAAAAAAAACTGTTCAAAGACCCCTTAAATTTTTCATAATATCTTAAGGAAGACTGATTCAGCCAGCTGAAAAAAAGCATTTGTAAAAACAAAACAATTGTGTTTACAAGGATATAACAGCCATATTGTTCAGGAGTAAAAATACGTGTAAAAACAGATATAGACACAATCCCAAGAAATGGTGGGATAACAGCTGACGGAAAATATCTGATCAAATCGTGCAATGCTGTTTGGGTATTGGTTTTCATTTATGCCAGGGCTCAGACGATAAAATGTATTATAATCATAATTTAATTTTAATGGTTCTATAATTTGTGATGTCTACAACAATAGCCATTCTTCTAAAATCACGCCTTAGTTTTACAGACCCCGCAGCTTGCCTGGAAAAGCTGATATTATCCATACAGACCTGCTCATAGCTATTATCAGAAAACCTTGATTGCAGTTGAAAATAACATGCCCTTTCAGGGGCAGTAATTCTTGTCTCAAACGGGGCCCAATTAAAATTATCAGGATAAATCCAGAACCCGTAAATACCTGGCAGACATAATAAATCCTTATCAAAGAAACGCCCCCACAGTCCGAATATGCCGCAATCTGTATCCTTTCCAGATACGCACACAGCATGTACATACAATCTATAGGCAATACCGCCATCAACATGTATCATCGGTGATTTTATGGCATCTGGAGCTGTAGCATTGTTTGTGAGAACAGCAGATATTCCATTTGAGGTCGCATTGATATAAGGGGTACCACTGATTATAGACCAAGTAGCATTTTTTAAAAGGTTAGGATATGGCCGTTCTGAACAGATATAATAATAGTCTGCCAATGGCATTGGCATATGATTTTTATCCG
Organism: uncultured Desulfobacula sp.; assembly: GCA_964408295.1. Classification (GTDB taxonomy): domain Bacteria; phylum Desulfobacterota; class Desulfobacteria; order Desulfobacterales; family Desulfobacteraceae; genus Desulfobacula. The sequence goes on along the minus strand of CAYOYY010000085.1, from coordinate 1,597 downwards.
CATTTTCAAAAGACAGAAATCCCTGAAAATAATATCTCCTTCCTTTTTTAAAGCCAAATGATGTTTTCTGATCACATATGAGCAGATAATTACCATAACAGAAATCATAGATTAATTTAACCTGGTCATCATCGCTATCTCCAATTGTACCGGACTGGAAAAGCAGAATTTTCCCATAGGTCTTCAGACGCTTTATTTTATCAAACTTCCTGTAATAGTATGATAGATGCCTGTATTCATTGTCAGGCTGATTATTGTTATGAATAAAATCCTCATCCAGAAGCCCGTCCACATACCTGATATAAGCTTCATGCTGTCCATTGATAAATACAGATTTTTTAAATTCCATCCTTAACTGCTGCAAAAAAAGAATTATATTTTTTCGCCAGTTATCTCTCACATCATGTCTGAGATGAATTCTGGTCTGCGCAGTGCTGAACTTATCAATAAAATGAGCCCAGCAATCATCCAGAAAGACCCCATCAAAGAATGAGTCTGCCTTTCTGGATATTTCAGCAGATAGAAAGGATCTTAATGAACTGCTGCCAAGATTCATAAGATACCAGCCATATTTTTCAGCAACAAGTCTCATACCTGTTTTCAAATCATGGACAAACCATGATTCATAATTATTCAGTGTATTCCAGTAAGAGTTTTTATCAGAAGCCCCAATAAGGTTGAAATATTTAAGGATTTTAATATCTGGATTAAGATTTTTTAACTGCCGGATCTGGCCATGAGTAATTCGGCCTGCTATCAGAATATCAACATTTTCTGCTATAGCAGGGATATATTTATCCTTTATTCCCCCATAGGCAATAAGATGCCTGAGAGAACAGCAATTTTTGGGCACAACTGATATGTATTCATCAGCCCAGCCGGCTCCTCTGGCCTGCAGGACTGGCAAGGTTATCAGATACAGAAAAATCAGACAGCAATATGATTTTTTTCTAAGGAAGCAGATCATCAAAGACACCGGGTGCATGATTCATCAGTACACGCCATATTTCAAGGGCAATGGGCCGTATCTGCGGGTGGGCGGCTTTTGAGCCTCTCAGGGCAATGAAATGTCTCCATTCCCTGAAATTTGCTGTCATTACAAGTTCGGTCTTCAGGCATGTTGGAAGAACTGAACGGGCAATCTGTGCATGGCAGCCAGCCTTCAGCATGGCAAAATAATCTTTCTCGGCTTCCTCGCATGAGTTTCGCCAGATTTCATGCTGGGTATCCGTTAAATCAGGAGGTTCTATAAAGGAACAGTGGTTTTCAAATTTATTCAGGCTATAGTTGCAGTACCGTGTTGATTCCTGAGCATATGATGCCAGCCTGTGTCTGACGATTTCATGGCTTATCCCCCTGTCGGTAATAATCCTGAATGAGGCTGCTGCATGCTCAAGCATTGCATGGTGCCCGCGCTCGCGCATCATTTTAGAAAATATTCCTGCTGAATTTTCAGTGATTTTATTCTCGCTTTTGTAACAGGTGCGCCCGGCTTTTTCAATCTGACGTTCAGGCTCAGAAGTTATCCACAGCAATTCAGCAAAAGGGGTTACAATCTTCATACAATATCATTCCTGCCAATTTAAACATGGTAATT
>CAYOYY010000084.1:0-8468 GCA_964408295.1 uncultured Desulfobacula sp. | reverse complement strand
TAAAAAATAATTGCTATTTGGTACAACAAAACGCTTCCCTGAAATTTCCAGAACACTGCTGGTTCCAAACCCATGGAAAAGTACAGTAGCTTTGTAGGTCGATTGATTTTTGACGCCCAATTCAGATTCTACGAAATTCTTATAGTCATTTTTAAATTGCACTACCGCGTTTTCATTTCTGACGCCGATTAGTCGCATGGTCTGATCAAGTACATTGTTCTGAAATCGTCCAACCACAATAGGTATCAAATAAATTAAAAGCATAAAGACCAACCGCACTTTTCTTTTAGATTTTTTCTCTTCTTCTGAGTCAGATTCATCATTATTCATTGAGGTCAACAAAAGATAACAAAATGCCATCAAGCCAACAGAGCTTAATAATCCAATAAATAAATCAATGCTTTTAAATATAGAAATTATGATTAAAACGACACCAATGACACCAATTACCGCAATACCAATCTGATCAGATGTGAGTGGTGGAAATTTTATCTCCTCAGCCTGCCGTGACTTCTTTGTTATTTTCAGCCATGTTTTATGCAGGACAACAAGGACACTTTGTAAAACCCGCCAAAACGGAGTTAAAACTATTGCGGTGCAGAATAGAAAGAAAACTACTATTGAATACAAGAACCCAAAACTCAGCGCAACAGCAATAAAAAGGAGTCCATCCCCAACCGTCAATCCTGATGGATAATAGCCGACTTTACCACTATAAATGAGTATTATTATAGCACCTATTCCAACTCCAAGCTGCAACGCAATCTTTATAATTTTTGGTATCAAATCTAGTTGTTTTTCAACTTCTTTTAACTGCACTTCTGCCTCCCATATAGTGCTAACGGCCGAGTTGATCACAACCCCGACTCAGGGTGGTAAAAATATTTATATTTTTGCCGCCCTGACCAAGGGGCGTAGCCACGCGAAGCGTGGTTTGTGTTCGAACGATTTGTTAGTGCGCTCTGCGGGTGCACTAACAATCTGAGAATATCAACTCGGCCGTTAATGCGCCCGCAGGGCGCATTAACGATTATTATTCAATAATATTTTTGACTATCACTCATATTCTGTTTAATATCAACTAAAATACTTGATGTTAAAAGATTTTTTATTGATATCGGGACATAATTGTTAGTAAACCGGCATGATAAGCAATATCCTGAAAAGTCTGGGAAAATACAGATAGAAAAATTTTTATCCCATCTTGCAGTTGCGGGGAATATATCTGCATCAACTCAGAGCCAGGCTTTTAATGCATTATTGTTGCGGGTTCTGAAAATCATAAATTTTAATCTCCCGGCGATATTAAAAGGCTTCTGCCGCCTTTTTTTGAGGGCCTGCCCAGAATGGTAAATCCCATATCCTCAATGTTTTTTGTCATATTATGGAAATGTTTTTTGGATACATGAAATATTGGCTCTACAATAAGGCATTTCCCATCTTTTTTTAAAAAAGTTTTTATTTCCTGTAAAAATTTGTCAGGATCAGGGGTTTCATGAAGCATATAGAACACAAGAACAAAATCTGCCGCTGTATCAGGGCTGAGACCGATCCTGTCCTGGGAGCAGTTGTGAAGTATGATTCTCCGGGAAAGATTCTGTTCTTTTGCTTTCTTTTTCACTTTTGCAAGCATTTCAGGCTGAAGATCCACTGATATGATCTGGCCTGTGTTCCCCACCATTTTAGCCATATCTATGGAAAAATATCCAGGCCCGCATCCTAAATCTACAATTGTATCACCGTTTTTAATATACTCTCCCACTATTTTTCCGGGGCTCTGTATGAGCCGGCGGAAGGCATTGTCCAGAAAAAAGGAATGACTGTGGCTGCAGACATCGCCTTTATACTCTCTGTTGTACATATTGTTTTATTCTCCCTTTGCGGTTAACATCACAATTGATCTTGAATATTCTCCGGATCTGTTTTGTTTATGAAAAACCCTTTGGCTTCAAGTCTTTTCAGACTTTGTTTTACAAATTCTGTATTCATGGTTATAGTGTAAGATAAGTTTTTGCGCAATTTTTTTTATCTTAAATATCTTGGGGAGAAACTGCATGAGCGAAAACAGTCTGACCCTGCCGGTTACCGGGATGACCTGCACCAATTGTGCTGCCAATATTACAAAAACCATAGGGAAGATGGACGGAGTGTCAGAAGCCAATGCAAATTTTGCTGCTGAAAATGTAAAAATAGCTTTTGATCCTGACAGAATCACTCCTGGTGAAATTGTAAACAAGATTCACGAAATAGGCTATGAAGTTCCAGCGGCCCGCAGGGACCTGCCTGTCACAGGTATGAGCTGTGCCAACTGCGCTGCCAATATTGAGCGCACTTTAAACAGAAAACTGGATGGTGTCATATCAGGTTCGGTTAATTTTGCCTCGGAAAGACTGTCTGTTGAATATATTCCTTCAATGATCTCATTTGATACCATAGTTTCTGAGATAAGGAAGATAGGTTTTGATCTTGTCATTGCTGATGAGGGAATGGATGAAAAAGATGTTGAGGAAATTGCAAGGCACGCTGAAATAAAGGATCAGACACAAAAATTTGTTGTGGGTGTTGTTTTTGCCCTTCCGCTTTTTATCCTGAGCATGTCAAGGGATTTTGGGTTCACAGGAGAATGGAGTCATGCTTTCTGGGTGAACTGGTTTTTTCTCCTGCTTGCAACTCCTGTCCAGTTCTATACTGGAATTGATTATTATGTCGGAGCATGGAAAAACCTGAAAAATAAAACCGCAAACATGGATGTACTCATTGCCCTCGGATCTTCAGTGGCATATTTTTATTCCCTGTGTATTCTTGTGGTGCCGGGGCTTGGCGGGCATGTATATTTTGAAACCTCAGCAGTTATCATTACCCTTATCAAGTTCGGCAAGCTCCTTGAGGCAAGAACAAAGGGAAAAACAGGAGGGGCCATTAAAAAACTTATCGGCCTTCAGCCCAAAACTGCGGTAATTATTGAAAACAATATTGAAAAGCAGGTTCCCATCTCCATGGTGAAAACAGGAGATATTCTTGTGATAAGGCCTGGCGAACGGATTCCGGTTGACGGGATAATAATTGAGGGAAGTTCCTCTGTTGACGAATCCATGCTCAGCGGAGAGCCAATCCCCGTTGACAAGACAGCAGGAGACAAAGTCACAGGAGGCACTGTCAATGGTCAGGGTCTTTTGAAATTTAAAGCGACCCATGTGGGAAAGGATACTGCATTATCCCAGATTATACGGCTTGTTCAGGAAGCCCAGGGCAGCAAAGCACCTATTCAGGCTCTGGCAGACAGGGTTGCAGCGGTTTTTGTACCTGCTGTTATTGTGACAGCACTTGTTACCTTTGGTATATGGTGGGCTGTTACAGGAGAGTTTGTGCCGTCCATGATAAGAATGGTTGCTGTGCTTGTGATTGCCTGTCCATGTGCCTTAGGTCTTGCAACTCCAACTGCCATCATGGCAGGAACAGGCAAGGGCGCTGAAAACGGGATTCTTTTCAAACGAAGCGAAGCCCTTGAAAATGCAGCCAGGCTTGAAACCATCGTGCTTGATAAAACAGGCACCATCACAATGGGGAAACCGTCTGTTGTGGATATTGTCCCTTCAGACTCAGGTGGAATATCTCACAACGATCTGCTGAAATTTGCAGCATCACTTGAAAAGGGGTCTGAACATCCGATTGGAAGGTCTATTGTTGCCTTTGCAGCTGAAAAAAATATTGAGCTTACTGATCCTGCTGATTTTACAGCTCACAGCGGGTTCGGAGTTGAGGCAAGACTTGGTGACATGGGAGTTTTCAGGTTTGGAAAGCCAGGATGGTTCAGGCAGGGCTATGATATGCCTGAAGATGTCAGAACAAGGATAGATGAGCTGCAGAATGAGGGAAAAACCGTAATGGTTCTGGCCAGGGACAATGATCTGCTTGGAATTATATCTGTTTCAGATGTTCTCAAACCTGAATCCAGACAGGCAATTGAACAGCTCCATGAAGAGAATCTCAAGGTGGTCATGCTTACAGGGGATAATCTGCAGACAGCAGCGGCAATTGGTAAACTCGTGAATGTGGACGAGATTGAAGCTGAAGTCAGGCCGGAGGAAAAATCCGATAAGATCAGGCAGTTCCAGGAAAAAAATATCCGTGTGGGCATGGTTGGTGACGGAATAAATGATGCTCCTGCCCTTGCCCAGGCTGACATAGGGTTTGCAATTGGAACAGGAACTGATGTTGCCATTGAAACAGGTGATGTGATACTTTCCAGCGGCAGGCTTACAGGAATCCCCAAGGCAATTAAAATCAGCCGCAAAACTGTTGCCACCATAAAACAGAACCTGTTTTTTGCCTTTGTCTATAATATTGTTCTCATTCCGCTTGCAGCAGGAGTGCTTGCTCCTTTTGACATGTTTCCTGAATTTCTGCGCCAGCTTCATCCCATTCTTGCCGCCCTTGCCATGGCGTTCAGCAGTATATCGGTTGTAACCAACAGCCTGAGGCTGTACAACACGGATATAAACCATGCATAATGACCCGGTAAAAAAAATTGCAGTGCAGAAGCATTTTGATACCCTGCTGAAGTTTCTGCCTGATCCTGTTTTTGCATTTTCCCGTGACAACAGGGTTGAATATGTGAACCCTGCCTTTGAAAAAGTGTTTGGATGGACACTGGAAGAAATCAGGGGTAAAAACATACGGTTTATCCCTGATCATCTCAGGGAGCAGGCAAGACAGGGTATGAAACAATTGTATAAAAACCGTTCTGTCCATGATTTTGAAACACAGCGATATACAAAGGACGGCCGCATCCTTGATATAATGATAAGCGGGTCAATCCTGTATGATGACAATGATACCCCCATAGGACAGGTGCTGATTTTAAGGGACATGACCATTGAAAAGCGAATGAAGAAAACCAGCAGGATCATGTTCAGGATTTCAAAGGCATTGCATCATTATCATAAACTTGGTGATCTTATCACTCTTATTAACAGCGAGATACAGCAGCTTGTGTCGGTGGAGGGCGCCTTTATCCTGCTTGCGGATAAATCAGCGGCAGGAAAAAATGCAGACCAGCTTTATTTTTTTTCTGCACGATATCGTGACAGTGAATCAGAGGCAAGGTTTAAAAAGATACGTTTTGCAGCGGATCAGGGGGTGTCAGGCCGGGTTTATACAACAGGCAGGCCAATGATAATCCATGATGTTGAAAACTGCCCCTTTTTTCTGAAAAGGGTTGATGATGAAACCGGGCTTGTCACAAAAAACATTCTCTCTGTTCCCATAAGACTCAAGGATCAGGTCATAGGCGTGGTTTCTGTGGTGAATAAAAAATACGGCAGGTTTGATGATACAGATATTGACCTGCTTTCCATGGTAACAGGTGCCATTGCCCTGCCCATTGAAAATACCCGCATACATGAGGAACTTAAAAAATCCTATGATGAGCTCAGAATCCTGAACAACGCCAAGGACAGGGTGATAAATCATCTTGCCCATGAATTGAAAACCCCGGTTTCTGTTGTGGATGCCTCCATGAAACTTGTGTCAAAGAAAATCAGTGCCCTTGATATTGACAACCCTGTGATTAAAAAGATAATAGCAAGGGGCCGCAGAAACCTGGCCAGGATACTTGATATCCAGTATGAGGCCGAGGACCTTTTAAAGGAAAAGGATTTCAGGGCTTTTCATGCTTTAAAAAGGCTTTTTGAAGCATGCAGGGATGAACTTGTTCTTTTAGTTGCAGATCATTGCCGCGAACCTGATGTGCTTGACAGGGTGGAAAATATCATTGATGAAATTTTTACCCATGAAAATCTTGAGCCTGAATCAATAGAGCTGAGCAGATATGTGCAGACCTGTCTTGATAATCTGAAGAACAGGTTCAGACATAGAAAATGTATTGTGAATATCCGGATTGAGAAAACAGGACAGGTTCTTATCCCCTCTGCGATTCTTGACGTTGTTATTACCGGTATTGTAAAAAATGCTGTTGAATACACACCTGACGGCAGTACAATAGATATTGTGACCCGTATTAATGATAATTGCCCTGAACTTGTTGTCAAAGATCATGGTATCGGGTTTACAGAGGAGAAACTGAGGCTTTTGTTTGAAGGTTATTTTACACCTCCTGATTCTGATGATTATTCCACAGGTTCCCCATATGAATTTAATGCAGGGGGCAGGGGGTTCGACCTTCTGAGGATAAAGATTTTTTCCGAGACCCATGGGTTTTCCCTTGGGATTGATTCTCAAAGATGCCGTCATATCCCGAAAGATACAGATAATTGTCCCGGAGACATCAGTTTATGCCATGCATGCAGAACCGCGGCTGACTGCTTTGACAGCGGAGGGACTCAGGTGTCCATAAAATTCACTCAATAAACATTGAGATATGAATTTTATGCAGAATTTTTGAAAAAAATATTTATTTTTTTTTAAATCATATATAGTTTCCTGTAATATCTCAGGCAGAAAGTGCTCATACATCATTAATGCGAAAAGGGACAGGCATGGGAGTATTCAAACGTATTTTGTATTTTGTTTCAATAACCACTGCGCTTGTGGTAATTTGCGCGATAAATATCTGTGCTGCGATATCTGCGGATAATATTTTAAGATTCGGTATCCATGTAAGTGCAATGGGAAACATGGACCCGCATTTTGCCGCAGGCTCACAGGACAGGGCATTTGCCGACATGGTTTTTAATGCTCTTTTGCGCTATGTGCCGGGCAATGCTCCAAGAATAGAACCTGATCTTGCAGAAAAAATACCTGAATTTAAGATGGTTGACGGCCGCCAGATATGGACAATTGCCCTGCGCAGGGGAGTCATGTTTCATAAAGGCCCGAAAATTGCCGCCCATGAGCTTACAGCAGATGATGTTGTATTTTCTCTTGAAAAATCAAAGGACCGCAGGTTCTGTGCCTACAGCAGTGCATATTCGTCCATGACCATAAGGAAAACAGGCCGTTACGGAGTTCAGATTATTATGGACAGGCCTGTCTCTCCCATACTTTTTTTTCCTAAAATTGCCAATTACGGTGGAGGTTTTATTGTCAGCAGAAAAGCCATTGAAACCATGGGATATGATGGTTTTAAACACCATCCCATCGGGACAGGCCCTTTTGCATTTGAAAAATACATCAGGGGTAAATATCTTCTGTTAAAGGCCAATCCCATGTATTTCAGAGGCCATCCTCTGCTTTCAGGTATTAAGATATTTTTTCTTCCTGACATAAAAAAAAGGCAGAAGGCATTTGAAAAAGGCCTTATTGATGTGTTTACCGGCTCAGCCAGAAAAGGCTGGCTTGAATCCTTTAAAAGGCAGGATCCCGATATCATAGTCGATACCCATGGAGTGGGCGAGGTGGCAACTTTGTACTTCAATACAAGAATGAAACCCATGGATGATATAAGGGTCAGAAAAGCAATAGCTTATGGTTTAAACAGACAAAAATTTCTTGATACAGCCAATTCCGGGATAGCCGGAAGTGTCTATTCGCCTGTTCCTGCAAACTTTTTGCCCGGAGGCCTGTTTTTATCCGATGTAAGAATGCTTGATCTTGAATATCCATACGACCCTGTCAAAGCCCGTCACCTGCTTGCGCAGGCAGGGTATGCCAATGGGTTTGTCCTGGACCTTGTTTCATCTGAAAAGAGAGTTTATAAGACTTATTACAGTGTGCTTGCTGCCCAGCTTGCAAAAATCGGTATAAGATGCAGGGTGAAAATTGTGCCTCACCCTGAAATGCACAGGCAGATAAGACATGATCCCAGGCCGCTTGTAATTTATGCTGCATGGCGCCCCAATGCAGATGCCTATCTGACCCGGTTTTTTTATTCAGCTTCCATTATTGTCACGGGGAGCAAACCTGATACAAATTTTTCATGCTATGACAAGATTGATAAATTAATTGAAACAGCACGCATGGAAATTGATCCGGACAGGCAGATCAGCATGTGGCATCAGGCTCAGATACGGATTTTAAGTGATATGGCAGCTTTTCCACTCATGTATACAAAGCAGCTTTACATAAGAAAAAAATATGTTGACTATGGACATAAGTTGGTTTCAACCATGGCTCTTTATCCTCAGTTTACGGAAAAGACAAGATTGAATATGCCATGAAAACCTATTCCAAAATACTGGTTATACTTTTGCCTTTGATGTTTTTTCTGCTTGCTGTAACAGTCGGGATTTCATATTATTTTTCCCGGAATGCACTGACCGGCCTGGCCGTGGAATGGCTTGCAACAAGGTCGTCTGAAGCCATAAGAATTGCAAAAAAACATGAGAGTATTCTTCATCAATACGGGCTTGAAAAAATTCCTGCAAGCATTGAGAAATCAAAGCTTGATGCAATTGAAGAAATTTCTTCCATCAAGATAGGTCAAAAGGGGTATATATTTGGTGTGGATATGGATGGGAAAATTATTTTTCATCCAAACAAATATTTTGTGGGTACATTCGTCAATGACG
>CAYOYY010000083.1:0-8729 GCA_964408295.1 uncultured Desulfobacula sp. | reverse complement strand
ACCTCCCCATCTGAGGCTTGCCCAGATCTACCTTCAGACAGACAAGCTTTTAAAGGCAAGGTCTGAAGTTTCAAAAGTTCTGTCCCTTGATCCTTTTTCCATTAACGCCTATCATATTCTGTCCGGGATACAGATAAAGGAAAGAGACCTTGATGCTGCAATAGAAACACTTGAAAAAGCAGTATCCATTGATGATAAAAACATAAAAACTCTTCTTTCACTTGCCAAGCTTTATATCAAAACAGGAAAACCTGAAAAAGCTGAAACAATCTATCTTAAAGCCATTGAAAACGATTCCTCCTCCAGGGATGCCTATATGGGCCTTGTCAGAATGTATGCTTTTGAACATAAATGGGATCAGATTGAGAAACTTTTAACCCGTGTGGTTAAAACTTCCGGAATCAGGGAATGGAAATATACTGACCTTGCCAGATTTTATCAGGGCCGTAAAAAATATGACCTTGCTGAAGAAAATTATCAAAAGGCTGTGCTGGAGGCGCCTGAAGAAGTTTTTCCGCTTATCAATCTGGCTGAATTCTATACAAAAAGAGGCTTGAAGGATAAAGCCATAGTCACCATGAAAAATGCACTGGCCAAGAAAAAAAAGACTAGTCTGATCCTCACAGGCCTGTCCCAGATTTATCTGCATTTTAAACTGGTTGATAAAGCATTGGAAACAATTAACAAAACTCTGGAAATTGATCCTAATTCTATTGATGCCATGTCCCAGAAGGGCAGAGTGCTGATGGCAAAAAAGAATTTCAAACATGCACTTTCCCTGTTTGACAAGGTTCTTGCAATGGACAGGGTCAATGCCTGGGCGTACTATGGAAGGGCTGTCTGCATAAAGCACAGGGCAGCAACTGACAGGCCTGAACAGAAGATATTCAGAGCTGCCGCCGGCCTTCTGGACAAACCTGAGGAATTTGAAAAAGACCAGGTTGAAAAGAATCTTCTTGCCGCCATAACCATAGATCCGACCATGGTTCAGGCACGCATAGAGCTTGCAAGACTGTATCTTCTTGACAGGAATGTGAAAAAGGCAAAGGAACAGATTCAGCAGATTTTTAAATACAAAGGCCCTGATATCGCAAATATGACTCTTCTTGCCGGCCTTTATATTCTTGAGAGCAAAACAGATGAAGCTGAGAAAATCTTAAAATCAATTATTGACAACAAGCCCGGATACACGCCCGCATATATTCGTCTGGGGATTTTGTATGAATCAGCAGGCAACAATGTAAAGGCACTTGAATATTTTCAGGCTGCCTATGACAAACACCCTGGACAGCTTGGCCTGGCAAAGATGATGGTGGATATCTATATCAAAGAAAAAAAATATGAGGCAGCACTTAACATGATTTCCGGGCTTGCTGCCGGTGCAGGTGAAAGAAACAGGGCTTTTTTTGAAAATCTGAGAGGTGAAATTTTTCTTCTTAAAGGGGACAGAGACACGGCTGTGTCATATTTTGTTAAATCCATTTCTCTGAAGCCTGATTACATTAAGCCTCATATACATCTTGGAGATCTGTATTACAGGCAGGGTCATACAGATTCTGCTCTTGAACAGTACAGAGCAGTTGAAAAAATCAACCCTGAAACTCTCCCTGCTCTGCTGGCAATGGGCTTTATATATGATTCACAAAAAGAGTATGATCTGGCGCAGAACTACTATAGAAAGGTTTTGAAGCTTGATCCCAAAAATCCTGATGCTGCCAATAATCTTGCCTTTATTCTGTCGGAAGAACCAGGCAGGCTCGAAGAGGCTTTCCGTCTTGCATCTTGTGCAAGACGCATGCAGAGCAAAAATCCTGATGTGCTTGATACAATAGGTTGGATCTATTATCGGAAAGGTAACTACCTGAACGCCAGATCAGAGTTAGAGGAAAGTTTGAAAGCAAAGCCCGAAAGCGCACTTGCATGTTATCATTACGGCATGATTCTTTATAAATTGAAAGAATATGAAAAATCACGCACCTGGCTTAAAAAAGCCCTTAAACTGAATCCCGATTTCAAGGGAGCTGAAACTGCACGCAGAATGCTTAACTAGGAAAGATTGTGGTATTTTTATTCAAGTTTATATTACATTTTTTTCATATTTTTGTGAATTTTTTTGCTTATTTTGTTGGTAAAATTTAAATTAAAAATCACAGATATGGATATCTGCTGAGATTTTTGAAATATATGAGCTGTAATAACAGTATGTTTCAGGTAGATATGCTTTTTTTGAATTGTATTCTATCTGTGGCACTATGCTTGCATATCTATCCGGGCAGAATTTGTAATTATAAAAATAGAAAAATTTAAGGACAAGTTATGAAAAGATACTGTTTGATTTTGATTCAATTGATTTCAGCTATAATCTTGGTAAGCTCTGTTACCTATGCCGCGCCGACTATTGACGGTGTATTCAGGTATACTGAGTCAAATGATTGGGGCAGTCTTTCCAGAACAAATTTTAATGCCACAGGCTTTAATGATCAGACGGCTCTGCACAACGTCAGTGTGGAGGAAGGCAAAGCCGGTGGGAATACATCTTATAATAATAACTATTTTGATGTAGAAGAAATCGGGGTATATGTTAATGATAACACCCTTTATATAGGTCTGCAAACTGAATATAATTTCACCCAATCTCCATCCACTTCCAATACATATGCTGGCGACTTTATGTTTGATCTGGAGAAATCTTCTGATAATGCCAATTTTTCAGATAATCATGGGCAGAACAATGAATTCGCGTTCAGGTTTTCATTGTCTTCGAATAATACTGTTGATATGACTCTTTTTGCCGGGAATCTTACTTATAAATCTACTACTGGTTATAATAATTTTGGCACTGCATGGAAAGTTAATAGTTCAGATCTGCAGATGGAATTTAACAATGTGGGCAAGTATAGTACAAGCAATAATGGTTGTGAAAACGGTTATTATAATGGTCAATATACCCTGGAAGCTGCCATTGATTTAAATCGTTTGTCAGGTCAATTAAATACCTTATTTTCAGGATGGGCTCAGGATTATCAATATGTTACAATGTTCTGGCAGCCCTCATGCGGAAATGATTTTCTTGCTGCCCGGTCTAAATTTGATTACAATCCTGCTCCTGAGCCTGCAACTCTGCTTTTGTTCGGCATGGGACTTCTGGGTGCTGGTGCGCTTGGCAGAAAGAGGATCAGCCAGGCTCATTCAAAAAAATCCGAGATATAGATCACAAAAACAGTATTTCATAATTTTGATATTAACAGGCTGCAAGGAAAATTTCATGCAGCCTGTTCCTTTTTTTGTCAGGGTTTGTAACAATAATTGTCCTTTTTGTGCAAAATCGTCCTGAATCTTTTAAACATGCCTGTATTTAGGCATTTTTCGTGGATTTTGGTATTGACAAACCGGTGAGATTATTAAAAGATAACAATCTTAAGGTTTTAAGTGTAAATTAACTATCAACTGAATAATTGGGAAATACAATGGCAGAGCCTTTTCAATCTCAGATACCTGTTAAGCCTGACCAGATTCTGGAAATTATTATACGCAGAAAATGGTTTATAATTATTCCTCTTTGCATTACATTGACCTTTGGCCTTTTTTATACACTTACGGCAAGCAAAACCTATGAGGCTTCCACTCTTATTCTTGTGCAGCCACAGAGGGTCCCATCCAACTATGTAAGATCTGTTGTCACTTCCAGCATCACACAGAGGATAAGCACCATTTCCCAGCAGATATTAAGCCGCAGCAACCTTGAGAAAATAATTGATCAGTTTGGCTTGTTTGAGGACAATCCTGACATGTATCTTGAGGACAAGGTTGCCAGCATGCGAAAAAGGATACAGGTAAGGGTGGAAAGAGAAAGGCATGGAGCTGAGGCCTTTTCCATAGTATTCAAGGGAAACGATCCCCAGCGTGTAATGCGTATCGCCAATACTCTGGCAAGTTTTTTCATGGATGAGAACCTAAAGGTACGGGAAGCTCAGGCAGTTGGAACCAGTGAATTCCTTGATTCAGAGCTTGAGAAAACAAGGAAAAAACTTGAGATGCGGGAAAAACGGCTTGCAGCATACAGGGAAAAATATCTTGGAGGACTTCCAGACGAGCTTGAAACCAACTTAAGAACCCTTGACAGGCTGCAAAGACAGCTCACAGCCAAACAGGATCAGCTCAAACAGGCAAAAGATTCCTTAAGCCTGCTTGAAACTCAGATTGCCCAGGCAAAAGAAATGGCAGGCCAGGTCATGAATGACCAATTGTCTTCACTTGATTTTGAGGGAACCTCGCCAGGAGAAGCTGAAAATGCCGCCAAACTTGCCGAGGCCCAGAAACAATATGATGCCCTGCTTTTAAAGTATACAAAAAAGCACCCAGATGTGATGAAGCTTGCCAAAATAATTGAAAAGCTTAAAAAGACCATGGCTGAGGAAAAAAAAGCTGCTGAAGAGAAAAAAAATGGTGAACAGCCAGATGGTGCAGATACTGCTACTCCTGATGCAATGCCTGATTTTGCGGCAATGCAGCAGAATGTTCAGGTGAAGCAGATTAAAAATGAAATAAAAGAAATTCAGTCTGATATTGCCAAGCTTGAAAGACGAATGAAAATTTATCAGCAAAGGGTTGAAGATACCCCGAAACGAGAGCTTGAACTTCAGTCTCTTCAAAGGGATTATGCCAATATACAGAAAGTATATAATTCGCTTCTGGACAGAAAACTTGAAGCAGAGCTTTCCGTTAACATGGAAAAAAAGCAGAAGGGTGAGCAGTTCAGGATATTGGATCATGCAAGGCTTCCTGAAAAACCGATTTCTCCAAATGTTAAATTTCTGTTTCTTATGTCAGTGGCTTCAGGCCTTGGAATAGGAGGGGGCGTTATTTTTCTTCTTGAAATGTTTGATACCTCCATCAGGAGGGAAGAACAGATAGAAAATGAGCTTGGGCTTCCTATACTGGCTGTTATTCCTCCTTTGAAGATGCCTGGACACAGGTTGAAAAAGAAATTTGAAATGGTAGCATTTATATGCTGCACCATTTATGCGGCGGCATTTTTATCATTTTTCGCTGTTCTTAATTACAAAGGGCTTGATAGAACCATTAATTTTATTAAACTGACCTTAAATATTTAATATCAGGAGTAACCAAGGTTTGGGTAAAATTTATACGGCACTGGAAAAATCAAATTCAGAAAAATCAGGCATTAAAACTGAATATTCAGACAAGGCAGATGTCTTGAAAAAAACACAGAACAACAAACCTTCAGACAACATGGCTGAGCCTGATTCTTACGATGTGATACCTGACGGGCTTAATCCCTGCATGGTGACAGTTCTGACTCCACACTCAGTTGAATCAGAGCAGTTCCGGCTTCTGCGCAACAATATTCTTTTCCCTGAAAACGGCAATCCTCCCAGGTGCATCATGGTAACCAGCGCGTCTCCTGATGAAGGCAAATCATTTGTGGCAGCAAACCTTGCGGTCAGCATTGCACAAAGTATTGACGAATATGTGCTTTTAATGGACTGCGATCTGAGAGACCCCAGTATCCATACTCTGTTCAAACTTGGTGATTCTCCTGGTTTAAGTGATTACCTTGCCGATGGCAAGCCCCTTGCATCCCTGCTTTTAAAGACATTTATTGAAAAGCTTACAATTCTGCCCGGCGGTACAATCCCGCAGAATCCATCGGAGCTTTTATCTTCAGAACAGATGCGAAGACTTATCCATGAAGTAAAACTAAGGTACAGCGACCGCTATATTATAATAGATACTCCCCCGCCATATCTGACTTCAGAGGGTAATGCCCTTGCAAGGCAGGTTGATGGTATTGTTCTGGTTATCCGTCATGGCAGAACCCGTAAAAAAGCAGTTGAAGATATCATCAATATTTACGGCAGGGAAAAAATTATTGGCGTTGTGCATAATTTTGCTGAAAAAAAGCCCGGTTACAACTATGGGTATTATAAATATGGATATAATGGCAGATAAACAGGAACGTTTTTAATATATATGCTAAGGCTTCTGAAACAATATTTCCCCATCAGAAACATTGTCTTTTTCATATTTGAAGGAATTATAATATTCGGGTCTGTTCTGCTTGCAACAATTCTTCTTACCTATTCAGACTCGTATATGTTTGATGTATTTCTTATTTTAAGGATAAGCCTTTTTACATTCATATGCCAGACATGCCTTTATTACAATGATCTTTATGATTTTGATGTGTCATCAACCCTTGCTGAAACCGCAATACGCCTTCTGCAGGCACTTGGCATCACTTCCATTTTTCTTGCTTTGATTTATCTTGTATTCCCGCTGGCCATAATAGACCAGAAAATCTATATTTTAAGCATTCTTATTCTTTTTGTTTTCATTGTGGGCTGGCGCCTTCTGTACATACAGATCCTTAACAAGGGAATATTTAACGAAACCATAATAATTTTAGGTTCAAGCAGCCTTGCTCTTGATATCTACAGGGAAATCAGCAATACAATTGACTGCGGCTATACGGTGGCTGTAATGATTCCTGACAATGAAAATGAAGAATATCCCATTGAACTGCCGGATGATGTCATTATTCAGAAGGACAAGAAAAATCTGTGCCGGATTGCTTCTGAAATGGAAATAAACAAGGTTGTGGTGGCACTGAAGGAACGAAGAGGCGCTTTTCCCACAGATGAGCTCATACGATGCCGTACTGCCGGAATTGAGGTTATTGAGGGCAGTTCGTTTTATGAAATGCTTACAGGCAAGGTTTTGGTAAGAAAAATAAATCCTTCATGGCTGATTTTTTCAGACGGTTTCAGAAAATCACGCATTAAAACTTTTTTCAAGCGTGTGGAAGATATTGTCCTTTCTCTTGTCATGCTCATACTTCTTTCCCCTCTGCTTCTTGTAGTTGCTATTTTAATCAAACTCGATTCAAAAGGACCTGTGTTTTTTGTCCAGGACAGGGTAGGGCTTAATAAGAAAGAATATATGATGCATAAATTCCGCTCAATGGTTGACGATGCGGAGAAACTGACCGGCCCTGTGTGGGCGCAGGAAAATGATTCACGTGTAACCAGAGTGGGAAAAGTGATAAGAAAATGCAGAATTGATGAACTGCCGCAATTGTGGGAGGTACTTACAGGCAAAATGAGCCTTGTGGGCCCAAGGCCTGAACGCCGGCATTTTATTGAAGAACTTGAAAAACAGATTCCCTTTTATGCACAGCGTTTTAATGTGAAACCCGGTCTTACCGGATGGGCGCAGGTCTGTTACGATTATGGAGCCACAATTGAAGATGCAGTTGAAAAACTGAACTATGACCTTTTTTATATAAAAAACATGTCCCTCGCAATGGACATGATAATTATTCTTCGCACTGTAAAAACCGTTTTGTTCGGACGCGGTGCAAGGTAGTTGAATGCGCTGCCCTGTGGCAGCATGCTTCAGAAATGTTTTTTAATATCGATCAATCAATGTAATCGAAGGGGCGGAGCTATGTCTGAAATACGCAGAACAGTCTTTATCGTTTTAATGGCACTGATATTTTTATCAGTCTCTGTTTGCCCGGCACTTGCCAGGGATTATAAGATAGGAATCGGTGATATACTTAAAATCACCACATGGAAGGAGCCTGACCTTTCCCTGGATGCTGTTCAGGTAAGAAGGGATGGTAAAATCACCTTTCCTCTGCTGGATGATCTTCAGGCAGAGGGTATCAGTACGGTTGAGCTGAAAAAGAATATTGAAAAGAAACTGGCGGATTTTGTCGAAGCCCCGACCGTAACCGTGACTCTGATAAATCCTGTCAGCCAGAGATACTATATTCTTGGTGAGGTCAAGGCTGTAGGTGAATATCCTCTGATGAAAAAACTTACTGTTGTACAGGCATTTGCCCTTGCCAAGGGGTTTACTGAATGGGCTTCCAAGGACGAGATTATTCTTTTCAGAAAGGAAAACAATAAACAGAAGGTGATTAAAATTGATTACAGCGATATTGTAAAGGGCAAACTTGGCAAGGATATTGATCTGAAGGCTGATGATATAATCATTGTTCCATGATTATATTCTGCCGGTCAATAAAAAATCTGGGAGATTTAAGATGAATACACATTTTTATAAAAGACTGATCATCGTATTCCTGACTGTTTTCACAGCCGTGTTGTTTTTTTGTCCTGTATCTTTTGCCCGGACAATAACACAGATAATGCCTACTTTGACCATAACGGAAGAATACAGCGACAATTATCTGAAAACTGATACAAACAAACAGGAAGAATATATTACTTCCTATGGACTTGGTTTTTCCCTGGGATTTCTGAACAAAAAAAGCCAGGTTTATTTTGCCTATAACCCAAAATACAGGGATTATAAAAATCTGGACAACAGGGATGGGTTTGAGCATAACCTGTCTGCCACAGGCCTGTTTACTCCATCCAAATTTACCAGAATCAATGCAAAACTTGCCTATACAAGCACAAGTCAGGATACAGATTATGCCGGCAGAACCTGGGAAAATTCAGCAGATATATCAGGTAGCACTCGGTTGACAAAGAACACTGATTTTCATTTTTCACAATCCTATTCCAGACAATTTGATCAGCAGGTGAGAACGGGAGCATATCGCGAACATGATGTGAATAAAACCAGTGCAGGCCTTGCCACGGATTTTGGTAAAAAAGACAGGGCTGGTCTTGATTTTTCCTATGAATTTGACAATTACGCAAATTCAGATGCAGATGAGTATACAAAATACA
>CAYOYY010000082.1:0-9255 GCA_964408295.1 uncultured Desulfobacula sp. | reverse complement strand
TTGGCGCTTGCTTGGAACTTCCTCCGGTTTTGCCCTTGACTTTATGAAGTTCATGGGGCAATAACCGTTTAGACCAATAAAAGGAAGGATGTGCTTTAACAATGACCGGTAAAATATTCGGCCTTGTGGTCAAGAATGATGCAAGGGCGGAGCAGAAAGCAGAAGAACTGAGACACAGGCTGAAAGAGCATTGTGTTGTCATAAACATTCAGGATGCCGGAAACAATGAAGTTCCGGAAAATCTGTCAGCCATGATTGTCCTGGGCGGGGACGGCACTTTTTTAAGCGCTGCGCGTTTCATAGGCCACAGGAATATCCCGCTTATGGGAGTCAAGTTCGGTGAGGTGGGGTTTCTTGCTGAAACAACCGAGGACATGCTGGATGAAGCTGTCACAGCCATGCTGGAAAACAGGTATTTTATTCAGGAACGGACAAGGCTTGCCATAAAGGTTGTGCGCGGCAAGGATACAATTCTTGATGTGGATGTGCTCAATGATGCTGTTATTAATAAATCAGCACTGTCAAGGCTTGCATCATGCGCTGTATATCTTGATTCCTATTATCTTACAACATACAGGGCAGACGGGCTGATTGTGGGAACTCCCACTGGATCCACTGCATATTCGCTGGCAGCAGGCGGCCCTGTTGTCCATCCTGAGGTTCCTTCAATAATCCTGACGCCGATCTGCCCTTTTACACTTACAAACCGGCCCCTTATAATACCTGACTTAACCGAGATAATGATACGTCTGGAAGGCAGCCCTGAAGATATGATACTTACGCTTGACGGTCAGGAAGGCGTTGAGATGGATCCTGGAGATAAAATATTCATAAAAAAGAGTGAAAATCATGTGAAAATGATTTCATTTGAGGAACAATCCTATTTCAAGGTGCTTAAGACCCGCCTGAAATGGAGCGGGGGCCGCACCTGAGCTGTTTTGGTTTCAATATTCCAGGAAAACGGGGCTTTTGAATCTGTAGCTTTTTTACTGACTGCATATTATGGTATTTTAAAAAAAACTTGACATCCCGTATTGATTCTTCAATAAAGACTCAGGTTCAGGTGCCTTTTAAGGCATATTAAGGGAATCCGGTTGAAATCCGGAGCGGGCCCGCCGCTGTAACCGGGGACAGAAGCTGCATCATGCCACTGCTGATTTTTAAATCTGTGGGAAGGCGCAGCCAAAGGATGATCCGGGAGCCAGAAGACCTGCCTGAACCGTGAAGAATATTCTGCGAGGCAGAGCAATATTTATTGTCCAGGACAAAGAAAAGGGATACTCCGGACTGGTTTTGAGAAAATCAGTCCGGAGTTTTTTTTTGGTCCTGTGGATTTTACATGAACTGCAATTTTATGGAGTTTGAATATGAACAGCAAAAGAATAATACCGGTCTGGATTTTCATTTTTTTCCTGATTTTTCAGGTATATCCTGCCGGGATATTGTCATATGCACAAAAGCTTGAGCTTGAGGACTGTTCCGGCAATACAATAATAATGCAGGCCAGGCCCCGGCGTATTGTTTCCCTTGTACCTGCTGCAACCGAGATATTGTTTGCAATAGGTGCAGGCAGCAGGGTGGCAGGGCTGACATATCATGATTTTTTTCTTAAAGGCTCGCATGACAAGATACTTGTCGGAGGCTTTTTTGCCCCTTTAATGAAGCGGATCATGGGCGCAGACCCTGATCTTGTAATTGTTTCTCCCCTGCACAGGACAATAATTGAACGCCTGCGCAGCCTGTCCTGTCCTGTGTTTGTCTATTCCACAAAGAGCCTTGCCAGGTCATGGCATAATATTGAGGTTCTTGGAAAGATAACCGGAAACCAGGCCGGGGCTGCCGAACTGATCCGTAAAAACAGGCTTGAAATATCCCATATTGCGGCAAAGCTTGCAAAGGCGGTTCATGATGGGAAGAAAAAACGGGTTATAAGGCTCATGGGCAGGGACAGCATAATGACCCCTGGAAATGATTCATTTCAGAATGATCTGATCCGGTCAGCAGGCGGGATTCCTCCTGATTTCGGGAAAAAGGGCAGTGTGGTGAAAGTTTCCCTTGATGAATGGAGAAAGTTCAATCCCCAGGTAATTTACGGATGCGGTCAGGACAGAAAAGCTGCCATGAAATTTTTTCAGCGTCCCGGATGGAAGGATGTGGATGCAGTTAAAAACAACAGGATCTTTTATTTTCCATGCGAGCTTACATGCAGGGCTGCGGCACATTCAGGATATTTTGTCTCATGGCTGTCCTCAATGATTTATATGGATGAATTTGCCAACCCTGCAAATGATGTTCTGCCGCCAGAAATCAATGATACAAAGCCTGTAAGCCTTGATCTTGATTATGTAAAATCAGCTTTGATTGACTATTCCACCATATTTGATTTTAAAAACAAAACCCTTGTGATTGATTTTAAATATCCACAGACAATTGTCTCAACCCTTGAAGGCAGGCGCACCAATATTCTTTCCATTGGCAACCATTTTTCTCCTCCTCCCACATGGGGGCCGGGTCACAAGCTTGGCATGAAAGGCATGCGCACTGCCATACTGAATGCCCTTGGCAAAGACGGGAAAACATCGTCGTTTCTGATGACAGGTGCGGATATGGACAATCTGTCGGTCAAGACAGCCCGGTTCAGAAAAATGAAGGTATATGCCCTGGTTACTGCCGGAGTCACCTCCAATGCGCTTCGCATGTCAAGGGATACAGGCGGGTTTTATGAGCCCGGCACAATCAATATTATTATCCTTACAAACATGCACCTTTCAGACCGGGCCATGACACGTGCCATCATCACTGCAACGGAAGCCAAGACAGCTGCTCTTGAAGATCTTGACATAAGAAGTTCATACAGCCCTCAGAAAAATTCTGCCACAGGAACCGGAACAGATAATATAATTGTGGTTCAGGGCAAAGGCTTTCACATTGACAGTTCAGGCGGTCATACAAAAATGGGAGAGCTGATTGCAAAGGCAGTGTATGCAGGGGTGAAGCAGGCCATTTACAGGCAGAACAACCTGATTGCAGACCGCTGGGTTTTCGAGCGCCTGAAGGAGAGAAAGATATCTGTCTTTTCTCTTGCAGGCAGTGTGGACTGCGGGTGCATAAACCGGGAAACCATCAGCGGGTCACGCCTCGGGGCCAGGGTTGAGCATATACTTTTGAACCCGGAATATGCCTCTTTTATCGAAGCTTCACTTGCCCTGAGCGATGATTATGAAAAAGGCCTTGTAAAGGACCTGAGCCTTTATGAACAATGGTGCTGCAGTGTGGCAGGTAAAATTTCAGGTAACAGCAGTGTAAAAATAATAAGCCTGATAAATGACGACGGGATTCCCGCTGTAGTGAGAATGGCCTTGAATGCTGTTTTTACAGGAGCGCTTGAGCAGTTGAAACATGAACATTGATGAGCGCAATAAAATTTTATGTTTTTCTGCTGCGCTGGTCTGCCTTGCCGTACTGAGCGCCTTGCCCTGCCGGGCAGCATGTCAGGAAAGGGTGTATACCCGTGTGATCTCCCTGTCTCCCCTTGTAACCCGGATTATTTATCTTGTGGGAGCTCAGGATAGTCTGATGGGTGATACCACCTATTGCAACGTGCCTGATGCAGCCAGGCACAAGGAAAAAATCGGATCTGTGATCAGGGCCAATGTTGAAAAGATTGTCAGAATGCAGCCTGATCTTATTTTTGCAAGTCCCCTGTCCAGGGAAAAACAGCTTAAAACCCTGGAACATCAGAATATCCATGTCATGCGCATTAAGAATCCTGCAACATTTGATGAGCTTTGTGGCATTACAATTGAGATTGCAGAAAAACTTGGAAAAGGGCAAACTGCCCGTGCAATCGTTGAAAACTGCTCAGACCAGGCTCATCAGATTCTTGAAAAAACAGAAGGACTTGAAAAACCGGGCGTTTTTGTGCAGATTGGAGTAAAACCTCTGCAGGCAGCAAGCAGGGCCATGTTTATAAATGAATATATCCGTTACAGCGGGGGGATCAATATTGTTTGTGACAGATCATCCGGAATTTACAGCCGGGAAAAGGTGATCATGCAGAACCCAAAGGTTATTCTCATTGCCACCATGGGAAGTTCCAGAAAGGCAGGAACAGCTGAAAAGCGCAGATGGATGCGTTTTCCCAGCATTGATGCGGTGAAGCATGGCCGTGTGCATGTTCTTGAGCCCGGTATCATGTGCAGCCCTGATCCTGCTGCTTTTATAAAAGGGCTTAAAATCATTCTGCCCATGATTCATCCTGAGGTGTCCATGAAATGAACCGGGAATTGAAACGCTGGATTCTGATTGTGGCAGGGCTTGTGACTGCTCTGGCCCTTACAGGGATTTTTGCCCTGTGTACTGGAAGCGCAGGCATAAGCCCCGGCAGGGTTGCAGCAATTCTAATGCACGGCAGAGGCAGTGCTGAGTACAGTATCCTGGTGGACATACGGCTGCCCAGAATATTGCTGGGAATGGCAGTGGGAGGCGCATTAAGCCTTGCAGGCGCGCTGCTTCAGGCAATGTTCCGCAATCCCCTTGTTGAGCCGTATACCCTGGGGATTTCCGGAGGAGCATCTCTTGGGGTCTGCATGAATATTCTTTTTGGATTCCATGCGGTTTTCGGGGTTATGGCCTGGCCCCTGTCCGGGTTTGCAGGTGCGTGTGTGGTTATCTTTCTTGTTTACTGGCTCAACAGAAAATCATGTCATCTTCGCTCCAACCGCATGCTTCTGACAGGAGTGATGATATCCTGCGTGGCATCTTCCCTTGTCATGCTGATCATGGCTGTATCAAAAACAAGTGACCTTCAGAATATCGTGTTGTGGATCATGGGTTCACTTGATGAATCCAGCATGGCCCTCATCAGGATAACCTGTATTGGATCTGTTGCAGGGCTTGCAGTGTCCTGCTGTTTCTGCATGGACCTGAACGCTCTTCTTCTTGGAGAGGAAGAGGCAGCAGGGCTTGGGGTCAATACGGCCAGGGTCAGAAAAATTGTGTTCATAACAGCATCTTTTCTTACCGGCCTGAGTGTTGCTGTTGCAGGAATTATAATGTTTGCAGGGCTTATTGTCCCCCATTTTGTCCGCATGATGACAGGGCCTGACCACAGGATTCTGCTTGTGGCTTCTTTTCTTGCAGGAGCCTGTTTTCTTGCTCTTTCAGATGTGGTTGCACGTGTAATAATAGCACCTCTTGAGCTTCCGGTCGGGGTTATAACGGGAATAGCAGGCGGGATCATGTTCATATGGGCGCTTTCAGGAAAACAGGCGGTGTTGTGACTGATATATTGAAAATGGATGGAATATGTTTTAAATATCAGGACCGCATGGTTCTGAACAATATCAGTTTCAGTGTGCGTCAGGGTGAATTTGTTGCAGTGACAGGGCCCAATGGGTGCGGCAAGACAACCATGCTGAAAATCGTGCTGAAGATGATTGCACCATGTGCCGGTGCAGTGCTTTTCAGGGGAGACAATATAAATTGTTTTTCTAATTCATCCCTTGCAAGGCAGGTTGCCTCTGTGATGCAGACAATAAGCCCTGCTGCCATGAAAGTGAAAGATTATGTCATGCTTGGCAGGCTGCCCTATTTTAAACGTTACCAGTTCTTTGAAACTTCCGGGGATGTGAAAATAGTGCAGAAATATATGGAAATGACGGGAACAGCAAGGTTTGCCGATGCAAAAATGCATGAAATAAGCGGAGGAGAACGTCAGCTTGCCGCCATTGCAAGGGCATTGACCCAGGAACCTGCCCTGCTTGTGCTGGATGAGCCCACAGCCCATCTTGACATAACCCACCAGGCAAGGATTCTTTCTTTGCTTGTTCAGCTCAAGAATCAATTGTCTCTGACAATTTTAATGGTGGTTCATGACCTGAACCTTGCATCGGAATTTGCCGACCGCGTGGTTTTGATTGACAGGCAGAAGGGCGAAATTTTCAGTGAAGGAACTGCGGAAAAGGTTCTGACCGCCCGGAATATTGAACAGGTATATCATGTGCCTGTTCAGGTCAGCATAAACCCGGTTTCAAAAACACCCCAGGTGTTTCTTGTGAATAATCAGAATATGAAAATGCATGAATATGCAGATGAGGTGAAAAAAAATTGATGAAATCTGTTGTCAATATCTTTGTTGTGGCTGTGCTGTGCCTTGTACTGCCTGTTTCAGGGCTGTGCAGGACCGACACGGCAGACAGGGCCAGGAAAAATGTTGAAAATTCAATTGAGATACGCAAAAAAACCCAGGAGAAAAAAGACTGCTGGGAAAGGGAAAAGGCGCAGCTTGGCGCCCTGTATGATCAATTGACACAGGAATATGAAATGCTGGTGTCGGAAAACAATGACCTGAAAGAAAAGCTTGCCCTGAATATAAAAACAAATTCAGAGCTTTTAAAGCAGAAACAGGCTGCCATTAAAATAAGAACAGACCTGCTCCCGTTCCTGAACACAGTTTATGACAGGCTGAACTATCTGGTTCGTCATGACACTCCCTTTCTTGAAAAGGAACGTTTCATGAGAATGGACAGTCTTAAGGAAATCCTTGATGATTCCGGTGTGTCCATTGCTGAAAAATACAGAAAGGTCATGGAAGCCCTTTTCATTGAAGCTGAATACGGCACCACCATTGAAGTGTACCAGGACAGGATAAAAATTGCAGGCAGAAAGGTTCTGGGCAATATCTTCCGTCTGGGGCGGGTGTCTCTGTTTTTTCTGTCCCTGGACAGCAGACTGCCGGGGTTTTTCAATGTGGCGGAAAATGACTGGCAGGTACTGGACAAGTCCTATCTTCCTGCAATTCAGGCTGCGGTTGAGATTGCGCAGAGGCGCAGGCCTTCCAGGCTTTTGTGCCTTCCTTTGGGACGGCTTGTAAAAAAGGCGGGTGAACAATGATGAAATTATATTATTCTGTCTGTGTGGCCATTGTTTTCATGATGGTGCTGCCTTTGAATGCACGTGAAATTCCTCCTGATATGAGAAAGGGTTATGCAGCCATGGAAACCATGGAAAAACAGAGCAGGCAGCTTGTTGAAAAATCTGAGAATGAAAGGAAAATGGCGCTTGAGGAGGCAAGGCAGCAGATTGAGAAAATAAAAAATGACAGGTCTGCTCTTAAAAAGGCGATTACAGAGCTTAAGAAGAACATTGCTGCCATGAATGCTGAAAACAAAAGAATCCGCGCGGATTTAAAGGAAGCAGGAGAACAGGAACAGGCCCTTAGAAAGGAGCTTGATGAAACAGGCACCATTAACAGGGAATTTTCAGGTTTTGTCAGGGCCAATGCCAAGGATCTGAAAACACTTCTGCTTCAGAGCCTTCAAAGCGCTCTTGTGCCGGGGCGCCATAAATTTCTGGAGCCTGTTATACATCAGCGCAGGTTCCCTTCAATGGAGGATGTGAAGAAAATTTCCTCCTGCCTGTTTGATGAGATCGCAGCATCAGGCCGGGTGAATGTGACAAAAGGCATGATAATTGACCGTCAGGGCAGGGATCAGGAAGCCCTTCTTCTTATTCTTGGAAATTTTACAGGAATTTACCGTCTTAAAGACGGGGAAACAGGATTTCTTGTGTATTCTGACAAAAGCCAGAGATTTTTTGCACTTTCAAAACTTCCTTCTGCAAAAATTACCCATAATATTATTTCATACCTGAACGGGGAATCAGATGCTGTCTACATTGATATCACAAAGGGCGCTGCCATACGTCAGCTTGCCCATGAGCTTGACATGATGGCGCAGATTCCAAAGGGCGGGCCGATTGTGTGGCCGATACTGGGTATTCTGGCTGTTGCCCTGGTCATTATAATTGAAAGGATATTGTTTTTTACAAAAAGACGCATAGATTCTGAAAAACTGATGCATACCGTAAGCGAATTTATCACGGCCCAGGACTGGGATGGGTGCAGAAAATTTTTGCAGTCCTTTAAAAACAGTTTTGTTCCCCAGGTTCTGTTGACAGCCATTGATTTTAAGGACAGAACCCGTGAAGACATGGAAAATGCGCTTCAGGAGGCCATACTGGGCAAGATACCTGAAATAGAAAGGTTTTTGTCAACTCTTGGCATGCTTGCAGCCATAGCTCCGCTTTTGGGCCTGCTCGGAACTGTGACAGGCATGATAAACACATTTCATGTGATAACATGTTTCGGCACCAAAGATCCAAGAATGATGGCAGGGGGAATTTCAGAAGCTCTGGTTACCACAATGCTCGGGCTTTGTGTTGCCATTCCCATCATGATGGTGCACACTCTTTTAAGCCGCAGGGTTGAGACCCAGATTTCCCAGATGGAGGAAAAATCAGTGGCATTTGTCAACATGATTTTCAAGGCCAGAAAATCTTAAGGAAAATACAACCATGATAAGGGATATTTTCTTTTCCATTGATTCCTACATGCGTTCCGGCGGAGCAGTCATGATTCCGATTCTGGCTGTTTCATTTTTCATGTGGGTTCTGATAATCAACCGGGTTATCTTTTTAAGAAGGCTTTACATGAAAAATATTTCAAGGGATACGGCAGGTGAACTTGTCAGGCAGGACAGTATGCCTGAAGACGGGTATCAGGGTGCAAATTCCCTTATAGTGAGGCAGTTTCTCAGGGCGCGTACCCATGATCCTGAACTTGACAATTTTATTCTGGATGAAATTGTTGTAAAACTTGTCGCATCAATGGATACCTATCTTGGAACCATACAGGTGCTTGCAGGCATTGCCCCGCTTTTAGGGCTTTTAGGAACTGTCACGGGAATGATGGGAACATTTGAGGTTATCACGATTTTCGGAACCGGCAATGCCAGGGCCATGGCAGGGGGTATATCCGTTGCCCTGATGACAACCCAGGCAGGGCTTATGGTTTCAATCCCCGGACTTTATATGGCTGGTTTTTTAAAACGCCGTTCCAATAATCTTAAATACAGAATTGCAGCAACAGGCATGTATCTGAAACGATTTTTACAATAAACCAGGGAGGTTTTTTCCATGCTCAATATTTCAGCTTCCAGGCGCGCGCAGTCAAAATCTGTTGAATTGAATATTGCGCCTCTGATTGACATGGTTTTTATATTATTGATATTTTTTCTTGTCACAACATCGTTTGTAAAGGAAACAGGGATTGATGTTTCAAGGCCGACTGCATCAACAGCGGTCAGCAAGGCCAAAAGCACGATTCTTATTGCCATTTCAAAGGATAATTCAATTTATATTGACAGGCACAGGGTGGATATAAGGGCTGTGCGTGCCAGTGTTGAACGCTGCCTT
>CAYOYY010000081.1:0-9258 GCA_964408295.1 uncultured Desulfobacula sp. | reverse complement strand
AGGCGATGACCTGACTGCTTGTGCATGTGCCAGGGCTGCCGGCTGTGATCTTGAACCTGACAGGGATGCTTTTGAATCCATGCAGTCATATTTTGCAGGGCATGGGCTTGAGCTGAATAAGGAAAATGAAAAACAGGCCCTGCTGCCTTCAGGATCGCATGCGCTGGTCAATTCCTGCGGAACTGCACCTGGGTTTTATATGAGCATTGGCAGGTGTATGTTTTTTTTCCTTCCTGGTGTGCCTTCTGAGATGAAAGCCATGTTTGATGCACAGGTTGAGCCTGTCTTGTCTGCAAAATTCCGCACAGCACAGAATATCAGAATAGAACGCCTGACCGTATTCGGGCTTCCTGAATCAAAGGCCGGGTGGAAACTCAAGGATTTTGAAAAAAAATTTCCAGGCATAAGCCTGGGCTTCAGGGCTGATTTTCCCGTGATTGAAATCAAGCTTATGGATTTTCATGGCTCTGCACAGAGCCATGAACCCCATGGTGATCTCAGGCAGGCAAAAAAATGGGTGATGGACAGGCTGGGGCACAGGGTCATATCAGACAGGGGGCTGACCATGGCGCAGGAGGTTGGCAGGCTTCTTTCTGAAACCGGAAAAACCCTTGCTGTTGCAGAATCATGTACAGGAGGGCTGATATCCAGCATGATAACCGATGTTGCAGGCAGTTCTGATTATTTTCTGTTTTCAGCAGTCACATACTCCAATGAGGCAAAAATCAATGTCCTGAAAGTCAAAAGACAGACAATCATTGAATCTGGGGCTGTTCATGAACAGACTGCCCGTGAAATGGCAGAAGGCGCAAGGCAGTTGGGTGGAGCAGATTTTGGCATTTCAACCACAGGCATAGCAGGGCCTGGAGGAGGAAGCCGTGAAAAACCTGTGGGTATGGTCTGCATAGCTGTTGCAGGCCCGTCTGCCACTATTTCACGAACATATAAATTCTTGTTTGATGACCGTCTTAAAAATAAGAAAATTTTTGCTGTTGCAGGTCTTGGCCTTTTAAGACGGCAGATTCTTGCAGGTATCAAAACATCTTGACAGCCATATTACGCTTTTTTTTTCAAACTCCATCTGATCCTTTCTGGATGTCATCTGGTGGTCCCCGTTTTTATGGATGATCAGGCGTTTGGGTTCCTGCGCTGCCTTATAAATATCGAATGCATTGGAAACAGGCACTGTCTGGTCAGCATCTCCGTGGAAGATAAGTACATTGAAAAGTTCTGATGCCTTGCAGCTTATGTCAAACAAGAGATTTTTTTCAAAAAAGCTCAAGGGCAGGGCAGGGCGCCTGTCAGTGGCTTTTGTCGGTATTCTTTTGATGGTGGAGGTTTTAACAGGAGCAGAACAGATCACTGCCCCGCACAGTCTTATATTATGTTTAACAGACTTCAGCCTGTGCCAGGCATTTATACAGGCTGCTCCTCCAAGGCTTGATCCGAAAAGAGCCAGGCGCGGGCCTGTTTTTCCAAGACCTGTTACATGCATGACAGCGTTGACAAGGTCATCTGTTCTTTTTTCAAGGCTTGTGTCTGCGGCAAAGTTCCCCTGGCTTCTGCCGCACCCTCTGTGATCAAATCTGAAAAAGGCAATGCCATGTTTTACAAGAATCTCAGCCATTACCTTTTGTTTTGCAGATTCCATTGACCCTTCAAGTCCATGGGAGCCTATCACAAGCGGCGGAAGATCTGTTTCCGGTTCAGGCAGGTGGAGCATTCCTGAGAGCATGAAACCGTCTGAATCAAAAAGAATATCATATGTATTTTGTTTCATATCTTGTTTTTATCCCATAAAATATTTATATTGGCAAACTCTTGAAAAATTTACCTGTACAAAAAAAAGAAATATATTATGACCATTAAAAAAAGAAAAGCCTATGAGCTTGAAATTATTGATCTTGCCTTTGGCGGCAAAGGCCTTGCAAAACCCGAAGGATTCCCGGTTTTTATTGACAGGTGCGTTCCCGGTGACCGGGTGTTTGCAAAAATAACAAAAAAAAAGAAATCATGGGCAGAGGCAAAACTTATCAGAATAATTGACAATTCTCCGCTCAGAAGGCAGGGCAGATGCAGATACTGCAATTTCTGCGGAGGATGCAAATGGCAGCAGATTGACTATGAGCTTCAGCTTGAATATAAAAAAAATCACGTTGTTGACTCTCTTGCCCATATAGGCAGGCTCAAGCATGTTCCTGTAAGGGATGTTACAGGATCAGACAGGATTTTCGGATACAGGAATAAAATGGAGTTTTCCTGTTCCTCGAGGCGCTGGCTTCTTCCTGAGGAGCTTGAAAATGAGAATATCAGAAAGGATTTTGGAATCGGGCTTCATGTGCCGGGAACCTTTGACAAGGTTATTGATATAAAAGAATGCCATATCATGCCTTCCCTTGGCAATATGATTCTGGAAGATGTAAGAAATTTCATCAGAAAATCAGGCCTGCCTGCATATGATCTTAAAACCCATGAAGGGTTCTGGCGGTTTCTCATGCTAAGGCATTCTGCTGCCCATGATATGTGGATGGTCAATATTGTTACAAAATACAGGCATGATGATGAGGTGGAGGAACTTGCCGGGATGCTTGGTGCGAAATATCCACAGATAGAATCTGTAATGAATAATATTACAGATGCAAAATCAGGAGTTTCCATTGGGCAGGAAGAGATTTGTCTGTACGGGAAAGATCATATAAGGGAAAAGCTTGGGAATTTTGTTTTTAAAATTTCAGCCAATTCGTTTTTTCAGACCAATACAGGCGCCTGTGAAAAATTATATGCAAAGGTGGCTGAATATGCAGACCTGACAGGCAGGGAAGTTGTTGCAGACCTGTATTCAGGCACAGGTACCATTCCCATATGGCTTTCAGATTCAGCAGCAATGATATACGGGATTGAGATAGTTGAAAGCGCAGTGGAAGATGCAAGGCAGAATGCTGCCCTGAACAGTATTGAAAACTGCAGATTCATTCTGGGTGACATGAAAGATGTGCTGCCTGCCCTTGAGTACCGTCCCGATGTAATGATCATTGATCCTCCCAGGGTGGGGATGCACAAGGATGTTGTGGCTCAGGTCATTTCAATGAGACCTGATAAGATTGTATATGTCTCGTGCAATCCCGCAACCCTTGCAAGGGATCTTGAAATGCTGTCTCAGGTTTACAGGATAAGGGAAGTTCAGCCTGTGGACATGTTTCCCCATACATATCACATTGAATCCGTGGCATTGCTGGAGAAAAAATAGTTTTTTTATTGGTCTTCCCCTTCTTCACGGGGCTCTGAAAACAGGCAGCTTAGGATGATCATGTCATCATCCTTTTCCTGCCTGATTTTGTACGGCAGGTTATGAAACAGCCTTTTCATGCCCCTGTTTTCAGGGGAAGTATAGGCTACAAGGCCCTTGATTCCATTGTCCATGGCTGCTTTGGCAAGTTTTCTCTGCAGAATTTTTGCGATTCCCATGTGCTGATATTCCCTTGACACTGAAAATGCTATTTCAGCCATGTTGATAATGGAATTCCTGAAATATTCACCCACTGCAATTATTTTTTCAAAACCGACCTCTCCAATGGTGGCCACAATTGTAAGATCGTTTATATAGTCTATTTCAAAGGTGGTATCAATCTGGTCATGCACAAAGCTTTTCTTTTCATGGAAAAACCTTGATACAATATCGCCCCGGTTCATGGTGTAGTAATGTTCCTGGATGCCTCTTTCATCAATGGGCTTTGCAGGGCGGAACATTATGGGTATCCCGTTGATTATGATGGTTTCCTCATATTTCAGAGGATAGACGCTTTTGATGGCATTCTTGAACTTTCTGCTGTTATCTATCAGGTCAAGTTCCTTGGCCTTTGCAAACAATTCATCCCTGAAGTCAGGATGGGCAATGCTGATCAGAGCCATGGCCCTTTCCTGGAGAGTTTTACCAAAAAGGTTTACAACTCCGTATTCAGTTGCAACAAACTGAACGTCTCCCCTTGGCACCACGACTGCAATATCTGACAGGTGCGGAACTATGCGGCTTTTTGTGCCATGATCTGAAGTGGATGTCAGCATGAGTATGGATTTTCCACCCTTTGACATTGCAGCGCCCCTTGTGAAATCCAGCAGGCCGTTGATACCTGTGTAATTGTTGAATGGAAGTGCATCAGCCGCAACCTGGCCTGTCAGATCTATTGCCATGGCTGTGTTGAGTGATACCATGGCATTGTTTTTCGCTATAATGGTTGGGTTGTTAATATAATCAGAAGGATAAAATTCAATTGAAGGATTGTCATCTATGAATTCATACAAAAGGCTTGATCCCACGGCACTTCCGGCAACAAGTTTGCCGTTGTTGAACCCTTTTTTCTTGTTGGTTATGACCCCTATTGAAAAAAGGCGCATCAGTCCGTCGGACAGGAACTGGGAATGCACTCCTATATCGTTTTTTTCAGACAGGCAGAGCATGATGGCTTCATTTGTGACTCCAAGATTTGCCTGAAGAGTGGATCCGTCATCAATAAGCCTTGAAATATGCTTTGCAATTGTGTTGGCAGCTTCAGTTTCAGGAAGAGGCTGTATTGTAAGAAGGTCTTCTTCATATTCTATAATATGATCCACATCATTTACATGAATGAAACTTTTACCCAAAACCCTCGGCATATTGGGGTTGACCTGACATATTACTATATCGGCGGATTCGCATGCAGCAAGGGTTATATCGACTGAAACCCCAAGGCTCATCCATCCGAAATCATCTGGAGGCGAAGTCTGGATCAGGGCAGCATTGATGGGTATCATTCTTGAGTGAAACAGATGTGGTATCTGGGAAAGATTGATGGGTGTTGTAAATCTTTTGTTCTGCCTGATTTTTCTGGGAGCAGAAGAGCCAAGATAAAACGATCTTATATTGAACTGCTGGGAATGCGATCTGTTGGCAATGAGCGTAAGAGGGCTGTTCTCAACGCTGAGCAGCCTTACAATTTCAAGGTCAGTAAAGCGTATGGAAAGCTCGGATAATTCCCTTACAAGATGCTGTGGCTCTCCGCAGGAAGATCCGATAAAAACCCTTTGTCCCGGCTGTATGTGCTGAAGGGCTTGTTTGGCGCTGGTAAGCTTGTGTACGTAGTTGTCAGCCCAGTAATTGGATTTTTGCATATATTTTTTCTCCATTATATATTAATTAAAACATAGCTATCTTACCACAGAATTGTTTTCAGGGCATTAAAAGTTTTAATCCTGCATGGAAAATGCTATAAACAAAAAAGAATATTCCTGCACTTCAATACAGAAACCATCTGCAGTCCGGGACAGCATGAGAATCAACAGCAAAGGGAGGATGTATGTCTTACTTTGATTTTACAAATTTTGAGACAAGCTTTAATCATTATATTAAATACACCCTTGGCAAAAAATTTGAATATGCCACAAAATTTGATCTTATGAATGCTGTGTCAGTGGCAGTGCGTCATTTTCTCATGGATATACGGTTTGAAACAAATGAACGTTATAAAGCCTGCGACCCCAAACGTCTTTATTATCTTTCAATGGAGTTTCTGACCGGAAGGCTTCTGGCCCAGAATCTGATGAATCTTGGAATCTATGGCAAAACCGCTGAATTTTTAAGGAAAAAGGGCATTGAACTTGAGGAACTTCTGGAAGAAGAACATCATCCTGCCCTTGGAAACGGAGGGCTTGGCAGGCTTGCAGCCTGTTTTCTGGATTCCATGGCAAGTCTTGACATGCCGGGATTCGGTTATGGAATCAATTATGACTATGGTCTGTTCAGGCAGGTTATTGTCAATGGGTATCAAAAGGAAAAACCTGATTACTGGCCCAACCATTCTTCCCCGTGGCTTGTGCGAAGATCGGCAATTAAATGCATGATTCCCATTTACGGCAAGGTTGAGGACACCATGGACAGAAATGGTGAATACAATCCCATGTGGACAGACTGGAAATTGATCATCGGCAGGCCCCATGACATACTGATCACAGGATATGGAGGCAGAACCGTAAACCGGCTGCGGCTTTTCTCTGCCTGGGCATCTGAAGATTTTGACATGCAGATCTTTAATGAGGGCGATTATTTCAAAGCTGTGAAGAACAAGATAAAATCTGAAACAATTACAAAAATTCTTTATCCGTCTGATTCAAAGGAAGCCGGCAGGGAACTGCGCCTTGTGCAGGAATATTTTCTGGTGGCATGTTCAGTCAGGGATATCATAAGGATTTACAGGAAAAATCACTCTGATTTTGAAAAACTGCATGAAAAAATGGCGATTCAGCTCAATGACACTCATCCTGCCCTGGCTGTGGCTGAGCTTATGAGAATTCTGGTTGATGAAAACGAGGTGGGCTGGGAAAAGGCATGGAAAATCACAAACCGGGTTTTTGGATATACAAACCATACTCTGCTTCCTGAAGCACTTGAAAAATGGCCTGTCAGTATCATGCAGCGCGTGATTCCAAGACACGTGCAGATAATTTATGAAATCAACCGCAGATTTATTGATGAAATCAGGGCCAGGCTCGGTAAACCCGGAGAAGCTCTGATTCCTGAGCTGTCAATTATAGAGGATGGAGATGAAAAACAGGTCCGAATGGCCAACCTTGCCATTCTTGGCAGTCATTCAGTAAACGGGGTATCAAAAATCCATTCAGACCTTGTTAAAACAAAGCTTGTGCCTGGATTTTACCGGCTTTATCCTGAAAGGTTCAATAACAAGACAAATGGAGTAACTCCAAGGCGCTGGATTGCTGCATGCAATCCAGGCCTGTCAGAACTTATCTGCGATGCAATAGGAGACAGATGGATATCTGACCTTGAAAGAATCAGGGAACTTGAAGATTTTGCCGGCGATATGGTCTTTATGAAGCGACTTGCAGAAGTTAAGCATGAAAATAAAAAAAGGCTTGCAGATGTTATCAGAAAAACTGCGTTTCAGGAAGTTGATCCAGGATCATTGTTTGATATCCAGGCCAAAAGAATACATGAATATAAGCGTCAGCTTTTAAATATCATGCATATAATCCACCTTTATTTATGTATCAGGGAGGATGGAGAATACACCGGCCCTGCACGCACGTTTATTTTTGCAGGCAAGGCAGCGCCAGGTTATGCAGTTGCAAAACTTATCATCAAGCTAATTCACAGTGTTGCAGAAGTTGTTAATAATGATCCTGAAGCAGGCCGGATGCTTAGGGTTGTTTTTATCCCTGATTACAGGGTTTCCCTTGCAGAGAAAATCATACCTGCGGCAGATGTCAGTGAGCAGATCTCAACTGCCGGCACGGAAGCTTCCGGAACCGGCAATATGAAGTTTGCCATGAACGGTGCTGTTACCATTGGCACACTTGATGGGGCAAATATAGAAATTCTCGAACAGGTGGGTGAGGATAATATGTATATTTTCGGCCTTACCCTGGATCAGGCAGAGAAAATCAGATCCTCATACAATCCAGGCCAGTTGATTGAAAAAAACAGATACCTGGCAAGAGTGATCAATGCTCTTGGATCGGACATGTTCTGCAGAAAAGAGCCTGGCCTTTTTATTCCAATTGCCCGTATCCTGGTTGAGCAGGGAGATCATTATCTGCATTGCGCTGATTTTGATTCCTATATCACTGCCCAGGCCAGAATTGGTTCAGATTTTCAGGATCAGGCAGTATGGGGGCTTAAATCTCTTTTGAATATTGCACGAACCTCAATTTTTTCAAGCGACCGGACAATCAGGGAATATGCAGAGGAAATCTGGAATATTCAATCACAAATTTGATCAGATTTTAATCTTTTCCTTGCAGTTTTTACCTTTTTCCTGTATTTACCAACCAATCACTTTATGAATCGTGTTCACAAAATAATGAGGGGAATATGGGCATCTACGAACGCAAACAAAGGGAAAAAGAGCGCAGACGAATGGAAATCATCACTGCTGCAAGAAAAGTTTTTTCCAACAAGGGATTCAATTCGGCAACAATGGAGGAAATTGCTTCAGAGGCTGAACTCAGCCCCGGAACCCTGTATCTGTATTTCAAAAACAAGGAGGAACTGCATACTTCTCTTTCCATTGAGATTTTAAAGCACCTTGCAGATGAAATCCAGAAAGTGGTTGCCCATGATATCTCAGTGGAGGAAAAAATAGAAAGATTTCGTGATGTTTTCATCGGGGTATATGATTATGACCCCAATATCCTGATCAACCTGTTTCATCTTCAGTCAGGAGAACCCCTTAAAAACCTTTCCGATGAAGTTCTTCACCAGATCAAGGAATATTCAGCCATGGCCCATGGAGCCATTATTGATGTAATCAAGCAGGGCATTGAGCAGGGTATTTTCATAGATGAACACCCGGTTGCAATGGCTGATGTGTTGTGGGCATCATATGCAGGAATCGTACTATGGGTGGATTCAAAAAGGCTGCTGAATAACCAGAAGGATTTTGTAAAACCAACCCTGAAAACAGCTTTCAAGATTATCAGCAAGGGGCTGAAGAGAAAATAACCGGTTTTATCTGCATAATCTGTGTATTGTCTGGGCGTGCCATTTTCCTCTGCCGGAAAATGTCGGTATGCTCTTTTTTTCCAGATATTCTGCAATTGCAGCAAAAGTTGATCCCTGGTTTCGCATTGTTCTTATGATGGAAAGAATTTCGTCTTTTGTGTAACGGGTACCTGAAGCATAGCTGGCTGTAATTTCAGGTTTGTCTTTTGAATCATCAGATGACAAGGCTGTGCTGAATTCGCTGGAACTGATCAGTCTGTTCAAACTGTCAAAAAAAACAGCAACAGCATTATGCTGGCGTATCTGGGCTTCAATACGAAGAGAATCCTGCACTTGAATTTTTTCAAGCAGGCGTGTCATAACAGATGCATTGTCAGCAATCTGCACAAGAAAATCCTCTTTAAGACACCTGAAAAGATCTTCAAGGTTTTCAGAATAATTTGATCGTCTGTCCCGTATATGACGACGCTCTGTCTGGGGATAGTAATGACCGTCAAGGTTTCTTTTCGGATCAGAAGGATTTTTTTTATGCGCACTTCGAAGATTTCTTAAAAAATCATTCATATGACACCTCCCAGGTTGGCAGATAAAAAACAGGGACAGCCAGCAGCGCAACTGCTGTTGACCGGTTGTATTTCCGGAAAATGAATGTGGTATGAATTTATAATATTATATTACCACGGTACAAGTCAAGCGCAGGCTCAATTATCCCCAGGGCCAACGCATATAAATATTCTGAAGTGCCTATGCCTCCGGTCTTGACTGCA
>CAYOYY010000080.1:0-9381 GCA_964408295.1 uncultured Desulfobacula sp. | reverse complement strand
GAATTGCAGTTTTATCAGGTGAAATATATTGCAGTGGGGTTTATTTGACGCTTACGCAACAATGAAAAACATTAAAAGTCTGTCAGCATGCCGGAAAGATAGTCCGTCAATATGGATTTAAGGTGCAAAAGCCCGTCTCCATTGTAAAAATGGTCACAGCCGCTGATAATCCTGTACACGGGATTTATGCCCCAGCGTCTGATATGGGCCTGAATCAGGTCTGGCGGAGCTATTGTATCATCACTGCCTGTGACGATAAGGCCTGTGCAGGGCATTTTTCTTATGTCATCAAAGCTCATGAACCCGACAGGAGGAGAAACCATTATATGATCCCTGACCCTGCATCCCTTTGAAACAACAAGGCTGTTTATTTTTGCACCAAATGAATATCCTGCAAGCATGATATCCCGGTATCCATGTTTTTCAAGCCAGGCAAAGGATGCCCTTACATCATCCTGTTCCCCTTTTCCTTCATCAAACCTGCCTGTGCTTGAGCCTGTACCCCTGAAATTGAATCTCAACGTTGAAAACCCGGCTTTGGCAAAAGCCTGTTCAACGGCAGTTACCACAGGATTATCCATATTTCCGCCATAAAGAGGATGGGGGTGTGAGATTATAACGGCTCTGTCCGGGTCATTCCGGTTGAACATGGCCTGAAGTTCTGGTCCAGTGCTTTCAATTACAAGGGCTTTTTCCATTATGAACACCTCCGGTCAATATACAGGCGCCTGTTTTTCAAGGGCCATGAACCAAATCGCGTTATATGAATTCATCAAGAAAAATATGGGCTGAGCAAACTCTGATACCATCTTTTGAAACGAGATCGACATTTTTTTCATGAATCACCTGAACTGCTTTGGCATCAGGGAAACGGGTTTTCAGGTAATACAGAGGTCTGCTTATTGTTTTATCCTTTTTTTTGCATTCAATAAAGTAAATTGGCCTTGAATCTTCAGTGATGACAAAATCAACTTCCCTTTTGTCAACATCTCTGAAATAACGCAGTTCAATTTCTCTGGCATGGGTGTCCTGCATAAAAAAACACCATTTCAAAAGGTGACAGGCAACCATGTTTTCAAAACGGTACCCGCTGTTTTTGATCAGGGTCCAGTCAAAATGATAATGTTTTGCTTCTTTTTTGACAGCCCGTATTTTGGGAGCACCAAAAGGATAAAGCCTGAAAATCATATAAAGATTTTCAAGCATGGTTATCCAGCGGGCAACAGACTGATGAGACACCAGTAAATCCTGCCTGAGGGCGTTAATTGAAAGAGGGCTGCCAACAAGATCAGGAAGCCTGAAAACCAGATGCTCAATCAAACCCAAATCTTTAACATTTTCAAGGTCTGCAAGATCTTCACGAACGAGTCTTGAACGGTATTCACGGCTCCATCTTCTTGACTGCCTTTGTGACTGCATAAAAAACTGTTCAGGAAATCCGCCATATTCCAAAAGGTTATCAATATTTTCAGGAGTTTTATCATCAAGTTCAGCAAATGTAAGCGGTAAAAGCCTGTGAAAATGATATCTCCCCTGAAGAGAATCTCCTCCCCGGCGATAATAGTCAAGACGTGCGCTTCCTGTCACAAGAATCTGCAATTCATCGCCGCGTTTGTCATAAAGTCCTTTTACGATCTGCCGCCATCTTGAAAATTTATGTATTTCATCAAGTATCAAAAGGCCTGAACCAGACGGGAACATCTCTGATACAATTTTTTCTCTGTCAGACAATACGTCCCAGTTTATATATCTTTTTTTAATTTCAAGTCCTGAGTCTGTACACAGATATTTTGCAAGAGTTGTTTTACCAGCCTGTCTTGGCCCGCTGATAAAAACCATTTTGCGCTTTAAATCATCTGAGACCGAATTTTCTATATATCTGTTCAAATATGCTTGCATTTTAATCCTTATATTAATTTACTCGCTGTTTTTTTAAGATAGAGTTTAAAATACTCGCATATTGTTTATCCGTCAATTAAAAAATTTTAACCATACGTTAACATATGATTGCAGTCATGACAGTGATCACAGGATGAGAATCAGTCAATATACAGGTGCCTGTTTTTCAAGGGCCATGATAAAAGCAGACGGAACTGCATAGGTTATTCCGCTGGGATTTGTCAGTGCATATTCTTTTTTGCCATTTACAAAGACCTTGTTGATCACGCCTATCACCTCCCCTGAATCAGCACGGCACAGCGGGCTGCCGCTGTTGCCTGGATAGGCTGTGGCATCTATCTGGAAAATTTTATATGGTTTTGCAAGATGGCGGATAATGTCGCCGTTGATTATGCGTGCGCTCGGGCCCGGCCTTGTGATGGGCGAAATACATGAAATGATTCCCCTGTGGGTTGTGGGATTAAGTCCAAGCACAAACCCAAGCGGATATCCTGTGAAAAACACCTCATATCCTTCACGGACCTTTGAAGAATCCCCTATCTCAAGGGCAGGAACAGCATGCCCCTTATGCACCAGAACAGCAAGGTCATGAAACCTGTCCTTTTTTATGATCTTAGCTTCAATGCCCTTTTCAGGCAGGTTTTTATGGAATATCCTCAAATAATGAAGCTTTTTGTTTTTTATCAGGCCTTCAACAACATGGAAACAGGTTACAATCTGCATGCCGCTGCCAACGGCAAAGCCTGTTCCAAGGTATTGTATCTTTGGAACGTCATTGAAATAATATGTACCGACTGCAACCACAGACTGTTTTGTAAGGGCCACAAGGTCTGCAAAATGCTCGCTGCCGGCCTGATTCTGTGCCTTAAGCAGAGAAGAATGTAAAATGATCAGGATAAAAAGAAAGCCTGAGCTTGCAGCACAGGCCATTCTTTTTCCTGACAATGCCACAGCCTATTTCCTGGCGTTTTTCATTGAAGCCCTGATAAATTCCCTGAACAGGGGATGGGGTTTGTCAGGCTTGGATTTGAACTCAGGATGAAACTGGCATCCAAGATACCAGGGATGATCCTTGATTTCCACTATTTCAACCAGTTCATGATCAGGAGAGGTTCCGCTGATTACAAGCCCTGCCTCTTCCACCAGTCTCTGCTTGTATTCATTGTTGAACTCAAACCGGTGACGGTGGCGTTCTGAGATTTCCTCACATTTATATGCTGCCATGGCAAAGGTATCAGGAGCAAGCCGGCACGGATAGGCTCCAAGGCGCATGGTTCCGCCCTTGTCAGAATCCTCGTCCCTTTTTTCAATCCTGCCTGTCTGTTCGTCATACCATTCCTTCATAAGATATATGACAGGGTCAGGTGTATGGGGGTCAAATTCCTGGCCGTTTGCATCTTCAAGTTTAAGCACATTCCTGGCAATTTCTATCACAGCCATGTGCATGCCGAGACAAATACCGAAATAAGGAACCTTGTGCTCCCTTGCATATTTTGCGGCAATGATCTTGCCCTCTATTCCCCTTGAACCGAACCCTCCCGGCACAAGGACCCCGTCACTTTTTGAAAGAATTTCAACGACATTGTCATCTGTGAGAGTTGTTGAATCAACATACTGAAGATTTACACGGGCATCATTGGCAATGCCTCCGTGGGCAAGGGCTTCGTTCAGGCTTTTATAGCTTTCTGTAAGATCCACGTATTTTCCCACAATGGCAATATTGACCGACAGCCTTGGATGCTTGAGGCGGTACACCATTTCCTCCCATTCATCCAGTCTTGGCGCCCTGGCCCAGATATTGAGTTTCTGGAGGATCTTGTCGCCCAGTCCTTCCTTGTTGTATACCAGGGGAACCTCATATATGCAGTCCACATCCTTTGCCGTAAAAACCGCATCAGTATCCACATTGCAGAAAAGGGCAATTTTTGCCTTGATTTCAGAAGACAGAAAGCTTTCCGTGCGGCACAGAAGAATATCAGGCTGAATTCCTATGCTGCGCAGTTCCTTTACGCTGTGCTGGGTGGGCTTTGTCTTGACCTCGCATGCAGTCTTGATATAGGGCACAAGGGTAAGATGAATGTAAATCACATTGGAAGGCCCGGCATCAGCCTTGAACTGACGTATGGCCTCAAGGAACGGCAGGGATTCAATATCTCCTATTGTTCCGCCTATTTCAACAATAACGACATCAGCATCATCTGATACAAGGCGGATGCTCTGCTTGATCTCATCAGTTATGTGGGGAATGACCTGTACGGTTCCGCCAAGATATTCACCACGGCGTTCCTTTGTGATCACCTGGTCATATATCTTGCCTGTTGTAAAATTGTTGTTCCTGCCGAGTTTGGCATGGGTAAAACGCTCATAATGGCCAAGGTCAAGGTCGGTTTCAGTCCCGTCATCTGTGACAAACACTTCTCCATGCTGAAACGGATTCATTGTTCCAGGATCAACATTTATATACGGATCAAGTTTCTGAATGGTAACTGTCAGCCCGCGGCTTTCAAGGAGCATCCCTATGGCTGCGGATGCAAGTCCTTTTCCAAGTGAAGACAGAACCCCCCCGGTCACAAAAATATACTTTGTATTCTTAGCCATTATTCCTCGCTTGTCTGAGATTATTCATATAATTCTTTTAAATTTTTCATGGTGTTAAAATGAACATCAGGATTTTCAAGCTCAGGAAGACAACTGCGCCTGACCCTGTCAGGATCAAACAACGAGGATGAAAACCCGGATTTCAGATAAACCCTGACAGCATCAATCACTGAAAACAGCCGGTCATCTGAAAAAATACTGATTTTTGCAGGATACCAGGCCCTGCCGGTATTCTGCCAGTGATCATAGAAAATCTCAAGTTTCTGCCTGTTTTTATATATCACATATCTTAAGGGCAGAAAGCTGTCCTTTTCAATCCACAGTCCAGGGCCGTCATCACCGGCAGAAGATACTCCCAGAACATAACATATCTTTCCATGATATCTTTGCATGGACACCATGGAGACATCAATGCCCGCTCCGGCCAGGCAGGACAGCATGGCCTCATAATTTCTGTAAAGCACAATATCTGTGTATCTGTCAGCCGGGGATTTTTCATGCGAGACAATTCTTCCGTCCTCAACCTTTAAAAACCCGGCAGGAGATTCCAGTGAAAATCCTTTACAGGGGCCTGAAACAATTTCAGTTCTGAGCCTGTCCGGAAACAGAAACAAAAGCTTTTCCTCAATATTGACAACCGGCTTTTCACTGGAATTGAAATCAAGAATTTTCACTGTCTGATGCACCTCAAGGCCTGCCGGCTGCCTGATTTTTTCACATACCAGATACATGAGATGAGCCGGTTCAGGGATAAAGGCTTCAGCAAG
This sequence comes from uncultured Desulfobacula sp., assembly GCA_964408295.1. GTDB lineage: Bacteria > Desulfobacterota > Desulfobacteria > Desulfobacterales > Desulfobacteraceae > Desulfobacula. The sequence continues at coordinate 4,117 of CAYOYY010000080.1, read as the reverse complement.
GGCAGGACCCATAATGCACAGACATGAAAGCACAATTAAAAACCGTATTTTTTTCATTATTCCATAATAACAGATCAGACAAAAAGATCCTGGGGAAAGGTTGCGCTGTCTCCCAGTTCCTCTTCAATCCTGATCAACTGGTTATATTTGGATATTCTGTCACTTCTTGACATTGATCCTGTTTTGATCTGCCCTGCGTTGGTGCCAACGGCAAGATCAGCAATGAATGTATCCTCGGTCTCCCCAGACCTGTGGGAAATCACTGTTGTGTAACCGGATTCCTTTGCCATCTGGATCGTGTCAAGGGTTTCTGTAAGGGTTCCTATCTGGTTCAGCTTTATCAGGATGGAGTTGCCTATGCCCCTTTCAATGCCCTTTGCAAATATATCGGGATTGGTCACAAAAATATCATCACCCACAATCTGCACTGAATTTCCCAGCCGGTCAGTCATCAGCTCCCATGAATCCCAGTCCTGTTCAGCAAGGCCGTCTTCAATGGAGTACAGAGGATATTTTTCAATCAGGGTTTCATAATAATCTATAAGCTCCTCCGGGGAAAGGTTCCTGCTTTCTGACCTAAAAACATATCTGCCGTCCCTGTAGAACTCAGAGGCAGCAGCATCAATGGCAATGCCGATATCCTTACCCGGCCTGTACCCTGCCCTTTCAATGGCATTGATGATATATTCCAGTGCCTGTTCATTGGACTTCAGGTCAGGTGCAAACCCTCCCTCATCTCCCACAGCAGTGGAAAGGCCCTCGCCTTTTAAAATTGCAGCAAGGTTATGAAAGGTTTCCGAACCCATGCGGATCGCATCAGCAGCACACACAGCACCGAACGGCAGAATCATGAACTCCTGGATATCAAGATTGTTGGGCGCATGTACCCCGCCATTGATGACATTCATCATGGGAACAGGCATGAGCCGCGCATTGATTCCGCCAAGGTAACGGAAAAGCGGCATCTCGCATGCACTGGCCGCAGCCCTTGCAGAAGCAAGGGAAACAGCAAGAATGGCATTGGCACCAAGCCTTGACTTGTTTTCAGTACCGTCCATATCCACCATTGTCCTGTCAAGACCGGCCTGGTCCATGGCATCATATCCTATGATCTCAGGCGCAATCACCTCATTGACATTGGCAACAGCATTCAGAACTCCCTTTCCTGAAAAACGGTTTTCAGAATTATCCCGCAGCTCCAGAGCCTCCCTTGTGCCGGTCGAAGCGCCGGACGGCACGGCAGCACGTCCTGTTGCACCGCATGCAAGCGTCACATCAACCTCGATTGTGGGATGCCCCCTTGAATCAAGTATCTCCCTTGCCATGACCTCTATCAGCTCAGTCATGCTCTCTCCTCTTTATAATAAATATTGCAAGATTTTTAACCACCCATTAATATCAACATCCATTCTTACATTCAAGGGCAATTACAGAATGCAAAAAATAAATTCACCCTGACCCCTGTGTCTTGCCGGCAAAGATCAGACCAATCCTGAGCTTGACAAAAAAATGCCAGTCCTATATTTAAAAAAAACCATTTAAAAGACAGATGTACCGGGTTGACGTACATGATTAATATAAAAAAAGGAGTATTTTGAATGAACATTTTATTTTTCGGGCCTAACGGCAGCGGCAAGGGAACCCAGGGAGCAATCCTGAAAAAAAAATACAATATTGCCCATATTGAATCAGGAGCAATTTTCCGCGAAAATATCAAGGGCGGCACAGAGCTTGGCAAAAAAGCAAAGGAATACATTGACAGAGGCGATCTTGTGCCCGATGAAATCACAATTCCGATGGTGCTTGACCGTCTGAAACAGGATGACTGCAAAAGCGGATGGCTTCTGGACGGATTCCCGAGAAACAAGGTTCAGGCTGAAAAACTCCATGCATCCCTTGAAGAAGAAGGCATGAAACTCAATTATGTAATTGAAATGCTTCTGGACAGACAGATTGCAAAGAACAGGATCATGGGAAGGCGCCTTTGTGAAAACGACAACAACCATCCCAACAATATCTTTATTGATGCAATCAAACCGGACGGAGACAAATGCCGGGTATGCGGCGGCGCACTGACCAAACGCGATGATGATCAGGATGAAGCTGCAATTGACAAACGTCATTCCATCTACTATGACACTGAAACAGGCACACTGGCTGCTGCCTACTATTTCAGGGATCTGGCTGAAAAGGATGATTCCATCAAATACATCACCCTTGCAGGTGAAAAGGATCTGAAATCTGTAACTGATGAACTGATTTCAAAACTTTAATTTTTCAGATTCATATAATATCAATGGCCTTTCATTCTGCAATACCAGAATGAAAGGCCATATTTTTTCCTTGATTTTACACCATATCTCTGTTAGAAAGACCGTTTATAAATATCCTGATATTTAAATACACTATGAAAGGGGCGATGTTTTTTGAAGGAAATTACGGTCACGGTTATTGACAATGATGTTGAAAGAGCTCTGAGAATATTAAAGAAAAAGATTCAAAACGATGGTCTCTTCAAACGTCTTAAAGTAAAGAAATATTATGAAAAACCATGTCAGTACAGACGGCGCAAGACCAGAGAAGCAATGAGAAGACAGCGTATTGCAGCTTCCAGGTCACGCAGAAGACGCAGCTGATCCTGATTTGAATTCATCTCCCGGTATAAATGACTTGTTTTAGACATTTATACCGGTTTTTTTATGCGTAAAGAAAATGAAAAATTCCATCTCATCTTCACAGGCCTACCAGGAATGCCTTGACAGAATTTACAGGCTGGGCCGGTTCGGCATAAAGCTTGAGCTTGACACCATTGCAGGTATCCTGGGCCTGCTCAACAATCCCCAGAAAAACTACCGTATTGTCCATGTGGCAGGAACAAACGGAAAAGGTTCTGTTGCAACCTATATTGCATCTGTGCTCAGACATGCAGGATTCAGGACAGGGCTTTACACCTCGCCTCATCTTGTCAGTTTCAATGAAAGAATATCAATCAATGGCAACCCTGTCTCCAATGATGAGGTTGTTAATGCATACAATGCTGTCAATGCTGTTGATCTTGGAAAAAGAAAAGCCACGTTTTTTGAAATTGCCACTGCAATGGGGTTTTATCTTTTTTCACAGAAAAATGTTGACTGGGCTGTCATAGAAACAGGCATGGGCGGAAGGTTTGATGCAACCAACATAGTAAGCCCGCAGGTCAGTATCATCACCAATCTTTCCATTGAGCATACAGATTATCTGGGAAGCACCATAAAGGCCCTTGCAAAGGAAAAAAGCGGAATCATAAAGCCAGGCGCCCCTGTTGTAACAGGAGTTTCCCAGGCATCCGGCCTTGAGGTGATAAAAGCTGCTGCACAGAAAAATGCCTGTGATCTTTATATCTATAAAAAAGATTTTTCCGCAAGAAAGGACAAGGGACGTTCAACCATTACGTTCAAGGGTATTTCCCATACCTTTGCCGGGATTGCAAACCCGCTTAAGGGAAATCATCAGAAGCACAATCTGAGCCTTGCCCTTGCAGCATGTGAACTTATATTTGATGCACTGCAAAAGAAGAACCCGAAATACTGCCTTGATGAAGCTCTAGTTAAAAAGGCCACAGCCTCTGCAAAATGGCCGGGACGCCTTGAACAGGTCATGGAATCTCCCCTTGTGATACTTGACGGAGCACATAATCTTGATGCGGCAAAAGCCCTGTCAGAATATCTTATGACCGAGCTTAAAGACCGCAGCCTGACCCTTGTTCTGGGCATACTGGATGACAAGCCATATGAAAAAATGCTCAAACTGCTTGCCCCGTGCGCTGACAGGATTATCCTGACAAAGGCGGCAATTGACAGAAGCATTGATCCTTCAGTATTAAAACAGGCTGCCCTGAAATTTGCCTCATGTCCTGTAACAATTATTGATGATGTAAAATCTGCTGTTGACCATGCCCTTGAAATCTCAGACAAAAACGATGCTGTATGTGTTGCAGGCTCCTTGTATGTGGTGGGCGAGGCAAAGGAGAAATTTGATATTACCACTTGATCAAAACTCAAAGATAAAGTAAATATGACTTGCGCGCTCGTAGCCCAGGGGATAAGGCGTCAGCCTCCGAAGCTGAAGATCGCTGGTT
>CAYOYY010000079.1:0-9822 GCA_964408295.1 uncultured Desulfobacula sp. | reverse complement strand
TATATGTCCTTGGATTGTACTCATTTGGACAAAGAAGGTTTTTATGCTCATTTTTATGGCATTTTAACTCCAGATGTAATGCATACATCCAAAACTGTGGAAGTACTGGCCATTGCCTATATCGGAGGAAGAGGGAGCCTGTGGGGCGGTGCTGTGATTGCGTTTCCCTTTATTTTTATCATGGAGATCATAAGGTCTTCCCTGTCAAACCTGCCGGGCCTGAACCTGATTGTTTATGCCCTGGTTCTGATCCTGGTCATGATCTATTATCCGGGCGGGTTTTCCCATTTTTACGATACCACGATAAGAAAATCCAAGAACAGAGTGTTGCGTTATTTCTTTAACGGAAGGGCATGAATTCATACAGAAACGGAATGAAAGGAGAGTGACGGACAATGAAAACCAATGCAAGAGCAGTCATCATAGGCGGAGGCGCAATAGGCGTCAGTGTTGCGTATCATCTGGCCAAATACGGGTGGAAAGATGTTGTGGTCATTGAAAAGCATGAACTGACATCCGGCTCAACCTGGATGGCAGCAGGAAATGTTTCCTTTTACCATTCAAGCTATTATTGCACACAGATCAACATGAAGAGTATAGAAATATACAAGCAGCTTGAATCTGAAACAGGGCAGTCCACCGGATGGCACACAACAGGTTCCATAAGAACAGCCGACAACCAGGACAGGCTGGATGAACTTGGTTATTATTATTCCATGAACCGGTGTCTTGGGCTTGATGTAAATTTTGTAAGCCCTGAGGAAATGAAAAAGCTTCATCCCATGATGGATACAACTGGGCTTTTAAGCGGGCTTTACTGGCCTGATGACGGGGATGTAGACCCTGCTTCCGTGACCCAGGCCATGGCCAAGGGAGCAAGAAATTACGGAGCTGAATTCTATCTTCACACCCTTGTTACAGGTATTGAACAGAAACCTTCAGGAGAATGGCTGGTAAAAACCGACAAGGGAGATATAGTCTGCGAAGCCGTTGTCAATGCGGCAGGATTGTGGGCTCCCGAGGTTTCGAGAATGGTGGGGCTTGAAATACCATCCATAGCCATTGCCCATACTCATATTCTTTATGAAAAAATCAATGCGGTTGATCAGAGCGAAACAATGCTTCCCCTGGTCCGCGATCCTGATAAATCCATTTATCTGAGACAGGAGATGGATTCTCTTATTCTCGGCATGTATGAGGAAAAAGGCCAGCAATGGCACAAGGACGGCGTACCCTGGGATTATGCCCAGCAGGAGCTTAATCCTGACATTGACAATATTGCCGCCCGCATTGAAGCAGGAATAGAAAGATTTCCGATTCTCGGGGATACGGGATTCAAGCATGTAACAGCCGGGCCCATAACATATACGCCCAATGGAGACCCACTTGTGGGGCCTGCATATCCACTTAAAAATTTCTATCAGGCATGCGGTTACAGTTTTGGCATAACCCAGGCAGGAGGCATTGGCCATTATCTTGCCGGATGGATAATGGAGGGCGAGCCTGAAATTGATCTGTGGCATGTTGATTCAAGGCGGTATGGTTCCTATGCAAACTGGGCCTATAACCATGAAAAAATAGCAGATACATATCCAAGGCTTTATTCCATATTCTTCCCCAATGAATTCAGGGATGCTGCAAGGCCCAACAGAACAAGCCCCATTTATGAATATCAGAAAGCTGCCAACGCAGTTTTCGGAGATTATTATGGATGGGAATGCCCCAACTGGTTTGCACCTGAAGGTGAAGAAAAATATGAAACACCCAGCTGGAGGCGGTCAAATGCATTTGAACATGTGGCAGATGAATGTATCCATGTCATGAACCATGCCGGGATAATTGATCTTACACGATTTGCCAAAACCAGGATCACAGGCCCTGGTGCCCTTGACTGGCTGAATACAATGACATGCCAGAAAGTCCCTGAAAAAGACGGAGCCATTGCCCTTTGCCCCATGCTTGACCACAATGGCAATTTTAAATCAGACATGACAATTACAAGGATAGATGCTGAGCAATTTATATGTATCACAGCAAGTGTCGGCAAAAAACATGATCAGCACTGGATGCTTGTTAATCTTCCTGAAGACGGTTCAGTTCACATGGAAGATATTACATACAAGGAAGGCTGTCTTGTACTGGTCGGCCCTGAAAGCCGGGATATCCTTGCAAAGGTAGTTTACGGCGATGTCTCAGATGCTGGTTTCAAATTTTCAACAAGCAGATCCATTTATGTGGGACGTACAAAATGCCGTGTCAACCGCATGAACTATGTGGGTGAGCTGGGATTTGAAATTTTTCATCCCATTGAACAGCAGATTGCTGTTTACAATGCATTGATGCAGGCGGGAAAAGATCATGATATCCGTCTGATCGGAATGCATGCAATGGATTCCATGCGCCTTGAAAAAGGTTATATGGCATGGAAGAGCGAAATGAATGTTCACCATTCTCCTCTGGAAACCAATATTGCCTGGACCGTTAAAATGGACAAGGATTTCATAGGAAAACAGGGCCTTGTAAGCCAGAAGGAACAGGGCATTGAAAGAAAGCTTGTCTGTCTTGTGGTTGAGGCAAAGGATTCTGACCCCTGGGGTTATAACCCCATTTTTAAAGATGGAGAACAGATTGGCATGACTTCATCCGGAGGATATGGGCACAGGGTGAAAAAGAGCATAGCCATGGGCTATGTAAAGCCTGAGTATGCAGAACCTGGCACACAGATGCAGGTTGAAATACTGGGTAAGCTCAGAGACGCCACAGCAGTTGCCATGCCTCTGTATGATCCGAAAAACGAGAGAATAAAAAGCTGAAGGAATATAACCAATGAAGATCTTTGTGTGCGTAAAGCATGTACCGGATACTGCCGCAAGTATAAAGCTTGAATCAGATACCGCGTTTGATGATTCGCAGATCAAGTTTGTGGCAAACCCCTATGATGAATACGGGCTTGAAGAAGCTGTTACCCTTGTTGAGAAACATGGCGGGGAAGTGGTGGTTGTCACTCTGGCAAAGCCTGAGGCTGTTGCCACCATAAGAGGTGCCCTTGCAATGGGGGCGGACAGAGGGATACTGGTGGAAACAGATGAACAGTTCACTGAACCCGGCCTCAGTGCAAGGATTTTAAAGGCAGTGATTGAGGAAGACGGCCCCGGAGATATAATTTTCACCGGTAAAGGCTCTGTTGATACGGAAAGTTTTCAGACCCAGTACCGTCTTGCAAGACTTTTGAATCTTCCGGTTGTAAATGAGGTGTCAGCGCTGAAAATTGACGGAGACAGGGCTCTTGCCGAGCGGGAAACAGGCGGCGGGGAAAAACAGGTGCTTCAGATGAGCCTGCCCTGTGTCATAGGTGCCACAAAGGGGCTTAATGAACCACGGTATCCAAAATTTCCTGATATAATGAAGGCCAAGAAAAAGCCTGTAAAACAGATTAGACTTTCTGAACTTGACCCTGGTGAGTCAAAACCCGGGGCTATACTGGAAAAGCTTGAGCCTGTGCCGGAAAGGTCCGGGGCAAAGATGCTGGAAGGTTCTGTAAATGATCAGGTGGATGAACTCATCAGGATCCTGAAGGAAGAAGAAAAAGTTATATAATGACAGGAGAATCGTAAAATGGCCAGAACAGGCGTATTAATAGAAACTCTGGGCAATGATGTAAAGGAAACCAGCCTGGGTGTGATGACAGCAGCGGCAGGCCATGAGATATATGCCCTGGTGCTGGATGAAGATGCTGCAAAGTTCAGGGATAAGCTTGCTGCCTATGGTGCTGCAAAAATTGTTGGTATCAAAGCAGGAGCTGACATGTCTTTTAGACCAGATCTGCAGGCCTCTGCTCTTGGAGCTGCCATTGTCGAATACGGGCTTGATGCGGTGACAGGCACAGCCAGCGCAGCAGGAAAGGATATTTTTGCAAGGCTTGCTGCAGTTCTTGATGAACCTTTGCTTTCAGATTGTGTGCAGGTGGATATAGGGGCGAAAAAAGCAAAAAAATCCCATTTTTCAGGTAAAACCTTTGCCACGCTCAGAACAGATGGATCGTGCTTTCTGGCTACGATCCGTCCCAATTCCATTGAACCTGAACCATGCCAGGCTGAGGGCGAAGTGCTGGAATTTACAGCAGAGGCAGTTGACCCTGGCCTTGTTGAAATTATTGAGGTCAAGGCAAGGCAGGAAGGCAGGCTTGATCTTACGGAAGCTCCTGTAATAATTACAGGAGGCCGTGCCATAAAGGCTGCTGAAAATTATAAAATGCTTGAAGCATGCGCTGAAAAACTGGGCGCTGCTGTGGGAGCATCAAGGGCGGCTGTGGATGCAGGGTATGCTCCCCATTCCATGCAGGTTGGTCAGACAGGAAAGACTGTAAGCCCAAGGCTTTATATTGCATGCGGAGTTTCAGGTGCTGTCCAGCATTTTGCAGGCATGAAAACATCAAAGGTTATTGTGGCCATTAATGAGGACAAGGACGCCCCCATCTTTGCAAAATGTGATTATGGCATAGTCGGCGATATTTTTGATGTGGTCCCTGTATTGACTGAAAAACTCTGAAAATAATTACAGGATGCGGGATACAGGCTGATTTTGCCTGTGCCCGCAACCTGTTCCCTTATCTTTTACTGTCATCCAAATATTATTCTATTCTCTGGAGAATTTCTGAACAATGGAGAAATATCTGATTTTTAAGTCTGTATTCATGTTTGTTGCCCTGACAGGAGCTTTTGGGCTCTTTTTCAGGAAAGTGTCAAAACTGTACCGTATCATGATGGCTGTGGACGGAAAGGTCTGTGTTGAGGGCAGTATGAGCCAGCGCGTAAAATTTATTTTCACGGATGTTCTCGGCCAGCAGAATGTACGGCGCAAATTTGGCCCTGGCATGGCTCATTCATTGATCTTTTACGGGTTTCTTGCCATTCAGCCCCATTCCCTTGAACTGATGATTAAAGGGGTGTTCCCATTTTTTGAGCCCGGTAATTTTATCCCCGGTATTTATTCAGCTTATCTTTTTACTGCTGACATACTTGCATCCCTTGTGCTTGCAGGTTTTGCATATGCGCTTTACAGGCGCCTTGTTGTAAAACCATCCTATCTTACCATGGGAAAGGATGCCAATCTGATTATCCTTTTTACATGTGTCATCATAATCTCATTTCATTTTATCAATGCGTTTCAGTCAGTGATGCTGTCAGGTCATGGATCCTTCAGCTATGCATCGGTTTTTCCGGTTTCATGTGTGGTTGCGGATATCTTCGGGCTTAAAAGCCTTTCACATACTTCCCTTGTCCTGGGATATGAAATTTTTTATTTTATCCACATAGGTACCATCCTGGGCTTTCTGGTATACATCCCAGGATCAAAACACCTGCATCTTCTGGCTGCAGCTCCAAATGTATTTTTCAAGCGCATGAAAGTTGAAAAATCCATCACAAGGACAGATATTGAAGATGAGAACGCTGAAACATTCGGCCTTGGAAAGGTAAATGAGTTTTCCTGGCATAATGTTTTAAACCTTTATGCATGCACTGAATGCGGGCGGTGCGAGGAATTGTGCCCTGCTGCTGCCACGGGAAAACCTTTGTCGCCCAAAAATCTGATCCATGACCTTAAAACAGATCTGCTTAACCACTCCGATCTTCTGCTGACCGGGCAAAGGGAGAAGATTCAGCCCATAATGGGGCAGGAAACCGGAATAACAGACGATGTATTGTGGTCATGCACAACCTGCCGCTCATGTGAAAATATCTGCCCTGTGAGCAATGAGCATCTTGATTTTATTTTTGAGATGAGAAAGCATCAGGTGCTGATGCAGGCAGATTTTCCTTCTGAGATGCAGGAAACATTCAACAACCTTGAGAATCAGTCCAATCCATGGGGATTTGCTTCAGATTCCAGAACAAAATGGTGTGAAGGCCTCAAAATTCCTGTCATGGCCGAAAAAAAGCAGGCACAGGTGCTGTGGTTTGTGGGATGTGCAGGAGCATTTGACGACAGAGGCATGAAAATCAGCAGGGCAATTGCAAATGTGCTTAAAAAGGCAGAAGTGGACTTTGCAATTTTAGGCTGTGAAGAAGGGTGTACAGGTGATGCTGCAAGGCGCGCCGGAAATGAGTATCTTGCACAGATGATGATTCAGCAGAATATTGAAACCTTTGCCAGGTACAGTTTTGATATGATACTGACAGGATGCCCCCATTGCTATAATGCCCTGAAAAACGAATATCCTGATTTTGGCGCAGATTACAGGGTTGTGCATACAGCACAGTTTTTTGAAGACCTGATAACTGAAGGCAGGCTTGCGGTTTCTCCCAGGGATTTCGGAAAAGTCACCTTTCATGATTCCTGCTATCTTGGCAGGTGGAACAATATATATGACGAGCCGCGCAGCCTTCTTGCAGGGGCAGTTAAGGGCAAGATGGTTGAAATGGGGAAAACAGGTGAAAAAGCCATGTGCTGCGGTGCAGGAGGAGCAAGAATGTTCATGGAGGAAACACTCGGCACAAGAATCAATAATGAAAGAGCAGATCAGGCTGTCAGGACAGGAGCAGATACAATAGCCCTTTCATGTCCCTTTTGTTTTACCATGTTAAGTGATGGCATTGCTGAAACAGGAAAAGACATCCAGATCAAGGATATTGCCCAGATTATTGATGAGGCCTCAAGCTGATTTTTCTTTGGTTTTGGCTGTAATTATGGTATTGCATATATAATCTATGAATAAAATGTAATAGATTTGATTAATATGCATATTAAGGTACCATGATATATGAAAAATAAATTAAGATATAAGATCCTTTTCGGTGTACTGGCCATAGTATTTGCCGTATGTTTGGCAATTACAATTGTGGTGTCCATGATTGTCAACAGGCAGAACAAAGGTTTTATCCATACAGGAATGACAAGGGCTCTTACAGTGGTCCGTGATTCCCTGCTGGAAAAACAAAATATGTTTGCAGGGAATATCGAGCATATGACCACGATGAACAAGCTTGGCCCGGATCTCAAGTTTCTCATCGATTTCAGCGACAGCGATCTTACGCTTGTCAGCGCAAGCTATGAAAAAATTGTCAAGGCAATTACCAATGCTGCTGTGATCGATAATCTTAAAACAATAAGCGTATATTCAAAAAAAGGCCGTCTTACAGGGTTCTGCACTGTAAAAGGTGATCTTGTGACCATGGGATTCTATCATAAAGGCAAGTATTATTTCAGGTCTTTTCAAAAGGATAAATCCTATGACCGGGTTAAATTCAATGAAACTGCACAGGCCAGAGCTTCCTGGCCTGTAAAAAAGTTTAAAGGGAAAATGCCCACAGAAGCGAATGTTTTTATAGGCCGTTCAGGCAGGTTTTTAAGTCTTAATACGGTTATTCCGCTTTATGCAAATTATTATAATAAACAAACCGAAAAAACCGAGCCTGCACAATGCGGAATCGTTGTTGCAGAAGAACTTGTTGCCAATGATTTTATAAAACAGATGGACAGGGTGACTGCAATGAAAATGAACCTGTTTGTCAATGATGAATTCAGTGCAGGTGATTTTCCTCAATACACAAAGATCAATATATCCAAAGTGCCGGAAAATATTGGTCACCCCTGGAAGATCAGGGAACAGAATTTTTATTATGATGAGGTTGATATTGGCGGAACCCATTATTTCCAGGCCATGCTTCCTGTCTATAATGGGACTGAATATGTGGGCGGCCTTCTGATTTTGAAATCTGACAGAATGGTTAAGGCAAATACCCGCCAGATGCTTATGACCATTGCTGTTGTAGCTTTCATCTGTATGGTGCTTGTGGTTCCGCTTGCATATTTTGCTTCCGGTAAAATGATTCTGCCCCTGATAGATATAGTTAACAGACTTAAGGATATTGCAGAAGGAGAAGGCGATCTTACAGGCCGTCTTGATGTGAAATCAGGAGATGAAATAGGCCAGGTTGCCCTGTGGTTCAATGCCTTTATTGATAAAATTCATATAGTGATAAAGGACATGGCGCAGAATGCAGGTCAGTTGAATTATTCTTCCTCAACACTTGAGGAAATATCAAAGGCTCTGGCAGAAGGCAGTGAACAGACTCTTGCCCGTGCCAATTCAGTGTCGGCAGCAGGAGAGGAAATGAGTGCTACTATGAGTTCCCTTGCTTCTGAAATGGGTCAGGCATCAGATAGCATGAATATGGTGGCAGCTTCCATGGATGAAATGAGTACCACAATAAACGAAATATCAAAAAATACTGTTACAGCCAGGCAGATCACCGAAGATGTGGTTTTAAAAACAGATGATGCATCAGGCAAGATAAAGGAACTTGGCAGCGCAGCAGATGATATAGGCCATGTTATTGATGTGATTACAGATATTTCAGATCAGGTGAACCTTCTGGCTTTGAATGCCACAATTGAGGCAGCAAGGGCGGGAAAAGCAGGCAGGGGATTTGCCGTTGTGGCAAACGAGATAAAGGATCTTGCCATGCAGACGGCAGATGCCACAAAGGAAATTAAGGAAAAGGTTGAAACAATCCGTTCCTCCACAGCAAGGACTGTTGATCAGATATCCCTGATTTCAGGTGTGGTCAATGAAGTGAATGATATAGTGGTCATGATAGCTTCAGCAGTTGAAGAGCAGTCTGTAACCACTCAGGATATTTCCCGTAATATTATAAATGTGAACGACGGAATTGATAAAATAAACGATAATATCTCCCAGACTTCAGCTGTTTCAGCTGAAATCGCAAAGGATATCGCCGATGTCACTGAAACAGCCGGAAAAATGGCTGAGAGCAGTTCCCGTGTTGATGCGGATTCAAGACAATTGTCCGGTCTTGCAGGTCAGCTGATGGCCCTTGTGAACAAATTCAAAATATGAGCTGTCGGGAAAAATAGCAGAATTGAATACAGGATTTACGGGGATACTGTCTGTTTTTGCGGCAGCAGCAGCCTGGGGCATGTCCGGAATATTTGTCACCAATATCATTGACGCCTCACAATGCTCTTCTGTGTCGCTTGCCTTCTGGCGGGATCTGGCATCTTTTGTCCTGCTTTTTATATTGTTTCTGCCTTCTCTTTTCAGACAGACACTGGACATACGCATGCAGGATCTGCCCTGTCTCATGGGGATGGGGGGCTTTCTTGGGCTTTTCCATATTTTTTACAACAAGAGCGTGATGCTGAACGGAGCTTCCATAACAACGGTTGACCAGGCTGCAATGCCCGCTGTGGTCAGCCTTGCTGCATGGTATCTGTGGAAGGAAAGTCTTGATTTTGAAAAAATTGCTGCCATGGTTCTGATCTTTGCCGGAACTGTGATGGCATCAGGCCTGCATTCGTTTGATTTTGGCAAAGCAGATGCTTCAGGCCTTATGGCAGGTTTTTGCGTTCCTGTCCTGTATGCAGGCTGGACCTTATGCGGCAAAACAATGGTAAATCGCTACGGACCTAACTTCTGCCTCATGATCGCCTTTGGAACGGCAGCTTTTCTGCTCTTTTTTCTCCAGCCCTTTACTGCCCAGCCGGTTCATATAAGCCTGAGAACAATAATGCTTTTTTCAGGGCTTATTGTTTTTTCAACCATAGGTGCATTTACCCTTTATATGGTTGGACTTCAGTATATACAGGCGGGCGTTGCAGGTATTCTTGCCATGTCGGAAATTATTTTTGCAGGTGTCTATGCCAGATTTTTGCTGGGCGAACACCTTGATATGATCCAGATATGTGGAGCAGGCCTTGTAATTACCGGCGTTGTAGGGCTTTCATACTTTCAGGCAAAAAAACAGAAATCATAGTAATCCTGCCGGATCTGACCGGTAAAGAGTGCCGGTATACTCAATT
>CAYOYY010000078.1:0-9849 GCA_964408295.1 uncultured Desulfobacula sp. | reverse complement strand
CGTGGACAAAGCCTTCAGCCTTGCCTGTGAAAAGGATATTATCCTGCTTTCGCCGGCATGTGCAAGCTTTGACATGTATGACAATTACAAAGAGCGCGGCAATGATTTCATAAAATGCGTGAACACTCTTGGAGACAGGATAAAATGAGAACCGGCCAGGCTTCCATACATCCTTTTTTCAGAGAAAAGGCAATTTTATTTCCTGTCATTCTCCTGTGCGGAATCGGCATTGTCATGGTGTATTCCGCAAGTTCAGCCGAGGCCATTGAAAAACATGGAACAGCTTTTTTCTTCATGAAAAAACAGGCCTGGTTTTTCATGATAAGCCTTGGAGTAATGTTTGTTGCATCAAGCATGCCGTACAAGGTCTATAAAAAAATATCATATTTGATACTTGCAGCAGCCGTCGGGCTTCTTTGTGCAGTGCTTATACCTGGAATCGGCATAGAGGTGCAGGGTTCCCAAAGATGGCTGAAACTTGGGCCTGTCAATTTTCAGCCGGCAGAATATGCAAAACTTGCTCTTGTGATTTTTCTGGGATATTCCCTGTCCAAGAAACAGGACATGATAAAATCATTTTCAGTCGGTTTTGTCCCCCATGTGTTAATTCTGGGTCTTCTTGCCAGCCTCATAATTGCCCAGCCTGATTTTGGAACAATAATGGTAATGGGAGCCATCACATGGGCAATGATGTTCATTGCAGGTGTGAAAATCTTACACCTGCTTGTGCCGGCACCCATGATTATTCCCCTGATCTATCTTCTTGTTTCCCATTCAGAATACAGAATGAAAAGAATCACAGGTTTTTTAAACCCCTGGGGAGATCCCTTTGACAAGGGTTTTCAGCTAATCCATTCATTCAAGGCGTTTGGATCAGGCGGCATATTCGGAAAAGGGCTTGGTATGGGCATACAGAAACTGCATTACCTGCCGGAGCCCCATACAGACTTCATTTTCTCAGTAATAGGTGAAGAGCTCGGGCTTTTGGGAGTTCTTTCAATACTGGGCCTTTATCTTGTTCTATTGTCCAGGGGAATGAAAATTGCCAGAACCTGCAAAGACAGTTTCGGAGCCATTACAGCAGCCGGGCTTACATTTTACATAGGAATACAGGTTATTATCAACACAGGGGTTACAATGGGGCTTCTGCCCACAAAGGGACTCACCCTGCCCTTTATAAGTTATGGAGGCACATCGCTGCTCATGAGCATGACAGCAATGGGAATTTTAATCAATATCGGAGCATCTCAGGGGCAATGAATCAGGGATTTAGACTCATAATTGCAGGCGGAAAGACAGGAGGCCATCTTTTTCCGGGCATTGCCGTTGCAGATGCAGTGTGCCGGCTGTGCAGGTGTGCAGATATTGTTTTCATAGGAACTGATTCGCCCTTTGAAATCAGAACCCTTGAACATTACGGATATGCCCATAAAACCATTCTGTCAAAACCGGTCAAGGGAGGCAGCATTTTCAACAAAATTTTTTCCACCGGCCTTGTCGGGGTCTCCGTGATTCAGTCTGTGGCAATGATTAAAAAACTGCGCCCTGATTTTGTACTCGGAGTGGGTGGATTTTCCTCGTTTGCAGTGGTTGTTGCAGCATGGATATGCAATGTTCCAAATGCAATTCAGGAACAGAACAGTATCCCGGGCCTTACCAACCGCCTTTTGTCAAGAATTACAGGCACGGTTTTCACCTCATTTGAGAAGACAAAAGGTCTTGCACCAGGGCCCAGAATAAAATATGTTGGCAACCCGGTCAGAAAAACATGCAGAATCTCAGAAAATCAGGCAGGTTCCGGGCTTTCATCATTTGATCCGGCTAGATTCACAATCCTTGTCACAGGCGGCAGTCAGGGGGCTTCAACCATTAACAGGGCGTTTATTGAGGCAGTGAGCCTGATGGATGATCCTGATGCAAGGTTTAATATAATCCACCAGACCGGAGAAAAAGATAAAAAAATGGTGCGCAAGGCATATCAGGACATGGGAATCAGGGCTGATGCAAGGGCTTTTTTCCATGACATGCCCGGTATTCAGGATCTTGCCGATATGGTCATAGCAAGGGCCGGAGCCGGAACTCTTGCTGAAATATGCATCAAGGGTCTGCCCTCCATTCTTATACCGTTTCCATATGCTGCTGATGATCATCAGACATTCAATGCCATGGCAATTGCGGAAAAAAAAGCTGCCATCGTTATAAAGGACAGCAGGTTGACAGGACAGGTATTGAAAGAGGCCATTGAAGAACTTGCAGAAGACAAAACCAGGCTCAAAAAAATGCAGAAGGCTGCCAGAGCGCTTGCCATGCCTGATGCCGATGAAAAAATAGCGTCCTTTATCTTGAATTTTAAAAAAAACAGGGAATAGGCTTATGTACCAGAAAAATTATCACATACATTTTGTCGGCATCGGAGGCATAGGCATGAGCGGCATAGCAGAGCTGCTGCTGCATCTTGGGTACAGGGTATCAGGTTCTGACCTTAAGCTTTCACCCATTACCAGGCGCCTTGAAAAAAAGGGAGCGGCAATTTTCCAGGGTCATGCAAAGGATAATGTAAAAAATGCCGACGTAGTTGTAGTTTCATCTGCAATTTCGCCTGAAAACCCGGAAATCATACAGGCGCAGCACTCTCAGATACCGATCATTCCAAGGGCTGAAATGCTGGCCGAGCTCATGCGCATCAAATATGCCATTGCAGTTGCAGGCGCTCACGGCAAGACCTCCACCACCTCAATGATTGCCCAGGTTCTCAATACGGCAGGGCTTGACCCCACGGTCATCATAGGCGGTCTTTTAAAAGGCCTTGATACAAATGCCCTGCATGGACAGGGAGACTATATTGTTGCAGAAGCAGACGAAAGTGACGGGTCTTTCCTCAAATATGCACCAGCCATTGCCGCTGTAACCAATATTGACCTTGAACATCTGGATTTTTACAGGGATATTGATGACATAAAGGACAAATTCATAAGTTTCATAAATTCCGTGCCCTTTTACGGGCTTGCCATACTCTGTCTGGACAATGAGCACATTCAGGACATTCTTCCTGAAATAAAAGTCAGATACACGACATACGGGCTGAGTGCCCAGTCCGATCTTCAGGCGCGCAATATTTCATTTAAAGGCAACACAACCTGCTTCAGGGTGATCCGCCATGAAACCGAGCTTGGTGAAATTTCACTCAACATGGCAGGCAAGCACAATATTTCCAACGCACTTGCAGCCATTGCAACAGGGCTTGAACTGAAAATAGATTTTAAAACCATAAAAACCGCCCTTGAGCAGATTAAAGGAGTAAAAAGGCGGCTTGAAATCAAGGGTACCAGAAAGGATATCCTTGTAATTGATGATTACGGGCATCACCCCACCGAAATACAGGCAACACTTACAGCCATAAGGGAAAGTTACAGTGACAGGAGGCTGATCGTGGTTTTTCAGCCCCACCGCTACACAAGAACACAGGGGCTTTTTCATGAATTTACAAGATCGTTTTACAAATCAAACATACTGATTGTGCTGCCGATTTACGCTGCAAGTGAAAAACCGATAAAAGGGGTTAATTCAGAAAGCCTGTGTGAAGCAATCAAGGAGCATGGCCACAGAGATGTAAGTTTTGCGCCTGACTTTAACCAGGCCCTTTCCATGATCACGCACAAGGCAAAAAAAGGAGATATTGTCCTGACGCTGGGCGCAGGAGATATTTACACACTGGGAGAAGAACTGCTGCAGATATTATGATGACAAAAGGTAAATACCATACAGCATTTCCGGTTCTGGCAGAAAAAGCCCCTGTTCTGAAGGATGAGCCTATGAAAAAACATACTTCCTTCAGAATAGGAGGACCTGCTGACCTGCTTGGCCTGCCGGAAAACGAAGCCCAGCTTAAAGGCCTGGTAAAAAAGGCTGTACTGCTTGATATTCCTGTGACCCTGCTTGGCGGGGGCACAAATGTGCTGGTTTCAGACAAAGGGATACGCGGGCTTGTGATTGTTACAGAAAAGATGAAGACAGGTATTGCCATAAAAAACACCACAGATGATCATGTAGTCATAACAGCAGGTGCAGGGGAAAAACTTTCCACAGTATGCAGGTTTGCTGCTGCCGGCAGTCTTTCAGGGCTTGAATTTGCAGCAGGAATTCCCGGCACCCTTGGCGGTGCTGTGAAAATGAATGCAGGAGCTTCTTCAGGCAGCATGGCCTCCATAATTGAATCAATAAAGATTCTGGAGCCCAGTGGGGCTGATTTTAAGAATATTGCAGGCAGGAATCTTGATTTTGAATACAGAAATCTGAATCTGAGCCATGGCAGTATAATTGTCAGTGCAGACATAAGGCTTGAGCATTCAGATTCTGAAACAATAAAAAAAGCATTTGACAGAAATCTTAAACTTAAAAATTCAAGCCAGCCTGTTTCACAGGCAAGCGCAGGGTGTTTTTTCAAGAACCCGGTACATGGAATGCCGGCAGGAGAGCTGATTGAAAAATCAGGGCTCAAGGGAATGAAAATAAATGATGCAATGGTTTCTGAGCTTCATGCCAATTTCATTGTAAACACAGGCCATGCAGAATGCAAAGATGTGATGGCTCTGATGAATCATATTCAAAAAACAGTGTTTGAAAAATATCATATAAACCTTGAACCTGAAGTGAGGATGGAAGGTGAATAAAAAAATAAAACCCAACCGGTACAAACCAGTTGACGGACAACAGGCAGATGCCCTCAGAGATTCATCAGGCAGGGCTGTTGATGTCTGTTTGCGCTGCATCATGATAATTGCTCTGGTCAGCATTTTAAGTCTTGGTTATATTTTTGCCTATGATTTCATCACCCAGTCGCCCTGCTTTAATATACGCAAAATTGAGCTTTCAGGGACCACACGGGTTTCACGACAGAAAATTCTTGAACTTGCCGGTCTTAACAGACCTGAAAATATTTTCAGGCTCAATGTGTTCACTGCTGCCAGACATATTGCCACCCATCCGTGGATACAGTCAGCATCAGTAAAAAGGCATCTGCCCGACAGGATCAGCATTTCAGTTACAGAAGAGAAGCCTCTGGCCATTGTCAGGGTTGAAAACATTGCAGATATTCTGATAAACACCCAGGGCAAACCATTCAAGGAATATAATCCCGAAAAGGACAAGATTGATGATCTGCCGGTCATTTCAGGAATTGATCTGACTTTCAGCAATGATCAATACCAGTTTGACGGGCCGTTGTTCAACTGCATCATGGAATTCCTGAACCTGAAGCATCAGGGGCATGTCAGGCAGATAAAAGGAAATACCCGCACAGGCATCAGTATTGTGACAGACAACATGTTCAACAGACAATTCTCTTCTGCTGCCCCGGGCAGGACAATAAAGCTTTGTCTCGGATTCGGCAATTTCAGTGCCAAACTGATGAAAGCACAACAGATCGCAGAATACATGGGCACAAATTTCCCCGGAAGAACAATATGCACAATGGATCTGTCTGACATCAGAAAAGCATTTATCAAAACACAGACCAGCACTGATGCTCTGCACAATAATTTAAAAAAGGGGGTTTAATTTGCAGGGAAATGAAAAAATAATCGTAGGCCTGGACATCGGAACCACAAAAATCACTGCTGTTGTCGGTGAGATATTGGAGGATGAAATCAATATCATAGGTGTGGGCTCCCATCCTTCCACAGGGCTTCGAAAAGGTTCGGTGGTCAATATCGAATCAACCGTGGATTCAATCAAAAAAGCGGTTGAGGAAGCCGAGCTCATGGCAGGATGCGATATCTCATCTGTTTATGTGGGCATTGCAGGCAACCATATCAAGGGCCTGAACTCCCACGGTATCATTGCCATCAAGGGGCGTGAAATCACATCACAGGATGTTGACAGGGTTATTGATGCTGCCAAGGCTGTGGCAATTCCCACTGACAGGGAAGTGCTTCATGTCATACCCCAGGAATTCATTGTGGACGACATGGAGTCAATCCAGAACCCCGTGGGCATGACAGCCATCAGGCTTGAAGCCAAGATTCACATTGTCACAGGAGCTGTGTCCTCGGCAAGAAATATTGTCAAATGCTGCAACAAGGCAGGACTTGAGGTATGTGACATTGCGCTTGAATCCCTTGCATCAGGAGAGGCTGTGCTCACAAAGGAGGAAAAAGAGCTTGGCTGCCTGATTGCTGACATGGGCGGAGGCACAACAGACCTTGCCCTGTTTAAAAACAATAATCTTAAATTCATCTATGAACTGACCCTTGGAGGGCATAACCTGACCAATGATATTTCAATAGGGCTCAGAACTCCTCTTCCGGAAGCGGAAAAAATAAAAATAGAATATGGAACCTGTGTGCCTGAAAATACAAGGGGCAGGACAACAATTGAAGTTCCGGCAGTGGGTGGCAGATCTCCCAAGAAACTGTCACGCGGGATTCTTGCCGAGATACTTGAACCCAGGGTTGATGAAATTTTTACCCTGCTTAAAAATGAATTGTTTTCAAACGGGCTTGAAAATGCGTTTCCGGCAGGATTTGTGCTCACAGGCGGAAGTGTCGTGCTTGACGGCATCACAGACATTGCAGAATCTGTGTTCAATGTCCCGGTCAGGATAGGCCAGCCGTCAAGGGTGGGAGGTTTAAAGGATATAGTAAGCAATCCCGCCTATGCCACAGGAGTCGGCCTTGTGATTTTCGGTTCCAGTGCAAGCAGCCAGATGGCACTCAAGGAGCCCCCGGCCCAGGGATTCAATGGTTTGGTAAACAGAATGAAACAATGGTTTAAAGACATAATTTAATTATTCAGGGAGGTGGACATGACTTTTTCTTACGTGGAAAACGAAAACTCAGCAAAAATCAAGGTTATCGGTGTTGGTGGAGCAGGCGGCAATGCTGTAAACAACATGATTGACGCCAAACTTAAGGGAGTAAAATTTATTGTGGCCAATACAGACATCCAGGCCCTTGAAAACTCCAAGGCAGAGGTCAAGATTCAGATCGGCAAAAATCTTACCGAAGGGCTTGGTGCAGGAGCTGATCCTGAAAAAGGACGCGAAGCTGCACTTGAAAGCGCTGAAGAACTGCGCGAAGCCCTTGCAGACAGTCACATGGTCTTTATCACGGCAGGATTCGGCGGAGGCACAGGCACAGGAGCTGCTCCTGTAATTGCTGAAATCTGCAAGGACCTTGGCATACTGACCGTTGCTGTTGCATCCAAACCCTTTTCCTTTGAAGGAAGAAAAAGAACAAAACAGGCCCTTGAAGGTCTGGAAAAACTCCATGGCATAACAGATACTGTCATCACAATTCCAAATGACCGTTTAAGAGGAATCGCACCAAAAGGCGCAAGAATGGTTGACATGTTCATCAAGGCAGATGAGATCCTGCACCATTCTGTCAAGGGCATAACAGACCTTATAATGATGCCCGGCCATGTCAATCTTGACTTTGCAGATGTAAGGGCAACCATGCAGAAGGCAGGCAAGGCTCTTATGGGCATAGGGATCGCATCAGGCGAAAACAGGGCTGTGGAAGCTGCTGAAAGGGCAATTTCACATCCTCTGCTGGAAGATATTTCCATTTCAGGCGCCAAGGCCGTTCTGATGAATATCACATCCAGCTCAGATCTGACACTTGATGAAATGACAGAAGCATCAGACCGCATTTACAAAGAGGTTGGAGAAGATGCGGAAATTATCTGGGGCCAGACCTTTGACGAGGAACTGGGAGATGAGATGAGAATCACTGTCATTGCGACCGGAATCGGTACAGATGAACCTGCTCAGGTTGACAATATCCGAACCTTTGAACCCCATGCCGTGCCCCAGCCTGCTGCATATCAGCAGCCAGCCACCTGCCCGCAGCCCGCTGCCGGCACTGCCACAGACACAATCGCAAGGGGCCATGTCAGAACCCCGACTGAAGACGAACTTGCAAACTGGAATGAATATGATAATCCAGTTATAATAAAACATAAAAGAGCTGTCGGAGACGATGCTTTAATGGATAATTACAGCACAATGGCATTTGACAGCGATGATCTGGAGGTACCGACATTTCTGAGAAGAAAAGCTGACTGATAGATGAAAAAAAGATCCGGCCCCGTGAAAAAGCCTGTGCTTTCAGAACGGGGCGCCATTGTAAAAAAGGGGCGTTCTCTTATCAGAACCGCCCTTGTTTACCCCAACACTTACAGGGCAGGCATGTCATCTCTTGGTTTCCAGACCGTTTACAGGCTTGGGAACCAGCTTGACAACGCAGCATTTGAGCGCGTTTTCCTGCCGGACAGAACAACAAATTCCGGCAGGCTGAAAAGCATCGAAACCGGGCTGGATCTTGACAGGTTTGACATCATTCTGTTTTCAATCTCATTTGAAAACGATTTTATACACCTTGTTCAACTCCTTGAACATGCAGGCATCCCCCTGCGGTCATCTGATCGAAACCACATCCACCCCCTGGTGGCTGCGGGGGGAGTCGCCTGTTTTCTCAACCCTGAACCCATAGCAGATTTCATGGACTGTTTTCTGCTGGGAGAGGCAGAATGTTTTCTTGAAAATTTCTTCAATGCTTTTGCCGCAGAGCCGTCCAGAAAAAAATTTCTAGAAACCCTTGAAGGCAGGGTGCCCGGAGCCTATGTTCCCAAGGCCCATCCCTCTTCCAAAATTCCAAAAATCCAGGTTCAATATCTTGACAGCCTTGAAAACATAACCACTTCATCTGCCATCATCACCCATGATACTGCATTCAAGGATACATTTCTTATAGAAACCCTCAAGGGCTGCCCCCATGGATGCAGGTTCTGCAGTGCAGGGTTTATTTACAGGCCACCCAGAATCTATCCTGAAGAAAATATCTGCAAAGCCATTGACATGGCAAAAGGCCTCACAGACAAAATAGGATTTGTAAGCTCTGCCATTGCAGATCATCCTCAGATGAATGAAATCTGCGATTACGGACTGAAACACAATTTCAGACTTTCCTTTGCTTCCCTCAGGGCAGACAGGCTGACCGACAAATTCATACAAGCCCTTGCCATGTCCAGGATAAAAACAGCCACCATAGCTCCGGAAGCAGGTTCTGAACGCATGCGCAGAATCATTAACAAAAAAATCGAAGAGCATCATATACTTTCTGCCGCGCACAAGCTTGTCAGTGCAGGCATCATCAATCTGAAACTGTATTTCATGATCGGCCTGCCATTTGAAACTCCAGAAGACATTCAGTCAATCATACTTCTTACCCTGAAAATCAAATCAGTTTTTCTTGAAGCATCAAAAAAGAACAGAAGAATCGGCACCATCACCCTGAGCATCAATCCATTTATCCCAAAGCCGTGCACACCATTCCAGTGGGCGCCAATGGCTGATGAAAAATACCTTAAAAACGCCTTAAAAACGATCAGGCATGGCCTTAAAAAAACCGCAAACATAAAAATCAATACAGAATCCATTAAAAAAGCAAAAATTCATGCTCTTCTGTCCAGGGGCGGCAGGCAGACCGCTGATATTATTGAATCAGCCCTGCATAAAGGCTGGGCCCGTGCCATAAAGGAAAACATGGAATACTGCAACACAATAATTTACACCCAGAGACACCTGGACACTCCCCTGCCCTGGGATTTTCTTGACAACAGAGTTAAAAAACAGTTCCTGAAAAAAGAATTCCTCAGAGCACAGCAGGCAAAAAAATCGCCTTCATGCCCGATGATAAGCTGCACAAAATGCCAAACCTGCATGTGACAGGTATCTGCGCTCATATCTTTTTTATATTCATATCTCAAATCCAATCTGGTCTGATTAAAAGTTGGTTTTGTTAACCTAAAAATGACCCGTTAGAGCAAGAAATTATAACCTAAAATTGA
>CAYOYY010000077.1:0-10104 GCA_964408295.1 uncultured Desulfobacula sp. | reverse complement strand
AACGCCATATCATCAAGCGCCTGACAGCAGGGATATTGCAGATGGGATTCATGTTTTATCTGCTTTCCATCTTTATTTCAAGCCCTGTATTGTTCCATGCATTTTTTCTGGATAATATCTCAATATATGCAGGTCTGGTGTTTTTCGGACTTTTATATTCGCCCATTGATCTTTTTGTATCAATCCTTTTTCAGATATCATCCAGAAAAGACGAGTATGAAGCTGACAGGTTTGCTGCAATAACAACGGGAAACAGCACAGCTTTGGTCAATGCATTGAAAAAACTGTCTGTTGCCAATCTTTCAAACCTTACACCCCATCCGTTTTATGTTTTTTTAAATTATTCCCACCCCCCGGTTCTTGAGCGGATCAGGGCATTGTCAGCTTTATAGTTTTCAGCTGCCAACAAAACTGTCAAATGCATTCCATACCTGACAGGTGATATCAGAAGTTTCAAAAAGAAGCTCATGAAAAGCATTGTCAATCACAACTCTGGAACATTTGGGAAGCCTGCGGCATATATCAGCCTGAGCTTTGACCGAGACCACAGTATCAGAGCCGGCAGTCAACATTAGAACCGGAACAGCAATCTTTTTTATAATATCTGTGCGTTTAAGCTTTCTGATTGATCTGAAAGCCGCATTCAACCACCCCCATGTAGGCCCGCCAATGGCAAGATCAGGGTTCTTTTCTATTTCATTGTGCAGAATCATATAATTTTCAGGATCATGGCTGACCCTGTTGGTGTTAAAATCCATTTTTTCAGCAGTATAATCACAGCATCCAAAGGCATAACAACCTGAAAACAATGATGATTTACCCAGCACCCCCGCAATTATCCCGGCTGCCGGCCTGAAGTACTCAGGCAGAGCAATATCAATCATCGGAGAGGTCAGCACAGCCTTTTCAATCTTCACAGGATAAAGGCTCATGAATCTGAGAGCCAGATGTCCGCCCATTGAATGCGCCAGAATATGGACTGGGAGTCTGTATGGGGCTATAATTTCTGAATAAAGACATTCAAGGTCATTGATATAATTTTCGAAATTTTCTGCATGACCCTTCTGTCTGTTCCCAAGCTCTCTGCAGGACAGTCCCTGACCTCTCCAGTCCATGCTGATCACAATAAAATCCTTGCGGATCAGATCCTTTACAATATGCTGATATTTCTCCATGAACTCACCCCTGCCATGCAGCAGCAGAAGTACAGCTCTTGCAGATTTTTTATGGGGCCGTGCCACACCATACCTTATGAAAACATCCTCACATGGATGAATGAACCCGTACTGAAAAATACTGGTATATGAATCACAAATATTCTCTGTCATGGGAAACTCAAGTCAGATTTAAATTCCGGCAGCGGCAACAAATCTGTTGCGCCCGCTTTCTTTGGCTTTATACAGGGCCTTATCTGCTTCGGCAATCAGATCTTCAGGGACATGATCATCTCCGGGAATCACGGCAGCAACCCCGAGACTTAAGGTTATATACTCATCTATACTGGATTTTTCATGCATAATTTTTAAATTATTCACATTGCTTCTGATTTTTTCAGCAACAGTCATTGCTCCGTCAAGGTCTGTTCCGGGCAATACAACCACAAATTCCTCTCCTCCATACCTTGCGGCAAGATCAGTGGAACGGCATGCAGTTGCGCTGATTGCTCCTGCCACCTTTTTAAGGCATTCATCACCTGCCTGATGTCCATAATGATCATTATATAGTTTGAAAAAATCTATATCACACATTATAAGGGAAATAGGTTTCGGATCCCGGCAAAGACGCTGCCACTCAGCTTCAAGATAATCATCAAATCTTCTCCTGTTCGGTATCTTAGTAAGCCCGTCAATAACGGAAAGCATCTGAAGCTTTTCGTTTGCATTCTTAAGTTCAAGCTCAGCTCTGACAGTGTCACTTATATCAATTGTAAAGCCATTGAACCCATTCATCCTGTCTGCTCCATCCTGGGTTGCCTTTGCATAGCACAGACCCCATACGTATGAGCCGTCCTTACGCTTTATCTGACAGCGGAAACGCACAATTTCACCTGCTTCATAAATACTGAACATGAATTCTTCAGCTTTTTCAGGATCAAAAAAAGTCTGGCCTGCAAAATCATCTATCTGCTCAACAACTGCTCTGGAGGATTCATAGCCAAGCATCCAGGCATATTCAGAATTGGCCAATGTGACACTTCCTTCCAGATCAACATGATAGATACCAATGGGTGCAAAATCAAAGATATTACCCAGATGCTGTTTATACCATTTCAGGTCTTTTTTCATTTTCAGTTCTTCTGAAATATCCCTGGCAAGCACCGCAATTCCCAATTTTTCTCCTCTGGTAGTCATTATGGGAGTATAAAAAATTTCACAATAAATTTGCTGACCGTTACCACCAGTATATGCCACACTTGCACACTGAGTCTTATGACAATTTATGAGCCTGTTCCTTTTCAGAGGTATCAGCTCATTCAAAAGGCATCCCATGGTTTCATCCTCAGAATATCCGAACAGGTCTGCCGCACCCTTATTCCAGGATGATATCTGAAGATTGTTATCAGCTTCAATATACGCAAGCCCTGCATACCCAACCAGGTTACCAAGAGCCAGAATTCTGTCGATTAATTTAAAATCCATGGTTAATTTCATTATTTACTTGATTTGGGGCTGATACTATGAAATTTTATTTTTTTAAACAAGAAAAAATTTATTATTATGGCACGTTTTATTGTTACTGCGGATATTCATGGAAATTATAATTCCTGGCTGACCATAAAAGCTCTGATAAACAATGATGACAGCCTGATTATTGCAGGAGATATCTTTGACACAAGATATGGCAGTTATGCTGATCCTGATTTCAGACCGGAATCGATAATGCAGGAATTACTTGTTTTGCCCAATAATGCATATTATGTCTACGGCAATTGCGATTCATCTTCATACCTGCCTGATTTCAGACCTGAGCTTGAATTTCATGCATTCAGCAGAAAAATTTACCTTCATCACGGACATGGCCATGTTCACATGCATGGCCATGAAGATACTGATATTATAATCCAGGGGCACACACATATTTTCAAGCTTGAAAAGAAAAACCAAAAAATTTTCATGAATCCAGGATCACTGACCTGTCCCCAAAATGGTATTTACACCTATGGAATAATTGAAAACGGTTCTGTTCATATTGCAGAGCTGAAAACAGGAAAAAAGCTGATATCAATCAGTTATGAAAATGCATAACATAAATATGTTCTTATCAATCATACCTTAAAGGCTGAACACAGGAAACAGGTTGAACCGGATCGATCCTGTCTCCATCAGAAATCCTATATCTTGCAGATTTCATCAATGCCATCTGGTTTTTCAGGATCACATATCTTCTGTATCCTGCATGAACAGCGTGTTTTTCTGAAGACTTGCCGGAGTGATCAGGTCTGTATGGTTTGTGCCCTGCATTTCTCAAGATTCTGTCAAAGCTCTGATCAGAAACAGCACATGCAGGTTTTCCTGCTCTGTTTTTTTGTGCACATTCAGGCCCCTGCACTGTTCTGTCAGATAAAACCAGACTGTGAAAAAAATTTAAAAACCCCTGCCGGAACCTGAGCAGCCATGACCTGGTTTTATTATGCGCCGCACAGGTTTTAAAAACATCAGCAGATGACTGCTCAGAGGATTCTTCAGGCTCAGGTACAGAAGCAAGAAAACAATAAGCCAGATTTATCTGCTTCATTTTTGAATCACTGGCACCTGTATGCCTGTTCTTAAAGGATGAAAGATCAGGATGATATTTTCTGGCCAGAATACGATAAGATTTTTTTACATCTCCAAAAGATGCATCTGCTGGCAAGTGTAGAATTTTCAATGCCTGTGTTCTGTCCATACACTCTATTATGCTTTTTATCCAGATTCTGTCAACCCAGGCAGCGGTCATATATTTGCAAATTCAAATATTCAATGATATCGTATGACCTGATTTATTCATCAGACCGGAGGATTTTTACATGCATTCTGATAAAACAAAGATTTTTTATCCCGGAGAAGACCCGGACCGTGATGCCTGGTTTACTGCATTTTTTCTTAAAAACCATATTGATCCCTTTGCCTATCCGACAAAAGTAGGCACAAAAGAACAGGTTGAGTTCATGGTATATCCTGAAAACGGGGAACGCTATTATCCATGTTCAGATGAGATGTTTTCTGCAATAATGTCACGCCAATACCCTGAATATCTTAAAGCCCACTACGACAAGGTGCTCAGGCGCATCATCTCCATGATAGATGAACTTATTGACTCAGATTATGATAATAAATTTTTAAAAACTCTTATACTGATCAAGTATGATGACGAGATTCAGACTGGACTTCTCATCCCTTCAAGACTGGAAAAACGTTTATATAAAATATTTTTAAGCCGTACTCACATTGAAAATCCTTATTCTGACCAGAAAAAAGCTGCCAACAGAAAATTTAAAAAATTTTTAACCTCTGCAAGCCTGCAAAAAGCACTGGATCAGTTTGATGATTCAATGCCATTAATTGAAGATAATTCCCTGCTGGCCATGAGAGAAAAAATCAAGGAAATAGAATTCAGACGGCTCTTAAGCCTCATGGCAAAAGAAGATATATGGAAAGACAAAAATCCCAAAAAACCTTCCCAATCCAGGATAAGAACTATCTTCAATACTCCTGTAAAAGGAAAAGGACTTGATTTTTTCCTTAAACTCATGAAATCAAAAAAACAGAAAATTCTATGGCTTGCTGATGAATCAGGACAGATAATTGCTGACCTTGCTGTAATAAAATTTCTTGGAGATCTTGGCCACACAGTGATTCTAGCAGTTAAAGAGGCAGCTTTTTTCAATAAAGTATGCCTTGCAGATACTCTTGATGATCCTGTCTTAAAAGCTGAACTTAAAAATGCCCATTTTATCCATGATAAAACCATAAGCAAAAACAACCTGGTGGAACTTCTGAAACATGATAAAAATCTTTATGTTGTTTCCGACGGGACAAAGGAAGATCTCAACCTTCTGCTTGTATCCACAACGTTCAGCAGGATATTCAAGGAGGTGGACTGCGTTATCTCAAGGGGGAATACACAGAAAAGAAGGTTGATTGACACACATTTCAGGTTCACTCAGAACATTATAAATATCACGCTTGACAAAAAATCACTTTTAATAAGTTTTAAGTCAAGGCATCCTGATTTTATAAAATTTTCCCACGAAGACCTGGAAAAAAAGGCCGGCAAAATCATTGATCAGATGAAATCTGCCAGACAAAAAGGCATGACCGTCATGTTTTACAGTGGTATTATAGGTTCCATTCCAGGCAAGATTGAGGTTGCAAAAAAAATCATGACCACATTTATTGATCATCTGCAAAAGCAGTCCTCAAACCTTTTTGTTATTAACCCCTCCCTTTATTATGAACCTGGAATGGATGCAGATGATCTCATGTATATGTGGGAAATAGTTCAGCGCAGTTCTTATATTGATATATGGAGATTTCAGACAGCCGACGATATTGCTGAAAGTTTTGCACTCATGGGCAAAAAAGTCCCGCCTGAATGGATAGGCAAGGATTCAACCTACAGCACAGGCTGCACAAAAGAAATGAAAATTGCCCAGGACGTATTGAAAAAGAATCCTGAAATGCAGCTCATAGGACCTTCTGTGGATAAATTCATGCGCCGCAATGAATACGGTATTGGATCAATGTACGACCGGCGTCTGGCAGATTCATGATAATAAATGATTTTTTTCATGGAATTTATTGAAAAGTTAATGGCGCGCCCGACGCGATTCGAACACGTGACCCCCTGATTCGTAGTCAGATACTCTATCCAGCTGAGCTACGGGCGCGCATCATTGAAAAGTGTATATATCAGAGCTTTCCGGTAAATACAAGGCTTTTTTATAATCAGGTATAAGCTTGTGGTACATGGTGCAATTATCTTGAATTTTCTCCTGTTCTTCATAAATCACCACCTTAATTTTTCCTGACAGATCTATAAATTTATTTGACCTTGCAGGAAAAGGTTTATATATGTAGGCAGTATTATGGAAGATGATTACTATTATATGAATCTGGCCATAAGGGAGGCACAGAAAGCAGCCCTGGCAGATGAAGTTCCTGTTGGTGCAGTTATTGTGGATCGCCTTGGAAATGTTGCAGGGTATGGACATAATTGCCCCATATCTTCAAACGACCCCACAAGTCATGCCGAGATCAATGCCATCCGCATGGCATGCAGGGAATTTTGCAATTACAGGCTGCCCGATACAAGTTTATATGTTACCATCGAACCATGTATCATGTGCATGGGCGCAATCATCCATGCCCGCATAGCACGGATTGTTTTTGGAGCACCTGATCCTAAATGGGGAGCTGCCGGATCATTGTACACCATGTCTGAAGATCAGCGCTTAAATCATCGGCCAGAAATCATATCAGGAATATATCAAGAAAAAGCAAAGCAGCTTTTAAAAAATTTTTTTATAGCTAAAAGGAGCAAATAGTGGGCAATACAGTAGTGGTAGGTACACAATGGGGAGATGAAGGAAAAGGCAAAATTGTGGATTTACTGAGTGAATACGCAGATTATGTCGTAAGATTTCAGGGGGGTAACAATGCCGGACATACCATGGTGGTCAATGGCAGGGAGATTATCAGCCATCTCATTCCATCTGGTATTATACAGCAGAAAAAATGCTTCATAGGAAATGGTGTTGTGGTTGATCCTTTTGTTCTGCTCGAAGAAATTGATTACCTGTTATCCAACAATATTGACGCATCCCCTGATATGCTCAAAATCAGCAACAGAGCGCATATTATCATGCCCTACCATAAAATGATCGATAATGCCAGAGAGGCAAGCAAAGGGGATGGGAAAATCGGAACAACCGGCAGGGGCATAGGCCCGTGCTATGAAGACAAGGCAACAAGAAGAGGAATCCGGTTCTGCGATCTTCTTGATTTCAGGCTGTTTGAAGAAAAAGTAACCTCCATTGTGGAAGAAAAAAATTTTTATCTTAAGCACTTTTTCAAGACACAGACCATTGATCCGCAAATAATAATTGATCAGTTCAAGAATATAAAAGACAAATTAATACCCTATATTACAGATGTCTCTGTAATCCTGCACAAGGGAATAACATCAGATAAAAAACTGCTGTTTGAGGGTGCACAGGGCACTCATCTTGATATTGAACATGGTACATATCCTTTTGTTACATCATCATCTGTTGTTGCAGGCAACGCAGCAAACGGATCAGGTTTAGGCCCTGCAAACCTAAATGAAATCATAGGTATTGTAAAGGCATATACAACCAGGGTGGGAGCAGGCCCTTTTCCCACTGAACTGTTTGATGATATTGGAGACAAAATTCAGAAAACAGGAGCTGAATTCGGGGCAACCACCGGGAGAAAAAGAAGATGCGGCTGGCTTGACATGGTTGTTCTGAGAAATGCCGCACGTCTGAACAGCCTGACAGGGCTTGCAATAACAAAACTTGACGTGCTTGACATGCTTGATGAAATTAAAATCTGCACAGGATATGAATACAAAGGCCAGATACTCGAACATTTTCCTGCTGAAATAAAAATTCTTGAGCAATGCACCCCTGTATATATAACTCTTCCTGGATGGAATCAGGACATCTCAGGAATAAAAAATTTCAGTGATCTGCCTGAAAATGCAAAAAATTACCTTGCCAGAATTGAAGAATTGTCAGAGGTGAAAATCAAAATTATTTCAGTTGGACCGGAAAGGGAATCCACAATTATAAAAGAAAGAATTTTCAATTAGACATTTTGTTTTTTTTTGTGTATAACCCCTTTTATTGCTGTCGGGATGTGGCTCAGTCTGGTAGAGCACAGCGTTCGGGACGCTGGGGTCGAGTGTTCGAATCACTCCATCCCGACCAGCTCACTCACAATAATCAGGCATTTTAATATAACCTCCTATCAATCGCTTGCTGGAAATTGCTGCACCAGACATAATTGACTTGACAAAACCACATTTTCCTAACATTCATAGAGAGACAGCAGCTTAAACATGATTTAATCTTTTGAACAGGAGTAATGTTTCCTATGAAATTTCTTGACAGATTCGTCTGTATTATCGACTGGTTCAGCGACAAAACAGGATATGTTGCCGGCTGGCTCTCAACTCTTATGGTACTTGTTGTTTTTTACGATACAATCATGCGATACATTTTCAATGAAGGCAATCTTGCACTTCAGGAACTTGAATGGCATCTTTTTGCAATTGTATTTCTGATAGGAGCCGCATATACACTCAAGGAAGACGGGCATGTAAGGGTTGATATAATTTTTGTCAATCTGTCTGATAAAACAAAAGCCTGGATAGATCTTTTCGGCATCTTTGTTTTTCTTATACCATTTTCCATGATTGTCATACATGCCACAAGCGGATTTGTCACGAGTTCATGGGCAGTCAGGGAAGTTTCTCCGGATCCTGGCGGGCTTCCTGCAAGGTATCTGCTAAAAGCCATGATTCCCCTGTGTTTTATTTTTCTCATAATACAGGGACTTTCTGAAGCAGCAAAAAGAATCATGATATTGACAGGCTATAAAAGACAGGAGGATAAATAATCATGGAATGGGTAAATGAATTTATGCCTCTTATCATGTTCACTGCTGTGTTTGCTCTCCTGCTTTTAGGTTTTCCTGTTGCCTTTACCATTGGCGGAGTTTCCATGCTGTTCGGCCTTTACGGATTCGGCATGAATTTTTTCAATCTTCTTCCGCTGCGAATCTGGGGAACCATGACAAATTTTACCCTGCTTGCCGTGCCTTTGTTTATATATATGGGAGTCATGCTGGAAAAATCAGGCATTGCCGAAGAACTTCTGGAATCCATGGCTCTTGTATTTGGCAAGATCAGGGGCGGACTTGCAATTTCAGTAATATTTGTCGGCGCATTAATGGGAGCTTCCACAGGTATTGTGGGTGCAACTGTCGTGACAATGGGACTTCTTTCCGTTCCAACAATGCTTAGAAGCAGATACAGCAAAGCGCTTACAACTGGAACCGTTGCGGCGTCCGGCACCCTTGGCCAGATAATTCCTCCCAGTATTGTGCTGGTACTGCTTGGCAGTATAATGAACGTACCTGTGGGCGACCTTTTTATAGGAGCTGTAATACCGGGATTTATCCTGGTATTTTTATACATGTTCTATGTATTTATAATTGCCAATATCAAACCTGAATGGGCGCCTCCCATTGACCAGAAAATCCTTGATCAGATAAGCCGCCAGGAACTGATGGGCAAAGTTTTTAAAGCATTGATTCCTCCACTGATACTAATGTTTGCCGTGTTAGGCTCAATCTTTGCCGGCATTGCCTCTCCCACAGAAGCCGCATCAGTAGGTGCAGTGGGTGCCACTATTCTGACAATGTTCCATGGCCGTTTCAATTATCAGATCATGAAAGATGTAATGGACATGACAGTCAGGCTCACCTGCATGGTTTTCATCATCCTTGTCGGTGCCACAACTCTTGGCCTTGTTTTCAGAGGGCTGAACGGGGACGTGCTGGTCAGGGAACTTATCACATCACTTCCTTTTGGCAAATGGGGAATTCTGTTTATTGTAATGTCAATAATCTTTATTGCAGGGTTTTTCCTGGATTTTATTGAAATCACATTTATCCACGTGCCTGTGCTTGCTCCCATAATGGTAAGCCTGGGCGTTGACCCCTTGTGGCTTGCCGTACTCATCGCGGTAAATCTTCAGACTTCCTTTCTGACCCCGCCCTTTGGATTTTCACTGTTTTACCTGAAAGGAGTAACTCCGCCTGAAGTGAGTACCATGGATATTTACAAAGGAATAATCCCTTTTGTCATTATCCAGATCATAGGTCTTGCAATCATCTGCCTGATCCCGGAATCCGTAACCTGGCTGCCCAAGGTTCTTCTTGGATGAGATAAGTTAATAAAAAACGGGGGTGAACAAAAATTCACCCCCGTTCTTATGTGCCATTAACTGAATTTAAAGATATTTCATTTCCTGATACGGTTCTTCTGTCAGCTTGTTCCATGCATAAATATTCTTCTGGAAATCAAGAAACGAAT
>CAYOYY010000076.1:0-10321 GCA_964408295.1 uncultured Desulfobacula sp. | reverse complement strand
CCTGACATAATTTATTCTGTCCTATCTATTGTCTGGGTGCGTTGAATTTTTTTTTGCCCATGCATGAAAATATGATAAGCCCAAGCCCGAAAAGCAATAATGTGGCTGGTTCGGGAACAGGGTCATGGTCTGGTTCTGAAGAAACAACACTTAAACGGACAATATCTGTGCTGCCTGTCTCATCAACAAGATAGTCCAGGTGCCAAGCAAGCCCCGTGCCGGGATCTGCCAGGTCCAGAACATCAAACACTCCTGTCAATGTCTGTGCTGCAATAATGTCAAAGCTGTCTCCAAGGTCAGGGCAGAAAGGATCATCAATGCTGTCATCTGTCCAGTCCCACAGAATAACAGATAATGTGCCACCAAGAGATGCAGTTCCGCTTACAGTCACATGATCATATTCATCGGGAAGAAGGCCGCCCAGTTCTATTTCCAGAGATCCTCCGGCAAGAAAAAGATCTCCATTGATGGACATGGTTCCTGGTGATGTGCCGGGCTGTAAGGTTCCATGGTTGGTGAACGCGCCATTATACGTGCCTGTGCCTCCAAATTTTCCGTAATTATTGAAGGTCCCGCTATTCGTAAAGGTTCCATTGTTGATCAGGGAACCTCCTGCTTTGTTGGTAAAGGTACCGTAGTTTTCAATGGTGGCCCCTGTATTGTTGGTAATGGAGCCACTGTTTACCAGTGTGCCTGCTGTATGGTTTATGATTGTTCCGGAATTTGTAATATTGCCACCTGTGACCGGGGTATCTATGACAAATTTATAGGAGGTGTCATAAAGCGGGTCTTGTTTGTAATTGTTCTGAAAAAAACCGGTGTTTTCCATGCGACCGGTACCTGTGTTGTTGATCCTGCCTGAATTTTCAATATGGCCTGCTGTGCTGAAACTGTCAGTATTGTTGAGTGTGCCATAATTGACCAGTCCTGCCGGAGAAGTATTCAGTGTGTATTTTCCTTTATTGTTTATCGTACCTGAATTGACTGTCAGACCCTTTTCTGTAAAATTTCCGGAATTGGTCAATGTCCCGCCCTTATAGTTGACAATGACATAATTATTATTGAATGTGCCTGAATTATTGATAAAGCTTTTATCTGTATTTATTAAAAATTTTGATCCCGAATTTGTAAACGAGCCTGAATTATTGACAGTTCCCTGGAGATTGTAAAGATCAGCCAGATTTTTAAATACACCTGAGTTATCAATAACACCGTAATTATCCAGACGCCCGCTCCAGTTGTTATCATACAGATTACTGGTTTCCATATTTATAAATGTACCTGAGTTGACAATATGGCCATTTTTTTTGTTTGTAAACAGACCTGTAGTTGTCAGGTTTTTTGTGTTATTCATAAGCGCATAATTGTTGATTCTGCCTGAATTTGTTAATGTCTGAAAATTATAAAATTCCCTGTGGTTATTGAAAACCGCAGAACTCCCGGATGAGTCCATGCTGGAATAATTGGACAATTTGCCGTAGTTGTTGACAATGCCATGGTTTGTGATTTTTCCCGGTATATTGTTAACCCCGTTGAGAAGCTGGCTTCCCTGTCTGAGGTTCAGTATGTTCCCGGCCTTCATAAAGATCAGACCCTGGTTGAAGAGAAAGGATTTTTTTTCAAGAATCAGGGTTCCAATACCTGCATTTCCTGCATTGCCGCCGATTCCTCCTTCACCTCCTTCACCGCCTTTTCCTCCGGCAGTCTGAGATTTTGTTTCAGTGGCTCCATTGCCGCCTTTACCGCCGCCACCCTGGCCGCCCTGTCCACCCTTTCCTCCGTTACCGCCATTACCACCGATCTGGATTGTTCCGGTTCCTGTGTTTAAAAAATAGGAGGCTGTTGTTGTATGGTTTTCTGTGTTGCCATCAGCACCGTTTGCTCCTGAACCACCGGATCCACTCGCTCCATCAGCTCCGTCTCCGCCGGCTCCTCCTGGTATATTACCCACAAGATACCATTGCCAGCCAGCGCCACCACCACCGCCGCCACCGCCATAATTTCCATTGGCTCCATTAGGCCAGGCAAGCCACCCCCCTGTGCCGCCGCCGGGGCCGCCTCCCCGGGTACCGGGAAGGAGAAAAGCACCTCCTGCACCGCCGTCATAGCCTTTGCGACCTTCAGCGCCCTGGTCACCCTGCCTGCCTTTTTTCCCACCAACGATAAGATTTCCCTGGTTGACAAATACGGTGGGATCAGTGCCTTTGCCGATTGTCCAGCACGCATTTCCACCTTTTCCGCCATTGCCGCCGGCGCTGCCCTGCCGTCCCTTCCAGCCGTTACCATAGGTCCAGTCAGGATCGTAATAATCATGGGAACCAGAACCTTCTCCGCCTTTGCCTCCCACACCTGTATCGCCGGGATCCCCATTCTGTCCCAGTTGCTGATAACCGGTATTGGCTGCTGTATCGATGATGCCGGCCACAATAGGGGAAGGAATGATGGTAATAATGAAAAAGCAGACCAGAAATTGGTGCATTTTTGACATGGATTCAGCCTCCAGTATTAATTCAAGAAATAAAGTCTTAATACCTAGAGAAGGATAACAGGAGGATTCAGAATTTCCATGTCAGCATAAGTATCTTTATTTCAAAGGTAAATAAAAACAATTGAATCGTTTTTTTTGTCTTTTGTCAAGATGGAAACAAGATTGTTAAATTTATTTTTTTTTGTATGTTAAATGCAGTTGGAAAAATTAAGATGATATATCTGCTTTTTCTGATTTAATAAATTCCCCCATATGTTCAATTGCCTGCACTGCCTCGGGCAGATATCTGGCAAAATAATGCCATACGTGGAACATGTTTTTCCAGATTTCAAGATGAACATGACTGCCTGCTGATTTGATTTTCTGTGCAAGCATTTTTGAATCATCAAGTAAAATTTCATTTTCTCCCACCTGAATCAGACAGGGGCATATACCTGAAAAATTACTGTTAACAGGAGAAACCATGGGGGAAGATAAATTCTGATCCGTATAAAGACGTGCTGTTCTCTTCAGTATTTCAGTTGTCAGCGTTGGGTCTTTTTTTCTGTTTGTTTCATGGGATCTGCCCCTGCATTCAAGATCAGCCCATGGGCTGATAAACGCTGCGGCTTCAGGCATTGGCAGGTTTGATGAGGCAAGGTCTGCAAGGAGGGCAAGACCAAGGCAGGCTCCTGCTGAATCGCCTGCAATGCAGATATTGTGTGAGTTGCTGCACAGATCTGCAACTTCCATGTATATGGCTTTTACATCTTCAAACCCGCAGGGAAAAGGATGTTCAGGAGCAAGCCTGTAATTGAATAATAAAGTTTTTGCGCTGGCTGCCATTGCAATTCTGGAGGCAAGATCCCTGTGGGTATTTATTGAACCTGCAATGAATCCGCCACCATGGATATAAAGGATAATAGTTTTTCCGTCATACTCTGATGGTTCAAGCCATGCAGCTTCCATGGATGATGCCATTGTGACTTTTTGTTCTTTTACCCCCTTGTGCGGCCTGAATACTGATGCACTTTTTTCAAGCATTAGTCTGTATTGTTCAATTCCTATGTCCTCAAATCCGGGACGTGATTTTATTTGTTTTAAAACAGCGTTCAATATTTTTGAGTTATATTTTTTCACGGTTAAAACCATCCTGTATATATGTCTGAAAAAATTCCAATAGTTTTATTTCATTTTCTTGACAAAAAATAAAATTATTTTTATAGGAACAGACTGAATTTCATTTGTATTCTGAATGAGTATTTGTTTCCCTTTTATCCGGAAAGGAGCTGCATCATTGAAGAATATCATGATTGTTGACGACAGTGCGAAGACTCGTTCAGACCTTGCAACAGCTCTGAAGGCCCATGAAGGGTTGAAAATTTTTTTAACGGATAATGTAAGAAAAGCTGCCAGATTTTTTAAATCCCATAAAGTGGATCTTCTGATCACTGAACTTCAGCTGCCGGAAATAGACGGATTAAAACTTCTTGCCCATGTAAGGAAAAATTATCCCCATACCCAGACGATTGCCATTAGCGAAAATATCCCGGACAGAATGATTGCAAAACTGAACAGTATGGGCATTGCATCATATTTTACAAAACCGTTGTCAAATAAGAATCTTGTTGATGCAGTACTTGAAAAACTTGATATCAGTATAGCAGGCCGCATTCAGGGAGTGGCCCTTGCATCCTTTCTTCAGCTTGTCAATATTGAAAATAAAACATGTACCCTGCAGATTGTTTCAGGCAGCAACCATGGCATTATCCATTGCTTTCAGGGAGAAATTATCGGGGCTGAAACCGGTGAATTAAACGGATATGAGGCTTTTTGCAGGATAATGGGATGGGATGATTCAGACATAGTAATCAAAAAAGAATGCTGTAACGTGGAAAGACAGATTGATATTCCTTTTATGCATCTTCTCATGGAAACTCACAGAGAACTGGATGAAGTGGGCAATGAAACCAGAAGCATGTCTGGTGGCGGAGAAGATGGCGTTGCAGCTGCTTTATCTCGGAATCACACAGGCCCTGGAATATGTGAGGGAGATCCAGGATATGCAGAAATGGAGAAACGATTTTCTGAAAATCCCGGGGTTGTGAATTATGCGATATTTGACAGTGGCGGCAGAATATTATATTCCACAGACCTGTCTGTTTTTTTTTCAGGCACGTCTGTGTCTCAATATTTTTCAATTGCAGACACCCTGGCTGGCCTTACTGGCAGCCCGCTGAAGTTTTTAACCATGAGTATTTCAGATCTGTCGAATTTTGTCCTTATCAGATCTGAAAGATATTTTATCGCAGCGCAGTTAAAACCTGGCACGGGAATTGATGAGCTTGTCAATTGTCAGGCTGATATTTTCAGATAATATACGGAGAGGCAATGAATACTTTGCTAAATGAGATACAATCCATACCTGGAATCGTAGGCTGTTTTGTATACAGCTTAAACCATGGTGTCAGAATGAACAATCTGCCCCCAGTATTCAAGGACGCTAATCTTAAAAAAGTGGGGTCTGTGATTGATAAAATTTACCAAAGTACCAATCTGGCCTCTGAAAATGTTACAGAACTTGTTCTTTATTATGCAGAATCGACAATAATGGCAAGGCTGATAGGTGAAACAGCCTATCTTATTGTTCTGTGTGATCCGTCCCTTAATCAGAATCTTCTGACAATGACAATCAATATGATCGCAGACAAGATAAAACTAATTGCAGAAAATATGGATATATTGCAGGGCGGCAGTGATCCCTCTGTCAATGCTGGCCCAACCGGTTTGTTGAACCCTGAAAAATCAGACGGGATATTGAATGTCAGTCATATGTCATCGCAGCTCAGGGGGATGCAGGCTGCGCTCCTTAAGATCATGGGCCCGATGTCAAAAATAATTTTCAAGGAGGCCGTGGAAACATGGTCAGGTATGGGTGAGCCATCGATTTCAACCCTGCCGGATCTTGTTGAAATCCTGTTAAATGAAATCAATGATAGCGAAAAGGAAGCAAAATATTTAAAAATGATCACCCCGTATCTTGAAGATAATTGAAAAAGGAATTAATCAATGGCAGTACGATTTGATGATTTTGCAGAGTTGGTCATGGGAATTGACGGAGTCATGAACTATACTCTGGTGAGAAACGATGGCCGTGTCATGAAGCATAATTTTATTGACCCGGAGCCCATATCTTCAACCGTATTGTTCAACGGGCTTAGTTGCGATGCTCTGAAGCCTGTTATGGGTATGACTTATTTCAGGCATCTTATATGCATAAAGGATAACAATGAAAAACTTATGGTTTTCCCCATAGGAAAATATTTTCTTGGTATACTGCAGGGGGCAGATGCTTATACCCCTGATATTGTAAATGAGGTTACCCGCATTATTGATGCAGTGATACGGAATAAATCACTTGCATCACTGAATGAAAGGAAACAATAAATGCTTGGCATGATTAAAGAGAAGATCGGACTGAAAATTTCCATACTGACAAGTATTATACTTTTTGCCGTTACTGTTGTTGGAGTGATATTTCTTTTTGTGCTGCAAAGCAGGCAGTTTGATGCTGAGCTCAGATACAAGGGTAAAATGGCGTCAATGATCGGGGCAAAAGCCGTGGCTACAATTCTGGAAGAAGCTGTTGATAATAAGGTTCTGACCCTCAGTGATATCATGGATATAGATTATGTAAAAATGCCTGGATTTGATCCTGCCAAATATCATACAAAATATGATGCATATACTGATAAGGCTCTGCAATCCTTTCAGGATGAATTTTTAAAGCTGCCTGATATCCTGTATGCAGGCCTGATGGACAGAAATGGATATGCTCCCACTCATAATTCACGTTTTTCAAAACCTTTAACAGGGGATTATGATACAGATCTTAAATGGAACAGGACCAAAAGAATTTTTAAAGATGAAATCAGTACTATTGATGCCAGAAATATAAAACCGGGGCTGGCACAGGAATACAGGCGTGATACCGGGGAGGTGATATGGGACATAAGCTCTCCGATTTATGTAAAGGGTGAACACTGGGGATGTTTCAGGGTCGGTTTTGCACTGAATACTGTAAATAAAGCCAAACGTTCGTTTTTAATTGCCCTTTGTGTAACTGTTTTTTTGTTTCTTCTTATATCAATGATATCTGTATTTTTTCTGATCAACAGAAGTCTGATGCCACTTACTGATTTTACAAGGATTGCATCTGATCTTGCTGACGGACATATGGATGAAAAAATAAAATGGGAAACAAAAGATGAAATAGGCAGGCTTGCCGATGCCATGGAACGCCTGCGTGTAAGTCTTAAAGCTGCCATGGACAGACTTTTGCGGAAAAGTTAATTGACAGACCATACTTTTATGACAGGTTTCGGACTTGCACATGATATGAGTTTACCTGGGAAATTGTTTGTTACAGATTTTGACGGAACCCTGCTAAAATCTGATAAAACCATTGCAGAACCTGATCTGGAGACTTTAAGGTTTCTGCAGTCAAAAAGAATTGTTACAGCCATTGCAACTGGACGTTCTGTGTATTCATTTACAAAGGCTGTGGAATCACTTGGCATGACCCTGGGAGAATACTGTCTTCCGGTGGATTATCTTATTTTCTCAACAGGTGCTGGAATTATCAGATTTCCCCGGGGGGATATCATTTTTAAAAAATGTCTGGGACCTGATGATATCAGAAAAATCACCGGATATTTTGATTCTGAAAAACTTGATTATATGGTGCATAAACCAATGCCCGGAACAAGATATTTTTTATACAGAACCCATGGCAGGTATAATCCTGATTTTCAGGCAAGGCTTGGGATTTATAAGGGCTATGCACATCAGATGGATGAAGGGACAGTGTTCAGCGAGTCTGCAACACAGGTGCTTGCAATTATACCAGCCCCTCCTGATATGGAGTATATAAAGGGTATAAGAAAAAAACTTTCAGGTTACAGTGTCATTCATGCCACTTCTCCGCTTGATCATGAATCTGCATGGATAGAAGTTTTTCACAGACAGGTTTCCAAAGCCGGTGCTGTGGCCTTTCTGGCTGAAAACCTTGGTATCTGCAGATCCAATGTGATTGCCGTGGGAAACGACTATAACGATCGTGATATGCTTGAATGGTCTGGAAAGGCATTTGTGGTCAATAATGCGCCTTGCGCCCTGAAGCGTATGTTCTGCAATGTGAGTTCCAATGACGAGTGCGGTGTGACAGATGCAGCTGAAAAATCAGGTATTCTGTAAATGCGTGGATTATTTTTCAGGATCAAGTTCTGACAGATCAAATTCAGGATACAGCCTGTTGCAGCATTCAGGGCATATGCCGTGGGAAAAATTGATGTCTGCAAAATAGTCTTCAATTTTCATCCATTGTCCTTTTTTGATTCTTATATTTTTACAGCTGGCACAGATGGGGAGCACTCCTTTTGGTGCAGCTGCCTGTACGGCAAGGAATTTCTCAAATTTTTTTCTCATTTCAATAACTTGGGTTATATCCCGGACAATGGTGATGGCACCTGTATATTTTTTTTTATCCTTGAAAACCGGGCTGCAGGTGAGCTCTGCATGGACAACACAAAGATTTTTATCAATCATCTGTATTTCATACCGCCCGGTAAGCCCTGATCTGCGATTTTCTGTCTGTTGCAGGATTGTATCAAAACTGGTCTGGGTTACAACATCTTTCAGGTTTTTTTTCAGTATTTCGCCGGAACTGTATTTCAGCATATCGCAGAACGCATGATTGGTGTAAGTGAAATTTTCATTCTCGTCAACACTGAACACACCTTCTGCGATATTTTCCGTAATCGTTCTGTACTGGTTTTCGCTTTTTTCCAGTTGCTGGCGGTACCTTCTGTTTTCATCGTTCAGACGTTTGTTTTCAAGTACCTGTTCAACGGTATGGCTGATCATGTCAAGATCATCAATGGGTTTTGTAATATAATCCTTTGCCCCCATGCGCAAGGCCTTGATGATATCCTGTTTTTTTCCGGCTCCTGAAATTACTATCATTGGTATGTCCGGGGCGGTCTTATGTATTGCTTTCATGACTTCAATACCGTCTTTTTTGGGCATACGCAGATCAGTCAGGACAAGATCAATCTCTTCTTTGAAGAAGATTTCAAGTCCGCGCTCTCCATCCGGGGCTGTAAAGACATTATAATCTTCATCCTCAAAAAAAGAGCTCAGACTATTCAGGATGGATATTTCATCATCAATGATCAATATGGTGGGAGGCTTGGTTGCCATATCTTTACGATTCCATC
Source organism: uncultured Desulfobacula sp. (assembly GCA_964408295.1). Lineage (GTDB taxonomy): Bacteria > Desulfobacterota > Desulfobacteria > Desulfobacterales > Desulfobacteraceae > Desulfobacula. The sequence continues at coordinate 1,576 of CAYOYY010000076.1, read as the reverse complement.
GTTCACAATATTTTTTACTATACCATGGTTTACCAGATTGTCAAAGAGTGCATATCAATTGTTTCATATCCCTGACAGCCTGTTCCATGCCTGTCATGACCGCCCTTGATACAATACTGTGGCCTATGCTGAACTCACTGATTTCATGAAGTCCTTTAAATGCCTTGATTGTATTGTAGCAGATCCCGTGGCCTGCATTGACTTTCAGTTTGAGTTTTGTGCCTATTTTGGCTGCATCCACAACCCTTGAAAATTCCATGTCGCGCTGGGTGCCTGTTGCAGCCTCACAGAATGTTCCTGTATGAATTTCAATGGCATCAGCATCAATTCTGTGCGCCATTCTGATCTGGTCAAGATCAGGATCAATGAAAATGCATACCTCAATTCCTGCATTTTTCAGGGTGGTAACCGCTTCCCTGACATGGCTCTGGTGGGTGATAAGATCAAGCCCGCCTTCTGTTGTAATTTCTTCTCTTTTTTCAGGGACAAGGGTAACGCAATCCGGTTTCAGATCAAGGGCTATACCCAGCATCTCACTTGATCCGGTCATTTCAAGTATAAGTTTTGACAGCACTGTCTGCCTCAGAAGCCTGACGTCCCTTTCCTGTATATGTCTGCGGTCTTCCCGCAGATGCACCACAATGGCATCTGCTCCGGCTGTTTCCGCTGCCACGGCAGCAGCCACCGGGTCTGGATAGCGGGTGACGCCGCGTGCTTCCCTTAAGGTTGCCACATGATCCACATTAACTGCAAGGTCTGCCATATCTTTTTCCTCCCTGTATTAAAACGCATTCAGGTTTTTGTTTGTTTCAATCTTTCTTAACAGTTCAATACTTTTGGTTTCCATTTTTTCTGCATCATGTTCACAGGTTTCATGGTCAAACCCGACAAGATGCAGTATCCCGTGTATCAGAAGCTGGGATATCCTCTCTTCAAGGGATATCCCGGCATTTTCAGCTTCTTTTGCGGCTGTGTCACATGAAATGACCACATCTCCGAGAAGTCCCGGGGTTATATCTGAAAACCGGCCTTCCTGCATGGGAAATGACAGAACATTTGTTGGATTGTCAATTTTTCTGTAGTTCAGGTTAAGCTGCCGGATCCTTTCATCATCGGTTATGACAATGGAAATTTCATGAGTATTACAGCCCAAGGCGTTTAAGATCAGTTTTGTCTTTTTGTATATTATGTCCGTTGGTATGATCTTTTCCCTGTGGTTGTCTATTTGGATCTCTGGATTGGTCATTTTTTTCTTTCTTTTTTTCCTGAGCCTTGTCGGTGTATTCGATGCGGCTGTGGTAAATACTGGTTAAAATTTTATTAAAGCTTTTTGCGATCTGGTGAAGATCCTTTAAAGTCAGTTCGCATGATTCAAGCTGTCCATCGGCAAAAACATCATTGATAAGCTCCTTGACCCGTCCCTGTATCCTTGCGGGAGTAGGGCGTTCCAGGGCTCTTACAGCAGCTTCCACCACATCTGCAAGCATTACAATACCGGCTTCTCTGGTCTGGGGCTTGGGGCCGGGATATCTGAAATCTTCTTCCTTGACCGTGTCATTGCCGCTTTTCAGGCTTT
>CAYOYY010000075.1:0-10617 GCA_964408295.1 uncultured Desulfobacula sp. | reverse complement strand
CTTGCCCTGTGGTCAGGCCCTGTCATATCCCTGTCAAGTGTGAAATGCTTTTCGATTATTGCTGCACCAAGTGCAACCGCAGCAATGGCTGCCTCAATGCCTTCAGTATGATCTGAATATCCGATTCCCATGCCTTTAAATTCATTTGCCATGGTCTGTATTGCCCTGAGATTGACATCCTTCATGGCAGCAGGATAATCAGTGCAGCAGTGCAGCAGGAAAATATCAGTTTCTTTTGCTCCGGCATTCTTAAGCAGTTTCAGTGCAGACTTTATCTCGTTCATATCCGCCATACCAGTGGACAGGATAATCTTTTTACCCAGTTTCCCGACTTTTGCAAGGTATGGAAAATTTGTAATTTCTCCTGAAGGTATTTTAAAAATCTCCATTCCCAAAGAATCAAGAAGCTCAATACTGTCCAGATCAAACGGGCTTGACATGAACTGAATATCAGCTGCCTTTGCATAATCCATTAAATGCCTGTGTGCATTTATGTTAAGTTCCAGTTTTTCAAGCATTTCATACTGATTTTTTGCCAGGCCATTATTTTTTTTCTGATAGTCTGCCATGGGAGCTGTTTTTGAGCATAAGGTCTGAGCGCGAAACGTCTGAAATTTGACGGCATCAGCTCCTGCTTTGACAGCTGCATCAATCAGCTTTTCAGCGACATCAATATTTCCATTATGGTTCACACCTGCTTCTGCAATAATGAAAGTTTTATTCATTATTGTCACCCTCCAATCTCAGTTCATACCTGCGCCCGTTAAGCAATAAATATGCGCCGGGTGCTCCAGGAAAAGTTACTGCCCGGATTCTCCTTTCCATTTCTTCTGCAGACATGGATAATGTCAGCCTGCACAGGTCATTCAATTCTTTTCTGGTATAGGGCTGACGTTTCCATTCAGCTTCCGACCGGGGAAGCTCCCTGCCCATCAGGATGTCTGAAATAATATCAAAAAACAAAGAGAAAATATGAGCATAGCACCTTTGTGTAAGTGAAAAAACAGTATCATCAGGGAAAACCCTGAAATTTTTTTCCACTATAACAGGCCCTGTATCTACCTTAGGGGCCATATGATGACAGGTTACCCCGAAAACATCGGACTGATCGTATATTGCAAAATTTGTACAGCCTATACCTGGATAATAAGTATTGCCGGGATGAAAATTAATACTTGCAGAATCAGCCCTGTTTAATATTTTTTCATGAATTATCCACGGAGAAAGATATGAAATAATATAATTGCCCTGCCATTCAAATGCATCTTCAGGAAAAGGCATACCTTTCTCACCCATATGAATTTGCGTTTCACAAAAATGCTGACGGATAAAATCAGCAGCCAGGGTACAATAATGATCTCCCTTTTTACCAAAAAACAATATTGATGATGCCATGGATTACCTTAAATTCAGTTGACGAAAATATTGTATTGTTTTTTCAAGTCCGGTTTCAAGTCCGACCTCAGGGCTGAAACCAAGCGCTTCCATTGCAAGTGAAATATCAGGCCTGCGCTGAACCGGATCATCCGAAGGCAGGGGCCTGAAAATAATCTTCGAATCAGATCCTGTCATCTCAATTATTTTTTCCGCTATTTCCAGTATGGACATTTCAGCAGGATTCCCAAGGTTCACGGGCCCTACGACAGAATCATCTGATTCCATCAGTTTCACAAACCCATCAATCATATCACTTACATAGCAGAAAGATCTTGTCTGAGTCCCGTCTCCATAAACCGTCACAGGTTCATTTTTCAATGCCTGCACAATGAAATTTGAAACAACCCTTCCATCATCCTTTGCCATTCTTTCACCATATGTATTGAATATCCTGGCAATTTTTATTTTCAAACCGTGTTTGCGGAAATAATCATAAAAAAGGGTTTCAGCACACCTTTTGCCCTCATCATAACAGGATCTTATTCCTATGGGATTCACATTGCCCCAGTATGATTCCTTCTGAGGGCTTGTGGCAGGATCTCCATAAACTTCTGAGGTTGATGCCTGGAATATCTTTATATTCAGCCTTTTGGCAAGGCCCAGCATGTTTATGGCTCCATGCACGCATGTTTTAAGCGTCTGCACTGGATCATGCTGATAATGCACAGGAGATGCAGGGCAGGCAAGATTGTATATCTCATCAGCTTCAAGGTACAAGGGAAAGGTTATGTCATGGCGGATAAATTCAAAATCAGGATTATCCATCAGATGATGAATATTTTTCTTTGAGCCTGTGAAACAATTGTCAACACATAACACCTCGTGGCCCAGATCAAGCAGTTTTTCGCACAGGTGAGAGCCAAGGAACCCTACTCCACCTGTTACAATGATCCGTTTTCCCATAATTTCACTCCTTTAAGAGTCTGTTGTTTATAATCAGCTCCGCCAGTTTCAGATCAAACTCCGAATCAATATCAAGTGCTCTTTCCTGTGGCACTTCAATGGTCCTGATTCTTCCCTGCATAAGAGATGAAGCCTTAAGGATAAATTCAGGCCTTGCAGCATAGGCAACTGTGGTGATGTCATACATTGCAGGAACATCCTGGCGCCGTGCTATATTACGGCCTGCCGGCACTGCAATGGATGCATACCCTTTTTCATCCAGAACAACCATATTAAAGCTGGGATGCCGTGCAGCAGGACATACGCTTATCACTGCATCTGCATTTTCATCATCTGCCAGTGCATTTATACACCTGTCAATATCTTCTGAATTTCTCAAAGGGGAAGTGGCTGGAACAGAAATAAAAATATCAAATTCATGACCTTTATTCATGAGTGTTTTAACTGCATGCTGCCATGAAAGCCATTCAGGACTGGTATCAGAAGCAAGATAATCAGGACGCATGAACGGAACCTGAGCCCCTGCAGCAATGGCAGCAGCAGCAATGGCATCACTGTCCGTTGAAACAATCACACGGTCCACCAGAGTGCTTTTTAATGCAGATTCTATTGCATAGGATATCAGAGGCCTTCCTGCAACCATGCGGATATTCTTGTTCTTCACACCTTTTGATCCACCCCTTGCAAAAACAAATCCGTAAACTTTCAATTTCTTTTTACCCATATTCTTTTGCTGGATGCTTTTTCTGCTGCATCAATAAGCTCAAGCACTTCTGAGCCCTGTTTCACTGTGCAGGCAATACATGCACTGCCTGACAGAATATCTTTGTGCTGCTCAATATATGTAAAATTTTTCCTGATATTATGGATCTGTTCCTTCCCGTTCACTTCAAGAACACCTGCAATAAGATCAGCCCTTGCGGAAAAATTTTCACCATTTACAAGAATTTCACGTCTGACATTACGGTCAAGATAATTTACCTGCAGTGTAACAGCAGGGCAGTTTTCCGTTTCCATAAGAATACAGAACACATCATCAGAATCAATTTCAAGGCAGCTTAAATGCCCGCCCTTTGCTGCAAGTTTTTTCCAGGACCCTGAAAGCCAGCATATATAATCAAGCTCATGGCTAAGGTCCCTGAGCACCCCGCCGCCAGCTGCCGCAGAAGCTGAATATGTTTTCCTGTAATCACGATTCTTGCGCCACCACGGAAGATATTGACCGCAATATACATGCATGGAATAAAGGCGCCTGCCATGAACCAGTTCATGCAGTTCACGCATGACCGGGTGAAACCTCAGGTTGTAACCGACAAAAATCCTCATTGATTCAGGTATGGTATATCCTGTTTTCTCAAACAATGGTTTTTCAACAAGTACAGGACCCTTGAATCCGTATTCGGCAAGCTCGCATACTGCGCCATAATGTTCTGAGGTTGGAACACAGATTACAGCATAATCAAACCTGTATTCTGACAATGCCTTTTCCAGGCTGTCAAATGATTCATAAAAATTATTTTTTCTGGTACTTGCTACAACAACCTCAAATCCCATATCAGTCAGCAGCTCTGCATGGCGCATGCCAATGGATCCAAAACCTGCTAGAAGACATTTTCTTTTCATGATCATGTGAACTGTTTGACAGCCTTTCTGTATTCATCCCATTGGCCGATATCAATATAATCATCTCCGTTTACAGGATATGTGCATATTTTTCTGTCATCCTTCATCAGAGCATCAATAAGGTCTGTCATATGAAACATGCAGTTGTCCGGGATATAATCAAGACATTTTAAATCCACTATATAAACCCCGGTATTGATCACAACCGTTTTTTCAGGTTTTTCCTCAATTGCAGTTACAACACCGTTCCTGCGAAATTCAATGACACCATATGGTATACTGTGGCGCTGAAATGCCGAAACCATGGTGATAAACGCATTATTTTCTCTATGGAATCTTACAACCTTGGAATAGTCGACATCAACAAGTATATCACAGTTTGAAACAATAAAATCAGATGGAAGTTCATCTTTCATGAGCTTAAGGCTGCCTGCGGTTCCGTAATAATCCTGCTCAAACACATAATGCAGTCGGTTTTTCCGGTCAATACTCACAAGATAGGCTTTTATCATTTCACCAAGATAATTGAGTGTGAAAAAAAACTCATTTATTCCGTTTCTCATGAACCTGTCCATTATATGCTCCACAATGGTTTTTGAGCCCACAGGGATGAGCGGTTTGGGAATAATGGTTGTCACGGGTTCAAGTCTTGTTCCCTTGCCTCCTGCCATTATAATCACAGGAAGATCTACCCTGCCCATGGGTTTTGAACAGATACCCTGCTCTGAAAAAGCCATACTCCAGGAAATATAGTCCACAACCTCATTATCATGGTTTACCACCGGAAGAAGATCAATCTTATACTCCAGAAATCTTTTCTTTACATTTTCAATATCAAATTCAGACTCATAAAGGCAGATGGGAGAGTCATTGAAAATCCCTGTGATCGACTGTTCCAGCGAAGCTCCTGAAAGCACGGCACGCCTTATATCACCATCTGTGATAACTCCCTTAAGAATCTTCTTTTCAACAACAAGAAGCACCTTTTCTCCTGAAGCATTAAATTGTTTTAAGGTCTGGGCAATGGTGAAATCAGGATTTATAAGTAATTTTTCAAGCATCAGGTTACCTTTCTAAATGATTTGACAAACCATGTCAGTGCCTTTTATAGTGCACAGGTTGATCAAAATACTTATACCACATACTATCGAGTTCTCAACCTTTAAACTTAAAGGATTGCACCAGTAAATGGAAAAAATTGTTTCCGACATCATTCATACACTGAAACAGATACTTCCTTCACACCGGCCCATACCACTGCATGAACCGTTTTTTTACGGCAATGAAAAAAAATATATAATTGACTGTATTGATTCACGTTTTGTATCATCCATCGGAAATTATGTAACAGAATTTGAAAACAGGATATCTGAATTTACAGGTTCTGCATTTGCCGTTGCCACATCAAACGGAACAAGTGCGCTGCACGCAGCACTCATTACAGCAGGAGTACAGCCGGGCGATGAGGTTCTCATGCCTGCACTTACATTTATTGCCACTGCAAATGCAGCAGTTTACTGCGGAGCTGTGCCCCATTTTATTGATTCCTGCCCAAAAACCATTGGTATTGATATTGAAAAACTTGAAACCTACCTTGAAACAGCAACCCACATAAAAAACAACACATTGATAAATAACAGTACAGGTCGCCCTGTCCGCGCCATCATTCCCGTTCATATCTTTGGCATGCCAGTTGATATGAACAGGCTGCAGGACCTGTGCCAGAAATTCCGCCTCACCATAATTGAAGATGCAGCAGAATCCATAGGTTCCTTCTGCGGTACCCGGCATACCGGCACATTCGGCAGCTGCGGAACTTTAAGCTTTAACGGAAATAAAACCATTACCACAGGAGGGGGGGGAGCTGTTCTGTGCAAAGATGAAGATACAGCGCACAGGCTGAAGCATCTGACAACAACAGCACGCTGCACCAAAGCCAGATGGGAATATTTTCATGACAGGACAGGATTCAACTACAGGATGCCCAATATCAATGCTGCACTCGGATGTGCCCAGCTTGAGCAGCTTCCGCAATTTCTGACAAAAAAACGGGAACTTGCTGCAAGGTATGCCAAAGCGTTTGATTCAGTAAAAGGCGTTCACATGTTAAAAGAGCCTGAATACGGCAAGTCCAATTTCTGGCTCAACACCCTGATACTTGACAAACCAGACAGAAAATTATTAGAAGATATCCTTGAAACAACGAACAGCATGGGTATACAGACCAGGCCCGTATGGGCACTGATGAATACCCTGCCCATGTACAGGAAATGCCCTTCAATGCCACTTGAATGCGCATGGAAACTTGAAAACAGCATCATAAATATTCCAAGCAGTATTAACCTTTTAGATTAAAAGACTTTTCCATGAATACATCAGACCACAAGCCGACAATAATATGGGTATTGCAGAATAATCAGATTTCCCCCATTATCCTTGAATTTTTAAAACTTCTGAAAAAAGGACTTGGGAAAATAAACCTGACCATTCTTGTTCCGGAAGACGATAATGAAGCCCTTAAAATGACAGAACCCCTTAAACCTCTTACATTCAGGGCATCCAGGCGGGTATCTGAACGCTCATATGAAAATTTCTGCAAAAAACGCGATCTCATACACAAAGGCCAGTTTCCGCAAGGGCTTAAATACTGGCAGACACTTGTGCTGGATGACCTGGGGGAAGGACTGATCATGGAAACAGTACTCACTCTTCCCCTTGTGTCCAATGTAAAGGGAATAATCCTTCAGATTCCAACCCCGCTTGGATCTGCAACCAAAGAAGAATTCATCTTCAATTCATGGATAAGAATTGCCCATGAAAACAAGGTGTTTATTGCAGGTTACGAGCTTCTGCCATTATATACCAGATGGACGATGATACCTTCCATGCTTGACGGAATCATTACAACAAATGAGCTGAGCCACAGATTTTTGTCAGACCCTGCCAGAAAAATTCCCGGTACAGTATGGAAACTGCCTCTGAATGAAGGAAAAGTGCTTTCTCCCGGTACAAGTGTATTGTGGAGAAACGGAATTGAAGCGCCCTACCATTACAGAATAAAATTCAAAATTCCTGTGCAGACAGTTATATTGTATGTTTCCCACAATGTTGCCATGAGCTATGAATACAATAAAATGCTTGAACAGATTCAGGACCTGGGAGAGAGCATCCATATTATGTTCAGTATTGGAAAGGATCAGATAAGGGGAACCCACAACCATGAGCAGATAATAAAAACAATCAGCGGCAGGGTACTTAAAAAATTTCGTTCCTACTCTTTCCACGACCTCAACGCTCCCTGGGAAATGATCACGGCAGATGCTGTTCTTGCCTGTTCAACCTGTTATTGCACAATCGTTGCAGAGGCAAACGGAATCCCATGCCTTGTGCTTGATGATACTGTACCTGAGACCCGTAAAGGACACCTTAAAATCATGGGTTCAGGCTCACAGCTAAAAAAAGAGGTGCAGGCCCTGATAGAAGCAAGATCAGACACCACTGACATCACAAATATCATTTACAGCATTGTCAATAATTGTGTTAAAAAAATAGACATTTAAATCAGGAATCAATACATGGACAATTTCTGGAAAAACAAAAAAATCACTGCCTATATTGCCTTGAAGCATCATTCAAGATTTATTGTTCCCATAATGGAAAAACTTGCCGCCATGGGTGCCAGAATCCATTATCTTGTGGCACAGGCAGAACGCTCCCAGGAAATAACAGCAATTGAAACAGGGCTTGACTACAGCCATATATTTGAATTTCTTAAAAAATCAGACAATAATGAGATCAATGAAATTTATCTTGATCTGCGTAACACGTTTGCAAGCACACTTGTAAAGGATATTGCATTCACCCTTCAGGTACAGACCGTGCTTGACAAGACTCTTTTTACCACAGCCCAGGAATATGTGGCATTCAGAAACTATTTTGAAACAGACAGGCCGGATCTGTGCATTGCTCTTCACGAGGTAAACCGCTGGGGCAAGATGTTTGCCTTTCATGCAAAAAGGGCAGGAGTACCTTTTATAACGCTGCAGGAAGGACTTTTAACTGCTGCATCTGCCAATCTTAATTTTCAGATGACAGGTCATGTCCAGTACAGCACCCTGTGTTTTGTATGGGGTGAGAACTCAAGAAAAAAACTTGTAAGCTTTGAAGCACCTGAACAGAGGGTTATTCCCGTTGGAAATACCCATCTTTCAGATGAAATAAAAAACCTTGCCAGAAAAAATGTAAGAGCAAAAAAAAGAAAACAGTATAAATGCAGGGACAAATTTGTTGTACTTCTGCTTTTTTCAAGTGACCTGCCTGTGCTTGATGAAATGCGCCCATTATTCAATGTATTTCAGAATAATCCTGAAATCATGCTTTTTACAAAATTTCATCCTGCCACAACAAGACTTAAAATTGACACATGGCTTAAGCCTTTGAATGAAAATTTCAGAAAAAACATACATCCTGTCCATGGCGAGGAAAATACATATGAACTTATGGCTGCAAGTGACCTTTGCGTACTTTCAGAAGGCAGTACAACAGGTCTTGAAGCCCTGGCGATTGGAAAGCCTCTTGTACTTTTAAAGCTCAGGGCCCCTGTGATTTACAGGTCTAACCTGGCGGACAAAAATGCAGCTCTCGGCATGACACCCCAGGAACTGGCAGATGCTGTTACACAAAAAACAGATTTCAATGCCATGATGGATCATGACAGTGTCCTGCAATATATAAAGGATGAATTATATAAAACAGAGGGAAGTATTGACTATGCAGTCAAAATAATGAAATCAGCACTCAGCGCCAACCTGTCCGGCAGCCCTGAGCCGCTTGTACCTGAAAATGAAATTTCAACTGACTGGACTATTGTAATCCCAGTATCTGACAGTCCTGATAACTTTCTTGAACTGCTTGAAAAAACTGCTGTCAACTCCAGTGAAAAAAAATTTGAGGTGATCCTGATAAAACAGGAAAATGTCGACCCTGCCATTCAGCAGATAATAGACAGCCTTGAAGGCGACATATCAATAATACAGGATCAGGGAAGAACCTGCCTGCCCGAGCTTATGAACCAGGCAGGCGCAATGGCAAGGGGCAGATATCTCATCTTCATGGATTATGATATAGCTCCGGGGCGGAACTGGCTTTCCAGTCTTGAACAGGGATTTTCCACATTCAAAAATACAAAAATTTTCGGGGCAAAAATTATAAACAGATTCAATAATATTATTCATGCGGGAATGGTGGTTAATGCCAACAGCCAGCCTGTATCAGCATATGTTCATCTGGACAGCCGGTTTCCACACGCCATGAAACCAAGGCCTTTTCAGATGGTGGACCATTTCATATGCACTGAAAAAAAATTTTTTCTTGAAGCAGGAGGATTTGAGCCTCAGTCAGGCAGGTATATGTTCTGTGATCTGTGCCTCAGATGCCTGCATGCAGGAACACGGCCGGAAACCATAATGTATATGCCTGATGTTGAACTGCTGTGCCTTGATGACAGACCCCGTCCGCAGGGACACGAAGATTCAATTTTTTTCTATTCAAAATGGCATAAGTTTCTATGGGAATCAGAATCCAGGCTTCTGAAGGATGATGGAGTATCCTCCCTGCAGCTTGACGCGGCGAGAATGACACGGGCCATGGAAATTGCATCACCTTTGCGCTAAAGTTTTCACCATTATGTCCGATAGCTTTATTCAGTATTAAAATAAAAAATGAAAGGGGGGAGAAAAACAAAGTTTCAATTAAAAATTTTTAAAAAGGGCATTGACGCCCGGTTTCAAATTAATTCAAGGAGGAATTATTTATGTCACTTCGTATTAACACCAATGTGGCTGCATTAAACGCCCACAAAAACATGATCAGCACTGACAATAAATTGTCAGCATCGCTGGAAAGGCTTTCCACAGGCCTTCGTATCAACAAGGCTGCTGATGATGCATCAGGCATGGCAATTGCTGATTCACTGAAAGCCCAGCATCTTGGTATCGGCCAGGCGATCAGAAACGCAAATGATGGTATTTCCATTGTACAGACTGCTGATGGTGCACTTCAGGAATCCATCAACATCATCAATACAATAAAGACAAAAGCCATTCAGGCGGCATCTGACGGCCAGACCACGACCACAAGAACTGCCATCCAGAACGACATCAACAAACTCATGGAAGAACTTTCCACCATTGCCAAGACAACATCATACAATGGTCAGAAACTTCTTTCAGGAGCCTTTACCAACAAAGCCATACAGATTGGAGCATTTGCCAATGAAACCGCAAGTATTTCAATCGGATCAACCGAAGCCACCAAAATGGGACATATTACCCAGGCAAATCTTTCCCTTGCAAGTGAAAGCGGAGGAGAGGTTCAGCTGACCATCACAAGTTCCATCACCGGTGAAACCCTTACTCTGAACAAAATTGATATCCAGAGCAACAACAGTGCCACCAACGGCATGGGTGCCCTGGCCGATGAAGTAAACAGGTATTCCGCAATGACCGGCATTAATGCCAAGGCAATTGTCAATACTACATCTTCCAAGGCTATCGCTGCAGGTACAACAGGAAGCGGATTTGCCATTAACGGTATCAATATAGGGGCAATTACAACAAAGGCAAATGATTCAGACGGTGCACTTGTGTCTGCCAT
>CAYOYY010000074.1:0-11078 GCA_964408295.1 uncultured Desulfobacula sp. | reverse complement strand
CAGTAACAGAGAACGGACAGCCAGGTTTTTGAGCCTTTTCAGGCGGACAGCAAAGGTGCTGATAGTAATTAATGCAGATCCTGATGCCATTTCCAGCGCCATGGCAGTAAAACGGCTGCTGTGGAGAAAGGCGGGTGAGGTGGTTATTGCATATTTCAACAAAATTACACGGCCTGACAATCTTGCCATGATTGAATATACCGAACCCGGCATGGTGCATCTGGATGAAGTGAAAAAACAGGATTTTGATACCTTTGTGGTGGTGGATTCACAGCCTGATCATCATGAACGCTTTTCCCAGTTTGAATTTGATGCCATCATAGATCATCATCCCTTATCATGTGATGATGCAGAATATGCCGATATCAGAACAGGATACGGGGCCTGCGCCACCATGATGACAGAATATCTCAAATCAAGAAAAATAAAGCCGTCTGCAAAACTTGCCGCAGCTCTGATGCTGGGAATCAAGACAGATACATCTGATTTTACAAGACAGGCAGGTCTGCGTGATATCAGGGCTTTTCAGTATCTGTACAAGTTTGCGGACAATAATATTGTCATAAAGGTGGAAAGGGCTGTTATGACACAAGAGGATCTGGATTTTCTGGGAATGGCCATAAAACAGCGTAAAATTTTCAACAACCGGGTTTTTTTTCATGCAGGAAATATTACCCGTCCTGATGAGCTTGTGGTTGTTGCTGATTTTTTTCTGACCCTTGCCAAGGTCAACTGGAGCATTATTTCAGGAGTTTTTGAAAAAAAAATAATCATTATAATCAGAAATGACGGATTGAGAAAAGGAGCAGGAAATACTGTAAAGGAAGCATTCTCAAAATTCGGTTCCGCAGGCGGGCACAAAACAATGGCAAGGGCGGAACTGGATCTGAATCTTGTGCGCAGAGAGATCGGGTCTGTCAGTAAAAAAGCAGTGGGAGACTGGATAATATCAATTATTGAAAAAACTGCAGGCAAAAAGACTCAATAGGCAGATCATAACTGATCCTGAATGGACTGCTGTGCCTGTGTTCTTTTTTTTCTTGCATGATATTGCGCACCCCTTCTGAATATGGCATCAAATCCACTGCATTTTCCCATGCACCGTCCCATTCCCATGCCTCCGGGATAGCGCATATGTGAAGGAATATCCCGGTCATATCCTCCTGTTTTGCCTGTTCTGTCATATATCAGTCTTTTTCCTGAATCACTCAGTACATCGTATGCTTCATTTATTTTTTTGAACCTATCTTCTGCAGCAGGATCGGTATTTACATCAGGGTGGAACTGCATGGCCAGCCTGCGGTATGCTTTTTTGATTTCATCCTGATCTGCCTGTGTATTGATTTCCAGAATTTCGTAATAATTCATATACGTCATATCATGATCCCTGGTGTCATATTTTCAAGTTTTGTCCTGATTTTTTCATGCACCAGGAACAATAGATCATATATGGGTAATATGTCAATTTTTATAATGATGTAAAAAACTGAAATTAAAGGCAGGATTGCAGCATATCACGCAGATGCTCGCTTAGAAACATGATGGATTCTATATCAAGATGGTCGATTATTGTTTCATCAAACAGAAGCTTGATCTGGGCCTCAAATCCTTCATTTTCGTCCCAGAATAGCAATACAACCGGAATTTTTGGGAAAGCTGCAAATTCAAAGGCAAGATCGCATGAATCATATTGTGCGCTCACATCCCTGGCTCCTGATTTTTCGCAGGCATTTCTGAGTTTGTCTCTTTTCCCTGAAAAAGCCTGGCTGAGGGGTTTTTCAATGTGTGCTTTCATGGAGGTGACCTTTGAAACAGTATTGGGAAATTCCTTGAAGCTCTTCATGTTGCCGGACGGCTGTGATGTTCCGCCCTGTGCCATGTGAATATACACAAAGGTCTGTTCATTTCTTGTAAGCTCGGCGCCTGATATGTCTTTTACATAATCTTTTGTTATTACAAATTTTTTGTTGAAGCACGGCAGGATAATGGCAGGAGTGCCCTCTTCTGATGTGGTGAGTTCTCCGCCTGTGCGTTCCGCAATGTCAGGCAGCTGCATTGAAGCCATTTTTGTTTTTGCCCATTCAAGAGCTTCCTTTGCCATGTCCTTTTTAAGCCATTTGCCTTCTTTGTACTGCTGTTCAAGCTCTTTCTGTGCTGATTCAAGTATTTCAGGGTCAATATGAGGACAGTTTTTCAAAGGATGTTTTTCAGATACAACCATGCCTGCAAATGCAAGACAGGTTAAAAATCCGCAGTCCCTGCAATTGGTTTTAGGCAGCACTTTTGTATAAAGATCCACAACGGAAAGGGCCATGATATCTCCGGGAATATCATGCCGGGCAGGAAATACAATGCTGCCCGGCATGGTGAGATCTATTGTTCTACAAATTCATCCTTGGACGCACCGCATATGGGACAGACCCAGTCTTCGGGTATGTCTTCAAAGCTTGTTCCAGGATCGATTCCATTGTCAGGATCACCTTTTTCAGGGTCATAGACATAGCCGCATAATTCACATACATATTTATTCATTTTCATTTCTCCATAAATCTGTTTTTGTTAAAAATGTATATTAAAGCAGATCTGTCTTCTTAAGGGCCAGGACAATGCCCCTGTAGGAGACAAAAATCAGTACAACATAAAGAATTAAAAGCAGGGTCCCCATTTTTTTTCTCCTTTGTTTAAGGATATTGTGTTAATAGGATTCCTCATCTGTAACCTCGGCAGGAGTCAGTTTTTTTGAATCCATAAGTTTCCATACATAGATTATATAGGCAAGCACAACAGGAATGCCTATGGCTACATATGTCATTGTTATTAATGTAAATTTGCTGGAAGATGCATTATAAATCGTAAGGCTTGACTGAAGATCAAGTTTTGACGGATAAAATGCAGTATGGTTGAATGCAGGCAGGCAGAGCACTACAAGCCCTGTCAGGACAGTTCCAAGCCCGCTTGCCCATATGCCTTTTCTGCTGTTTTTAAATGCAGTAAGATATACTCCGAGAATAACCAGAACAAGCCCTGCCAGAAGCATTATGGCAAGAACCGGCATTGCCAGCAGATTTGAAAGGTATTTAAAGGATGCCATGGAAACAGTACCGTCTGCGCTGACATCGAATCCCTTCATAAACACTATGCTGACAAGAACATAAAGCAGGAACGGCAGGCTGATCAGGAAATTATTCCATGCAGCAGAACGCAACCTCCCCTCAAGATCCGGGCAGGATGACAGCTCTATGCTGTTCAGAAGATACATGGCTCCAAGAACTCTTGCATTGAACACAAGAAAGATTCCAAGGCACAGGTTGAACAGTGAGAATGCCGCTTCAAGCCCTCTTAAATTGATTCCCATCATGGTATAGTCCCAGGTAACGCTGTTATATGCATCAAGCGTGAAATTGGATCCAGTATAAAAGGTTCCCACAGCAGCGCCTATGAGCAGAATACCAATGGAACCGTTTATGAATAAAAACAGCTCATAGATTCCGGCTCCCAGAAGATTGCTCTGTTTTTTGCGGTATTCATAACTGACAGCCTGAACAATGAATGAAAATAAAATTAATATCCAGACCCAGTAGGCTCCCCCAAAACTTGTTGAATAGAATTTTGGAAAGGCTGCAAACAGGGCTCCGCCAAAAAGCACAAGGGTTGTGAACGGAAGTTCCCATTTACGGCCAAGCGAAGTTACAACCAGGGATTTTTCAAGGTCTGTTTTTGCAACCTGCCACAGCAGGGTCTGCCCTCCCTGGACAAAATTAAGAAAAAGAAAAAGCGCTCCGACTATGGAAGCTATTATCCACCAGAGCTGTTGCAGAGTTGTATAATCAAGGTTTGAAATCATTTTAAAGCACCTCCTTCAGGCCCAATGGATATCTGTTTCAGCATAATTTTGATCTCGGCAATCAGTAAGATTGTGAAAACCGCCAGAAACATGAAAAACGTGATCTGCACATTGCGGGCAGAAAGATTTGTTACGGCTGTCTGTACCGGCAGAAGGCCGTTGATGGCCCAGGGCTGGCGTCCTACTTCCGCAACTATCCAGCCGGATTCAGAAGCAATAAGCCCCAGAAAAAAGGAAATAAATCCTATGGGCAGCAGCCATTTCACCTGTGTGAGTCGGTCTTTCAAGGCATAAAACAGAAATGCTGCAAAAAGCACCGGAAACAGCGTGCCAAGTATAACCATGATGTGAAATGCGTAATAGGGGGTTGCCACGGGCGGAACAGCCTGTTCCGGCCTGTCAAGATATCCGTAGCCAAGATGTTCCTGGTTCTGTCTGAATTTTTCAAGAAAGATTTTTGCCTGTTCCTCATTGTTCTGCCGCTTTGCTTTCTTGAACATTGCAAGATCAGAGATTGCCTGTTTTCCTTTGGCAATTTTTGAGCTGACTCCTTCTATGTTCTGCTCGCTGTTTCCAAAAACAAGGTCGTCAATTCCGGGAACAAATGAGTTCAGGGAACGGTTCGCAAGTATGGACAGCAGATAGGGGATTTTAATCTCAAATATAAATGGATCATTGCTGTCACCAGGGTGTTTTGCAGGATTTGGTATGCCTGCTGCAATGATGCCCGCCTTTGTTTCGCCCTTGTACAATCCTTCTATTGCAGCCAGTTTCATGGGTTGTTTCTGTGCGACTTCAAATGCTGATTCATCTCCTGTAAATGCAACAAAACATGAGGAAAGCAGGCCGAAAACGCAGGCCACAACAATGGATTTTCTTGCCATCTGAACATGTCTGCCCTTCATGAGAAACCAGCATGAGACTGTAAGTACAAATAATGAGCCGAACAGGAAACCGGAACTTGAGGTGTGTACAAACTTTGATACTGCCACAGGATTGAATACAACATCTGCAAAACTGTGCATTTCAAACCGGGCTGTGTCTGGATTGAAAACCATGCCCACGGGATTCTGCATCCATCCGTTTGCCACAAGAATCCATACAGCAGAAAGGTTTGAACCTATGGCGACCATCCATGTTGACAGAAGATGGAATTTTTTTGAAACCCTGTTCCACCCAAAGAACATGACTGCAAAAAAAGTAGCCTCAAGAAAAAAGGCAAAGATTCCCTCAATTGCAAGCGGGGCTCCGAAAATATCCCCCACTATCCATGAATAGTTTGACCAGTTTGTTCCGAATTCAAATTCGAGAATGATACCGGTTGCAACTCCGATGGCAAAATTGATGCCGAACAGGGTCATCCAGAATTTTGTGATGCTTTTCCATTCCTCCTTTCCCGTACGTACATAAATGGATTCAAAAAAGGCACACAAAAAAGAAAGACCCAGCGTAAGCGGCACAAATATCCAGTGATACAAAGCAGTAAGGGCGAACTGCGCCCTGGCCCAGTTCACCAGACTCCAGTCAATGTTCATCATTATCTAATTCTCCTCCTTTTGTTTGTGGTGTGCAATATTGTTATTTTGTTCCCGCAGATATATCTGATGACCCGGTAAGTGTGATCCGGTCAATGACATAATCTGCCCTTTGTCTGTCTGTTTTGAATTTTGTACCCAGGTAATCTGGAAAGAAAAATAATTTAAGTACTGCAAAAATGACAAAAAGTTTGATAATTATGATCACCCACAGCTTTCTGCCCACGTTCATGCCTGCGAATCCATCGCGGTAAAACAGGAATACTGCTTTTGGTATCTGTGTAAGTGCTGTTTTTGTTCCGGTTTTAGTGAAACTCATTTTTTATCCCGCTTAAAAATCAGTTTTTTTATGCCAGAAAAGCAATTAATATGCCATAAGCGAAAAAAAGAAATTAAAAACAGATATAAGATCAATGGATTTTTTTTATAATAAATGATTACCAGTATTAAGGCAAGACAGTTTTAACAATGAACCGGATTATCAGAAAGAAAACAGAAGTATTGATATGTATCGGGCAGGTAAAAATGAGCCATTATTGTCTCGTATGATTGAGACAATAATGGCCTGCCTGTGTTATTTTTCTGTCGCTTTGGTTTCCCAGTCTGCGATGTGGGTTGTTTCGTATATTTCTTCCCATCCTGTAATCATTCCGGCAATATGGCTGAATACAGAATGGCCGGTGGTGGTCATGTAAACGTGAATGACAAGAAAGTTCAGAAGGAAAAGAGCAATAATGGTGTGTATGCCAGCCAATACATTCAGCGGCATGAACAAGGAGATTTCATTGTAAAGATAGTACAAAATTCCCGTTGCCATCTGAAGGGGCAGGAGCATGGCTGAAATTCCAAGATAGGTCAGGCGCTGTAATGGGTTGTGTTTTGCGCCTTTTGATTTCTGTACAGGATGCGGCCTTCCCTTGAAAATATCCCATGAATAATATTTTATCACTGAAAACAACTTTTTTGTTGTGGGAATATATTGTTTCCATTCTCCTGTTGTGAACAGCCAGAAAACAAAAAATGCAAACAATACAAGCCAGGTCAGCCCCACTGTGTTGTGAATTTTAACAGCAGTCCTGAATCCGAGGAAATTATAGGTACCATGGATTTCAAGGCCTGTGATGATCAGGGTTATTATCATGACTGCCTGAATCCAGTGCCACAGGCGTTCATACCTGGAATAAAGATAGATTTTTGTTGTTTTTATGTTTTCCATTTTTATCCATTCCTTCCATTTCGCGTAAAAAAACGTCCCAGGCTATGAAAAAAAACACCTGCAAGAGCCCCTATAACTGAAATCCATCCCACATTGTCCATGAGATCAGATCTGTCCCGTCCGGGCAGGTACAGGCCTGTTATGCTGGCGAGCCTGGAATTTTTCCTTGTGTGGCATTGTGAGCATTTAAGGGCTTTTTCCTTTGGAGCCACCATGTGGGTAATCGGAAATGCATAGCCTGTACTGACATAATCGAATTCTCCTGAATACGGGATTCCAATGGCCCTGTTTCCGTATTTTATTGCCTCGTTCATGTCAAATGTTGTCCAGTATCCGTGTTTTCCGGAAAGCATTGGAGCCACAAGCCTTTTGTTTATCTTGTCATAGGGCTGCCTGCCCCTGTGTATTTTAAAGGGGAATATACGGGAATCAGGATCATTTTTACTTCCCACAGGCCAGCTTATTTTCACAAGTTCAGCAGGGTCAATGGTGTCATTTGCTGTGATGCTTTTAAGGGAGCCGTTGAACCAGAAATATTCAGGCACAACATTTTTTTTCCATCTGAATTCACCTTTGATTGATTTATAGATATATTTTCCATAAGGGCCTTCAATATGAAAGGGCTTCCCGTTTTTCAGCCTGCCGGCCTTTGACCAGTCCCACCACATTTTTGTGGGATTGATCCTGGCAAACTCAGGTATGTGGCAGGTCTGACAGGCAACCCTGTCTGTGTGGTAGTTCATCTTGGATGAATATTTGTGGGGTTTTGCACTGTGGCAGGATACACAGGTGATCTTTGGAGCAAGATCGTCTTCAATCAGGCTCTTGCGCTTTGCAACCGCAGGGTTGGTGTAGATTCTTCCTGCAATGTGGTGGTTGACCGTGGTATGGCATCTTGTGCATCTGAAGTTTTTGCCGTCTGTACCCATATGCACATCAAGCATTCTGTTGGGATTTGTCAGGGAAGTGTCAAGGTCTCCGTGCTTGACTCCGTCTCCTCCTCCTCCCCTGAAATGGCAGCTTCCGCAGTTTTTTCTTGTGGGAAGTGTCACTTTTGCTGCAGCCTGTATTATTTCCTTTTGAATATCCTTGATGATTTTTTCTGAATCAGGGTCATTATCCTCTGAAAATGCATTGATGTCTTCAAAAGCTTCTGTGAAATTGAATCCTGAAGAATTGTGGCATTTCAGGCAGTTTACCTTGCCTTTGACACCTTTTCTGTTCCAGCTTGTATGGCATTTCAGGCAGCCTTTATCCTGCATGTTGTTTCCTGAAATGCAGAAATTGTTTACTGAATACCCGGCTTTGCCGTATTTCATGTCATCGGCTGTGCCCGAAGCAAGCCATGTCCAGTGAATTGATTTGTGGAACTGGATTGCAGCTTCGGAATGGCAGGAAAGGCAGGCCTGTGTGATCTGCTCTCCGCAGGTGAAATTCCGGTTCAGGGCGCTGGCTTTTAAATGGCTGGTCGTGGTCCACCGGCTGCTGTTTCTGACTGCCTGCTTTGCCAGTATGCGGCCTGGGGCTTCGCCATGGTTCTGCTGGGATGCAGAGCCCGGCCCGGGTGCGGGCATGCATATTGCACAGATAATTGCCATCAGGCATGAACTTAAAAAATACCGTGGTTTCATGGGCATCTCCATGGGTCTGGTTAAGGGTTGAACTTTTATATCCTGTCTCAGGCTGGTAATAGCAATGGTCGTGCCGTGGCATGGTGTGAAAGGAATATAGTTGTAAGGTTTTGTATTTATTTGTAAATTTACATGCTTGTTTTCTGCGGCCTTGAAGGTCAGAAAACTTTTATTGAGGGTTTGTTAATTTTGTGTTAATATAGTGCATCAAAAATATTAACATGAAGGAACGGGGCATGGATATTGGGCTTTACTGGCGTTCCATAATTGATTCGGTTCAGGACGGGGTTATAATTGTGGACAACAGGGGCAATTTTGTGGCTGCAAATCAGACAGCCCAGTTATTGACAGGATATTCGGAAGAGGAGCTGAAAGGCAATTCATGCAGGCTTTTGAACTGCACAGGATGTAAGATTACCGCGCAGGGCAGAGGGGAGAAATGGTGCGGGCTTTTTTCCCGCGGACTTATCCGGGAAAAAAAATGCATGATCAAGGACAGAAACAACAGAACCATACCCATAATAAAAAGCGCAACAGTGCTGTATGATGAAAACAATAACATGGTCGGCGCTGTTGAGACCCTGCGTGATATTTCTGAAAATATTCATTACAGAAATGAACTGTCCAGCATAAAGCGCATGTATAATCTTGAAGACGGGTTTCACGGCATAATAGGCAAAACCCCTGTCATGCAGAATCTGTTTGAATACATTAAAAGTGTTGCATCGCTTGATACTCCTGTAATGATTCTGGGAGAGAGCGGCACTGGCAAGGAAATGGTTGCAAAGGCATTGCATGAGACCGGAACAAGGGCATCAAAGCCCTTTGTAAAGGTCAATTGTGCAGCCCTGAGTGAAAATATCCTTGAAAGTGAATTGTTCGGCCATGTCAAAGGTGCATATACAGGTGCGGACAATGACAGGATAGGCAGGTTCGAGGCCGCACACAGAGGAACTATCTTTCTGGATGAAATCGGAGACATCCCGCTTTCAGTGCAGGTTAAACTGCTGAGAGTTCTGGAGGAAAAAACAATCCAGAGGGTGGGTGAAAACAGGTCCATTCCGGTTGATGTAAGGATTATTACTGCAACCAACAAAAATCTTGAGGAACTGATTGAAAAAGGTATGTTCAGAGAAGACCTTTTTTTCAGGATCAATGTTTTTCCCCTGATATGCCCGCCTCTTCGTCACAGAAAAGAAGATATCAAACGGCTTATCCAGCATTTTATACATTTTAATGTGCAGAAAACCGGGAAAAATATTCTGGGGCTTGATGCTGATGCTTTGCGGATTATGGTGGCATATCCATGGCCCGGCAATATCAGGGAACTGAGAAATGCCATTGAATATGCTTTTGTCCTGGCAAAGGGCAGAACCATCAGACCTGAGCATCTGCCTGAAAAACTGCTGAATTCTGATGCCGGAGTCAATGGGTCTGTGGGAAATAAAATTCATACCGGTATGGTGAAAGTCGGGCTGTCTGAAAAAGAGGAACTTATTGATGCTCTGAAACAGGCTGACGGCAATCAGACACGTGCTGCAAAAATTCTTGGAGTCAGCAGAATCACGGTATGGAAACGTATTAAAAAGCATGGTATTCAGCTTGTGTAAATTGAATAATCTTTTTATTATTACAGGCTGAAGGATTGAATTTATTTAAAAAAAGGAATTCAGGTATGAAAAAGGAAAATATACTCATAATTGCACTTGTCTTTATTGCTGCCGGGCTGTTTTTTGTTTATACAGGCCATGATTATCCGGAACAGGCAGGTGCTGTCCCTGATGATGATATCTCCAGGACATCTGACAGCCGGGCAGGGGCATCAGGAATAATATGGCAGGACTATACACAGGGCCTTAAGCTTGCAAAGGAACAGAACAAACCTGTTTTCCTGTATTTTCATGCCCAATGGTGCAGGTATTGCAAAAAACTGAAAAAAACAACCCTGAAGGATCAGGCGGTCATGGATTATTTAAGGGATAATTTTATAAGTATTTCCATTGATACTGACAAGAACAAAAATCTTGCAAACCAGTGGAAGGTAAGAGGACTTCCCACATTGTGGTTCTTAAAATCAGATAATTCCAGAATTACCAGTATTCCAGGTTTTGTTGATGAAAAACAGTTTTTGTATGTTTTAAAATTCATACGTACGGCAAGTTATGAAAAAATGAGTTTTCACGATTTTGTCAAAACCCTATAAGGCAGGTTATGCAATGGCCGGCAGAAAAATGATTTTCATTGCTGTGGCAGCATTGATTATTGCTGCCACAGCATTTGTCATGGCAGGCCTGTTCACGGACTTTTCCTTTTCATCAGGCAAGTGTGCATCCGCTGGATATGACAAGGCTTCACCAGTCATGTCAGGCTTGACAGATGCAGATGCAAAAAGACAGAAAGGGTGACTGCTCAAGTTCATGGCAGGGCATTTCTGATGAACCCTGCCTGTGCAGCAGGTCATGCAGCACAGTCTTATTTATGTTTCCATGAACAATACGGGTGCTGTACAAGGTTTGAATTGAAATACCTTGGATCATCTGTTACTTCTTTGCCTGTCCAGTCCGGTTTTTCAAATGCCTGATCCCTGGAATCAAGCTCTATTTCAGCCACTACAAGGCCCTGGTTTCTGCCTGAAAATTTATCAATCACCCATTCAGATCCTTTGAACGGAATTTTAAATCTTGTTTTTTCAATCAGGGGGCCTTTGCAGAAAAGGCTCAGCATTTCATCTGCTTCATCGGCAGGTATTTCATATTCAAATTCTTTTCTGGATGCGTTATGTGTCGGGCCTTTGATGGTGAGAAAGGCCCTGTCTTTGGCAAGACGGATGCGCAGAACCATTGATTTTTCTT
>CAYOYY010000073.1:0-11554 GCA_964408295.1 uncultured Desulfobacula sp. | reverse complement strand
AGAACCATTGATTTTTCTTTTATAAGATATCCCTGCCGGATTAATATGCCTTTTTCAGGCATATCATCCGGGAAATAAGTCACCAGGAATTTTCTTTCAATTTCAACACCCATAAACTGATTTTATTATGTAAATTAAGTTTTTTTCAAGGGTAATATTAAAATTTCTTTTTTCCGGCACAGGTTTGCTGGTATAGTTGAAAAAATCGGGAAAACTTAAAGCCGAAAGGAATCTGTAATTTATGAACCATGCTGCAAGTCCGGTTGTGCTGCTGACTGATTTTGGAACCAGTGATATATTCACAGGTGTGTTAAAGGCTGTGATATGTTCAATAGATCCCAAGATTCCGGTGATTGATTTAAGCCATGATGTAAGGCCGGGGGATATTGCCTGTGCATCCTTTATGCTGTCATGTGCCTGTGCATATTTTCCTGAAAAAAGTGTATTCTGTGTTGTCATTGATCCAGGAGTCGGTTCAGACCGTAAGGGAATCTGTATTGAAACCAGGGATTATTTTTTTGTGGGCCCTGACAACGGAGTCATGTGGGCTGCTGCTTCTGCCATTGGAATCAAACGCATAATACATCTTGCCAACCGGGATTTTTTTCTGAATCCCGTGTCTTCAACCTTTCACGGCAGGGATATTTTTGCACCTGTTGCAGCCCGCATTTCAGCGGGACTGAAAGATATTTCTTTTCTTGGACCTTCTGTGGATGAATGTGTAAAATACACAGTTCCTGAAATAAAATTCCTTGGGCCTTTAAAGTGGGAGCTTGTTGTCATTGCCATTGACCGTTTCGGGAATATCACGCTCAACATTACCCATGATGAATTTAAAAATATTGTATATGACAGAAAATTCTGCCTTACCATAAACAATACCCGTGTGAAAAAATATTTCAATACCTATGCCAGTGCAGATGATAACCAGTGCTTTCTTGTGAGCTCATCATTCTCGTTTATGGAGATTGCTGTTAAAAATTCAAGTGCTGGTGCAAAAATTAAGGCAAAGCCCATGGACAGGGCAGTTCTTGAAGTTTTTTCATCCCTGCCTTGATAAGTCTGTGCTATTATGTTAGGCGCTTGTATGAATTTAAAACCTGTATGGCTTAAAAATGATTAGGAGAAAAAAATGTTTAAACTGGGTATTATCGGCGGATCAGGCCTTGATGATCCTGATATACTGAAAAATCCTGAAAAACTTGATGTAACAACTGAATATGGGAAACCTTCTTCTTCTTTGCTGTGCGGAGAAATAAAAGGTATAACCACTGTGCTTCTTGCCCGCCACGGCAGGAAACATCAATACAGCCCCACCCAGGTGAACAACCGGGCCAATATCAGGGCTCTTCAGCAGGCAGGAGCCACCCATATCATTGCCACCACTGCATGCGGCAGCCTGCGCAGAAAAATTGACAGAGGACATCTTGTTATTCTGGACCAGTTCATTGATTTTACAAGATTCAGAAAAAACACTTTTGCAGATTCATTTGAAAACGGCCCTGTGCATACTGCAATGGCTCATCCCTTTGACGAATACTTAAGGCAGCATCTTTATTCGGCAGCGCGCAGCCTTGGATTCAGTGTGCATGAAAGGGGATGTGTTGTGACAATTGAGGGCCCCAGGTTTTCCACTGTTGCTGAATCCAAAATGTTCAGGATATGGGGCGCAGACGTGATCAATATGTCAACAGCTCCTGAAGCCATGCTTGCCAATGAGGCAGGTATTCCCTATGCCGTGGTTGCCATGTCAACTGATTATGACTGCTGGAAGGAAGATGAAGCTCCTGTGACATGGGATGAGATTCTTGCAGTATTCAACAAAAATGCAGATAATGTGAAACGCCTGCTGATAAAGGTTACAAAACAATTATATGCACAGGCCAATGAATAGAATATTTAAATTTTACATATTGAGAAGAGGATGAAAATGAATCTAAAAGAAACAATCAGAAGTATTCCGGGCTGGCCCATTGAAGGTGTTATTTTTCGTGATCTTACAACCTTGATGCTCAATCCTGATGCATACAGGCAATCATGCGACATACTTTATGAACGTTATAAAAACATGAAAATCGACAAGATTGTCGGTATTGATGCAAGGGGATTTGTGTTTGGAGCTGTTCTTGCCTATAAACTTGGCACAGGGTTTGTGCCTGTCCGCAAGAAGGGAAAACTGCCCTTTAAAACCATTCAGGAGACTTACAGTCTTGAATATGGGGAAGATACACTTGAAATCCACGAAGATGCCATTGAAAAAGGGGAAAATGTGGTTATTGTGGATGATCTGATTGCAACAGGAGGCACTGTGGCAGCAAGTGTGAATCTTGTCAGAAAGCTTGGTGCCAATGTGGTTGAGTGCGCTTTTATTGTTGAACTTCCTGATCTTAAGGGAAGGGAAATGATAAAAGACTGCAAGGTTTTTGCCATTACTGAATTTGAGGGGGAATAGGGGCAAAAATGCCCGGTATGGAATACAGCAGTTTTGAGAATAAAAAGGCACAACTGGAAAAAGGTCAGCGTGTTGCATTGTTTTCAACTCTGCTGATACTTGCCCTGGCATTGTTAAAGGCCGGGGTGGGCTATTTTTTCAACTCTTCTCTTTTGATCGCAGATGCATGGCACAGCGGTGCCGATATTCTGATCAATCTTTCTTCCCTTGTGGGGCTTAAGCTTGCAGCAAAAAAGAAATCAGACCGGTTTCCCTTTGGACTGTACAAGGCTGAAACCATTGCATGTCTGCTGATAGGAACAGTGATTGCCTTCATAGGCTCAGATATGCTGCAGCAGGGGTGGCATAAACTTTTTTCCATAAGTTCCGGGACACAATTTCCCTTTTTCCCTGTGGCAGCTTCTGCTGTATCATGTGCAGTTGCACTGGTTCTGGCATTGAAACAGAAATCAACCGGTATTGCAATCGGATCCCAGGCCCTTCTTGCAACAGCTTCAGAAGCTTTTTTTGATATTTTTACTTCATTTTTTGTTCTGATCGGTATTATATGCGTCTATTTTAAGGTTGCCTATATTGAGGGCATAATCATTATTGTGATTGCACTTCTTATCCTTAAACTGGGTGCTGCCACTGCATGGAAATCCATTATGATCCTGATGGACGCTGACATGGATACACAACTGAAACATGAAATCAAAGAAAAACTGAAGCAGATTCACGGCATAAAAGGTGTGGATGAAGTCAGGATAAGGCAGTCAGGCCCTTTTAAAATCGTGAACTGCATAATCCGCACAGATCCTTTAACTACACTTTATAAATCCCATGACCTTGCAGATACTGCTGAGAATCTGCTTCTTATGGAATATCAGGATATTGATTCGGTTTTCATTCATGTGGAGCCTGAAAAATCAAAAATTTATAAGATTGCTGTTCCTGTTTCTGCAAACAATGGGCTTGATTCCATTATCCATCCTCATTTTGCAAGGGCTCCGTGGTTCATGATACTGACCATGGAAAACGGCAGAATAAGGGAAAATATTTTTCTGGCCAATGAATTTCTGGACAAGAAGGGCCATATAGGCCTTAATACTGCAAAGATGATGGTAAATCTCAGGATCAGCATTTTATTTGTCAGACGCATAGGGGAAATTTCCTTTCACATGTTAAAAGACCATTATATAACCATATTCAGGGTAGACAAGGACATGAGTGTTGCCCAGGTTATCTCCATGCATTGTGAGGGCAGGATTCAGGCCATGACACACCCTGAATCCTCGCGACATGATTTTGAGTTCTGACCTGCCGGCAGTCGCTTAATTGCGCCAGTATGCAGTCGCCTTATCGCATCATCTGCGAACCGGATTTTTTAAGTGAAATCATGGTTAAATTTTAATTGTTTGAAAATATAAACACTTTGGTATAAACTTGAAATAAATGGTTTTCCGGTACATTGTTTGCTTCATTATTTAAGAAAACAATGGAAAGGGGTTTCTGGCGGTGCCCGTTAATTGGAAAATACTTCTGATAGATGATGACGAAGATATCAGGGATATCATGGATGTCACGATCTCCGATGCAGGATTTAGTGTTTTCTGCGCCCCTGACGGCCCAAGCGGCCTTGAACTTGCCTCACGTGAAAAACCTCAGATAATTATAACTGACATTAAAATGCCCGGCATGAGCGGTCTTGAGGTGCTTGAGCATATCAAGAAAACAAGCCCTGAAACAGAAGTCATTGTTACCACAGGGTTTGCAGACATTAAAAATGCAGTCAAGGCATTGCAGCTTGATGCTTCAGATTTTATTGCCAAACCCATTGACGATGCAGCTTTGCACACTGCATTGAAAAGGGCGATGCAGAGGTATACCGATAGAAAGCAATTATACGATTATACAAGTCTTCTTAAGGACGAAAATCTGAAAACCAGTGCTGAGCTGGTTAAAAGTGTGGGATTTCAGAGCAGCCTCATTGAAAATTCCATGGACGGCATACTTGGATGTGATGAAACAGATCTCATAGTCACATACAACAGAAGCATGGAAAAACTTCTTGGCTATCCAAAGGCACAGGTATTAAAAAAGATGAAAGTGATTTCTCTTTTTTCGCCGGACAGCTTTCTGAAACTGAAGCAGGATCTTGCAGGCAGCGGGTTTGGCGGTAAAAATACCCTTGTTGACTATGAGACCACAATGCTTTCAAGGGATGGAAAATGCATTCCTGTCCAGATCTCAGGATTTGTCATGTGCCGTGAAAAAATTAATAATTCCATGGTGCTTTTTGTCCGGGATCTAAGGGAAGTGGCAAATCTTAAAAGGCAGGTGGTGCACCAGGCTCAGCTTCTTCACAGGGAAAAGATGGTGTCTTTGGGAAGGCTTGCGGCAAGCATGGTTCATGAAATCAACAATCCTCTGTCAGGCATTTTAAATTATATAAGGCTCATGATCAGGCTGAATGAAAAAACTGACGCAGAAGCTGAGAACCTGCCAGGTTCCGTAAAAGCCCGCCTGGATAAATTTGCTTCATATCTTGCCATTATTGAATCGGAAACTCAGAGATGCTCTGAACTTGTTTCCGGGCTTCTCAAGTTTTCCAGAAAAACCAAGCTTGTACAGGAAAAGGTTGATATTGCAAAGCTTGTTGATCACAGCCTTCTTTTGTGTGCCCATAAACTTGAGCTGAGCAATATTGAGCTTGTCAGAAACTATGATCCTGATGTCCCGCATGTCACAGGAGATTTTAATCAGCTTGAGCAATGTGTGATCAATCTGATTTTCAATGCCATAGACGCAATGGAACACGGCGGAATTCTTGAGATAAAGACCGGTTATGACAATGAGGAAAATCTGGTCTTAATAAGTGTTAAAGATACAGGCAAGGGCATTACAGAAGATGAGCTTAATTTTATTTTTGAACCGTTTTTTACGACCAAGAATCAGGGTTATGGTGTGGGCCTGGGCCTTTCTTCAGCCTATGGAATCATTGAGAAACACAAGGGAACCATAGTGGTTGAAAGCAAACCCGGAACAGGGTCTGAATTTGTTATAAAACTGCCCGCAGTTATTAAATCATGATCGAGTGAAAGGAAAAATATATTTTAAAGAAAGAAACAGGTAAATAAAATCATAAAATCAGATTGGAGGTATCCATGTCAGAGGTATCCGTATTGGATTTATCCGGGGCAGGAGATCTGACGGGTGAGGGCAGGCAGTCAGGTGAGGTGGCCGGCCTGAAACCCGGTTCCTGCAGGATCGGATTCTATATCTGCCACTGCGGGGTGAATATAGCAGGCAAAGTGGATGTGGAAGCTGTCAGGGATTATGTGAAAGCCCTTGAATGGGTTGCAGTGTCAAGGGATTATAAATTCATGTGTTCAGATCCCGGACAGACCATGATTGAAAATGATATACGTGAATTTGGCCTGAACCGTGTTGTTGTGGCTTCATGCTCGCCCAGGCTTCATGGCAAGACATTCATGGAAGCCTGCAGGCGGGCAGGCCTTAACCCTTATTATTTTCAGATGTGTTCAGTAAGAGAACAGGTCTCATGGGTTACCGAAGACAGCGTTCTTGCTACTGAAAAGGCAAAGCATCTTGTCAGTGCAGCCATTACAAGGGTAATATTTCATACCAGCCTTGAGACAAAGGTTTCAGATGTCAATCCTGATGTTGCCATTATAGGCGGCGGTATAGCCGGCATGCAGGCAGCCATAGATATAGGCAACTCTGGGCACAGGGCATATCTTATTGAAAAGGATACAACAATCGGCGGCCACATGCTTCAGTTTGACAAGACTTTTCCCACCCTGGACTGTGCAGCATGCATAGGCACTCCCAAGATGGTGGAGGTTGGCCAGAATCCCAATATCGAGCTTTTAAGTTTCAGTGAGGTGACAGGTGTCTCAGGGTTTATAGGAAATTTCACCCTTGAGGTGAAAAGAAAGCCCAGGTATATCAATGAAAATCTGTGCACAGGATGTGGTGAATGCGCAAAAGCATGTCCTGTTTCGCTTCCCAATTACTGGGATATGGGAATGGCGCAGCGCAAAGCCATAGGCCGCGCCTTTCCACAGGCTATTCCAATTACATTCAATATAGAAAAAACCAGCAGGGCACCCTGTGTCATGACCTGTCCGGCAGGTATCAATGTTCAGGGGTATATACAATTGATCGGTCTTAAAAAATATGACAGGGCCGCATCTCTTGTCATGGAAAAAGCTCCTTTTCCAGGGGTTCTGGGCAGGGTATGCCCTCATCC
This sequence comes from uncultured Desulfobacula sp., assembly GCA_964408295.1. Taxonomy (GTDB): domain Bacteria; phylum Desulfobacterota; class Desulfobacteria; order Desulfobacterales; family Desulfobacteraceae; genus Desulfobacula. The sequence goes on along the minus strand of CAYOYY010000073.1, from coordinate 4,847 downwards.
GTGCGAATCCCGGTGCCGCAGGGCATTTGTTGATGATCCTGTCGCCATACGCAGGCTGAAGCGTTTTACAGCAGACATGGCTGGTAAAAATCCTGTAAAAATACCTGATATAGAGGAACGTGAAGAAAAAATAGCCGTGATCGGATCAGGGCCATGCGGGCTTACTGCTGCCTATTTTCTGCGTCTTGAGGGGTACAGGGTTACAATATTTGAAAAACTGCCGGTTCCAGGAGGCATGCTGAAAACCGGAATCCCTGATTACAGGCTGCCCCCTGAAATACTGGACAGGGAAATCAGAACAGTCCTGGATCATGGCATATCACTTGTGCCTGACACGGCTTTTGGCAGGGATATAACCCTGAAAAGCCTTGAACAGGACGGATTCAGCGCAGTATTTCTAAGTACAGGGGCGCACAAATCCCTTAAACTTGGTCTTAAAGGCGAAGATGATACAAAAGGGGTTATGGATGCCATTTCATTTCTAAGGGATGTCAACCTTGGAAAGCAGACAGACTGCGGAAAAAAGGTTCTGGTCATAGGCGGGGGCAATGTGGCGATTGATGCTGCAAGGTGTGCCATACGCCAGGGCAGCAGCGAAGTTGTTATCATCTATCGCCGCACAAGACAGGAAATGCCTGCATATGAGGAGGAAATCAAAGGCGCACTTGAGGAAAAAATAAAACTTGTGCCCCTTACGGCTCCTGTTGAAATAATCAGAAAAAACAGCAGGGTTGCAGGACTTCGGTGCATAAAAAACCGGCTTGGAGACGTGGATGATTCAGGCAGAAGGCGGCCTGTTGCCATTGAGGGATCTGAGTTTGTCATTGACTGCGATACAATTATTCCGGCAATAGGTCAGAGCACTGACCTGTCCTGGGCAGATGAAATGCCTGGCCTTGAGATCACTGCCTACAACAGGATCAAGGCGGATCCTGTAACCCTTCAGACCGGTATTGAAAATGTTTTTGCAGGCGGAGACATGGTTACAGGCCCTGCCACAGTGATTGAGGCAATTGCACAGGGAAGAAAAGCTGCCCTGGGCATTGACAGATATATCAATTCAATGGAATCTGATATGTCTGAAACCGGTCCCGGGCCTGAAGATTCTGATGAACACTCTCCGGATTATCCTGATATTCCTGAAAATATAGAGTCCTGTCCTGTTCAGGAGGTTGAATGTGCTGATCCTGAAATAAGAATTGCATCTTTTGAAGAAATAGAACCGTGTTTTACCGAGGAACAGGCTCTGGCCGAGGTATCAAGATGCCTTAACTGCGGCACATGCTGTGAATGCATGGAATGTGTCAATGTGTGCGAGGCAAAGGCAATTGACCATTCAATGAAGGAACAGAACCTGAAAATCAGGGCTGGCAGCATTATTCTTGCAACAGGTTATGATCCTCTGGTTCCGTATTCCATGAAACAGTTCGGTTATGGCAGGTTTGCAAATGTTTTTTCAGCCCTTGAATTTGAACGCCTGAGCAATGCAACAGGGCCCACAGGCGGCAGAATTCTTATTCGGGACGAGAACAATGAGTTTACGCGTGTCCCGCAGAGCGTGGCAATTGTTCATTGCGTGGGAAGCCGTGACGTGAACTATCATGAGTATTGTTCAAGGGTCTGCTGTATGTATGCCCTTAAATATACCCATCTCATAAAGGACAAGGTCGGCCATGATACAAAAGTCTATGATTTTTATATTGATATGAGATGTTTTGGCGAAGGATATGAGGAATTTTACAGAAGATGCCAGGAAGAAGGCACCATATTCATCAGGGGCAAGGTTGCACAGATTTCAGACAGGCCTGAAAATCCTTCTGAGCAGGGCAAGCTCATTGCCATTGCCGAAGACACGCTTTTAGGAGAACAGATAAGGGTTCCTGTGGACATGGTTATCCTGTGCACTGCGATTCAGGCCAGAGACACGGCAGGTGATGTGGGAAGGGTGTTTGGAGTAAACCAGGGAGCAGATGGATTCTTTTTGGAGGAGCATCCAAAACTTGGGCCTCTGAACACGGCAACCGAAGGGGTGTTTCTGTGCGGATGCTGTCAGAAACCAATGGATATACCTGATACTGTTTCCCAGGCATCGGGTGCGGCAGCAAAGGCTCTGTCACTTGCAGCAAAGGGCAGGGTGGATATATCTCCGACCATATCCTTTATTGATCCTGACATATGTGTGGGATGCAGGACATGTATTTCTCTTTGTCCCTATTCAGCCATTGAATTTGATGAAAGAAGGCAGGTCTCTGTTGTGAACGAGGCAATATGCAAAGGATGCGGAAGCTGTTCAGGATTCTGTCCCAGCGGTGCTGCCCAGAGCAGGCATTTTACAAAAAAACAGATATTTGCCGAAATCAGCGGAATTTTTTAAGGAGAGAAAAATGGAAAAATTTGAACCGGTCATAATTGCCTTTGTGTGTAACTGGTGCACCTATACAGCAGCCGATCTTGCCGGAACATCGCGCCTGTCCTATCCTGAAAATGTCAGGCTTATACGTATAATGTGCACAGGAATGGTTGATCCCCAGTATATTATCAAGGCTTTTCTGGAAGGGGCAGATGCAGTTCTGGTAAGCGGGTGCCATCCAGGGGACTGCCACTACATCAACGGCAATTTCAAGGCAAGGCGCAGAATAAAGCTTTTAAAGCAGATTCTTCCAAGGTTCGGCATTGAAGAAAACAGGCTGCGTCTGACCTGGATCGGGGCAAGTGACGGAATTGAGTTTGCTCAAGTCATGACCCGGTTGAATGATCAGATAATCGAAATGGGCCCTTCCCGGATAAAACCGGCCAGGGTTATATGATAAATAAAGGAAATTTATGCCATGATGATCAGAATACAACGAGAAAATAACAGCCTGTCACAGGGATTGCAGGCTTTTTTTGCAAAGATTCTTGGCTTAAAGGAGATTGACGCCCTGTTTTTACCGCTGAAACTTGCAGATTCAGACTCGGTCATGCCTGCACTTGTGACTGACCCTGCACAGCTTGAGCGTGCTCTGCCGTTCAGCCCGGCATTTCCTGTCAATTCTGCAAGAATGGTTTCAAGACTTTCCTTCAGACAGTCCGGCAGAAAAACTGCTGTTTTTCTGCGCTCCTGTGAGATCCGTGCATTTATTGAGCTTGTAAAGCTTAAACAGGGATCAAGGCAGGAGCTTGTCATTATTGGAATGGACTGCCCCGGAGCATTGACATCGCAGGATTACAGGTCTTATGTGCAAAAAGGCAGCCTGCCTGCTGACAAGTTCATTGAAACCGTGTTTTCAGGCAGTTGCAAAAATATAAACGGGTTTGAGTTCAGCCCGGCATGTGCCTGCTGTGAATTCCCTTTTGCTGTGAATGCAGATATCAATATCATGGGTTTTGGTGTGGACCTGTCAGATGGCATGATCGCAGATGCCTGCACAGACAAAGGGAAAAAACTGCTTGAATCCCTTGAACTGCCTGAAGCTTCTGATCCCCTGAAACGCAGCGAAATCCTTGAAATCATAAAAGATGAAAAATCACAGGCAGCAAAAATAATGATTCTGGATATAGATCAGCAGACAGACAGCGTTGAAAAACTTGCCGGATTTTTTGACATGTGCATAAACTGCTATAACTGCAGGAACATGTGTCCTGTATGTTATTGCAAGGAATGTGTATTCAATACAGATGTTTTCACTCACAAGCCTTTTCAATACCATCAATGGGCAGAGAAAAAAGGCAGTATAAAAATGCCCACAGATACTGTTTTTTATCATCTTACCAGAATGGCCCATATGAGCCTTGCCTGTGTGGGATGCGGCCAGTGTTCCAATGCATGCCCGAGCAATATTCCTGTGTATGAACTGTTCAGGAGTGTATCATCAGTCAGTCAGGCGGCATTTGCCTATCAGCCTGGAATGGATGAAGATGCCCCGCCGCCTTTATCTGTGTTCAATGAAAAGGAATTTGAGGAAATTGTGGGCATTGGGGACAATTAATCAGGTTAAATGATTTTTCCGGAGGTAAAATGGATAAGGCAGTTGGCAGGACATTGGTTGCCGGAGCCGGAGTAAGCGGTATAAGAGCTGCACTGGATCTGGCGCAGACAGGGTATAAGGTGCTGCTTGTTGATTCTTCCGACCATACAGGCGGGCTTTTATGCAAACTTGATTATCAGTTTCCAACATCAAGGTGCGGTTTTTGCAGAATGCTGCCTGTATTTGACAGGGATGTTTCATCCCAGCACTGTCTCAGAAAGGGCCTGTCACATGACAATATACAGATTCTTGTGTCAACCCAGATAATTGGTATTGATGGCGAGCCCGGTAATTTCAGGGTGACTTTAAAGCAGAACCCTCCTGTGATTGATCCTGATCTATGCACAGGATGCGGCAGATGTGTGCAGGTGTGCCCGGTTCGGGTTCCTGATCCCTTTAATGAGGGCCTGACTCTCAGAAAAGCTGTATATCTCCCCTGTCCCCAGTCTTTTCCTGACAGATATACAATAGATTATGCAGCCTGCACCAGGTGCGGGGAATGTGAAAAAGCCTGTGCCGCAGGTGCAGTAAAATTTGTTGACCAGGACAGGGCAAAATTTAAAATACTGGTTGTTGATGATGAAAAAATAGTGCGCGATTCCACAGGAGAGTGGCTGAAAGAGGAGGGTTTTTCTGTTAAAACAGCAGATTCAGGGTCAAAGGCTCTTGATATGCTTGAGCATGATTCTTTTAATATGATGCTTACAGATATCAAGATGCCTGGAATGGACGGAGTTGAGCTGCTTGCAAGGGCAAAGACGCTCAGCCCTGATATCTGTGTGATAATGATGACAGCCTATGCTGCTGTTGATTCGGCTGTGGACGCCATGAAGCAGGGCG
>CAYOYY010000072.1:0-12007 GCA_964408295.1 uncultured Desulfobacula sp. | reverse complement strand
TATACATGTATAGCTTACAGGATACAGCTAAAGCCTATGCCAAGAGAGGGGCATACCCCCAAAAAACAGCACAATGTGATATGTTAGGATCTCCAAGGAAAAAAAGGAGATCAAAATGAAAAAGAATGGATATTGTATAGTGGTGGCCTGTAAAATATTTCAGGGGAAAGATGCATATGGATTCCAATGAGGTGGTGCGGGCGGTTCTGCCGGATTCAAAACAGTTTAAAAAATTCTGGAAAGATAAGGGGCCTTTCAGATATGCCCTGACCAGCATGGATTTTCCTCCTGTGCTGCTGGAGCCGGAAGAATGGATTTTTGCAGATGATGTTATAATGCTTCTCAAGGCATTGATGCTTTTTAAAGAAAGGAAGATGAAAATAGTTCATGCCCCGTTTAATTCTGATAATAAAGCAATGCTGCGCCCTGAAATGCTTTGCCCCTGGAAAATCACCCATTTCCCTGAACAATGGAATGCCTTTGCAAGTGATATTTTTGTGCCTGAAGGCCATCTGACCGGTATTGTACTGGAGAAAACCGGGAAATCCCCTGATGATGTCAAAGCCTGTGACATGGAAAAAGCCTTTTTTCAATGCCTTGAAACAAGGCTGGATCAGCTTGGGTATCATTTTTTCAGACCTGCCGGGTCAAAAAAATACGCTCAGATCAAATCATATCTTGATGAATGGGAAAAAGATGAAAATGAGGCAGGGCTGGTATAGGTTCTAAATTCTGCCCTGTATGATCAGGTCTGCCAGCATTTTCTTGTAATTGATGCCTGCCTTTTCAAAACCCTTTGTGCCGTATTTCATATTGGCTTCCAGAACGTAGAACCTGCCGTCATGTTCAATGATATCGATTCCAACATCATCCCAGCCGCATTGTGATGCAGTTAAAAGGGCAAGCCTGCATGCTTTTTCAGGCACAGGATCAAAAACTATTCTGCCTCCCTGGGCAAGGTTGGTTCTGAAATTTCCTGGCAGGGCTGCCCTGAAATATGCCAGCCTGATTTTTCTGCCTATGATTATAATCCTCATGTCCCTGTCCACAGGAAGATACTCCTGTATATATGCAGGCCAGCCTTTTTCAAGGTATTTGTCAAGCTGGGCTTTGTTTTCTATGAGATAGATTTCATCGCCTCTGGCTGAATTGCGTGGTTTTTTTGCAATGAATGGAAAATCAAAATAATCGGATATGGTCTGTTTCTGTTTTCTGCCGTAAAAAACCCTGGTTTCTGGATGGGCAATGCCGAGCATTTTAAATGCAGCAGTCTGTTTTATTTTGTCCAGGGCAAATTTATATGTATGAAAACTTGGAAAAGTTTTTTTTCCCATGGCATTGAACAGGTCTGCATAAAATGCCGTTGGATAATATATTTTTTCAGCTTTGAGTATAAGCTCTCGCTCTTTTGGTGAATAATCCCTGAAATCAGGCTTGAATCCAATGGTATTAATGCCTGAAAACTGTTTGAGACGTGCTCCAAGTGCAATGGGTTTTGTGTTCAAACCATCAGACCCCTGAATTTGCCCAGGATTTGATGCTCATGGGTTTTGCAGGAAAATTGCATATTGCCTTTATTCCTGCTGAATCCATCCGGGAGGAAAGCAGATCAGAATCAAGGCTTTTCTGGAGTGTGGAAATGATGACAGGAACCTGATCCTTTGAATACAGTTCCCTGACTTCCCCTGCAAGATCCATTGCTGTCATGTCATTTAGAAAAAGATCACAGATAACAGCCCTGGGGCTTGTGGAAACAAGAAATTCAAAGGCATCCTGGGAAGTTTTAAATGTACGGCAGTAAAAACCGCACCCTGATATTATCTTGTTATATGTGTCAAGAATTGCTTCAGAAGAACTGATGACAATGAAAGGCGCTTCATTCTGACAGGTTTTTTGTTTTTTCAGTTCAATATATTTTTTTGCAGTGGATTTTAATTTGCGCTGTTTCAGCACTTCAATAAACGAATCAATTGCTGCTATGGATGCACTTCGGTCAAGGTAGTTTGAGGCTATATATGAAAAAGTGTCTGAAATCATCAGATAGTCAATTATATTGCCTGCCCTGGCATCAAGTATGGTCTGCGCCAGTATTTCTCCTTTCTGGGTTCCTGATTCAACCCGGTTTTTGATCTCAGCACATACAAAATCAGACAGATTTTTATCCAGTGCTTTTATGGCTGCAATCCTGACACAAAGGCCGGACTCGGACAGGCCTTTTATCAATGAAGCTCCTGATTCAAGTTTCGGGAATGCTCCAAGTGCATTGTAAACGGAGAATTTAACTGAGTTACTGATTTTTTTCTGGTTAAGGAGGGCAAAAAGTGTGTTATCTATGCCTGTGGGCAGAGTCCTTGCCACAAGGCGCAGTATATTTATTTTAAGATCATGATATTGATCAGGACTCATGCCTGAGGGTGCAGATTCAAGGTATTTTAAAAGCTGCACTGTAAGATCTGATCCCAGTCCTGCAAAATGCATCAGGGCTTTGAAGCGTTTTTCAGGCTCAGGAGATGCAAGATCCATGGGATCAGATTCGGGTTTTGCTTCTTTATGTACTGATGCCTCAGCAGGGGCGACAGATGAACCGGAATCTTTTAACGGAGCAATGTTTTCCTTCAGAATCTGAACTGCATCCAGAATATCCTGATCGCATTTTGATGTTTTTGAGGCATCTTCAAGCTTTGCAAGCGCATTGGGGCTTGCAATGCGCTCAAGCGCCCTGACAGCTTCTCCTTTGAGGGATATATCATCATAAAAAATGAATTCTGCAATATCATCTGTCAATGCATCAATTTTAAATTTTCCTGCTGTCTTTATGATAAGGCTTAAAAGCTCATTATCGGTTGACCGGGAAAGGATATGTCTTATCAATGGAATAATGCGGGAAACAGAGGCTTTGTCTGTATTTTTAAACAGGATTTTTATAAAATTGAAATTAAGGTGTGCCCGGTCAGTGGCAAGCTGTATGAGACGTTCGTGCAGTTCATTGTCATCTTTTACCTTTGCAACAAGATATGACAGCAGGTGAAAGGCTGTTTTGTCAGATGCAAGGGCAAGAATCTGTATGGCGGCCTGCCTGTCCTCCTCCGGCAGTGACAGGGTCTGGTCCAGCAAAGCTTCTGCCTGGGAAAGTTTTCCTGTTTTTACTGCTTTTCGCAGGGATATGATATAATCGCTCATTTTTATTTTTCCTTGTGGTACTGTCTGTATCCTTCCGGGTTGTTTCTCTGCCATTTCCATGTGTCTTTGCACATGTCGTCAAGGGTTTTTACTGTCTTCCAGCCAAGTTCTCTTTCAGCCTTTGAAGGATCTGCCCAGCATGCAGCAATATCGCCGGGACGCCTGTCCACAATCTTGTATGGAATCTGCCTGCCGCAGGCCTTTTCAAAACCTTTTATCATTTCAAGCACTGAATAGCCGGTTCCTGTGCCAAGATTGTAAATAACAATACCTGAGTCTGAAAACAGTCTGGGCAGGGTTTTTATGTGGCCTGCAGCAAGGTCGGTCACATGGATGAAATCCCGTACTCCTGTACCGTCTGCAGTATCATAATCATTTCCAAAAACATTGACATGGGGAAGCTGACCCATGGCAACTTTGGCGATGTAGGGAACAAGATTGTTGGGAATTCCAAGAGGGTCTTCGCCTATTTTACCGCTTTCATGGGCGCCCACGGGATTGAAATATCTGAGCAGTGCAATATTCCATGAATTGTCAGATATATACAGATCCTGAAGTATCTGTTCTATCATCAGTTTTGTCCTGCCATAGGGATTTGTGACTGACAATGGAAAATCCTCTGAAATGGGAAGGCTGGCAGGGTCGCCGTAAACAGTGGCAGAAGATGAAAATACAATGTTTTTGACATTAAATTCAGCCATGGTTTCAAGAAGGTTCAATGTGCCTGTAATATTGTTGTGAAAATATTTCAGGGGAATCTCAACTGACTCTCCAACTGCCTTTAGCCCTGCAAAATGAATGACAGCATCAATCTTATCTGATGCAAATATTTTTTTTACAGCGTTATTGTCCAGAAGATCTGCTCTGTGGAATTCAAGAGACCTGCCCGTGATTTCCTGCACCCTGGCAAGAGACTTGTCCGAGCTGTTGGACAGGTTGTCAAGTACAGCAACCTCATAACCTTCATTCAGCAGTTCAACACAGGTGTGGCTTCCTATATATCCTGCACCGCCTGTAACAAGTATTTTCATAAAAATTCCTTATATTGTCTGATCTCAACAGATTTGGTGATACCTGCCTTTAAAAACAGTTCAGGGCATATGTTACAATTTTTGCAATCTTTTGTACAGGTTGTCATCATATTAAAAAAATCAGGCCCAAGCCTTTTATTGTCAATGTGATAGATATCGCCAAGCCATTTTGCCGCATCCATGAGGTCAAGAAGGTTGCCCTCATATGAATGCCTGATATAGGCATTTATGCAGCGCATGAGAAAACCTGTGCCATGGGTTCTTCCGCATATTTTTATTGTATCTGCAATATTTTCATAGCATGGCAGGTCCTCGGGCCGGATGAACGGTGATTTGAAAAAATTTTCAGGATGCCTGAAAAACCATGGATGGCACCCCAGTGTGTGATTGATTTTAAAGGACCTGTCCCCGGAAAGCTTCAGGTTGGAAAAGGAGATCAGTGCATCATGGGCAGGCTTAAAAGGACATTGATAAATGCATCCTTCATTTGCCAGCAATTCGATTTTTACCTCGGGAAATTGGGCTTTCAGCATTCCGGCTGTTTCTGCAAGCTCTTCAGGGCATCTGTTCAGACCCCGGTCAAGTATGATTTTGCCAGGCAGCCTGAATGCGGTCTGCTCGACCAGGCGGATAAAGCTTCGTGCCTTGTGAGAATTATCAATCATACAATTGACACTTGGCACAGCTTCAATCATGCTTGTGATATCTCTTTTTGTGCAGGACAATGCATTCAGAAAATAGGCATCAGAAAAAACAATTCCTGAAATCCTGCATCCAGCCATCAGAGCTTCAATCATATCCAGGGTCTGGTTTAAAAAACGGTCGTCATGATAAAGATCCGGGTGTATGAACCTTGTGTTCAGCAAAATATATTTTCCAACCCCTGAAATCCGGGAAATCTGGTCTGAGAATTTTTCTGCATCGATTTTAGAAAATCTCATCCTTGAATCAAGGACAGGGCCTGAGTAAAGGGGAAAATAAACTGATTCAATATGATTTATAACGGTCTGCAGAAAATCTGTATAAGCCTGGTCAGGAATGAAGGGAACAGTTAATTTCATAGGACTTGTATAAATTAAACTCCGTGGATTTTAAATTGTATTTTGCACGGAATCGTTTTGTATTCACCATAAAATATTGACAGAAACCAACTCCGTGGTTAAAATTAGAATATTCAGGCTTAAGTCGCCCTGAAGATTAAATAAACCAATAAGGAGAGTTTTACAATGATTGAATTAACTGATCCTGCAAAAACGCAGATCGATGACTACTTCCAGGGCAAAGAGCCCACTCCCATCAGGATTTTTCTGAACTCAGGCGGTTGAGGGGGACCTTCCCTTGCCATGGCTCTGGATGAGCCCAAAGATACAGACGATGTTTTTGATGTTAAAGGCCTGAAATTTGTTGTTGATAAAGACTTTATGGCAAAAGCCGAAATTATTAAGATTGATTTTACCGGAATGGGTTTTCATCTTGATTCCAATATGGATCTTGGCAGCGGTTCAGGGTGCTCAAGCTGCGGTTCCGGCGGTTCCTGCGGAAGCTGATTATTCTCACCTGAAAATGATATCAAAAAGGGGGCCTGGCATTCAGGATCCCCTTTTTTTGTTCTCTATCCGGTTTTTTCCTGATTAAAGTTATTTTTGAGACCGCCCGAATAATGATGATATATCTGCTCAAAATCCAGGCGGTTTTTGTTGACCATGGCAATACATCATGGTAGCCTTGAACAAGAGTTTTGTTTAAAATTGTCTAACCCGATTTATCAGGATTGTTTCATGAAAAAAATATTGTTTTTCCCTGTATTGATTCTGTCCGGTATTATTATTTTTATGGGGCTTCTTAACGGCTGCGGCAAAAAGGAAAAAACTCCTGCCGAGCTTGCTGTTGGAAACTGGACACAGTATAGGAACAATACATATATCCTTCTTGTCATTAATCCAAAGGGCGAATGGAGTTCGTCTGTCAGGGTGGCAGATGCCACATCAAAAATTGTCAAGTCAAAGGGCAGTGCAAAAGGGGTATGGTCCATTGAAAAGGGGCAGATGATATTCACAACCTCCCAGTCAGATATAGAACAGACATGGAAAAAAAACGGCACGCTTTTTTTTGAGATTGTTGAGCTGACCAAAAATGAAATGAAACTCAAGGATCAGAACGGGGTGATTTTCATATGGAAAAAAACCTCAGGCCAGAAAGCTGCCCAGGTTGCTGAGAGCCGTGCTCCTGTGGTTCATATGGGGCCTGTTACGGTTAATTTGAACAAGGACAGTTCAAATGATCCTGACAGGTATTTATGCCTGGATATGGATGTTAAGCTGAAAGAATTGATGCCGGGTCAGAAAATCCCTGCTCTTCATCCCAGGGCAATGGAAGCTGCCGTGATTTTTTTAAGCTCCCTTGTATACAATAATGTCAAGGATTTTACAGGAGTTAAAAAACAGGTAAAAAAACTTGTTGATATATTAAATCCCTATATGCACGGGGTTGTTGATAAAATTACAATAAATCATGTGATCATTGCAGACAATATGGATAAGGTCGAAGAATTCATAATTGAGCATACACCCGTGCAGACACCGTCAGGAGAACAGAACGGCAAAAATCAGGAAGGCAGCCCGGAGAAGAATGTAAAGTGACAGCAGGCAGGCGCTTAATCCCAGGATTTTGTAACGATGAGAATTCCGCTGCCGACCTGTATGGAGGCTGTGCTGTTTTCTAGAACATTGCTTATGCCGCGGGAAGTTCCCATTTCAAGCCTTGCGTTATCAAGGGGATATTCAAACCCTTTCAGAGTGATTCCCTGAACTGTTTCACTTGCGGGAATAATTGAGACAATATCTCCGGGATATCCTTTTATTGTGAGTTTGTCTGTTACAATATATATCTCGTTATTGGCATCAATGATTCTTGCGGAAATTTTCAGGTCGTCAAGCATTTTTAAAAGAAAAATATTTGCCATTGTATGATCAAGCCTTGTGCCTGTGACGCCCAAGAGCGTGATCATGGTGGCGCCGTTTTTAACAGCCCATCTTACACACAGTTCAGTATCTGTATGATCTTTTTTTTCAGGAAAGCGCATGAACTGCACATGCCTGTTTTCAAAAAAAGCCCTGTCCTGTTCCTGAATTGAGTCAAAGTCACCAACCATGATATCAGGTATAATGCCAAGGGCTTTCAGATGCCTTGCTCCTCCGTCTGCACCAATGATAAAGTCTGCATTCTTTATGATACCAATGATTTTTTCAGTGTAATTTAAGTTCCCGTTTGCAATGATTACATATTTCATGGAGAATTTATTACCATGAAAATCATTTCATAAAAAGTGTTAAACCTTTACAATTGCATTTAAGATCAATTATATAAACTAACTGCCATGATTTTAAACCGGAACAGGAGGCCAGGACACACAGCTTATGCCATACAGAACAGATAAACGGCTTTTCCCCAGATCAATATGCAGGGTTCTTGTTGACGAAGGACTCATTTCATCGGCCCAGGCAGGGCAGCTTCTTAAAAAAGAACCAAAGATAAGAAAGATACTTGAAACGCAAAGTCCCGGCACAACAGGCTCAGGCATGGCAAAGTCCATGCCCCAGGGCTCATACGGGCCATTTTTTATAGATATCCTTTTGTATCTGCAGCTTGAACGTCTTGACCAGCCCTCAAAAAAAATTGATGAAGACCTGATCTATAAAACCCTTGCAAAAGCATGGAAGGTTCCATACCAGAAAATTGACCCTTTGAAACTTGAGCTTAACCTTGTAACCGGTACCATATCAAAATCTTTTGCAGCCAGACACCTTCTGCTTCCTTTGAAGGTTGATGAGGGCAAGCTTGTTGTTGCGGCATGCGATCCCTTTAATGATGAGGCAATAAAGGATATTGAAATGGTGTCCAAGCTCAGGGTGAAAATTGTACTCAGTTCAAAATCAGATATTGAAAAGCTGATCAATGAATTTTTCGGATTCAGATATTCCATTTCAGCGGCAGAGGATCTTTTTTCCAACAGGGGAATAGATATTGGAAATCTTGAACAATTTGTCAGTGTAAAATCCTTTGATGAAACAAATGCCAGTGACCAGCATATTGTCAATGCTGTCAATCATCTGTTCAATTATGCCTTTGACCAGAAAGCAAGTGATATTCATATAGAGCCCAAACGTGAAGTATGTCTTGTCCGCATGAGGATTGACGGAGTGCTCAATTCTGTATACAAGCTTCCCAAGAAACTGCACAATGCCGTGGTGAGCCGTATCAAGACTCTTTCACGGCTTGATATGGCAGAGAAAAGAAAGCCTCAGGACGGCAGAATCAAGATGCACAGGGATGAAGTCGAAGTTGAAATAAGGGTTTCCACCATTCCTGTGGCCTTTGGAGAAAAAGTGGTATTAAGGATCATGGACCCGGATGTGCTTTTCCGGGACCTTGAAATGCTGGGTTTTTTTAAGGATGATTTTGAACGCTATAAAAAACTTATTGCAAAGCCTTTTGGCATTGTTCTTGTGACAGGCCCCACAGGGTCCGGCAAATCAACAACCCTTTATTCAACGCTCAGCTCTCTTTCTTCTCCTGAAATCAATATCACTACAATCGAAGACCCCATTGAAATGATTCATGAGGAATTTAACCAGATTGCTGTTCAGCCTGCTGTTAATGTAACATTCGGATCTGTGCTCAGAAATATTCTGCGCCAGGACCCTGATATAATCATGGTGGGTGAAATCAGGGATCTTGAGACTGCACAGGCTGCTGTACAGGCTGCCCTTACAGGCCATCTTGTATTTTCAACCCTGCATACCAATGATGCTGTGTCCACGGTTTTCAGGCTGCTGGATCTTGGTATTGCCCCTTATCTTGTGCATTCAGCTCTTGTGGGGGTTGTGGCCCAGAGACTGGTCAGAAAAATATGTCCCTACTGCGCCCAGGAATTTGACATGGATGTATCAGAACTTGCAAATCTGGGGCTTAAAATAAGAACCAGGGAACCATCAGTGCGTCTCAGACACGGAAAAGGATGCTCAAAATGCAGGAATACAGGTTATAAGGGGCGCACAGGCATATATGAAATCATGCCATATAGTGAAACTTTAAAAAAACTTACTTCACCTGATTCCGGCATTGAAACCATGAGAAGGCAGGCGCTTAAGGAAGGCCTTGTGCTTCTGCGCCAGAACGGTATCAAAAAGATGCTGAAAGGCCACACCACCTATCAGGAGGTTTTAAGAGTAACCTGGGATCAGAAATAATGCTTTTGCTTCTAATTTACCAGATCACCCGGACTGAGCGCGTATTTTGAAGATATTATCATTACAGTGGAAGCAATGTCTTCTGTGCGCAGGACAATCATTTTTCCTGATTTGATGTTTTCAAGCTTTATCTGATTTTTCTTTTTCCTGGCAGATGCCCAGGAACTGTGGTCTTCAAGCATGTTCTTTCTCATCACAGTGTATATTTGTCCTGGTTTTACTCTGGATCTGCCTGCATTTATGAAGGCAATGACATGATCGTTTATCATCAGATTATTGTCTTCAGCACGGATAATTCTTGCATCAATGGGGGCAGGGTGATCTTCAACCTTGAGCTCATGGTTTATCTTGCTGTACTGCATGATCATGTCGCCCTTGAATACCGGACGGAAATTTGCAGTGATAATACCTGTGGCATAGGTTACCTTATGGGAGATAATCTTGATTTTTGCCTTGATTACATGCTGCACACCCTTGAATATCCTGCCATTTATCTTCTGGTTGACAGGTTGTGTATTAAAAACAAGATATGTTCTGCCCGGAATCAATGTACCGCTGCCGGACGGTTTGATATATATGATGTCATCAGCGCTCATCATTAATTTATCATCTTTTTGTTTTAATACGCTTCCAAGGGATTTCTCCATGGTGCTTCTTATGAATCCGACATGGTCCATGCCAGGAAAGGAAAATTTCGGAACAATTCTGGCAACAGGTTTTTCAGCCCTATTTTTTTTCGGGGTCACAATGATGGGTGGCAGTTTGGATTTGCCCTTTAAAAAAATTCTGATTTTCTTGCCCGGATAAATCAGGTGTGGATTTTTGATTTTTGCATTGATTTCCCACAGGCCCGGCCAGTCCCATTCTGAATTATAGAACCTTCGGGACAGGTCCCACAGGGTATCCCCCTTCTTTATGGTGTAGTAAAATCCTGTATTCTTTTCAGGATTGAATTTATTCTCGTCCCTGCAAAACGCCGGTGAACACAACCCAACCCAGCAAAGAATTAAGGTCACTACAGCAATGGTTGTTCTATTGTGATGCATATTTAAGTCCTCCCGGGCTGATTCTTGTTTTATCGTGTTTTCTTGACTTTATTTAATCCGGTGTTCTATAAAAAGTCAAGAATTGTTACGAATATTCCCCAATGAAACGGAGTTATAATGAAGCAGATTGCTGATCTTCTGTTTGAAGTACGTATGCTGAAGGATATTGTAAGATCCGGATATGCCTTTCTTGGAACCGGAACTGAATCCATTGCTGAACACAGTTTCATGACGGCATTCATATGCTTTGTCATGGCTGGATCTGATCCTGAACTTGATATGAAAAAACTTGTATGCATGGGCCTTGTGCATGATATTGCAGAAGTAAGAACCGGAGATTTAAATTATGTGGAAAAAAAATATACCAGCGCAGATGAGACAAAAGCAATTTCTCATTTGATAAACAGGATTTCTTTTGGTAATGATATACAAAACCTGATGGATGAGTTTAATTCAGGGCAGACGCGTGAAGCAAAACTGGCCAATGACGCGGATCAGATATCTTTTATTCTTGAACTGAAAAAACTTATGGATACCGGAGCCAAAGGCCCGGAAAAATGGCTGCCTGTAGTCGCTGCAAGACTTAAAACAGACATGGGCAGGAAAATGGCTGAAAAGATCATGCAGACCAGATGGGATGACTGGTGGATGAATGACTATGCAGAATAAGCAGCATTTTTCTTTATGGTATATCCATGACATGGATGCCTGTGAAGGCCTGAACATATTTTCAGGGGCATCTGAATTCAGTTTCATGCAGTTCAGTAATATGGACTCTGCCTGTGAAAAAGCAGCATCACAGAATCCTGACATTATTGTAATTGAGCATAATGGCAGCAATGGCAGCTCTTTTCACAAAGATAGCGCAAGGCTTATGTCAGTGCAGTTCAGGTTCAGGCCTGGTTTTTTTCTTCTTCTTGAGAGCTATCCTGATTCATCTGAAAGGCTTGAATGGCTTAAAACCGGATTTGATGATTTTCTGGTCAGACCTTTCACTCTTGAAGAATTTAAGATGAAAATAAGAGTGTATCTGAATTATAAGGATCTTTCGCAGAGACAGTTTACTCTGGCAAGAAATCATGAAAAAACCCTTGAATATCTGGACAGATTCAAGATTTCTTTGAAAAAGACCAAAACCGAACTTTTTGAAGAACGCACCTGTCTTAATAATGCATTGAAACAGGTGAATGAAATGACCCGGGAAAGAAAGCGCCTGAAAGCCAGGATCATGGAGACAAAAAAGGCTCTGCACGATAATATACAGGGATTTTCAAATATTTTGTCAAAATTGATTCAGACAAGGGTTGAAAAAAACATGGGCCATGGCCAGAGGGTTGCGGATATTGCAGTGTTCATTGCCCGGCAGTTTGAATTTGACGCCAAAAAACTTGAAGATCTGGAAAAGGCGGCTTTGCTGCATGAAACAGGGCTGCTTTTTGTGCCTGAAGAAATCCTTGAAAAAGATATTGCCGGGATGGATGAATATGAACATGGTCTGTTT
>CAYOYY010000071.1:0-12409 GCA_964408295.1 uncultured Desulfobacula sp. | reverse complement strand
ATTCTTGTCAGAATGCACCTGGATAATGAAACATGGCATATTGTGGAATCCACTCCCAAGGTTACAGGCTTTCTGGGCGGAAAAAACAAGCCTGCTCCGATAAGCGATAAAGAGGCTGAAAGCATAATTGACAGGATGCAGCAGGGCCGGCATAAACCACAGCCAAAATACCTTTTTGAACCGGGAGATGAAGTCAGGGTTATTGACGGGCCTTTTTCCAATTTTAACGGCACTGTGGAAGATGTGTCTCCTGACAAGGAAAAAATCAGGGTGCTGGTAAGTATTTTTGGACGTGCTACCCCTGTGGAGCTGAATTTTATACAGGTTACAAAGATTTAATATCAGGGTTTAACCACCCCTCAAGTTTCAGGAGTTAGAAATAATGGCAAAAAAAGTAATGACACAGATAAAGCTTCAGGTTGAAGCAGGAAAAGCCAATCCATCACCGCCAATAGGGCCTGCACTTGGTCAGCATGGTGTGAATATAATGGATTTCTGCAAGGCTTTTAATGCAAAAACTGCCAATGATGCCGGTTCCATTATCCCGGTGGTCATAACAGTTTACCAGGACAGATCCTTCAGCTTTATTACAAAAACACCACCGGCTTCCCGTCTGCTGCTGGCAGCGGCAAAACTTGAGAAAGGGTCAGGTGAGCCGAACAGAAACAAGGTCGGCAAGGTTACAAGGGATCAGCTTGTTGCAATTGCTGAAACCAAAAAAGAAGATTTAAATGCCTCAGATATTGATGCCGCTGTGAAAATTATTGCAGGTACAGCAAGAAGTATGGGGATAGAAGTAGTTTAACTTTAAGTAAAAGAGTGATGAAAAATGCCAAAGCGGAGTAAAAATCATATAGAAGCACTTAAGAAGGTCGATAGAACGGTTCAATACGATCCATTGAATGCCTTGGAACTGGCTGTGTCGTTGAGCTATGCCAAGTTTGATGAAACAGTTGATGTGGCCGTAAGGTTAGGCGTTGATCCGCGGCATGCAGACCAGATGGTTCGCGGTACTGTCATACTGCCCAACGGGCTTGGCAAGGAAGTGAAGGTACTGGTCTTTACAAAGGGTGAAAAGGAAAAGGAAGCCCTGGATGCTGGGGCTGATTTTATTGCCGATGAAGAGATCATAGAAAAGATTAAAAACGGCTGGTTCGGTTTTGACAAGGCCATAGCTACTCCTGACATGATGGGTGTTGTGGGCAAGCTTGGCAGAATCCTGGGGCCCCGTGGCCTTATGCCCAATGCGAAAACCGGAACTGTTACCTTTGAACTGGAAAAAGCCATTAAAGAATTAAAAGCCGGTAAGATCGATTTCAGAGTTGAAAAAGCCGGAATTATACATGCCCCTGTGGGGAAGATTTCTTTTGGTGCCCAGAAGCTGGCTGAAAATGTAAAAGCTTTTCTTGAAAAAATCATTGCCCTGAAACCTGCTGCCAGCAAGGGTACATATTTAAAAACCATCAGTGTGTCATCAACCATGGGTCCTGGAATCAAAGTGGATCCCATGTTGATAAAATAGGGGATAAAAATCCCCGCAGTTATACCTGTCACAGACAGTAGGTGTGCTTCTTAGCTGAAGGCACATAATCGGATTTGCCGGCCTGCCGAGACAGAAGATAATTTAAGATTTTGTTTTGGTTTAGTTGGCACCTTCGGAAAAATTAAATTTATGGAAGGAGGTGTAAAAAATGTTGAATATTTCCCAGAAGAAAGAACAGGTCGAACGGCTTACTCAGGAATTTTCAGATTCTGAGATCGTCATACTTGTTGATTACAAGGGGCTTGATGTCGCTCAGATGACTGAGTTGCGCGCTCTTCTCAGAAATGAGGATGCAGGCATTGAAGTTGTGAAAAACACTTTGCTGGTCCGTGCATCCAAGGGAACTGACGCAGCCCTGATGAATGATTTTTACAAGGGCCCCAGTGCTGTTGTAACTTCAAAGACTGATCCTGTTGCTCCCGCAAAGATTCTGGTTAATTTTGCCAAGGACAATGAAAAACTGGAAATCAAAGCCGGTGTTCTGGCAGGAAAGCTTCTGGATGTTGACCAGATAAAACAGCTGGCCAAAATGCCGACCAAAGAAGAACTTCTTGCTAAACTTGTATTCACTCTCAATGCTGTTCCGACCTCACTTGTCAATGTTCTTTCCGGTGTACCACGGTCTTTTGTAAATGTCCTGAACGCTGTCAAGGACCAGAAAGAAGCGGCATAATTTTATTTATTATTAAGTTTAAATTTACGAATAATACTCTGCAAATTTGTATACATAGTTAGTTATTTAGGAGAAAAAAATGGCTGATATCACAAAAGATGATGTAATTGAATTCATTTCCAATATGAGCGTTCTTGAGCTTTCCGAGCTGGTCAAGGAACTTGAAGATAAATTCGGTGTTTCTGCTGCTGCCCCTGTTGCTTTTGCTGCAGGTGCAATGCCTGCTGGCGATGCAGGCGGAGCTGCCCAGGAAGAAAAAACCGAGTTTGATGTAATTCTTGAAACTTTTGGCGACAAAAAGATCAATGTTATCAAGGAAGTAAGGGCAATTACCGGTCTGGGACTCAAAGAGGCAAAAGCACTTGTTGAAGAAGCCCCGAAACCGGTTAAAGAGGGAGTTGCAAAGGAAGAAGCCGAGAAAATCAAAGAACAGCTGGAAGGCGCAGGCGCACAGGTTTCTATAAAATAATTTTTTTTGTAGAAATTCTGCAGTTGTATGAATTTATGCGGGGGCAAGGCAATGGCGCCATGTCTCCGCTTTTACGGTTGGAAAAACTCATACCCAGGAGAGACCATGACCGGAAGTCTTTTGATAAATAAGCGCATAAGAAAAGAATTTGGCAGCAGAAGAAAAATTATTGATATTCCTGATCTTATAGGGATGCAGAGAGAATCTTTTGAAAGTTTTCTGCAAAGGGATGTTGCTCCCGAAGAAAGGGAAGATAAAGGACTTCATGCTGTTTTTAAATCTGTTTTTCCCATTAAGGATTTCACTGATACCGCATCTTTGGAATATGTATCCTATTCCTTTGGCGAATCCAAGCATTCCATGAAAGAGTGTATTTCGCGGGGAATGACCTATGATATTCCTGTAAATATCAAAGTCAGACTGGTCGTTTATGATCATGACAAGGAAACCGGCACTTCCACAATTCGTGACATCAAGGAACAGGAAATCTATTTTGGAACCATTCCCTTGATGACCAGAAAGGGCACTTTTATTATAAACGGAACGGAAAGAGCTGTGGTAAGCCAGCTGCACAGGTCTTCCGGGGTATTTTTTGACCATGACAAGGGGAAAAATTATTCCACAGGTAAAATTATCTATAATGCCAGGGTCATTCCGGTCAGAGGCTCATGGATTGACATGGAAATTGATGCCAAGGATATTGTCTATATCAGAATAGACAGACGCAGAAAATTTCCTGTTTCAATTCTCTTCAAGGCATTCGGATATACCAGTGAAGATATACTGGATTTTTTCTATAAAAAAGAACATATAATCAGAAAAAGCGGTTCTTTTTTCAAACAATTTGTTCCTGAAAATCTCAGGCGCCAGAGGGCTTCCTTTGATATCAAATCACCTGAAACAGGTGAAATCATTGTGAAAAAAGGCAGGATCTTCACCAAGCGCGCCCTGCGTCAGCTCACGGAAGAAGGCCTTGATTATATTCCGATTCAGCCGGTTGAGCTTATTAAAAAAGCCTTTGCCAGGGATATTGTGGAAGAAGATTCTGATCAGGCCCTGTTCAGGGCAGGAGAGCTGATCACGGAAGAAACCTTTGAAGTCCTTGAGGAAAAGGGACTTGAAGAATTCGATATTCTTTATGTTGATCCCAGGAGCTCTGATTCCATGCGCAAAACACTTGCTGCAGACAAGATAGAGACCAAGGAAGAGGCCCTGATGGATATCTACCGCAGGCTGCGCCCTGGAAATCCTGCAACCATTGAAGTTGCCCAGGATTTTATTGATCATCTGTTTTTCCGTCAGGCTTATTATGATCTGTCCAAGGTGGGCCGGCTTAAAATGAATCATCGTCTCGGGGTTAATACGAAAATTGATGTAAAGACCCTGCGCAAGGAAGATGTGCTTCTCACCGCTGCCACCCTGATCGAACTCAAGGATACCCAGGGCCAGGTTGATGACATTGACCACCTTGGCAACAGAAGGGTCAGGGCTGTTGGGGAGCTGCTTCAGAATCATTACAGAATAGGGCTTGTCAGGATGGAGAGGGCCATCAAGGAAAAAATGAGCATGCAGGAAGTGGATGCCATGATGCCCCATGATCTGATCAACCCGAAACCTGTTTCCGCTGTTGTGCGTGAATTTTTCGGCACTTCCCAGCTGTCGCAGTTCATGGATCAGACCAACCCTCTTTCCGAAACAACCCACAAAAGAAGGCTGTCTGCCCTGGGCCCGGGCGGCCTTACAAGGGAAAGGGCAGGATTTGAGGTAAGGGATGTTCATCCTTCCCATTACGGCAGGATCTGCCCCATTGAAACTCCTGAAGGGCCAAATATAGGCCTTATTGTATCCCTTTGTACCTTTGCCAGGGTTAATGACTTCGGATTTATTGAAACTCCTTACAGGGTGGCTGATAAGGGAAAAGTTTCCAATGAGATCCGTCATCTGTCCGCATTTGAGGAAAATGATCATCCAATAGCCCAGGCAAATGCTCCCCTTGACAGCGAAGGCAATTTTATCAATCAATGGGTTTCATCCAGGGTTGCCGGTGAATTTGAAATGATTGACAGGGAAAATGTGCAGTTCATGGATGTTTCTCCAAACCAGCTTGTTTCAGTGTCAGCCGGCCTCATACCTTTTCTTGAAAACGATGATGCAAACAGGGCGCTCATGGGATCGAACATGCAGCGTCAGGCAGTGCCTCTTATCAGAAGTGAGGCCCCCCTTGTTGGTACCGGCATGGAAAGCGTTGTGGCACGGGATTCAGGTGTCACCATTGTTGCCGATTATGACGGGGTCGTTGTTGATGTTGATGCCAAACGCATTGTTGTGAGAAATGATGAGCCAAGTGAAGGAAAATTTGACAAGGCTGTTTCCATATATAACTGCATCAAGTTTGTCCGTTCAAACCAGAATACCTGTTTCAACCACAGGCCCATTGTTGAAAAGGGACAGAGAGTCAGAAAAGGCCAGGTTATAGCTGACGGGCCTTCAACTGAAATGGGAGAGCTTGCCCTTGGTAAAAATGTTACAGTTGCTTTCATGCCATGGGACGGGTACAACTATGAAGACTCGATTCTTGTCAGTGAGCGTCTGGTCAAGGATGCTGTCTATACTTCCGTACATGTGGAAGAATTCGAGGTGCTTGCAAGGGATACAAAACTTGGCAAGGAAGAAATTACACGTGATATCCCCAATGTTGGAGAGGAAGCCCTTAAAAACCTTGATGAGAGCGGAGTAATCAGGCTTGGCGCAGAAGTGGTTTCAGGAGATATCCTTGTGGGCAAGATTACGCCAAAGGGTGAAACCCAGCTTTCTCCGGAGGAAAAACTGCTCAGGGCGATTTTCGGTGAAAAGGCGGGAGATGTCAAGGATACCTCTCTTTGCGTGCCTCCGGGAGTCAAGGGCAAGGTCATTGATGCAAAAATATTTTCAAGAAGGGGCCTGCCAAAGGATGACCGCACAAGGCTCATTGAAGATGCTGAAATCGAAAGACTTGAAAAGGATCGCGATGATGAGATAAGAATTATTTCTGAGGTTGTCAGGGAAAAGACAGAATCAATTCTTGACGGCCAGAAACTTGTCTCAAATCTTGAGAAAAACGGCAAGGTCCTGGTAAAATCAGGAAGTGTTGTGAAACCGGGCATTTTTTCTGATATCCCGGTATCTGTTCTGGTCAATGTTGCTGTCAAGGATGCTGTTCTTACTGAAAAAGCCCAGCTTATTCTTGAAAGTGCCCAGGACCAGATCAAAAAGGCAAGGGAGCATTTCAACCGTCAGGTCTCCAGATTTGAAAAGGGTGACGACCTTCCTCCCGGTGTTCTTAAGATGATAAAGATCAGTGTTGCCATGGAAAGGGTTCTTTCTGTGGGTGACAAGATGGCAGGGCGTCATGGAAACAAAGGCGTTGTGTCCCGGATACTCAGGGTTGAAGACCTTCCGTATTTTGAGGATGGCAGGCCCGTGGACATGGTGCTCAATCCTCTGGGCGTTCCTTCCAGAATGAATGTAGGCCAGATTCTGGAAATTCATCTTGGCCATGCTGCCTTTGGGCTAGGCCAGCAGATTGATGAACTTTTAAATCAGATGAAACTGGATCAGCTGAGGAAAAAAGTGGTTGAAATCTTTTCCATGACCGAAGCCCAGAAGAAAAATATAAAAGAAGACACACTGGCAAAGAAAATAGAAAACATGCCTGATGATGAGCTTGTTGAATTTGCTTCCCTTTACAGAAAGGGTGTGCACATGGCAACCCCGGTTTTTGACGGGGCAAGCGAAGAGGAAATCAAGGAGCTGATTGCAATGGCAGGCCTTGAAACCTCAGGGCAGTCTGTATTGTATGACGGCAGGACAGGAGAACCCTTTGACAAGAAAGTCACGGTGGGAACCATGTACATGCTCAAGCTTCATCATCTGGTTGATGATAAACTCCATGCCCGTTCAATCGGGCCGTATTCTCTGGTTACCCAGCAGCCCCTGGGCGGTAAGGCCCAGTTTGGAGGACAGAGACTGGGAGAGATGGAAGTGTGGGCAATGGAAGCCTATGGAGCTGCACACGCACTTCAGGAATTTTTAACGGTTAAATCAGATGATATGACCGGACGTACCCGGATGTATGAAAAAATAGTTAAAGGCCAGAACGTTCTTGAACCAGGCATGCCTGAATCCTTCAGGGTGCTGATCAAGGAATTGAATAGTCTGGGGCTGGATATGAATCTTATAGAAGGAAGCAAATAAGGAGAAGACATTGGATAATATTTACGATTTCTTCGCAAAACCAAAAGATCCCAAGATTTATCAGGGCGTTCAGATAAGCCTTGCATCTTCAGACCAGATCAGGGAATGGTCTCATGGTGAAATTAAGAAACCTGAAACCATAAATTACAGAACGTTCAAACCGGAGCGGGACGGGCTTTTCTGTGCAAAGGTTTTTGGCCCCACCAAGGATTATGAATGTAACTGCGGTAAATACAAGCGCATGAAGCATCGCGGTGTTGTATGTGAAAAATGCGGAGTAGAGGTTATCCAGTCCAAGGTGCGCAGGGAGAGAATGGCTCATATTGAGCTTGCTTCCCCAGTGTCTCATATCTGGTTTTTAAAAAGCCTTCCAAGCAAGATAGGTAATGTGCTTGACCTTACATTGAAGAATCTTGAAAAAGTCCTTTATTTTGATTCCTATATTGTTATTGATCCAAAAGATACAGGGCTTTCAAAGCTACAGCTTCTGTCTGATGACCAGTATTATGAAGCTAGAGAGGCTTTTGGCGATGAGTTTGAGGCAGGCATAGGCGCTGAAGCCATTTTAAAGCTTTTAGAGGAAATTGATCTTCAGCAGGTGCATGATGATCTCAAAGAGCAGATCATGCTCACAAAATCCGTTGCAAAACAGCAGAAAATGTCCAAGCGCCTAAAGGTTATTGATGCGTTTTTAAATTCCGGCATTGAGCCTGCGCGGATGATAATGACGGCATGTCCCATACTGCCGCCTGATTTAAGGCCTCTTGTGCCCCTTGAAGGCGGACGTTTTGCAACTTCAGATCTCAATGATTTATACAGAAGGGTACTTAACAGAAACAACCGTCTGAAACGGCTTGTTGACCTTAATGCCCCTGATATTATTGTCCGAAACGAAAAAAGAATGCTTCAGGAAGCTGTTGATGTTCTGTTTGACAACGGCCGCCACGGCAGGGTTGTTACAGGCACAAACAAGCGCCCCTTAAAGTCTTTGAGTGATACCTTAAAGGGAAAACAGGGCCGTTTCCGCCAGAACCTTCTCGGAAAGCGTGTTGATTACTCAGGCCGTACCGTTATAACGGTTGGATCTGAACTCAGGCTGCATCAATGCGGTATTCCCAAGAAAATGGCTCTTGAGCTGTTCAAACCCTATATTTACAATTATCTTGAGCAAAAGGGCCTTGTTTCCACAGTAAAAAGCGCCAAAAAGATGGTTGAACGTGAGGAGACAGAGGTCTGGGATGCCCTTGAATCCGTTGTCAAGGAATACCCCATCATGCTCAACAGGGCTCCAACCCTGCATCGTCTGGGATTTCAGGCTTTTGAACCGGTATTGATAGAAGGCAAGGCAATTCAGCTTCATCCTCTTGTCTGTCCTGCATTTAATGCGGACTTTGACGGCGACCAGATGGCCGTGCATGTGCCATTGTCTCTTGAATCCCAGCTTGAAGCCAGAATCATGATGCTGTCCACCAATAATATTCTGTCTCCTGCAAATGGACAGCCCATAATTGTTCCCACCCAGGATATTGTTCTTGGAATTTATTATATGACAAGGGCTGTGCGCAACCAGAAGGGTGAAGGCACAAGCTTTTCAAGTATCAGGGAGGTAAGGTCTGCCTTCAATGCAAGACAGGTCGCCCTGCATGCAAGAATCAAGGTAAGAATTGACGGGGAAATGTATGACACCACCACAGGAAGAATACTTCTGTGGGAAGCAATTCCCGGAGATATTCTTCTTTCATTGAGTCGTATAAGGACGCAGACTCTGGAAGAATGTGAAGCAGCACTTGAGGAACTGAAATCCGGCAAGGATTTTGACAAGGTTCTTAAAAAATATTCAGATGATGAAATCAAAAAGACCCGCGGCAAGACAAAGCTTCTGACCAGAAAAGAATTCAAGAACCTGTTCCAGGTCTCTGAAATCGTTGTGGAACAGCTTTATGGCCTTAAAGAAGAACAGTTTACAGATGTAAGAAAGGTCGGAGATTCATATACAATCTTCAAGGTGGATGAGCGCCAGACCACACTGCCTTTCAAGCTTGTCAACAAGCTGATGGACAAGTCATCCATTGTCAAGCTCATAGATTATGCCTATAGAAATATAGGGCTGAAGGAAACCGTGATTCTGTCAGACCGGCTCAAGGATATAGGCTATAAATATTCAACCCTTGGCGGGCTTTCCATCTGTGTTGATGACATGATCATTCCCGATGAAAAGTGGGATATTATTGCAAAGGCTGAAAAAAATATCGAAAAGATCAAGAACCAGTATTCAGAAGGCCTCATAACCCAGGGTGAAAAATACAATAAGGTTGTTGATATCTGGGCGCAGGCAACGGACGATATTGCCAATGCCATGATGGAAGTCATGAAAAATCCAACGGGAACAGAGGATACAGAGGCTCCAGAAGAATTGAACGCAGTCTATGTCATGGCTGACTCCGGAGCACGTGGCAGCAAGGACCAGATGCGTCAGCTTGCCGGGATGCGCGGGCTTATGGCCAAGCCTTCAGGCGAGATTATTGAAAACCCCATTACAGCATGTTTCCGTGAAGGGCTTTCCGTTCTCCAGTATTTCATATCCACACATGGTGCACGTAAGGGCCTTGCAGATACAGCGCTTAAGACAGCAAACTCAGGATATCTCACAAGACGTCTTGCTGATGTGGGCCAGGACTGCACAATTGTTGAAGCTGACTGCGGCACAATTAACGGAATTGAAGTGGAAGCTTTGTATGAAGGCGGTGAAATCATACAGACCCTTGGAGAAAGAATTCTTGGAAGGGTGACCCAGGAGGAAATCCGTGACCCATATTCAGACGAGTTTATTGTTGCGGCTGACACAGAACTCAATGAAGCCCATGTGAAAAAAATCGAGGCAGCAGGTGTCCAGAAGGTGAAAATCCGTTCGGTTCTGACCTGCAACTCCAAGCACGGAGTATGCTCAAGATGCTATGGCAGGGATCTTGCCCACGGTGTTACAGTGGAAATAGGCCAGGCCATCGGAATAGTGGCTGCCCAGTCAATCGGGGAACCTGGAACCCAGCTTACCATGAGGACGTTTCACATCGGCGGAACAGCTTCAAGAAAGGTTGAAGTCGCTGAAATCAAGGCAAGAGTGGGCGGCATACTGAAATATAATGATGACATCCAGACAGTTATTTCAGCCACCAATGAAGTCATTGTCATGAACAGAAAAGGCGGCGGAATTACCATCGAGGGTGAGGAAGGAAGAGAAAGGGCCAAGGAAACAGTGATCTACGGTGCCACCCTCCATGTGAAGGACGGGCAGAAGGTTGAGCCGGGAGATGTTATTGCCACATGGGATCCCTTTACCACTCCGATTATCACCGAGGTGTCAGGCAGGGTCAGGTTTGCTGATATTGAGGTCGGAAACACTGTACAGGAACAGATTGACCCGGTTACCGGCAAGGTTTCCAGAACCATTACAGAGGGCAAGGACAGTGATGTGCGTCCGAGAATAGTCATCAAGGACAAGGACGGCAGAAGTGTCAAGCTTCCCAATTCCAAAACCACTGCAAGATATTATCTGCCTGTTAATGCAATTCTTACTGTGGAGGAAGATGATGAGATAATGGCAGGTGATGTCATTGCAAAACTGCCAAGGGCCACCACCAAGACCAAGGATATTACAGGTGGTCTGCCAAGGGTTGCAGAATTGTTCGAGGTAAGAAAGCCCAAGGATCCGACCGTGCTCACTGAGATTGACGGTTATGTAACAGTTTCAAAGGGCACCAAGGGAAGGCAGAAAGTTACCATAACCCCCACTGATGTAGGTGAAAAAAAGGAATATGCAATTCCAAAGGGCCAGCATGTCACGGTTTATGACGGAGATTATGTAAAGGCCGGGGATCCCCTGATTGCAGGAAGCGCCAACCCCCAGGATATCATGAATATAAAGGGTGAGGTTGCCCTTGCCAAATATCTGGTTGATGAGGTTCAGGAAGTATACAGGCTTCAGGGTGTCAGAATCAATGACAAGCATATTGAGGTTGTGATACGTCAGATGATGAGGCGGGTCAAGGTTCTGAATCCGGGAGACACCAATTTTATTCCTGATGAACAGGTTGACAGGGTGCGCTTTGAAGAGGTGAACCGTGAGGTTGCCATGAGGGGCGGAAGCCCTGCAAAGGGTGAGCCTCTGATTCTTGGTATTACCAAGGCTTCCCTGTCAACGGACAGCTTTCTTTCTGCTGCATCTTTCCAGGAAACCACAAAGGTATTGACCCTGGCTGCAATTGAAGCAAAGGTTGATCATCTCAAAGGCTTGAAGGAAAATATTGTAATGGGCAGAATTATCCCGGCAGGTACTGGTTTCCCGGGTTACAGCGATGTTGAAGTGGGAATTGCTGAAGCAGAAGAGGTATAATTAAAAATTAAAAAAACTTGACATTTGAAAGAAGTGAACGTAAAATTAAATATTTTGTCGTGTATGACAATGGTTTAAATTTGATAAGGAGCATTGAGAAAATTATGCCGACCATTAATCAATTGGTTAGAAAAGGTAGGAAAAAAGCGGAAAAAAAGGTCAGTACTCCGGGTTTGAAGGGCGGTCCGCAAAAGAGAGGTGTCTGCACCAGAGTGTACACGTCAACACCCAAAAAACCGAACTCTGCCTTGAGAAAAGTGGCAAGGGTTCGTCTTACAACCGGGATGGAAGTTGCAGCATATATTCCCGGAATGGGCCATAATCTTCAGGAGCACTCGGTTGTTCTGGTTCGCGGAGGCAGGGTAAAAGACCTTCCTGGTGTCCGTTATCATATTGTAAGGGGTGCGCTGGATACTCTCGGTGTTGATGACAGACGGCAGGGCCGGTCAAAATATGGTGCTAAACGGCCTAAATAACAAGATTTTAATTTAATATATGGTGGACATGAATAATGGCAGCTAAGGAAATCGTGCTTGATAATATAACAAAGGATGCCACACCAGAGGAAAAACTCGCGGCAAAATTTGTTAACTGTGTCATGAAGGACGGCAAAAAAAATGCAGCCCGCAAGGTTGTTAGGAATGCATTGCTGATTGCCCAGGATAAAATCGGCGAGCCTGGTCTGGATGTGCTGAAAAAGGCAATTGATAATATCCGGCCTACGGTTGAGGTGAAATCCAGAAGAATCGGCGGGTCAACCTACCAGGTGCCAACTGATATCAAACCCAGCAGGCAGACTGCTCTTGCTTTCAGGTGGCTGATTGATTTCAGTCGCAAACGTTCTGAAAAAGGGTTTGCGGCAAAGCTTGCTTCTGAGGTGCTGGATGCTTACAACCAGCGCGGCGGAGCTATGAAGAAAAGGGAAGATACACACAAAATGGCAGAGGCAAACAAGGCTTTTGCTCATTTCAGGTGGTAATTAAAATATTTTGAATATCCTGATAACATTCCCCCTGTATGGGAATTAATTAAGAGGAGTAAAAAAGGATGGCTAAGGAGAAATTTGAGCGGACCAAGCCGCATGTGAACATAGGGACAATT
>CAYOYY010000070.1:0-12730 GCA_964408295.1 uncultured Desulfobacula sp. | reverse complement strand
TGTCCGATGATACAAGCAAGCATACAGGGAACCCTGAAGAACTCAAAAACTGCATGAACCTGTTTCATATCGTTTATTGAACAGCTGTGCTGTCTGCATGATCCGGGTTGTGCCTGTCCAGCCATGATTCAAAATCAAGGCATATTTTTTCAGGCTCTGGTGTGGTGGATGGTTCAGGTACAGGCCCAGTATTTAAGGTCTCGGATCTGCCGGAATTGTCTGTGATATTGCTGATCATTGCCCTGATATCTGCCATTTCCTTTGTCAGCATTGACAGTTTTGATTCAATTGATGCCAGAGATGACCTGAGCTGGATATATTCACTGGATGATGATTCTTTTTCAGGGTTTTCAGCACTATCTTTATTTTTTGTCTTTGGGTTTGTGTATCTGTTCATGAAAGACAGGCATCTGTCCCAGAAAATTTCCAGGGGGATATCTGATCTCATGCCTGGTGTGCCTGTCAGCCTTGATGTTATTGCACTTATACATCTTGAGGCAGGCGAATCCGGAAAAATCATGAAAAACGGGGTCTGGGCAATTACTGCTGCACGGACATTTTTATCTGATGCAACAATACCCAAAGGCTGCATTTTTATGTTCAGGAATTTTTCCGTGGTTTTTTTCAGCCTTGTATATGCTTTTTTTGCGCCTGGTGCTGATTTGACCTGATTTACCACCACTCTGACAGGTCCTGAATACCTGTTTTTTGACAATACCTTGAGCATGGAATATGCGTCTGTAAGTGAGGTTGGTTCACATGTGACCACAAGTATGATTTCATGGGAAGCCATGCAGAAGGAAAGCACCTGGGATGAAATTCCGGCAGATGTATCAAAGATAAAATAGTCATAATCCTCAAGCTCAAGAAAGGCGCTTATCAGGGTGCCTGCTCTGGTACGGCTGAGCTGTGTCATCTGTTCAACCCCTGAACTCCCCGGAATGATGTCAATTCCCTGATAGTTTTTTATTATGATTTCATCAAGGGAGAACTGGCCTGAGATCACATCGCCAAGATCTTTGTCAGGGTAGATGCCTGTAAGTATGTTGACATTTGCCGTACCAAGATCAGCATCAAACAGACAGACCTTAAACCCCTGTGACGCAAGGGATAAAGACAGGTTCAGACTTAAACATGTTTTGCCGACTCCGCCTTTGCCGCTGGTAATTGTAATGATTCTTGCCATCAGGTTTCACCTTTTTTTCTGGGGTAATGCCATCAGTCTGACTTTATTGCCATTTTTTTCCAGTGAAAATTCTATGTTCCGGGTCTGATATTTTTTACTTAGATGTTCATGATTGATTCTTATGAATTCTTTGAACCTGTCCAGGTAATCCGGTCTTGCAGGATTTCCTGCAAGCTGCCGCAGTTGTTCATAGCTGCTGTACAGGGTTTTAACTGCATCCGGCTCAAGCTCAGGATTTTTTATCATTGTTCTGAAATTTAAAAGCAGGGAAAGATCGACCGGTATTTTTGGACAATGCTCTTTTCCCCCATCGTGATTGCTGTAAATGATATTATGAAACCAGGAAAATCCTGAAAAGGGGATGAACATGACCTTGAATCTGTACTGGGGATATCTTTCGTTCAGTCTGCGGATGAACAGGATATTGTCAGTGTCTGTAATGCCGAATAATATTGTGTTCTCCTTGAGCACCAGGGGAATCACCCTGTGGGTGCTGGAATCTTTTCTTCCAAGCACGGCAGTAAGTTCAGGCCTGTCTTCTTTTTTAAAGATATAATCGCTGATTGACCTGAAGGGAATATGAAATAATCCAAATACCAGTTCCTGAATGGTTTCACCTGTGACCTGTCCTGTTTCAAGAAGAAAACTGATAAAGGGGATATTTTTTATATCAGCCTGTTTTTTTGCCTGTGCCACATCCTCTTCAGTCATTATTGTATTTTTTACAAGGGCGTGATCAAGAGACATAAGCCTGTTGTATCTGTTAAGAACATAATAATTGTCAAGAGGGGTGATCAGGTTGAGGTCGCACAGGATCATTCCGAAAAGCTGTCCTGTCCTGAGCGTGGCTGAAGCTCTGCGTTTGTGCTGAATTGAAAGAACAGTGTCAATATCATTGCTGGAAATATATCCTTCCCTGACAAGAAGCTCTCCGGTTTTAAGCATCTTTACACTATCTCCTGCGGGAAGAATTAACCGGCAGGGTGATGATAAAACAGGCTCCTGCGCCGGGCTGTGAATCGCAGACAATTTTTCCGTTAAGCTCCCTTATGATGGAGTGTACAATGGAAAGCCCCAGTCCTGAGTTGCCTGCGTCGGTTTTTGTTGTGGTATAGGGTTCAAACAGGGTCTGCATTATGTTCCTGTCAATGCCGGGGCCATTGTCGGCAATTGTGATTTCAATTGTTCCTGGAATGCGTTTTTTTTCATCAATCATGATTTTTGCCGATTCAGGCAGAAAACGTGTTGAAACAGATATTTTCCCTCCGTTATCCATGGCTTGAGCAGCATTTGTGACAAGGTTGATAAATACCTGTTTTAAGCCGTCCCTGTCTGTTTTAACCATTGGTATTTCAGGGTCCAGGCTGAGAGATAGATCTATTTGCTTTGGCAGAAGAATGGATTTTTTCAGAATTTCAAGTATTCCCTGACAGAGTTTGTTGATATCAACAGGCTCAAACCCGCCTATGCCTGGTTTTGAAAACAGTTTGAGCCTGTCCAGGAGCCCTGAAACCCGCGTTATCTCCTCTCCGATTACCTCAAGTTCCTTCTGGGCAGGGTGTTTGTCAGGAAGTTTAAGGCTCAGGGTTTCAATATAATTTCTGATGATTGCAATGGGATTGTTGATTTCATGAATAACCTTGTCAGTTAGGATTGCATAGGCTTCCATTTTTTTTTCATGGATATCATGGGCAAAATTTTGATGAAACCGGATATTTTCAAGGCATATTCCGGTCTGTTTTGAAAATAGGCTGACAAGGCCTTTGTCTGCATCAAGCATTGCAGCATTGTCCTTGTCAACACCAAGCACCATTACACCGGAAGGTGAATTGCCGGCAGGAGCATGAACAGGAATACAGTACAGACCTTCACTGTCAAGCAGCCTGGTGATCTGAGTGTCTGATACTGCAATCCTGCCCGGCTGAACAATATTGAAACTGTTCTGTATTTTTCCGGTTTTATGGCATTTCACAATGAGACTTGATCTGTTTGACAATGGCAGGGCAATACTTTTTATTATTTTATGGGATTTGTCATCTTTTGTACACCCGCCTGTCAATATGTTTTTCTTTTCATCCACAAGAAAATAAAACATTCTTGGAATATTGAAAATTATTTTGAATCCATTGTGAGCTGTTTTAAGCACAGACTCCATATCTCTTGCATACACAAGGCTCTGAAGTGTACCGTAGAAAACAGACAGATCCTTTACCTGGGATATCAGTGAATTCTCAATATTTTCATTGTGTTTTTCTCTGTCTGTATCCAGGTTGATGCCAAGGCTTGCGGCCATATCCAGAACTTCCTGTTCTGCCTGTTTTTCAATTGAACTGAGTTTTTCAGGCCCGATCTCTGCAAGTGCGGCAATATCAGGAATTTTATCTTCTGCTTCATGTTCTGCCAGAAAATTGGAAATAAATATTATTTTTGCATGGGAAAGAGCTGTCTCGATCTGCTCAATACTCTCGTTGACAAACAGCACTGCATCTGAAATCAGGGGATTCAGATTCCACTGGGTAAAAAGCCAGGCACTGACCTGGGCCGTGTCTGCGTCAAAGACTTCCATTTCAGCCGCACTGATCTGTTTCTCATTCTGAGAAGGTGTTTCAAGTATTGTCTTGTATTCATCTGGAAAATTCTGCATGAGAACCAGTCGGCCTATATCATGGAGCAGGCCAGCCAGAAAAAATTCTTCAGAATCAGGCAGGCATGCTGCTTCTGCCATTTTTCTTGCTATCACTCCGCATTTGTAGGAATGATACCAGAATTTTGCGATATCAAAGTCCGGAATATCCTTTGAAAACTTGAAAAACCGCATAGCAGAACTGCTGATGGCAATATTTCGTATTGTATCAATTCCAAGATATACAACTGCTGTTTTGATGCTGTTGACAGCCTTGGGCAGATTTATATAAGGAGACCCTATTATCTGGATAAGCCTTGAGCTTAATGAGGGATCTGCTGCAATGATTCCGGTCAGTTCATCAATGGTTGTTTTTTCCCGGTTGCAGGCCCTGATCAGCTTGAGCATGACCTGTGGAATCTGAGGCAGGGCTCCGGACTTTTTTATTCTTTCAAAAATATTCTGATTTGTCATGGCCTGCCCGTCATATGCTGATTATTTAAAAATACTTTTAAACAGATCCTGTACCCCTTTTTTTACTTCTTCAATGGGAAGTTCATCTGTTTTTTCTTTATCTGTTTTTGAAACTGAAGACTGGCTGGCCTGATCCTGGTTATATTCCTGCTGAGCATTGCCGGCATTGTCCTGGGTATCATAATTCTGTTCCGGGTTTCCGCCCTGCTGCTGTAAGTCGGGCATGCCTTCCATGTTCACGATCTGTGCATCAGCAGGCAGCTGATAGTATGAGTCCTTGAGAGATATTTTTTTAAGGCTTTTCAGCTTCATTTCATTTCCATACCTCAGCACTCCGCCATATCCTGCCCTGTCTGCCTGCTCAAGACTTTCTGCCATATCCTTGCCCATGGTTTGACCCATTTTCAAGGCCAGGGCAGTCCATCCGGCATTTACTTTTTTAAGATCAGAACTGGTGCTTAATATCACCTCATCGCTTCTTATCAGTTTATCACCGTGTTTTACATCAACAGTATAAACTGTGCCGGTATATCCTGCTATTTTTTCGATACGGCCTGTTTTTTTATAATCTGCACGGTATTTTTCCTGTGCCTGGCTTGCACTGCCGCCAAAAAAGCCTGACAAGCCTTTTGAAGACATGAGTTTCATCTGCTGTCCGATATCCACTGCTGTCCATTTCCCGCTGTCATCCTTTGATATGGAATAGACTTTATCATTGTTCAGCAGCATATAAGCGGAGTCTGATGTGTTCATCCTGACATGGTGCCTGTCTCTTGTGACAATGGTGATTATATTGCCATCCTGATATTGATAGGTCGCAACAATATCTGAAGCTGCAAAAGCAGTGGAGCTTAATAACAACAAGCATACTAATATATATATATTGCGCATAACTGACCTCCATTGATTTTTCTTCTAATTCGTATTGAAAATCGCATGAAAAGTCAAGATGATCCATGGTTAAAAACCAAATTGATATATTTTAAATCCTGGTTTTATATTTTTGAAGTGCTGCCAATCCCGCGGCCGGGCCGATGGCAAGAGGCAGGAATGCTGTTCTGATTCCGCCTGAATCAATGAAGTAACCCACAAGCTCAATACTGAAAATGGTGATTGAAAAACCAATGCAGTTTACAATTGTCAGTGCAGAACCAACATAGTTCTGGGGTGCAAATTTTGTGTTCAGGGCTGAAAACTGCGGAGAATCCGCCACAACTGCAATGCCCCATAACATGAGAATACCGATTGACAGGATTTCTGGCAGGTCAGTGATAAAAGGGGAAACAAGGCATATTATTCCTGAAACACACAGGGCTGCCATCGCAATGATACGGCTCCCTGATTTAAGAGCAATTATCCCGCCTGCTGCGCATCCGGCAAATCCTGCTGCAAAGAACATGAAACAGACAAAATCAGAATGGTTTTTTTCAATTATCCTTATAAGCACGGGAACATGGGCATAAACTGCATATAATTCCCACATGTGGCCAAAATAGCCGAATGAGGCAGCCCTGAATCCCGGGTGCCTGAAAATTTTTTTAACAGCCATGATATCAAATGCAGATCCCTTTGGGAGAAATGGCCCGTCTCCCACTGCTGCTGCCTGAATTATTCCGCCTGCAAGACACAGGATTGAAGTCGTGCACAGAATGGTTCCGGCATTTTTGTGTATTGCCATCATATTTATCAGGTAGGGCAGCCCCGATGCCAGCACAAGGGCTCCTACCATCCATCCAAGAGCCTTTGAAAGTGTTCCGGGATACCATGAAGCTGCTATTTTCATTCCAACCGGGTATATTCCGGCAAGGCAGATACCACAGCCGGTTCTTGAGACCAGCAGGGCAAGTCTGTTATGCTCCAGAAAAATGCCTGAAAAATTAAATACAGCTCCTGCAAGGGCACACCAGAAAAATACCTTTGCAGGAGAAAACCTGTCAGAGATATTGAAAAAGGCGAAACCAAGCGTACCTGTGATAAAACCAAGCTGAACTGCGGACAAAAGCATGTTCTGGCCCTGATATGCCACGTTTGCGGCAAACCATATGGATCCTGACAGAAATTGTGCCGTAATTATCAGAAAAAGACGCATCTGACCTCCTTTTACCGGCATTATATGAAAACCTAAGACTGCAGGATATGCTGTTTTCCATTGCAGGGCAATGAAATTTCATATAGTTTAAATCCATGGGAATTGATCCGGATCATAATCATTTTATTTACAGATTGAAAAACAGCCATGCATGAATATCCATTTGACCCTGTACCTTCAGATGAAATTTTTTCAAGAATCAGAACTGCGCAGAAAAAAATGGAAGACTTTCATCTGGACGGAATATTTCTGACCCATAAACCTGATATATATTATTTTGCAGGCACTGCCCAGGACTGTTATCTTTATATTGACAGGGAACAGGCTCCGCTGCTGTTTGTGAAACGTTATCTGCCGCGGGCCCTTGCCGAGACCAGCATATCTGATGTCATCAGGATTGATTCAGTCAGGCAGATTCCTGATCAATTGCGTGGGCACCTTGAAAAATATCCTGACACATGCGGGCTTGCCTTTGATGTTGTGCCGGCAAGGGATTATTTTTTTTATTCTGAAATTTTCAGGCCTGCTGTATTTAAAGATGCTTCATATGTGATTGAATCCTGCCGCAGAATCAAATCATCCTGGGAAATTGAACAGATGAAAAAATCTGCCCTTGTTTCAAAAAGAACCTTTGATTTTATATGTGAAAACATCAGGCCCGGAATATCGGAAATGCAGTTCTGCGGAATGTTTGAAACCTTTGCAAGAAGTCTGGGCCATTCAGGCAGGCTTCTGACCCGCCATTACCGCCTTGAAGGATTTCCGTTTCATCTTCTGAGCGGGAAAAACGGAGGCCTGCCCGGTGCTCTTGATTCTCCCGTGTGCGGCACAGGCTCATCCAATGCCTATCCATATGGGGCAGGTCCTTCTCTGATCAGAAAAAACGAGCCTGTCATGATTGATTTCGGGACAGTGTTAAATGGATACCATATTGATGAAACCAGAATGTTTACAATCGGGAAAATGCCTGAAAAAGCTGATTATGCCTCAAAAGTTTCCATTGAGATACTTTATGCTGCTGCTGACATGATGAAACAGGGAATCATCATGGGCGATATATTTGACATGGCAGTTGAAAAGGCAGAAAAAGCAGGCCTTAAGGATCAGTTTCTCGGCATGGCAGGACTGAAATCAAGATTCATAGGCCATGGTGTGGGCCTGGAACTGGTTGAGGATCCTGTGCTGGCACAGGGCAGAAAAGACATGCTGAAGGCTGGAATGGTATTTGCCGTTGAACCTAAATTCATGTTTGAAAATGAATTTGCCGCAGGAATAGAAAGCATGATCCTGGTGAAGGAAAACAATAGTGTCTTTTTAAGCAGCACTGAAAATAAGATTTTTTATTGCTGAAAATTATTCAAAGGAGATGGCAGACATGAAAAAATATCTGATAATAGGAAACGGGGTGGCAGGGACCATTGCGGCTGAAATCATACGCACCAATGACCCTGACGGCATGGTAACAATGTTTTCAAGGGAAAGCCTTGGCTTTTATTCCAGGATAAGGCTGCCTGAGTTCATTGCAGGGAGGGTTGGAAAATCTGATCTGATTATCAGAAAAGATGAATGGTACAGAGAAAATCGAATTGATCTTAAGCTTGCAACACAGATTGTTGATATTGATACGGACAGGCAGCAGGTCACTGATCATAAAGGCAATGTTTTTGATTATGACTGTCTTCTGATGGCAACTGGAAGTTTCCCATTTATTCCGCCTGTTGAAGGAAGCACAAGGAAAAATGTTTTCGGGCTGCGTACATTGGAAGATGCTCAAAATATTGTTAAGGCTGCTGAGTCAGCAGAAAATATCGTGGCAATAGGCGGGGGGCTTCTTGGTCTTGAAGCTGCCCATTCTTTGATCAGCATGGGGAAAAAGCCTGTTGTTGTGGAATTTTTTGACAGGCTTTTACCCCGTCAGATGGATCAGGATGGCGCATTGCTGCTTAAGACAATGCTTGAAAAACAGGGATTTGAATTCAGGCTTGGTGCAAAAACCGTTCGTATCGCAGGAGACAGGGCTGTAACCGGAGTGGAACTTGAATCAGGGGAACTGCTTGACGCAGATATGGTGCTTTTTTCCGCAGGTGTGCGACCTGACCTTGCTCTTGCGGAAAAGGCAGGGCTCAAGACAGATATGGGAGTGATTGTAAATTCAGGAATGCAGACAGAAATTGAAAATATTTATGCGGCAGGAGATGTTGCAGTGTTTGAACAGACAAATTTCTGTATCTGGCCTGAAGCAAATGAACAGGGGAGGATTGCAGGAGCCAATATGAGCGGAAAGCATGAAAAGTTCTCTCCCATTGTTCCATCCAACCGCCTTAAGGTGGCAGGGATAAATCTTGCTTCTGCCGGGGATATTGACCCTGAAAACCGTTTTGAAAGTCAAATCGAGCAGAGCGCGGACATGTACAGGAAAATTGTGATGAAAAACGGGAAAATAGCAGGCTGTATCATGCTTGGAAACACAGAAGGCTTCACACAGGTTGTAAAACAGATGTCAGACTGATGTAAAGGATTACACAGCAGAAACCTGACCCTGCCTGTCCATTATAATAAAGGCTGCCTGTGCAATCTGCATTTCTTCGTCAGCCTGGATCACCCAGAGCTGTACGCGGCTTTGTGCAGAATGAACCGGAAACGGTTCTGAAGACTGCCTGAGATTCCTGTGCTCATCCATGATGATGCCAAGCCCTGAAAGCCCATGACAGATCATGGAACGTGAAATATGATCATTTTCGCCTATGCCGCCTGTGAAGACGACGGCATCAACCCTGTCAAGCACAGCAGTATATGAGCCTATTATTTTTTTTATTTTATATGTGAACATTTCAAGTGCAAGGGCTGCGTTTTTATTCCCCTTGCCTGCCTGTTCATGGATATCCCTCATGTCACTGAACCCGGATATGCCTTTCAGCCCGCTCTGCCTGTTGAGCATATCTTCCATATCCTTTATGCTCATATGGGTCTTTTCCATGAGATATCCGATAATCCCGGGGTCAATATCTCCGCATCTTGTTCCCATCATAAGTCCTGCAAGGGGAGTCATGCCCATGGATGTATCAATGCATCTGCCTTTTTCTATTGCACATGCAGAACATCCGCTGCCAAGATGCAGTGTGATCAGGTTTGTCTGATTGATATCCCTGTTCATCAGAAAACATGCCTTTTGGGCAGCATATCTGTGGGAAGTTCCGTGAAAACCGTATTTTCTGATCTGAAATTCTGTGTAATAACGATACGGGATTGCATACAGATATGCTTTGGCAGGTATTGAAATATGAAAATCAGTATCAAAAACTGCGATATTGGGCCTGTTATGAAAGATTTTTTCGCTTGCCTCAATTCCTGCAAGGTTGGAAGGATTGTGCAGCGGCGCAAGGCTGATATTTTTTTTTATGGATGCCTTCACCCTGTCATTGATCAGGACGGGTGAGCTGAATTGTTCACCTCCGTGCACAACTCTGTGCCCGACTGCATCAATCTGGCTTATATCCTTTATAACACCGCAGTTATGGTCTGTGACAGCTCTGACAATCTCATGAATGCCGCCGGTATAATCCTTTATTGTTTTATTGATGCAGGTCCTGTTTTCAGAGCCTGCATTATGGGTGATTATGGAATTTTTTTCTCCTATTCTGTCAATCATGCCTTCTGCCATGGCAGTGCCTGAACCTGGGCTGTCCATGGCAAAAAGCTTGTATTTTATGGAAGAACTGCCTGTGTTGATGATCAGAATATTCATCATCCAATGCAGTCCACTGATGCAAATTCAGGTTCATGCACAGGGATCAGTATGTCTGCCTTTTCGCGTACCTGAAGCATGATGTCATATGATTCATGCACATTTACATGGGTTCCGGGTGGAATTACTTCCATTTCCATTCCCCTGATCTCAGGGGGAGGATTGAAATTTTCATTGATCACACAGAAACCTGTAATTGCGGCTTTGCCCTTTTTTGTTTCAATATACACGGTCAGGCCTCCCTTTGTGTGAACAGGAGTATGTTCCACACTGATACCTTCAACAATTTCACGGTTTTTTGTGACAGTCCTGATCTGGCCGTTTTCTTCAATATCATCTATATAATCTTCCAGATATCGGTAATCAAGCGGATGCGGATCATGAATGGATTCAAGCTCTTTTTCGTGGATATAAAATTCAGCGTTTTCACATTTATAATCGTTTTCGCAGTGATCAGTGTGAAGATGAGTGTGAATCACGATATCAATATCAGATGGTTTAAGATCATATTCTGCAAGTCCTGTTTCAAATGTATGAATTTTTGCGTTTATTGCCTTTTGCCTGTCCTCGGACTGTATCGGGCTCATTTCGCCTGTGTCCACCAGGATGTTTTTATCGCCTCCTCTGATGATCCATGTGTAAATCGGAATCGTATAGTTCTGACCCTGACCATACTGGTATGTCATCATGCTTTTATCAAACACCTTTGTCCCCATGACAACCGGGTGAATTGTATATATCGTCATAATGCACTTCTCCTTATGAAAATTTTTCTTTTGATGTTATATAGGAAAAAGCTGCACCATGTGTCAACTTATGTCTGGTTCTGATGACCTGAAACAAAAAACGGTTATAATGGCGGGAATTTATGAAAAATACAGGGGCCCGGAAATGTGTGTTTCAAGGGCCCCTGCAATGTTCTGGCTATGATTGTGATTCAGCGTTCTTTTATTATAATATCTGTTTTAAGAATAATTTTGTTCTGTCATTTTCAGGATTTACAAAGAAATGTTCCGGTGTGCCCTCTTCAATGATTCTTCCTTCATCCATGAAGATAACCCTGTCTCCCACCTCTCTTGCAAATCCCATTTCATGGGTTACACAGACCATTGTCATGCCCTCTTTGGCAAGGGTTTTCATGACATCCAGCACTTCTCCTATCATTTCAGGGTCAAGGGCTGAGGTGGGTTCGTCAAACAGCATGATTTTGGGATCCATGGCAAGAGCCCTTGCTATGGCCACACGCTGCTGCTGACCGCCTGAAAGATTGCCTGGAAATGCATTGGCCTTGTCTGCAATTCCAACTTTTTCAAGCAGCATCATTGCTTTTTCCTCACGTTCCCTTTTGGTCCTTTTTCTGACAAGCTTCTGCGGAAGGGTAAGATTTCCCAGTATGGACAGATGGGGGAAAAGATTGAAGGACTGAAACACCATTCCCATTTCAGCCCTGACTTTATTGATATCAGTCTTTGGGTCAAATATATCCACCCCGTCAACCAGGATCTGTCCGTGGTCAGCAGTTTCAAGGCGGTTGAGGCATCTTAAAAACGTACTTTTGCCTGAACCTGAAGGCCCGATTACAACAACAACCTCTCCTGCCTTTATGCTGTTTGAAACATTCACAAGGGCTTTGACCTCGTGGGGGACAAAAAATGTTTTATATATATTTTTCACTTCTATCATTTTGTTGATGTCCTCCGTTCCAGATATTGAACAAACATGGAAAGCGTAAACGTCATTATAAGATAAAGAAATGCACATAATATCCACAGTTCAAAGGTCTGGAGGCTTGTGGTGATTCCTTCCCTTGTGGCTT
Source organism: uncultured Desulfobacula sp. (assembly GCA_964408295.1). GTDB lineage: Bacteria > Desulfobacterota > Desulfobacteria > Desulfobacterales > Desulfobacteraceae > Desulfobacula. The sequence goes on along the minus strand of CAYOYY010000070.1, from coordinate 797 downwards.
TGGTAAGTTCGCGAATTGATATCATGCCGAGCAGTGATGAATCCTTGATCAGGTTGATGAACTGACCTGCCAGAGGCGGAAGTATTGTTTTCAGGGCCTGGGGCAGTATGACATGGCGCATGCACTGGAAATAGGTCATGCCGGTTGAGCGGGCAGCTTCTATCTGGCCTGGATGAATCGCCTCTATGCCTGCTCGCACTATTTCAACCACATATGCGCCTGTAAATATGGATAATGCAGCAATTCCATACCATTCAGGATCAAGTTTGGGAAGGCCGTGCATCATCAGAATCTTGTTTGCCGTTGTTCCCAGTACAAAATAGGCAATCATGATTTGGACAAGAAGAGGAGAGCCTCTGATGATTTCAACATAGGTCATGGCTGACCATTTCAGTACCGGGGTATTGGAAACCCTTGCCACACCTCCTATTATTCCGAGAAGAATCCCAAGTATGGTCGATATGAGGCTTATTTTCAGGGTAATCCACAGGCCCATTGAAATCAGTCCTGGCTTCCATCCTCCCTGGTATTCGGCAAGCACATCTCCTGATGTGATGAAATCCCCCTCATTCATGGTGTTGGAATAGGAAAATTTTGGTACTGTATATGTTTTTTCACCGTAATCATCATATTTGATGGTTATATCCACCATTTTATCGCTTTTTTCCGCGATTTTTGCCACTTCCCCATTTCCATCGGCATAGACCTTGATAGTCTCATGGTAGACAAAGTATTTTGGAATTTTGAACCACCGCCATTGATAATCAACCGCATATGTGGCGTAATAGACTGCCCCG
>CAYOYY010000069.1:10078-13386 GCA_964408295.1 uncultured Desulfobacula sp. | reverse complement strand
TCAAAAAGATGTGATGAATACGGCCAGTACATGGAATTGTTCAACCACATGGTTGATTCCATTCTTGCATGCAAAAAACCTGTTATATGCCGTGTAAACGGAATGAGGGTGGCAGGCGGCCAGGAGATCGGCCTTGCATGTGACATTGCCATATCTTCCGACCTTGCCATTTTCGGACAGGCAGGCCCGAAACACGGCTCAGCCCCTGCAGGCGGATCGTCAGATTTTCTGCCCTGGTTTCTTTCTGCTGAAGATGCAATGTGGAATTGTGTATCATGTGAAATGTGGTCTGCTTATAAAATGAAGGCCAAGGGCATGCTGTCCAAGGTTGTGCCTGTGCTTAAGATTGACGGCAAATGGGTTAGAAACCCCACTGTTATCACAGATAAATATGTCGAAGACGGCGAGATCGTTTATGGCGAATACAAATCAGGACAGGAATTCAAAGACGGACGCGCCATCCTGAAACAGCATCAGGCAAATGCTGATTTTGAACTGCTTGACAGGGAAGTCAACAATGTCGTATGGAAATTTGCCAATCTTTTTCCAGGCTGTCTTATTAAATCCATTGACGGTATCCGTCAGAAAAAGAAATTTTTCTGGGATACAATGAAAAACGACCACAGGCACTGGCTTGCTGCCAATATGGCTGGCGAGGCTTTCCTTGGATTTGGAGCATTCAATACAAAGAAGATAACAGGCCAGGATACAATTGATTTTATTAAATTCCGCCAGAATGTTGCAGATTCCATGCTGTGGGACGATGCAATGTTTGCAGATGTACTTGGCAAACCCAGGGAATAATTTTTTATTAATTGTTCAGCTTTGTTCATGGTTCAGGGCAGGTTTGTGGCCCTGAACCATGAATTTTTTACAGGTTTTTTTAAAGATCAAATATCCTGAAAGGGAATCTGCCCTGTTTTCTGTCCATGAAATAATGCTCAAGAGTCTGTCTTATGGATTCAAAGGCAATATGGTTCCAGGGAATTTCTTTTTTTTCAAACAGCCTGACTTCAATGCTTTCTTTGGTGGGGCCAAAGGAATCTGAAATTACAGCAGCCCTGAACATGAGATAAATCTGACTTACACGCGCAATATTGAAAAGCCTGTATGGTTCAATTATCCTGACCTGCGCCCTTGTTTCTTCCAGAGTTTCCCTCAATGCGCCTGCCTGTACTGATTCATTGTTTTCAAGATATCCCGCAGGAAGAGTCCATTTTCCTTTTCTGGGCTCTATATTACGCCTGCACAGCAAAACCCTGTTGTCAAGTTCCGGAATGCAGCCCACAACAATTTTGGGGTTCTGATAATGGACCATCCCGCATCCTGTACATACAGCTCTTACATGATCGTCATCAGACGGAATTTCCAGTTTAACAGGAGATCCGCAGGCACTGCAGAATTTGATATCCATGATTGCCCTTTTAGTGATGTATGTTTTGCTTCTGATACATTGCCTGCATTACACTAACAGAATCTGTTTGGCAAGTAAAGCAGTGGACAGGACAGGCCGGTGTTCTGTCTCAGGGCTGGGTGCTCAGACTGTAATATGCTCCTGAACTCAGGAGAGCCTGAGCTGCATAATAGGTGGACATTATCCAGATATCTGCAAAAGGTACAGGGATGACAAACATGGTCAGGGCGATCATGGAATCGGAAATCATGAAAAGACAGGCCCCGGAAATGATCAGCATATTATTGTCCCTGCCTGTACATGCGCTTGCCACCATGATGGAAATAACGAAAAGATATATATAAATTGCAGGGGCCATGTCCCCTAAGTGTGGAAAAAGAAAAATACCATAACCTGTAACAAAGATGATAACCGCTGCCAGTACGCTCATTCTTGACAGAGAAAATACAGGACGGCCGAAGAATGCCGCTGTATAAAACAGATGGGCCATAATAAAACTGCCCATGCCTGGAATAAAAAATGTATCCTGCGGAAGATCAAGGAGGATATCTCCAACTGCTGAAAATAACAGTCCTGTTGCTACAAGCCTTCCTTTTTTGACAGGTCTGCTGACCCATATGAACAGGCAGAGGCAGGCAATTGGGAATGCCTTTACAAGAAAACTGAGCATATAGGGTTTAAATGGCAGTGAACACAGATAAATTAATGCAAAGCAAATAAAAGTATATGATACGAGTCTGGTCTGTGCACGGGATTCTGTTGACATTTTTTATACTCCGTAATTAACTCGCTTTTTAAAAGACTCTTCAGATGGTAGCATATTGTCGGAATTTTACAGATTTTTCCATGTTTATCAACTTTATATTTGCGGCTGTTCCTGCTTGACATGGGAATTCAGGTTATTATTTTAAGTCATTTGATAATTAAATCTGATTCAGGCCGGGAAAAAAGAACATGCATACAGAAATGACAGATCTTCTTGAAAAAAGATACTCAGCATATGCAGCAGGCTTCAGGACAGGCGATATCGGGTTTGACAAGAATATAGATCTTAAGATTTCCCATACCATGAGGGTATGTGATCTGATTACTGAGATTGCAGACAGGCTTCATCTTGATGATAAAGCCTGTTTTACAGCCCGGATCTGTGCATTATTCCATGATATTGGAAGATATGAACAATTCAGCAGGTGGGGAACCTTTGCAGATTCAGAATCTGAAAATCACGGAATTCTGGGAGCAAAGGTGATCAAGGAGAATGATCTGCTTGAGCCTTTAAGAGAACGCATGAGAAGTATTGTCCTTGCTGTCGTGGAAAATCATAATAAATTGTATATTGATGAAGACCTTGATGAGGATCAGAATTTTTTTACCAGAATGGTGCGGGATGCAGACAAGCTTGATATATGGAAGGTGGTTTTGGAATATTACACCTCTCCTCCGGAAAAAAGGCTTGAAAGCATCGGCCTTGGGCTTGCTGATACGCCTGAGGTTTCAGAAGAAGTGTGTCGCCAGCTTTTGTCAGACACCATGGTAAAATCAACCCGTCTTAAGACCCTTAATGATCTCAAGCTGCTTCAGATGGGATGGATCTATGATCTTAATTTCATACCCTCCTTTGAAATAGCAGCAGAACGCGATTATATAGGAAGAATTTTTGAAACACTTCCTGAAAACCCTGTAATTGATGAAATATACAGAAAGATTACATCGTTTATTCAGTTAAAGCTTGCAGAAGCCGTTTGAAAAGGCCGGACTTCAGACAGTGAAACAATCTATGGATTTTTTATAGCCTTGATGTTTGAAGATTTCCGTGAAAATGCAGGAGATACCTGTTTTGATAATATAAGGCTCTGAACCATCCGCAATGATTCTTTTCGGGCCTGGGATTCTT
>CAYOYY010000069.1:0-9978 GCA_964408295.1 uncultured Desulfobacula sp. | reverse complement strand
TTCCGGCAAGAAAAAGATTTTATATGGAAACTGCGCAAGAGAAACAAACCTGAACCAGGATTTTTGAGCTGGCTGTAACGAAGGGCTTTGTCTGCCGGTTTATTTTCATGCTCACCCTTGCTGAATAATGATATATCAGCCTGAATTTAACATTCCAAATTTTTAAAACTTGACATTGTCTGTGTTTTTCGTGTTATAAGGTATCACAATGTAGTATAGGGGGAAATAAAAATGAAAATAGTTTCCATTGCTGTAAGCAGTGAAAAAGGAACGGTGAAAAAATGTGTATCCAGTGCGAGGGTCGTGAAAAATCACGGTATTGAAGGCGATGCACATGCAGGAGACTGGCACAGGCAGATAAGTTTTCTGGCATCTGAAAGTATGGAAAAGGCAGGGTCAGGGGATTTTATCCCCAAGTTCGGAGATTTTGCTGAAAATATCGCAACAACAGGAATTGACTGGAAAGAGCAGCCTGTCGGCAGCATATTCAGGCTTGGAACAAGTGTTCTTGTCAGAATTACCCAGATCGGCAAAAGATGTCATAAAAAATGTGCCATATATTACAGGACAGGGGATTGCATTATGCCTAAAGAAGGTGTATTTGCAGAAGTTCTAGAGGGCGGAACAATTGAGGTGGGAGACGGGATTCAGCCTGTTCCTGCATAATATTTTTAAATCTTATTTCAAGGACAGTGAATGAGTTACAAAATAGAACTTAAGGATGCTGTTAAAGCTTATACCTATGATCAGGACAAGGTTGTTTCTCCTGAAGAGACTATTGCAAGATTCAAAAAAAGAACAGCAGACTTAAAGCTTGATATTTTAAGCAGGACAAGGAGAATAGATAACGGCCGCCTTGATATTCCTGTTTTTTTCAGTGAATGCGGCTCTGACGCAATCAATGTCATTGGAACAAAAAAACAGATGGGCAAGGGAGGAACTCCTGCCCAGTCAGAAGCAAGCGCAGTCATGGAGCTGACCGAGCGGTTCAGTTTTTTTTCATTCATGAAAAATGAAAAAAATTTTTTTATTGCGCCGGCAGCAGACCTTGGTGAAAAAGCCATGCCATATGAACAGATAATCAGGTCTGTTCATGACAACAGGGAAGAAGCAATGCAGGTAAAACCTGTTTTTGATTCACTGCCCCTGAAATGGACGCAGGGATATGACCTGACAGGGAAAAATCCTGTTATGATCCCCTTTAACTGGTTCTATATGATCAATGAATTCAATGGTCCAAGTGCGGGAAACTGTGCTGAAGAAGCCCTGAGCCAGGGAATCTGCGAGCTTGTGGAAAGACATACATCCTCAATAATCAGCCATGACAGGTTGATGGTACCGGCAATCGACCTTGAATCCTTTACTGATCCTCTGGTGGTTGAGCTTCTGGCAAAATACACAAAAGAGGGAATAAAGGTATATGCTTCTGATTTTTCCCTTGATACCGGCATACCGACAATAGGGGTGCTTGCCTGGGATCCTTCAACCTTTCCTGATCTAAGCGAAATTGTCTGGACTGCCGGAACCTCACCTGACCCTCAAAAGGCAATGAGCCGGGCACTTACTGAAACAGCTCAGCTTGCCGGAGACTTTAATTCAGGATCAAATTATGTGGCAAGCGGTCTGCCAAAATTCACAGATATTGAACAGGCCAGATTCATTACTGATCCCGGCAGAATGATTTCAGTCGATGAACTGCCTGATCTTTCTGATGCAAATATAAGAATTGAGGTGGAAAACCTTATTAAAGCCCTTGATGTCAGAGGATTCAGGGTCTATGCCATCGATACAATGCACGACAGATTGCAGATCCCTGCCTTTTATTCCATAATTCCGGGGGCAAGATTCAGGGAAAGGGCAGACCAGGCAAGCGTAGGCATGTTTGCGGCAAGACTGATTACAGAAAGCTTTGATCCGGTTCAGGCACTGGCCAGGCTGGATGAGCTTGAAAGGGTGCTGCCCGGCAAATATTATACAAGTTTTTACAAAGGTCTTATGCATAATGCCCTTTATGACGGAAAAGCCGCTGAAAAAGAATTTGAGACAGCCCTTGAAAGAAATCCGGCAGAACTGAATCTTCCTGATATTTATTCCCATATGGGCGCATGTCTCAAGGACCTGGGACAATATGACAGAGCCGTTGCCATATGTGACAAAGGCCTTGAAATTGACAGGCACAGACCTGATATGTTCAACACGGCAGGGGTGTGCTGTTTCATGCAAAAGGACTATGAATCTGCCATAAAAAGGTTTGAGGCTGCCCTTGAAATAGACCCTTCCCTTGCCATAAATTATGCCAATATAGGCTCATGCTACAGGGAATTAGGCCAGCCGGGGCTTGCCGTGAAATATTATGAAATGGCCCTGCAGATAGATCCTTCCATAGATTTTGCAAGGGAGAATATCAAAAAACTTGCCAAAGATGTATGAAACTGGCTGTTATGTGCTTTTTGCCCTTTGCTTCTGATTAATATATCATTCTGACCATTTAATGGTGTTGCTTTGGTAAAGGTGAAACTGCTTTAGATATTGTTTGTATTTTTTGTCAACCTGTGCGCAGAAAAAATTTGTTTTTTGGGCAAAATACGAGCGTGTGAATATGGCTGCGCGCATGTCTGCATGGTGAAACGAGCAGGTGTCCTGTGCAGGTGTTGCAGAATTTTTCTGCCTTGACAGGAAATTTGCACCTGTAAGGTTTGTCCCGTTCATTGCAGCATAACCAAAATAACTTGTTATAAAGCGTACTCCAGAAAGGTCTGCTCCTGCCATAGCAGTGCTGGAAAAATTCAGCCCGGTTCCTGAAGACCTGGACAGATTTACATTGCGCATCTTTGCCTTACTGAAACCTGTTTTTAACAATGCACTGTGGTGAATATCGGCAGAATCAAGAAAGGCTTCTGTAAATGAGGTGAACTGGATGTTTGAATCGTGCAGTCTGCAGTTCTGCATCCTGGCTCTGTTAAAATATGAGTAGGATATTCTTGCAGCCTGAAGTATGGAATTCTGCATTTCTGCATTTTTAAATACACTTCGTATTATGGCGGCTCTTTTGAAATCTGTTCCCGGCATCTGTGCTGAATCAAAGGAAACTTGGTTTACGACAGCCCTGCAAAAAATTGTATTCTGGGCATTTGCCTTTATTGCTGATATATCTGTAAGCTTTGCATTGCTGAAATCTGCTCCAGCAAGATCTGCCTTCATGAATTCACAGTTTCGTATGTCTGAGTTCCGAAGACAGGTTCTTTTGAATTCTGCCCTGTAAAAATCAGAATTGGAAATTTTTATTCCTGTCATGTTTGCGCCTTCAAAGTTTGCTCCCATTGCAATGGCATCTGTAATGCTTGCGTTTCTTAAGTTGGCACGTCTTAAGTCTGCTCCTGCAAGGTTTACCCCGGTAAGCTTAAGGCCGGACAGATTAGTCTGTCTGAGGTTTGCGCCTGCAAGGTTTTTATCTCCGCTTCTGGCCCGTTTCAGGTCATTTTCATTCCATACAGGTGTGATAACAGGTTTTTTCTTAAAAACTGTTCTGGCTGATCTGCTGTCAGATCTGATTCCTGTGGCAGCTGCGGGGCAGCATGTGAATGATACAAGAAATATTGCAGAAAAAATTATTATATATATTTTTGATAAAAATTTTGATTGCATGAATCAGCCTCCATTATTCATGTTTTTTTTAAAGAAACAGAACAAAGCTGACTATATGGCACAATCTCCTGCAATGTCAATGAACTGAAAAGAAATGTATGGACAAAAAAAGACAGTTCCATTATTTTTCTGAGTTCAATATGGGAATTTATGATATGGTAAATCATGGCATTTAAAAAAAAATCATCATGGAAGAAAAAGCTTGTTTCTCCGGTTGAAGTATTGAAAAAAATAAAACCGGGCATGAATATCTTCATCGGCACAGGAGCGGCAGAGCCCCGTACCCTGGTCAACTGCCTCATGCGTGCCCGGGGTTATGCACTTCAGGATCTTACCCTGGTGCAGCTTGTAAGCTTTGGGGATGCCATTTCATACAAGGCACTTGAATCAAAACGCTATCGCCTTAAAACATTTTTTTCAGGCTGGGTTTCTGCCGAGGCAATTTCAGCGGGCATGGTTGACCTTCTTCCGTCAAGATTTTCCGCCATTCCCCTTTTGATGAAGGAAGGTCAGATTCCCATTGATATTGCATTTGTACAGATAACTGCTCCCAACAGAGCAGGGTTCTGCAGCCTGGGTGTGGGAGTTGATGTGGCAAGAAGGGCAATGGAGCAGGCAAAGCTTGTTGTGGGTGAGATCAATCATGATATTCCCTTTACCCTGGGAGATACATTTGTGCCGTTTGATGCCTTTGATATGGTCATTGAATCCTTCAGCCCGCCGTTTTATTTTGACAGATTTCCTGTGGCACCGGTGTTTGACAGGCTGGCTGCCAATGTGGCATCGGTGATTGAGGATTCAAGCTGTCTTGCCTTTTCGTTTGGTCCTGTTTTTGAGGCTTTGCCAAAATATCTTGCAAAGAAAAAGGATCTTGGAATCCATACCCCTTTTTTTACTGATGCGGTTATGGAACTTGTGAAAACAGGAGCTGTCACCAACAGAAAAAAAGGGATTTTCAAGGGCAGGTCTCTTGCTGCATATGCTCTTGGATCTAAAAAACTTATGCGTTTTCTTGACAAGAACCCCATGGTGGAGTTCCAGACCATCGACAGGGTATTCAATCCCATGGAGATAGGCAGAAACCGCAGGTTTGTCGTCATCATTCCCATAAGGCGGATCGATCTTTTTGCAAGGGTCGTTCTGCACAGTACCAGATCCAATGTCACTGCCGGGCCTGGCCAGCTTGCAGATTTCTTGAACGGAGCCGAGATTTCTCCCGGAGGATATACAATTGTTGCACTTCCCAGCAGAAACCGTGACGGAATGGCAAATATAAGGCTTTGCGTGGAAAATTCACCTGATCTTTTAAGCATACCTGAATCCATTGACCTTGTGGCCACGGAGCACGGAATTGCACATCTGCGCGGTAAAACCCTAAGAGAACGTGCACAGGCATTGATTGAAATTGCACATCCTGAAGACCGGCCCGCCCTTGTTGAGGGAGCAAAAAAAATCAATCTTCTGTACAAAGATCAGATTTTTCTGGCTGACAGTGCCCATTTTTATCCTGCTGATATAGAGACAAAACACAGGTTCAGGGATAATCTTGATGTCAGGTTCAGACCCATTAAGCCTTCTGATGAGGACCAGATGAGGCGGCTTTTTTACAGATTTTCTGATAAAGCCATATATTACAGATATTTCAGTCCCATCAAGGCCATGCCCCATGAAAAAATGCAGGAATATGTCAATGTTGATTACAGGGATACTCTTTCCATTGTAGGCCTTGTGGGTGAGCCTGGCCAGCAGACCATCATTTCCGAAGCAAGGTTTGCAAAGCATCCCAACAGGCCCTTTGTGGATATTGCATTCATTGTTGATGAAAATTATCAGGGATACGGGATTGCAACCCATATGTACAAGATGCTTGCAAAGCTTGCAAAGGACAGAGGGGCTCACGGCATGACCGCAGATGTGCTGGCTTCAAACCGTGCAATGCTCAAGGTGATTGAAAACGGACATTTTCCGGTGCAGGCAAAAATGGATCAGGGTTTTTATGCCCTGACCATTGACCTTATGGCTGAGCAGTAAATCAGGCCCAGGGTTTTAAAGATCTTCCTGGGTTGCAATCTGGTCCCTGCCGTTCTGCTTGGCAAGATACAATGCTCTGTCAGCCCTTTCAAAAAGCTCCTGGTCCGATTCATTGAGCCTGTAAATGGCAATCCCCATTGAAACACTTATCTTGCCCATGCGTTCCCCGGTTTCTTTGAGTTTCCATTCTTTTTTGGACAGGGTTTCCCTGATTTTTTTCCCCACAGCCATTGCTCCGTCAAGCCCTGTCTCAGGCAGGATGATAAGGAATTCTTCTCCTCCGTACCGGGCTGCAATATCGTTTTTTCTCAGATGGGATTTCAGCATATTGGCAATGCCCCTTAAAAGTGAGTCTCCAACCAGATGACCAAAGGTGTCATTGACTTTCTTGAAATGGTCAATATCCACAAGTATGATTGAAAAAGGGGAATCATTCTGTCTTGCCCTGATTCTTTCAAGCTCCAGCTTTTTTTCAAGGCCCCGCCTGTTGATGAGCTGGGTAAGAGAATCTGTCTGGGCTTCTGCCTGGGATTTTTCAAGTTCCTTTTGCAGCTGTTTTAAATCTTCTGAGGAGATTTTCATCCTGGTCTGGAGGCGTTTGCCGGATTTTATGAGATCCTTTGTTTCAATCAGCATCAGATCCACAATATTTTTTATTTCATCATAGTCACGGACTTCACCTATCTGTTCTGCCAGGTTTTCGAGATTTTTTCCATGTCCTGCAAGATCTCCTTCGGTTTCTGAAATATGCCCGGTTATATCTTTAAGCATAAGGGAAATTTTTGTCAGCAGCCTGCTTATTATAATCCTGTCACCATCAGCAATATATTTCTGATAAAATTCTTCAAGCGTTTTGCTGTCTATGGTTCTGGCTGTTTTCAGGCTATTGTTTACAGCTTTTTTAAGCTTCAGGTTCTTGCCTGAGACATATTCATACAAGACAGTATAGTTTACCGGATTGGCCGGCAGATTATATTTTGTCATATACCCTAAGGCGAGCCTGAGGTATTCACCTGCCCTGGTTCTTTCTTCCATATAATTCATATTGTCAGCTTCCCAGTTGCCCGCAGCCTGCTGCCACGGACCTGCCCTTTGTCCATCTTTTAATCACAAAAACACCCTTGCCTCTTAATATGTCTGCAAACCTGTGCATATCATCGTCACATGGAGACTCATGGTTAAACCCTGTCACAGGATTCAGGGGGATCAGGTTCAGTCTGACAGGCAGAGGTTTTATGTAGTCTGATAATTTTATAGCATCATCAGGAGAATCATTTAAACCCTTAATTAGAATATATTCAAATAAAAATCCGCCTCTCGTGCCAAGCCTGAAGTGCTGAAGAGCTTTTTTAAGCTCAGCCAGGGGATATTGCCTGTTCACCGGCATGAGCCGTGACCTTGTTGAGTCATCAGCGGCATTTATTGATACAGCAAGTCTTAACCCCGGCATTTCAAGGCTGTTCAGTTTCTTAATCCCGGAAGCAAGACCGCATGTTGAAACTGTGATATGGCGAAGGGCAATGTCAAAACCTTTCTGCTCATTCATGACTCTTATGGCCTGGATTACGGCATCAAAATTGTCAAATGGTTCTCCCATACCCATGAAAACAATATTTTTTATTTTTTTTTTCAGAGTGAATCTTGCATTGAACAATTGTCCTGTTATTTCATGAACATCAAGATTTCTTTTAAAGCCCATTTTTGCTGTTCTGCAGAATCGGCACCCCATTTTGCACCCTGCCTGGCTTGAGATACATAAAGTGTTATACCGTGACATTGGAATTATAACAGATTCAATTGATTCTCCATCTTCAAGCTGTGTGATGAATTTGGTAAGACTGCCTTCTTCATATGTGGATCTTACCCGCCCGGGTTTTATTGTGAGCTGTTCTGCAAGTTTACGGGCAAATGCCGGCGAGTTTGCAAATTCAGGTGCATTCATGAAATTTCTGTCGCCTGATTTTACAATTTTACGTAAAAGGGCTGAAGCATGGAAATTACCTTTTCCATAATTTTTTTTCAGCCCGTATGTGAGCTGATCCAGGGTCAGGCTTAAAATCTCCATTGCAGGCGTTCTGTTTTCAAGGCATTTATGGCTGCTGTCAGTTTCATTATGATCTGTTCTTTTTTGTTTAAAAGAGGTTCTATTTACCTGAGGTGGTGGGGAAAGTCAATTTTTTTCAGGCCTTTGTGATATAAACCGGGCAATGTGATTTGTGAAGTACCTGATGTGCGACACTGCCAAGAAACAGCCCTGCAAAGTCTGTTATGCCGCGGGAGCCCATAACGATGAGATCAATTTGTTCAATTTCTGCAATTTCAGGGATTCTGCTGCCGGGTTCTCCTTCCAAAATGCGGACCTCAAATTTTACATCAGCCTTTTCAAGCATAGTGACAAAAGGAGCAGTAAGCTCTTCAGATGCTGAATTGATTTCATTGATGGCCTGCTGAAAATACGGTTCTGCCAGGATAACAGGAAATCTTGCATGGCAGTGCATGAGCACTATCTCTGCATCAAGCAGTGTGGCAAGCTCAATGGCATGCTTTGTTGACTCAAAAGAATGATCAGATCCATCAACTGGGTTCAGTATTTTTTTTATATTCATGTCTGTTCTCCTTTCCAGCCTGGTTTTAAAGGCTGATTCCTTGATCTGTTATTTTATCAGACACGGCCTGTATCAATATCTTGGTCAGGCCGGAACAAAGCACAGTCACGGAATCTGAAAGAACATGCGAGAAACATACTGCACAGATGGAAAAGGATATATGGATAATATACTCCTTTTTTTATATAAAGTCACATTGAATTTGGTAGAAATCAGTGAATCACAGAAGGAATTTCAGGAGACAAAACTTGAATTGAAGGAAGAACTGTCTTGATATGGGACCTGTAACAATCGTTTTGAATTATATTTTGGGAATTTAGGGTATCCTGTGTCATGCTCCTTTCCCCTGTATATTCTGGATTTGACATTCTCTTAAACGATAGGAAAGTTCTGTGCGGTTTCTGACTCTCAGGCGTGCATATATGGTTTTAAGGTGATTTTCCACGGTATAGCGGCTGATGAACAGCTTTTCACCGATTTCCCTGTTGTTCAGGCCCTGGCTGAGAAGATGAACAACTTCAGCCTGACGCCGGGACAGACCATGATCCTGGATGAGTCGAATCCGTCCCCCAGTAGAATTTCCCATTGAAAAATATATCAGGATCAGGGTGGAAGAGCCTCGACCTATTATCTGATAATACCCGTATACCTTGATATTGTCATATTGAAAAAAGTGGCGTTCAGGCTCTGGTTGACGGAATAGTCTGCCATCTATGGGTAAGATAAATTTTTGGACAAACCATGTTGTACTGCGGCATGTGCCGGTATCTGACAGTGCTGCAAAGATTTTTTTTGCATGATGGTTCTCAAACACTGGATTCATATCCTTGTCAAGAATTATAATACCTCGATAGTCAACGTGATTGGTAATAAATTCCATGATTCGCTGCTGTTTCTGATGCTGTTCAGTTACCTGTGCTTTTTCCAGTGCTTTAACCAGATATGGAGCCAGCAGGCCTGCTTTGGTCCGCTCTCTGGAAGAGAATCCTCTGGTGCCGGGAGGACGATAAAGACCCAGCACTCCGAAAAACCGGTGCCGGGTCTTAAGATAGATGCTCATCTGGTGATGAATCTTTTGTGGCTTTAAAAAGTCGTCATAGTACCGGCCCAGCCTTCCCTGGTTCCTGGAGTGATCCCGGGTGACAACGGTGGGCAGGTTTTTGCCGGACAGAATCCGGCAAAAAGGGTCCAGCTTGTGGTAGACCGCCTTGAACTCGTGGAAGAACCGGCTGTCAATGCCCCGGCCGATCACGGCGTTCAGGTTCAGGGCCCGGGCATGGGCTTTGGCAAAATAGAAGTTGTTGTTCCCGGTTTTAAAGGTCTGCTCAAGCTGGCACAGCACCTCGGAGATCTGGGCATCCTTCTGGGAGATCTCCAGGGCAATACCGCTGATCCGCAACACATCCCTTAAATCTCCTGATGTCAACGCCTTTGCACCCATGCCTGACCCCTGCCCTGATGACAATATTCATGTGTTCAAATTGACCCTGTACAGCAGGTTTAGTGTATAGCACCTGCTTGGGGATATCAAGAAAAATTCAGGGCTGAATCCATCTGCTCCGGTGTGATCTCCACCACCTTGTTGTGGGGGGCCAAGGGCTCCTCATAAAAAAAGGCCGGCAGCCGGTCATCCCCAGGGGTGAGCCCGGCCTTTTTGTTAAACGCCAATTCCTCCTTGAGCACCGCTAGCCCCAAA
>CAYOYY010000068.1:0-13558 GCA_964408295.1 uncultured Desulfobacula sp. | reverse complement strand
ATAACTTGAGATAATATCCTGTTTTCTCAGCCGAGGCTCTGGAATCCCTATCATCTGGATTTCATGGGTCCTGAAAAAATCAGGATCTCCGTGTTCAGGGCTGAAATCCTCATTGGTGAATGAATGCCCTTTTTTATACCCGCTGCTCTCTCCTTCCATCAGAAGATAGCAGACTGCATCCGGGCCGATGGCCATGGGTCCGACTTCAACAGGGGTTGGAACTCCCTGTACAAGCACCCATATCGTATGATAGGCAATCATGTTCTCATTGGAATAATACACTCTTGCCCCCATGCAGCTTGAAGGATCAGAAGTGATAAAATCAGCATACCCGTAATCCTGTGCATGGGCCTGCTGTGTGCACTGAACAAGATAGCCCCTGAACAATTGAAACGGATGATAATAGGTGCCTATGTGATTCTGGATCTCCTGTTTGATAAGATTATCAAAATCAGGGCTCTTCATGGCTGAACCAAGTTTTCTTGCATATTCATAGGTATTGGGAAAAACAAAGCCCTCATTATAATAATTGTTAAGATCCCTTCCTGTCATGAGATAGGTGGCAAAACCGCCAACCCCGTCAAATTCAGGATATTTTTTCATCATATCAAGTATATCCTGCTCCGCTATCATGGCATCAACATCAGATTCAGGATAGGTCTTTGGCGGAACAACAAGCCCCTGCTTTGTAACCATCTGCAGTTTCATGAACGGCACTTTCATCTGAAAAAGGCCCATATCCATTTCAGGCATGGACCTGTCAATCTGGGTGCCTGTGACAAGATAGCTGTTGGTTCTTCCTGCAACAATTGCAGGCACGATTCCGTTTACAGCCCCGACTTCAACGGGCAGAACCGCCCTGTAGCCTGAGCCCGGCATTAACTGCACATAGGAGTTCAAAGCAGACTTGAAATCAGGGTTGGCCCATATATCAGAAGGAGCAAAAACCTGTGCCACCACTGCAACAGCCATGTCGTCAGGAAGATATGGAGGCTGGGCGAAGTTCACAGATTTTACACCGCTTGCAGCAAGCAGGTCAAAAGCGATCTGTTTGGGGCCTCCACCTCCTGTGGCAAGAAAAGTGGCTCCTTCAATAAAATCATTGAAATCACTATCTGAATAGGTCTGCATCATAACCTCCTGTAATAATGTCAATTATAAATTTATTTTATCGCCAGGCCCGGGAATGACAGTGTCATATCCCTTGAGGCGCAAATGTTCGGCAAAGGCTGCACTCTGTTCTTTCTCGCCATGAACCACTGCTATTTTCCTGATTTTAAGATTTGACTGGGTAACAATTTTTTCAAGTTCATGCTTATCTCCGTGAGCACTGAATCCGCCTATTTTCTCAACCCTGGCAAGCAGAGGATAGGTCTTGCCGAGAATCTTGATCTCAGGAGGCTGTGAGTTCCTGGCGCCACTTTCATGGTGATTCAGGCCTGCATCCTGGAGCCTGCGGCCAAGTGTATGTTCCGCCATATACCCGACAAGCAGCACAGTGTTTTTAGAATCATGCACCTTGTATCTTAAATGATGCAGTATTCTTCCGGCCTCACACATGCCTGAAGCAGAAATAACCACATGGGAAGAAGAATCCTGGGTCAGGCGCATGGATTCCTCAACTGTCTGGACAAATCTTACCTTGTCAAAATAAAATGGATTTTCGCCCTTTTCAAGAAAAGTCCTGTGGGTTTCCATGTCATATACTTCAGGGTGTTCTCCAAATACCTTGGTAATATTGGAGGCAAGAGGACTGTCCACATATATGGGCCGTGCAGGGACCTGATTCTTATCATAAAGTTCATGAAGAATATAAAGCAGCTCCTGGGTTCTGCCATAGGCAAAGGACGGAATAATAACAGATCCGCCCCTGTCAAAGGTTTCATTGAGTATTTTTTTCAGGCTCGACCCAAGATCCTGGACAGGTTCATGTTCCCTGTCACCGTATGTGCTTTCAATGATCATCAGATCAATATCAGTATCCTCATCATCAAATATCAGGGTGGGGTCCTTAAGTATGGGTTTGCCGAATCTTCCCACATCGCCGGTATAAAGGATACGCACGGTTCTGCCCTGATCCTTCACTGTCACAACGGAAAAGGCAGAGCCAAGTATATGGCCTGCCACATAAAATTTTACAATGGTGTCCTCTCCTATGGTAACAGGATAATTAAAAGGATATCCATCAATGAACCCAAGGGACTGCCTTGCATCTTCCATTGTATAAAGGGGTGTTACAATATCAAGACCATGCTCCTTCTGAAGTTTGTTTATGATTTCATGGTCAAGATCATATCTGTTTTTTTTCAGCATTTTTTTAATGCCGTTGGAACCTGATTTCCTGTGTTTTCCGCCGCCATTCTGCTGCTGATATAAAAACGATCTCAAGGATTTGTAGTTCAGGTATTGTGCATCTGATTCCTGGATATGACCACTGTCTAAAAGCATATACTGAAGCGCATCTGCCGTTGGCCTTGTTGTGACAATCCGTCCTGTGAAATCCTTGCTTGTAAGCACTGGTATACGTCCTGAATGGTCAATATGGGCATGGGATAAAATCATGCTGGAAATTCTGGATCTGTCAATCGGAAAATTCAGGTTTTTCTCATGACTCTCCCTGCGCCTGCCCTGAAACATTCCGCAGTCAAACAGGATCTGATCCCTTCCCGTATCAAGAA
This sequence comes from uncultured Desulfobacula sp., assembly GCA_964408295.1. GTDB lineage: Bacteria > Desulfobacterota > Desulfobacteria > Desulfobacterales > Desulfobacteraceae > Desulfobacula. The sequence continues at coordinate 10,880 of CAYOYY010000068.1, read as the reverse complement.
GGTGCATTGAACCTGTTACCTCTCCTGCTGCGCCATAAAATGTAACATCCATGTTCACCTCAATTTCTGCTTCAGATTAATATCAATTGAACCTAATTAAATATCGCCTTAATCGCTCAGCGCTTGAACACTTTTTTCAATAACTGGGTCGTACGCTTCACAGGATCCTTTCTTATGGCAGCTTCCTGCTGCGCCATATAATAAAAAATTCCGTCCATTGCCTTTGCAACAACATGATCCGTAAGATTCGCCTTTACATCCGGAACAAATGGAATGGATTTATACTGGCCTATCATTGTGTCATAAGCCTTCACAGCCCCCACCTGAGACATGGCGTTTTCAACAACAGGTTTCATTTCCCTTGCAAGTTCCGGTGACATTTTTTTTCTGAAATAAGTTGTGGCAGCATCATCAGGCCCGTTATAAACAGCTTTTACATCTGCAAAGCTCATTTTTGAGATGGTGTCAAAAAACAGTTTTTTAGCCTTTGGCGCTGCTGCTTCTGCAGCTCTGTTGAGTTTCAGTTCAAGATCCTTAAAAAGAGAGGACATCCCGTATTTTTTCAATACAGCCTTTAGCCTGTCCATGCTGTGCGGCAGGGGAATATGGATACGGGGATCCAGGTTGAACCCGTCTTCTGCACCCACCTGTCTTACCACATTCTCAGCACCAACCTTCAAAGCTTCCTTAAGCCCTGCTCCTATCTCCTTGATAGTAAGCCGCTCTGCTGCCTGAGTACTTTTGTCTCTATCTGGCGTTCCAAGCGATTTCAGCATGTCTGTACCGCGGTCCAGCCAGGAACTGCCTGCAAATGACATGGATAAGGGAACCAGTGAGATAAAAATCAATATCAAAAAAAATTTCATGCCAACCTGTTTCATTGTCTGTTCCTTTTTTAACCAGAATTATGTTTCAGTTCATAAACCCCTTAAAAAGTCCCTTGACCTGATCCTTGATATTTTTGGTGTCAACCTTGTCAGGTGCAGAAAGTTTCTGTTTCAAGGAATTGACATCAAGGCCTTCACCGCTTTTGAACATTGATTTCAGATCAGGCCTGATTTCAGGCGAAGCAAACGGCCCCTTTATGGATACAGGAATGGTAAGCCCTGTATGTTCCTGTGTATCTCCCTGGCCTTTCAGACTTGCAACAAGCTTTGGCGCAACCTTCAGATTGAGAAGGGATTTTCCAAGATCAGTGGTTCCTGAAGCCTTGACACGGATAAGAGGAGATACAAGGCGGGTTCCGTCAATCTTTACAAGTCCTTTTGAAGCAGTAAAAGGAACGACAAATTCAGCAAAATCAGTTTTAGGTTTCTGAGCTGATTTTTCACCTGCGCCCAAAAAAGACTTAATGCTGCGTACAGTATCGGCAAGGTCAATTCCGATAATTGCTCCATCAGTAAATGTCAGTTTTCCGTGACCTGTAATGCTGTGTTTTATCGTTTCAGGGTCAATGCCTTTCATGTTCAGTTCGGCAATGGTCTCAAGCCTGCCTTCAATCAAATTTTTCTGCATGGCATCTTTTATGAGCTGTCCTGCCCTCACCCCTGCAAGATCAAGTTTCACAGATGTTACAGGCACGTCCTTTCTGACATCAAACCTGCATGATGACCCAAGTTTTCCCTGGTACAGGTTCATACTGGCAGGGTCAATTCTGATCACTCCGTTTTTTGCCATGATATTGACCTTGATCTTTTCAAGTCTGACTCCGTGTACCTTAAGACTTCCGGCCCTGATTTTTCCGTCCAGTATAAGTTTTCTCAAAGGAGTATAATCAATTTTCTGTTCTGAGCCTGATCCGGATTTCCCTGCTGTGTTTTCAGGTGATTTACCCAGATTCTCAGGCACAGATCCTGATTTTGCTTCAGGAGACTGTTCCGGCAGATACCGGTCAAGATCAATTTTATCCAGGCTTAAATCAAATTTCAGATCCGGTTTTGAAAATGCCTTTGCAGATGCTGTAAAATCAATTGTGGAATCATCCAGGACAAGATGACCTCCTGTCACGGACACATGATCTGCAGAACCCTTTATCCCGGCTTTAAGTGACAGACTACCCAGTACATCGGGATCAGCTGTTTTAAAGGGCAGTTTCTGGCCCAGAACAGAAAGAAGGCTCACAGGAGAAAATGACGGAATATCCAGTTCAAAATCATAGCCCAGGTTTTCACCCGGATCTGTTAATTTGCCCTTTATCCCTATTTTTAACTGCCTGAATACGGAAATACTGAAATCCAGGGCAAGATCCCCTTTGCCGGGGTTGTTTCTCAGAGGGCCTGCCACACCCTCAAATGAAACCGGCCTGCCGTCAATATCTGCACCGGCTGAAATATTAATTGGAGTATCAAGACTGATATTTTTAAGGGTTATATTCAGGTTTGAAATTTCCTTTTTTATGCCAGAGCCATCATCCTGATAGATCAGGCGCCCGTTTTTAATTATGCATTGTTTTACCTCAAGCCCGGCAATCGGCAGGCCACCCTGATTCGCGTAAATCCCCTGCGACTCTGAAGGTTCTGCCTTTTTTTTCTTTGGCGTTTTTTCACTGGAACCGCCCATTCCCTGCCAGCCTGCTGTGCCGTCCCTGTGTTTTTCAAGATAAATTTCAGGCTGGTCAATGACAAAGGTTTTAATTTCCACCTGCCTTGACAGCAATGGCATGACCTTGAGCCTGATTTCAAATTTTTTAATTGAGACAATATCCTTATGGATAAAACCTTTGGGATTGCCAAGATGAATATCTGTAAGCTTTAGCCCCACCCAGGGGAACACAGACAGATCAATGTCATCTCCGAGAGAAAAAGACCGCCCTGTTGCATCAGCAACCTTTTTTTCAATAACAGGCTTGTACTTGTTGACATTAATGAATTTTGGAGCAAGGAAAACAGCACCCACCACAACAAGCAGAAGAATACACACTGCAACAGATATCCATTTGATAAAAATTTTCATGAATATACTCCCAAGATATTATTCGTCACGATTTTCTATAATTCCCGTCGTAAGGATTCCTTCTTTACAAAGGTGTAATTTTTTTTTAGTATATAATTTATCATCACTTACCCAGGAATGAAACCCAAATCTTAAAAAGAAAGGGATTCCAATTATCCAGCAAGGAGAAAAGTCATGATACCAGTCGAACTTGTGGAGGATCTGGACATTTTTAAAAAATTCAGCAACGACGAATTGACCAGGTTCCTCGAAATATGCTCGGTGGAGGAATATCAGGTCGGCCAGAGCCTGTTTCTTGAAGGCAGCCCCGCGAAAAACCTATGGGTTGTAATTGAGGGCAATGTCGAACTGCGCTTTGAGATGCCGAACGGGAAATCAGCCAGCAGCGAAACTGCCATTTCGTCCCACCGCAATACAATTCCGGAATCCCAGGTTTTCGGATGGTCGTGTTTTATCCCTCCCTATCAGATGAGACTGTCTGCATACTGCACATCAAGGCGCTGTAAAGTTCTTAAAATCAATGCTACAAAACTCAGCCACCTGATGGAAGAAGACAATTCCATTGGATTCAAACTCATGTTCTATCTTGTACAGGTTGTTGGATTCAGGTTCAAACAGATGCAGGAGGAAGTTGCAAAATTCATCGGTATCAACATGATGAATTCATGGTAAAAAAAACTGCATGGCCTGATCCTGATAATAAAGGCATGCCATGCAGCAGGATTATTGTTTTTTGCTCTATTATTCTAAAGGCTTATAACAGTACTTTCACAGGCGATTTCAATCATCTTTGATGCAGGCGCAAGCTTTGCACCTTCAATCAGATCAGATTCTGCGACCTGTCTTGCCTTTGCACACGGGGTGCATACAAGAATGGGCACTTCATTGGCCTGAAGATAGGTCAGAAGATCGTCAGCAATATCTCCCGTGGCAGCCCTCACATGTTCTATAAGACCTTCCTTTGCAAGATAAACAGCCTCATCCAGCAGAAACATTGTAACATCCTTGCCTTCCTTGTGGGCAACTGTTGCAAGATGGATAGCCCTGGTTGAACGGTTGGGATTGTTGGTTCCACAGGACAATACGATGAGTACTTTGTCGGTCATGATGATCTCCTTTCATTGTATAAAACAAAATTTATCAGCCATATTCCAGGAACATACAATATCACATGCCAATGCCGTCCTGGTGTTTAACCAGCCCGGAAGGGTATTGCCTTGTTTCTCCATCCAGGGTCAGTACTGTCCAGTTTCCTTCATCATCTTCTGCTGTAACAAGGCAGTCCAGGCGGGTTCCATCATTTAGTTCCACAAAGCAGATTCCTGTTTCGTTTAAAGTTGTAACACGGACATATCTTTTATCTTCTGCGATTTTTAAAAAATCGTTCACTGCTTTTTCCAGTACAATGATTCTGTTGTATTCATCTTTATCCGTGTTTTTAATCTGCTGCCTCAACTCATGTATCTGGTTTTTATAAGAGGCTATTTTCTGAAGTATCTCTTCCATCTGACTGCTGTCATCAGGTGACAGGGAGAACAGAATCTGTTTATGCAGGTTAATATCCGCTTCTATACAATTTATTTTCTGCAACAATTGTTTTACTGCAGCACTCATTATCCCATCTTTCCTTTAAAATTTACCTCTGCCTGACAGGCAGGGTTATTTTCTGCCGAGTCAGGATTTACACAATTTACCTTTGGCAGCAGCTTTTTTATTGCCCTTTATAATCCATTCCAGAAAACGTGTAATAAAGGATTTTTTCTCAGATTTTTCTGTGATTTTCTTTCTGCTCATATCATTTTTATTATACTTTTTTTGCATTGCATGCAACATTAAACAGGGACAACCCTGTATATAATCAGAAAGCTGCCCTGATCCATTTTCCTTAAATCCACAAGCTCAAGCTCCCTGTCCATTGCTGAATTGAACAGACCAAGACCTGTGCCGAACAATTTCGGTACAATGGTAACATGAATTTCATCCACAAGACTGCGTTCCATGAATAAAGTATTCACAAGCGACCCGCCTATTAGTATTACAGTGTCAAAGCCTTCAGCTTCAAGATCCTTCAGAATTTGTTCAGGAGCCTTGTCAGTGAACACAAGATTCCTGCCATGGCTTTTTCTGGTCTTATCCCTTGTCATTACAATATTTTTTCTTCCAGGCAGAGTTTTTCCCAGGGTATCAAAGGTTTTTGAGCCCATTATCATGGCTCCTGCCTGCCGGGTAATCTGAACAAAATACTGTTTATCAGCTTTTCCTGTCCAGTCAACAGGCTCATCTGAATTATGCGCAATAACACCGTCTGCTGTCATTGCCATCACAAGAATTACTTTCACGTTCAGCTCCTGTTTAATGATAAATTCAGTCTGACGGCCACTGCTGATGAGAATTCCGGACAAAATAACAGAACCTCGCCCAGCTGACCCTTGTGCCTGTAACCGGACATCGAAGCATGACCTTTGTATCGCTGATATCCTCAACTTCCCAGTCTCCAGCCCTTTTTGAGCCCTCAATTCTTATTTTCTGACCTTTTTTAAAGGGGTAAGGCCTGAATATTGCGACATCATATTCCATACCCATGTCCTCCCGGTTTTATATACATCATTTAAAAACTATAGACTTTTTTTTATTTATTGCCAATCATCTTTGCAGGAACAACCCATTTGTCAAAATCTTCTGAAGAGACAAATCCGGTTTCAACAGCTGCCTGCCTTAAGGTTTTATTCTGAGCAAGGGCTTTGTTTGCAATTTCAGCAGCCCTGTCATACCCGATATAAGGTACAAGTGCTGTAACAGGCATAAGGGACATATCAAGATAATCTGCAATTTTCCCATGAACCGGCATGATGCCGTCAAGGCATTTTGTCCTGAAGGACAGAACCGCACCTGCCATGAGATGTGCTGATTCCAGAAAATTATAAATTATGACAGGTTTAAATGCATTGAGTTCAAAATGCCCGCCTGCCGCACTTATACCCATTGTAACATCATTGCCCATAATCTGTGCGCATACCATGGTCAGGGCTTCTGCCTGTGTGGGATTCACCTTGCCCGGCATCATGGATGATCCAGGCTCATTTTCAGGCAGTGCAAGTTCTCCTATGCCGCATCTCGGTCCGGATCCCATAAGCCTTATATCATTTGCGATCTTCATCAGACCTGCTGCAAGTCCCCTTAACGCCCCATGCGCACTTACAATGGCGTCGTGCGATGCAAGAGCCTGGAACTTATTTGGTGCACAGACAAAATCTGAACCTGTGAATTCACATATGAGCTTTATTGCAGCCTTTTCAAAACCTTCAGGAACGTTAAGACCTGTTCCAACGGCAGTCCCGCCAAGCGCCAGTTCAGACAGCCCTGTCATGGAATGTTCAAGTTCACCAATGCCATGGTCAATCATGGCGGAATAACCAGAAAATTCCTGACCAAGGGTCACAGGGGTTGCGTCCATGAGATGAGTTCTTCCAACCTTGATAATATCCTTCCATTGTAAAGCCCTGTCATCAAGGCTTTTTCTCAGGTCCTTCAGGCATGGTATGGTACTGGTTTCAAGGGCTGCAAAGGCAGCCATATTCATTGCAGAAGGGAAAGTATCATTTGAAGATTGGGACATGTTTACATCATCATTGGGATGAACAAAATATTTTTCATGTTTCAGTTCTCTGCCTGCAAGAGCCTGACAGCGGCCTGCTATTACCTCGTTTACATTCATGTTGGACTGAGTGCCTGATCCGGTCTGCCATACAGGCAGAGGGAAATGATCATCAAGCATGCCGTTTATAATTTCATCACACGCCATTACAATGAGGTCTTTTTTTTCACGGGACAGTACTCCGCAGCCATGATTTGCAATGGCAGCAGCTTTTTTTACAATTCCAAGAGCCCTGATAACTTCAATCGGCATCCTGTGGCTGCCTATTTTAAAATTTTTCATGGCAAGTCTGGTCTGAAGTCCCCAATATCTGCTGCATGACGCACCAGGCCCGTCTGTGCTGTTTTTTTCAGTTTCTGTGTTCATAAACACCTCCGCATGACAAAAACTTCTTTCTTTTTTGTATCAATAGGTTATATTATAAATATTTTTAATAAAATTATGATGGAATCTCAAAAATTATTAAACTTTTTTTAAACTTAGGAAAAAAAATATAATGAAAACCTCTATTAAATTTAAATTTCTCATCCCCAGTGTACTGCTTGTATGCATTGCCATGGGAACCACATCATTCATATCCTATTTTCAGTCAAAAAATGCCTTGAGTTCTCTTATCACTGATCAGATCACAAAACAGGCAGATTCAATTTCCGCCATGATGGGTTCATGGGTAATGGAACGTAAAATAAACATCAGAAACTGGACCAAGGAGCCCAAATTTCCCTCTGCTGTTGATACATCCTGGGTAGACGGATATTCCAGAAAAAAATCCAGCCAGAAACTTGCCACCTTCAAAAAAGACTACCACAGTTTTGAAAGTATCAGCCTTGCTGACAAAACAGGCCTTGTAACAGCATCTTCAGATCCAGGGCTTGTCAACAAATACAAGGTGGAAACTGAAGATTTTTTCAAAAAAGCATTAAAGGGGCAATTTGTCACAAGCTCTGTGTTTAAAAGTACCAAAACCGGCAATCCTGTCTTTGCCATTGCAGCGCCTCTGAAGCTGTCCGATCAGATAACCGGGGTAATTTTTGCTCTTATTGACTTTACTGCATTTTCAGATAAATTCATAGCCCCTGTAAAAACAGGCAAAAAAGGGTTTGTATTTGCAGTTGACAGCCAGGGAAATGCAATAGCATATCCTGATAAAGCCAGAATTTTCAATATGAACATTTCAAACACCAAAGCATGGCAGGATATCAGCGGCAAGGCAAAGGGCATTGTAACAACCATGCTTGACAGGCATAAAACCCTTATGGCTTTCAAAAAAGTCAATGAACCTTATATCTATATAAATGCAGCAGCAGATTACAATGATATTTTCTCTCCTGTAAGCATGCTTGCAAAGATCAGCGTATTAACAGCCGTTATAGCTCTTATCATTGCAGCCCTTATCATCCTGTTCATTGCAGGTTCCATCTCAAAGCCTCTGAATCAGGTTGTTGAAAGCCTCAAGGATGCAGCACAGGGTGATGGAGACCTTACAACCAGAATCCAGGTAAGCTCATCCGACGAAACAGGAGAGCTTGCTGAAAGCTTCAATATTTTCATAGGTAAAATTCAGGGTATAATCACAGACCTTGCAGAAAATTCAAAAAAACTTACTCTGTCGGCTGAAAATCTTGCCGATATATCCACTGAAATGACGGATTCCTCCGCTGATACATCACAGATGACTGCTGATGTTGCAGATTCAAGCGCAAAGGTAAAGGACAGCATTGCATCTGTGGCACAGATTCTGGATGCCACATCGGAAAATATCAATACAGTTGCAGTTGCAGCCGAACAGATGAGCGCAACCATAAATGAAATCGCATCCAATACTGCAAATGCAAACCAGATTTCCCAGGCAGCGGTAAACAGGGCAAAGGAAGTGACAGATCAGATGGACGAACTTGGTAACTGGGCCTCTGAAATCACCCATGTCACAGGTGTTATTGCCGATATTTCCGAACAGGTCAACCTGCTTGCACTGAATGCCACGATCGAGGCGGCAAGGGCAGGAGAAGCAGGCAAGGGATTTGCCGTTGTTGCCAATGAGATAAAGGACTTAGCAAGGCAGACAGCAGATGCAACCGATGAAATAAGATCCAAAATCCAGGGAATCCAGTCAGCCACTGACACAACCATCTCAGGCATTAAAAATATTACAGACACTGTAAATGAAACCAATGAAATTGTCACAACCATTGCTTCTGCAATAGAAGAGCAATCCTCTGCAACACATGAGATTGCAGGAAACATCTCCCAGGTTTCAGACGGAGTCAATGAGGTGAACAATGCAATGTCACAGGCAGCAGGAGGGACAGCCCACATTGCGAAACAGATAGAGCAGGTCAAATCTTCAACAGACCAGTTATCTGCCAACAGTACCAGGGTCAATAAAAAGGCTGAGGAATTATCAGAACTGGCAGGCAGTCTGGACAGTCTTGTCAATCAGTTCAAGGTTTAGCAGATGAACCTTGAAGATTTTCTATCTTTTTGTAAATTTCAGATGCCTTGTCAGGAATATTAAGGCAGCGGTAAAGATCTGCCTCTAACCTGAGCTCCTCTCTGGTCATGGGAGAAAGATACCCGTAAATGATCAGGGAGGCCAGGCCCTTTTCATAAAGGTTTTTATCAAGATACAAGTGGCAAAGAGCCTTCCACCATTCAGGGCAGACAGGATCAGAACGCACAAGAGAGCCTGCATAATCAAGGGCTTTTTGATTCATGTTCAGGTTCATGTACTGGTAAAGAAGTATTTTTTTCCATTTTCTGTCTGCCGGCCTGCCTGATTTCGCAGCAAGTTCTTCAATATAAGGCAGAGCCTGTCTGAAGCGCTTAAGCCCGAAAAGAATAGTGACCCAGGTTTCTTTCCACTGCAATTTAATCTTATCCGGGTGATTTTTCATAAGGCGGGTAAATGTATCAAAGGCCTTTTTAACAGCTCCGGCCTGCAGCCGGCACACACAGGCATAATACAGATGAACAGGTTCTGGAGACTTTGATGTTTCATAGCCTTTTTCAAATGATTTAGCAGCCTTTGCAAACATGGAAGCCTCATAAAAAGCCATTGCAAGATTGAGCCAGGCTGCACTGAATTCATGATTTTTATCAAGGCAATCTTTAAAATGCTCAATTGCCTCTGCATACCTGCTGTCATTGCTCTTTTGGTCCCTGTCACCACGGGCCAGCATAAGATAATAATTACCCAGAAGAAAATGAATATAATAATGATTATAACCTCTTGCCAGTACCATTGATTCGGTTTTTCCAGCTTTTTTTGAATTAAATTTTTCCAGCAGGTCAATGGCCTGCTGGATTTTGCCCTTTTCAGCTAAAGCTGTAGCCCTGCCTGCGCATATCCCGGCACCAGGAGGCAGTTTCAGGCCTTCTGCCATGGCAGTTCCTGTTATCACCACAAAAATAATGAATATGAAAAGTGCATTTATTCTCATTGTCACTTGTCCAGCCTGAACCTTATTGTTGTTTTTACAATTGTGGAAACAGGAATGCCTTCCACGGTTCCGGGCCTGAATTTCCATGCTGAAACACAGCGGATGACACTTTTTTCAAACACATGTTCAGGCACGGCTTTGATTATTCTGATATCCTTTACATTACCCTGTTTTGTCACAACAAACCTGACAGTTACATATCCTTCAATCCCCCTGGTTGTTGCCCTCAAAGGATAAACAGGAGCCATCCTCACAATGGGCATCAGAGGTGAATCCAGTTCTTCAACTGAATACCCGGTCTTCAGGGGAGCTGATTCAAATGAGGGTTTTTCAAGCTTTGGAACCACAGGGTCGCCTGCAAAGGCAGGCAGGGCCGGGTTAATCTGAAATGGCAGGCGCGGCTTCAGGTCAAGAGGTTTCGGTTTTACAGAATGTCTTGTGTTCAGGGGCCTTGGTATTTCCTTCAATTTTTCAGGCCGGGTGATTTTTTCAGGCTGTTTTTTTCTGACAGGAGGCTCAGATTTTTTCACCCGGATAACCTGAATCTGCCTGAAATCATCCAGGGTCTCCCTGTTTACATCGGATATCCTCACAAGTCCCGGCATAATCCCGAAAATCACAGTATTGATCAGAACGGAACAGGCAACAGCAAAAATCCATACCTTTAACGGTTTCAGATCAAATGCCATAAGCTTTTCCTATCTGTTATGCCCATGTTCGGCTGCTATGGAGACATTCTGCGCTCCTGCCAGCCTGCATGCATCCATGACATTAATGACAATCCCGGTAAGGCTGCCCCTGTCCGCCACAATAACAACCCCGTCATCCGGATT
>CAYOYY010000067.1:2260-13612 GCA_964408295.1 uncultured Desulfobacula sp. | reverse complement strand
GTACATGTCTATCTTAGAGTATTTGAAACAAGCTCTGACAAGGCTCCCAATGGAAAGGTGTATTATACAAAACCAGCCGCAGGCGCCACCATACATTCTGAACAATTGATTGACATGTATGTGGCGAAAAATTCGCTTACAGACAAAAATTTCAAAAAATATCCTGATGTTGTTGGAATGGATCAGGACAAGGCTGTTGAGCTGCTGAAAAAAAACGGGTTTAAAAAAATAATAAGAACATATTATAAATTTGAGCAGGCCCCCAAAACAGCAAAAAACAATACTGTTATTTATTCATCTCTGAAAAATGACGGCTCCATAAATCTGACAATTTTAAGGGATCATCTGACATCAATGCCTGATGTAACCGGCAAAGATGCTGCACAGGCAGAAAAAATCCTTAAAAATACCAGGGGGATCAATGAAGTAAAGCATCAGTACACCTATTACTCAAAAAAGGAAATTGAACATGACCCGTCCGTAAAAAAACGATTCCACAGGATAACCAGACAGATTCCGGCTAAAGGAACGCTGATGGATCCAAGAAGATATAATTCCGTATGGATTTATATTGCAAAGCCTGAGTCTGAAAAGATGGTCAAGGTCCCTTTCATGGCAGGTTTTACCGAACAGAATGCTGTTTCGCGTTTAAAGTCAGCAGGGCTTGTCCCGAAAATTACCTACAAAGCCACAACAAATTCCACTCTTGCCGGTAAAATTTCCACAAAGACAGTGCCTGCGGCAGGCAGTTCTGTCAAATTCGGTTCTTCTGTAAGCTTTACTGTTTATCTGCTCAAACCCAGGGTTCCCAGTTTAAGATACCAGACAGAAGCCCTGGCTGTTGCAATGCTCAAAGGCCGTGGTTTCAAGGTTAAAAAATCATATAAATCAACATCTCTAAGATACAATGACGGAAAGGTGGCAGAACAGAGCCCTGGTGCAAATACACAGCTTGAACCTGGCTCAACAGTTAAAATTGTAATTTACAGATTCGATACAATAAAAGTACCCAACCTTGCAGGAATGGACGAGCGCAAGGCAATAAGCTTTCTGACCAGATTCAAACAGGACCTGAAATACAGGGTTGTCTATGAAAATACAATTAATAAAGCACTGGACAAAAAGATATCCAGAACCAGCCCTGCCTTTAACTCTGCTGTAAAACCGGGAGACACCGTCACTCTGTATGTAAAAAAATTGATATCTTCTGTTCCTGATGTCATTGGAAAACCGGAAAACCAGGCTGTTGCAGAGCTTAAGCAGTCAGGGTTTGCACCGGCGGTTTTTTACGTAAAATCAGACCACAATGGTAAAGTGGTGAACCAGTCTCCGGTTCCAGGCAGTTCTGTTGCAGGGCCTGCAATAACCCTGTTTGCAGGCAGCACTGACAGGCCGGCAGACAGCCATCAGGACTTTCATGGACAGCGTTATAGTGTTCCTCCTGTTATAGGGCTTTCAGTGGCTGAAGCACAGTCAATGGTTGCTGCAAACGGACTTGAATTTGTTGTTCATGAAGTTCGAACCGACAGATCCAGAAACGGGAAAATTGTGGATGTGCGGCCACGCCCTGGCACATATGTCGGGCCTGGATACGGACGTCCTGTGATGCTTTTTGCAGGCATTGATTCCCGTACTGTGCCCAACCTTCTCGGCATGAATGTCAGAAGAGCTGCTGCCATTGTAAAACAGCACAGAATGTATGCCCGATACAAGGGAAACATAAAATCCAGGAAAAAACGGACCTCATTTAAACGCCCACACCTGATTACATCCTCGCACCGTTCATACAGGGAATCAGAACCTGCTGACCCTGTAGCATCCTTTCCTGCAAATGCAGTTGTAACAGCTCAGAGCCCGGCTCCAGGTTCTGCAAGAACAGGTTCAACAATTTACCTGACCCTGTCCACCAGAATAAAAGTGCCTGATATCATAAGAAAACCTTTTTCCAGCGCCATTCAACAGATTCACAATTCAGGCTTGAGACATGCAGTTGAATATATTCAGGTACACTCAGTACAGCAGAACGGAATTGTTCTGGCATCAGATCCTGCCCCCCATTCCATTGTCAGGCCAGGAACCATCATCAGAATGAAAACAGGAAAAATGCCTGCCATAATTCCCGATGTAACAGGAAAAAAAGAAGACAAAGCTGTTGAAATACTTGAACAGGCAGGCCTGCATGTTCAAAAGACATACAAGGGTTCAGGCAGAACCGGCCTAATTGTAATTGCACAGAGCCAGAATCCTGGTGCAAAAAGGACAGTCAGCAACATAAGAATACTTTTAGGCCCTGCAACTGCCATGGCTTCAATTGTGAATCCTGCGCTGCCTGCAAGAAAACCTGTAATCAGAAAAGCAAATAACATGAGGCTGAAAAAACCGGTCTCTCAGCAGAGCCGGGCCGTACCAGTGGAATCACCGACAAAATCTGCTGAAATTGACATGGCAAAGCTTAATGCAATAAAAAAATTATATGAAAAATTCAAAGATGCATATGAAAATCAGGATGAATACGAAATAGTCAGCCTTGTTTCTGAAAACTGGGGAGCTGATGACGGAACAAGCATATCAGACCTGGAAGAAAATTTAAGAAACATGTTTTCGGTTTATGATGCCGTTCAATACAATATTTCAGGCTTCAATGTTCACAGAAAATCCTCAGATGCGTTTGTTGTAAATTACACTGTGACCATAACAGGGCAGATTTTTGACACAAATATTGTCAGAAAGGAAAAATCCTCTGTTGCAGAAGAAGTAATTTTTGAAAACAATGAACCCAGGATCGCCAGAACATTAAACGGAAGATTCTGGTATAGAAAATAAATTTTCATCAAAATATATTTTATTGCTTGATATTGGACTGTTTTTTTGTTAACTATCCATTCTCATAATGGTTAACGAACAGAAAAATATCAGGCATTCAATACTCCAGCTTTTATATGATGCAAAAGGCAGAACTGTGTCCGGAGTCAGCATAAGCAATGAGCTTGGAGTCTCAAGAGTGGCTGTGTGGAAACACATCAGTGCACTTAAAAAAAACGGATTTGATATAGAATCCAATGCAAAGGGATATGTGCTTCAAAATCATGAAGACCTTTTACTGCCCTTCTGCTTTGATACAAAATTCCAGGACAGGATATTTCATTTTCAGCACCTTGATTCCACAATGAACAAAGCAAAGAGCCTTGCAAAAGAAAATATTCCCCATCTGAGTGTGGTTCTTGCTGAAAACCAGACATCAGGCAGAGGCAGGCTTAACCGTCAATGGTTTTCCTCAGGGGGCGGGCTGTGGTTCACCCTGATCCTGAAGCCTGATATTCCTCCTGTGCTTGCATATGTTTATAATTTCGCAGCAGGGCTCAGCCTTGCCCGCACCATAAAAAACATGTTCAGCCTTGATGTGAGCGTAAAATGGCCCAATGATCTTCTGCTTGAAGGCAGGAAATTATGCGGTCTTCTGTCTGAAATGGAAACACAGGGGGACATGATTGAATTTGTAAACATTGGAATAGGACTGAATGTAAATAATGATCCTGTTCAGCATGAACCAAACGCTGTTTCGCTGAAACAGGCACTTGGAAAAAATATTTCAAGAAAACTGATCCTGCAGAATTTTCTGGATGATTTTTCAGGCATGACAAAAGATCCTGATCCTGCAGGAATCATCTTTGAATGGAAAAAACATACCTCCACCATCGGCACATGCGTGCGTGTTGAAACACTTAAGAGTGTGCACAAAGGCATGGCCGTGGATGTGGATGAAACAGGAGCACTGATAATAGAGGACAGACATGGAAAACAAAAAAGAATTATCTATGGAGACTGCTTCCATAACGAATTCACAAGACAGGCTTAGAATGACAGTATACACATCCCTGATGGTTGCCTTCATTGCAGCAGGCGCATTCATACAGATTCCCATAGGCCCTGTTCCCATTGTTCTCCAGAACATGTTTGTCCTGCTTGCTGCAATTCTTCTGGGCCCTGTATGGGGAAGCGCATGTGTGGCTGTCTATCTTTTGATCGGGTTTGCAGGCCTGCCCGTGTTTGCAGGAGGAAGCTCAGGAGTCGGAAAACTGCTCGGCCCCACAGGAGGCTATCTTCTTGGATATCTTCCCTGTGCAGCAGCAGCAGGGGCAATATCAAAAATGCTCGGAAGAAATCTTGCTGCCGACATAATTGCCATGACAGCAGGCTCAGTCATCGTCTATGCCGCAGGCGTGCCCTGGCTGAAGGCTGTAACTGCAATGTCATGGTCAAAGGCTTTCGGCCTTGGCATGTACCCATTCATAATTGCAGATATAATAAAGATCATTGCAGCAGCATTCATTGCAAAAGCTCTGAGACCGGCCATACGCCTGCCCTGATTTGCAGCCCTCATAACTATCATGCCATGTTCTGACAAAATAATTGAAATACACAATATCTGCCACACCTTTTCAGATGGATACAAAGGGCTTGATAATATAAGCCTTAACATAGAAAAAGGCGAATTCATTATCCTTGCGGGCAGAAACGGCTCCGGCAAGACCACTTTTCTGCGGCATCTGAACGGGCTTTTGCAGCCCTGTTCAGGCAGTATTCTGGTGGACGGGAAAAAACTTGCCTGCAACCTTGTGTCTGCAAGAAAAACCATTGGCATGGTTTTTCAGGATCCTGACACACAGATTGTCGGAGACACTGTGTTTGATGAAACTGCATTCGGCCTTGAAAACCTGAAATTTCCGCGTTCACAGATCAAGGCAAAAGTAAACCTGATTCTTGAAAAACTTGATCTTCTGCATTTAAAGGATCGCCATCCATCATCCCTTTCAGGCGGAGAAAAACGCAGGCTTGCCATTGCAGGCGTGCTTGTCATGGATCCAAAGGTTATTGTATTTGACGAACCTTTCTCCAATCTTGACTATCCCGGGATATGCCAGGTACTTTCCACCATTGCACAGCTTAACAGATCCGGCCATACCATCATCATTGCAGCGCATGATGTTGAAATCGCCATATGCGAAGCCACAAGAATAATCATAATGGAAGAAGGAAAGATAGTTGCGGACGGACACCCTGAAAAAATGGTGTGTCTTCTTGAATCATACGGAGTCAAGGAGCCATGCTGTTCAAAATTCGGTCTTGGTCTGAAGCCATGGACAGCATGAACGCCTTTTCCTATATTCATGGAAACAGCATGCTCCACAGGCTGGATCCAAGGTGCAAATTCTTTATCCTCTGCCTTGTCAGCATAACCATGCTGTCAGCAGGGCCTTTTCCTTTGATTATATTTGCAGGGCTGCTTGTATTTTTCTTTAAAAATGCAGGCCTTGCCATTCTGCCCTTTCTGAAGGCTGTCAGGTATTTCATTGTAATTCTGTTTCTTGTATTCACAGCCCGTGCCCTTGCCGTGCCAGGCGATATTGTTTTTTCATTTCACGGCATATCTGTCACAAAGCAGGGAGTTGCCCAGGGAATTATGGTTGCATTCAGGTTTTTACTCATCATGATAACAGGAGCGGTTTTTGCCGCCACAACAAAACCAGGCTCAGTCAAGGCAGCAGTACAATGGTTTTTCAGGCCTGTTCCGTTTATTCCTGAAAAGCGCCTTGGCGTCATGATAGGACTTGCCCTCGGATTCATGCCGGTCATTTTCAGGCAGGCCAGAAAAATTTCAGAGGCAGGAAAGGCAAGATGCGGTGATCTTGAAAAAAATCCCGTAAAAAGAATAAAGCGCATTGCCATGCCTCTTCTTTATAAAACCTTTTTGTCTGCTGACAATCTTGTGCTTGCAATGCAGGCCCGGTGCTATTGCGAGGACAGGACAGATCCAAAATTCAATCCTTCGGGAACAGAAATATATTTCATTGCCGGAGCCATTGTGACAGCCATGTGTTTTGCAATGTTTTGAGTCAAGATTATTTTTTGGTCATCTTCCATATTTCCCATTGATACCTTTTTTCTTTTAAGCTAAAATTCCAACCATTATATATTTTCATTACTATTTTGAATGAAAATGCAAACATCATATAAAATACCTGCAAAGGAGTCCGGTATGTCAAAGATAGAAGACCAGTTTCCCGGATCAACCCTTTTTGACCTGAGGGGAAAACAGTCCGTAAGGGCGACTTTCAAGCTTTCCCAGAAAGCAATAGATGCCATAGGGCTTGTGGCCATCCACATGGGAATCAAGCAGAAATCACTTTTTGACCATATCATAGAGGATATGGATGCCCTGGACAGCCTTGCCAGAACAATAAAAATCAAACAGTTCAAAAAAATTCCCAGACGCCAGAAAACCTTTGTCTTAAGTCGCCGCACCATTGAAGCTTTAGAGGCCATCTCAAGCACATACGGCACTCCAAGGGATGCTTTGGTTGAATATTCCATCAAAAAACTTGAATCCATAATCAAGGTTGAAAAAATAAGGCATGAAGAACGTAAAATCCTGTTCAATGAAATGAAAGCCCATTTTACACGAGGAAAAGACCTTTATAAGAAAGCTGCCGCTACCCTGGGCCCTGAAGACCCGTTCTGCCGCAATCTTGAAAAAGCGCTCACAGCCTGCCAGAGGACAGAAGAAGACCTTTTTGACTTCATTGAAAAAAGCAAAGCTCTGGAAGACTTTTAAAACAACCCCTTAACCCTGTAAATTTTGAAGGAGGACAACTTGATTGAAGTTCAGAACCTTACCAAATACTACAAAGACTTCTGTGCTGTGAATAATATAAGCCTCACCATCCGGAAAGGAGAAATCCTTGGCCTTCTCGGGCCCAACGGAGCGGGCAAGACATCGGCCTTGAGAATGCTCACCGGATATTTCAGGCCAAGCGCGGGCACCATCAAGGTCAAGGATCTTCAGATGCCTGAAGATGCCATTAAAATAAAATCCATGATGGGATATCTGCCTGAGTCAGCTCCCCTGTATCACAACATGCTGGTTTATGACTATCTTGACTATGTGGCAAAAATAAAGGGGATTCATGACAGGGAAAAACGCTATGACAGGCTTTTACAGCTGTCTGACATGTGCGGGCTTGGTTCCATAATGGGAAAACCCATATCAGATCTTTCAAAAGGGCTGCGCCAGAGGGTCGGGCTTGCCCATGCAATGATGACAGATCCTGAGATACTCATACTTGACGAACCGACCTCAGGCCTTGACCCCAACCAGATTGCAGAAATCAGGAATATAATCAAAACCATAGGCAAGGAAAAAACCATTATATTCTCCACCCATATACTCAGCGAGGCTGAAGCCACATGTGACCGCATAGTCATTATCAACAAAGGCAGGATTGTGGCAGATGATACAACACAACACCTGAAGGCCAGTGCGGAAAACAGCTGCCTTGTCAGGCTGTCGCTCAGGAATGTACAGGAAAATGAAGCCACAGACTTTTTAAAATCACTGGATTTCATCCAGGAAGTCAAACAGGTTGAATCAGGTGAAGACCAGACTGTTTCATTTGAAATAACAGGCAGGGACAGCAAAGACATAAGATCAGATATTTACCTTAAAATCAAAGAAACCGACTGGATAATTGTTCAGATGAATACAGAATCCCAGGGGCTTGAAAAAATATTCCAGGAACTGACAAGGGAGGCTGCATAGCGCCATGAAACAGATAATAACAATTGCAATCAAGGAATTTAAGGACTATTTCATATCACCCATTGCCTATATTGTGATTTCAATATTTCTCATTGTAACAGGATGGTTTTTCTTTTCCACTTTTTTCATTTTCGGCAGAGCTGATCTGAGGGATTTTTTCTCACTCCTGCCGGTTACATTCTCGTTTATCATACCTGCAATTACCATGCGCCTGTTTTCAGAGGAAAGAAATGTGGGTTCCCATGAAACCCTGCTGACAATGCCGGTATCATTCACACAGGTTGCCCTGGGCAAATTTTTTGCTGCAACCCTTTTCACGGCTGCCATGCTCATTCCCACCCTTTCATATCCAATTTTCATATCTTTCATAGGTGAAATTGATCCAGGCCCTGTGATCGGAGGTTATATCGGAGCTGTTTTTCTTGGAGGCGCATATTGCGCAATGGGGCTTTTTGCCTCATGTCTCACCCGCAACCAGATAATTGCATTTATCATAGGCTGCGCCTTGTGTTTCACACTGACCATACTTGATAAAATCTTATTTTTCATGCCTGCGCAGATCACATCAGCAGTCCAGTATATCGGCGCAAATTTCCATTTTGCCAATATCTCAAAAGGGGTGATAGATTCAAGGGATATCCTCTATTTTGTGAGTGTGATCTTTATCTTTATTTTTTCAACCCATATTGCCATGCATGAGAAAAACTGAGGAGAAATCATGGGAAAATTTTCAACAAAAGAAAAATATTTCAAGTTTGTTTTATATATTGCGGTAATAGTGCTGATCAACATTGTGGGGCTTACCCTGTTTTCCAGAACTGATCTTACAAAAAACAAAATGTATTCCCTGTCAAAGGCAAGCAGGGATGTTGTCAGAACGCTTTCAGAACCTCTGACCATCAAGGTGTTTTTTTCCAGAAACCTTCCTGCTCCCCATAATAATACAGCAAGATACTTAAGAGACCTGCTGGAAGAATATTCTGCATGGGGAGGCAAATATTTCAATTACACCTTTTACAATGTTTCTCCCACAGAAGATTCCCTTGCAGGCAATGCAGATGCAAACCGTGAAATGGCAAATGACTACGGGATTCAGCCTGTCCAGATCAGGGTGGTTGAAAATGATGAAATCAAATTTCAGAAAGCCTATATGGGTCTTGTAATCATTCATGGAGATCTTATTGAAAAGATACAGGCCATAACCTCCACTGACGGGCTTGAATACAGGCTTACCACTGCAATTCAAAAGCTTAACAACAAGGTCAGCGCACTTTTACGGATAAAGGACAAAATCAGGGTCACCATGTATCTGTCCTCTTCACTCAATAAGATTGCTCCGCTGATCGGGCTTGATCAGCTTCCCGCCCTGGCCGGCAAGGTAACAGACATGGTGAAAAAGCTGAACGCAAAAACCCTTGGAGTGCTGGAATTTAAAAAAATTGATGTTTCAGACAGGGAAAAGATCAATGCTCTGGGCAAGAAATACAATCTAATGGCCCTGTCATGGCCGGAAATTGCAGAAAAAAACATTGCGCCTGGAAGCGGAACCGCAGGAATTGTAATTGAATTCAAGGGCAAAACAGCAAGTCTGCCCCTGATATCTGCTGTTAATCTTCCCATAATAGGCACCACATACCAGATGGCAGATACAGCCGACCTTGAAGAACAGCTCAACCTGATTGTAGAAAAAATGATCGGGATCAACAAGGACATAGGATTTCTTACCGGCCACGGAACCTGCCGCCTCACTCCTGACAGGCTTGCCATGATGCAGGGGAAACCCTCAAATGCCATGAATGTGTTTAATTCCCTCATATCAGAACGGTATTCCATAAAACCTGTGGATCTTAAAAACTCATCCATACCGGACGGGCTGAACTGCCTTGTAATTGCAAGGCCCACAGAAAAATTCACTGATTATGAACTGTTTCAGATCGACCAGGCTCTGATGAGGGGAACCAATATTGCATTTATCTCAGATTCCTTCAAGGAAACAGCACCCCAGACAGGGCCAATGGCAATACCGCCGAAATATGAACCCATTGACACCGGCCTTGAAAAACTGCTTGCCCATTATGGAATAAAAATAAAAAAAGCATATGTGCTTGACAAACAATGCTACAGCCATCAGCTTCCCAAATCCATGGGAGGGGGAAGCCAGAAAATCTATTTTGCACCCATGCTCAAGGCAAAGACCATCAACAACAAGCCTGTTTACATGAAAAATATAAAAGGGCTTGTTGCCATGCAGATATCACCTGTGGAGCTTGTGAAAAAGAACATAGACCCTGCAAAAGTGACTGCAACAAGGCTGTTGTCATCTTCAGACAAATCCTGGCTCATGGAAAAGCCTGTCAGTCTGAATCCCATGTTCATATCGCCTCCTTTGCAAAAGGACAAGTTCAGGTCATATGACCTTGCCTATATGCTCTCAGGCACATTTACAAGCTATTTCAGGGGCAAACCCATACCTGAAAAAGAATCCGGGAAAAAAGACATAAAGGATGACAAAAATTCTGCCGTTACAGCACAATTGAAAAATGTGAAAACAAAACACAATTTTCTTGAAACTTCCAAACCTGTCAGGCTTTTTGTGCTGCCATGTTCACAGATGCTCCAGGACAACATGCTGGATGCTGAAGGCAGATCCACAAATGCAACCTTTATCCTCAATGTCATTGACCATCTCAACGGCAATGATTCCATAGCTGTTCTGAGGAGCAAGCAGCAGACACTCAACCCTGTTGTTCCGACAACGCCTTTTACAAGGGGAGTGATCAAGTCATTCAACATAATAGGCCTGCCTGTTCTGGTGATACTTTTCGGCCTTTTTGTCTTTGCAAGAAGAACAGCCAGGAAAAAGAAAATTACCAACCGTTTCAAAGCATAAGGGAAAAACCGATGAAGAAAGAATATCTCATACTGATCGCGCTTATTGCAGTATTAAGTGCATATCTTGTATTTCACAAGGACAACAGAGCCAACTACACCCTGCCTGCAATCCCGAAAACAGATACATCAAAAATCACCAGTCTCGTTGTATCCAGGGCAGACAAAACCATAAAATTTTACAGAAAAGACAAGACATGGACTCTCACGGACAAAGCCTTTAAGGCAGATGAAACAGCCGTTGGCAACATGCTTGATACTTTCAAGTCGTTCAGGTTATCTGCCCTTGTTTCAGACAAAGAAGATCTGAAAAGGTATGAGCTTGACAAACAGCATGCAATCCATGTGACAGCACTGAACGGGACAGCACCGGTATTTGAGTTCACCATGGGCAAGACAGCTCCAAGCTACAACCATACCTTTGTAATGCTGAAAGGGGACAAAAATGTCTACCATGCAAAGGGTAATTTCAGGTCATATTTTGACAAGACCGTGGATGATTTCAGGGACAAGACCGTTGTTCAGTTCAAAAAAGACGATATAAAACAGTTTACAATTGAAAAAAATGCAGTTTCAAGAACTTTTATTGTAAAAAAGATAAAAAAAGACAAGAAACAGACAAGTGTATGGCAGGCACAAGACGGCAAAGCAGTCGATTCCCAGGCGCTTTCAGATCTGCTGGATGCTGTTTCATTCCTTGACTGCGAAACTTTTCCTGATTCTGTTTCAAAACAACAGCTTGAAAAAACAAAACCTTTGTGTCACCTCAGTTTAAAAGGGAAAAAGCTCATTGATCTAAAGCTTTACAAAGGAGCTGAAAAGGACAGCTTTAACGGCCTGTCATCCATGAACAGCTATGTTTTTGT
>CAYOYY010000067.1:0-2250 GCA_964408295.1 uncultured Desulfobacula sp. | reverse complement strand
CTGACAAGCTTCTTGGCATTACAAAAAAGAAAAAATGACCCCTGCTGAAAAGATTGCATACCAGCCGTATAAATGGTTCATAATAACCACGATTTTAGGTCTGGTATGCATTCTTTCCGGCAACCATTAAGGATTCATTTAAAATACTTGCTCCGGGCAGCCTTGACCTGACACCGGGCAAGGTTGAAATCATTGTCCACCGCCCTTTTCATATTCATCCCCATTGTTCAGACCAGCTTGACAGAATAGTCCAGCACACAGGAAAAACCATTGCAGATGCTCTGTAACATGGTTCATATCCACGCATATCCAACTACATCCACTTTACACCCCCGCTATTTTATAGTATAAAGCCCGCTAGTCAGGTAACATTAAACAATATTTTATAAAAAAACTATTTTTTTTCTTGACTTAACCTTTTTTTTTCGTAAAAGTGTGGTTCAAGGTGGTGGAAAGTGGAGTTAGTTAATCGGTTGTTTTTAACTAAGGCTTTAATTAAGTGTTTCGATCAAGTTCCTTTCATACTATTGATGCCAAAGGCCGGATCATTATCCCTGCCAGGTTCAGGAACATCCTGAAGGCGGATAAGGTGTACGGAGTCATGGTATCCAACAAGGATGACTGCCTTTACGCATTCACATTCACACAATGGGAAAAGGTTGAATCCAAGATTCTGTCTGCCAAAACCAATGCAATGGCAGATTTCAGAAGATTTTTCCTTGGCAACTCATGTGAATGTCTGTGTGACAAACAGGACCGCATCAGAATACCCCAGAATCTCAGGGAATATGCAGGCCTGACAAAGGAAATTGTACTTGTGGGAAACCTTGACCGTTTTGAAATCTGGGCCAGGGACCGCTGGGACGAGATCAACAGAAAAATGGAGCAGGAACTGAAAAAAGAGGAAGTCAGAGAGGAAATAGCTTCTTTAGGGCTGTAAACAAATGGGATTTGAGCACAGATCTGTAATGCCCGCCCAGGTGCATGAGCATCAGAATCTTAGGCCAGGATGTATCTGTGTTGACTGTACCCTTGGAGGTTCAGGACATGCCCTTGAAACACTTGGAGCCATAATGCCGGACGGCCTGCTCATAGGCATTGACCAGGACATGGATGCCATTGAACATGCAAAAAAGATCCTGCACCCGTTTAAAAACAACACACGGATATTTCACAGCAACTTCATAAGGCTTCCTGAAATCCTTCAATCCATGAACCTGAAAGCTGTGGATTCTATCCTCCTTGACCTTGGCTTTTCACTCAACCAGATGAAAAATGCAGAACGTGGATTCAGTTTTAACCGTGATGAACCATTGGATATGAGAATGGACACACAAAATGCCCTGACAGCTTTTGATATTGTCAATTCCTTTGAGGAAAAGGAACTTGCTGATATTTTCTTTAAATATGGTGAAGAAAAATTTTCACGGAAAATTGCAGGGGCAATCATAAGAACAAGACAGAAAGCTGCCATAAAAACCAGCCTTGAGCTTGCAAAGACAGTCACAGATGCCATTCCGGCAAAATCAAGGTATTCAAGGCATATCCACCCTGCAACAAAAGTATTCCAGGCATTGAGAATTGCTGTAAATGGTGAGCTTGAAAAGCTTGAACAATTCATGGAATCTGTCCCTGATCTGCTTACCAGGGGAGGAAGGCTGTGTATCATATCCTTTCATTCCCTGGAAGACAGGATTGTCAAAAAGGCCCTGCGCAGATTTGAAAACGGATGCACCTGCCCAAAGGATCTGCCTGTATGTCTTTGCGGGTTTGTTCCTAAAATGCGGCAGGTTTTCAGAAAACCGCTGATTCCTGAACCAGAAGAGATTGAAGCCAATCCCATGGCACGAAGCGCAAAACTCAGGATTGCCGAAAGAATCTGACTTATGGTGAAGACAAGAACAAATATTCAGAACAGAATATCAGAAAATACCGGCCTGCGCTGGATCATGATCATAGGTTTTATTTTCTGTGAACTCTTTGTCTATACATGGATCAGAACACAGTCCAACCAGACCACAATGGAATTAAACCGGGCAAACCAGGATATTTTAGAAAAGCTTTCCTACAGAAAGGCATTGTCAATCGAACGGGACAGGCTGAAGTCTGATAAACGGATCACAACAATTGCAAGAACGCAGTTAAATCTTTTAACCGATACAGCAGGCAGAATAATCTATCTGCCGGAGATTGAAAAATAATGGGTCCTGAAAAAACACAGATCATGAGAAAACGTATGGCATATACTCA
>CAYOYY010000066.1:0-14889 GCA_964408295.1 uncultured Desulfobacula sp. | reverse complement strand
AAATTATGTAAAAATAATAGTTCCGGAAGTTTGAGGTTTTGATTTTTGCTTCAGACTGTTAATATCTGTCCTTAGAAATTAGCCGTTTAATGGTAATGCTCATAAAAACAAGGATAAGAATGCGATCAATTATTGTAATTGCCTTTGCAACATTTAAAGGAGGGATACGTGACCGACTTGTGCAGGGACTGATTTTTGCCGGTTTTTTATTAATAGCTTCAGCAGGAGTATTCAGCAGCTTTTCAATGCGTCAGCCCCTTGAAGTGGCCATCAATTATTGTTTGTCAGCCACCCATATACTTTCCATTATTATGACTCTTTTTCTAGGGCTTAATCTTTTGTCTCAGGAAATCGAGTCAAAGGAAAATCATTTCATACTCACCCAGCCCATACCAAGGTCATCCTATATATTAGGCAAATTTACCGGACTGTTTTTAATTGTTTTTGCAATGATAATAATCTTAGGCGTTTTTTCAGCTTTAGGGGTGACTCTGGAGTGTTTTTGCATGCATGATTTTAACGTTTCATGGGGCAATTTCTGCTTTGCTCTCATTGGAATACTTTTTTCATGTTCAATTTTAGGCGCAGTTATTGTTCTTTTCACCAGCGTTGCAACTTCAGGTGTTTTTCCGTTCTTAATGAGCTTTGCAGTTTACGCGGCAGGAGAAAACACCGCAGCTGTTAAACGTTATATCACTTCCGGTATAGCAGGAGAACATATGTCTCATATATCCAGACTGATCCTTGACATTATTTACTATGTTCTGCCTAATTTTGCCCTTTTTGATTTTAAGATTTATGCCATATATCATCTGCCTTGCCCAAGTGAGCTCCTATCTGCTTCGTCACTATACGGAATCTCATATATCTTTTTATGTCTTTTTTTTGCTGTAATATTTTTTGAAAAAAGAGATATATCATGAAAATGAAAAGAATAAGCATAGGGGTTGTACTTGTTCTTCTTACAGGCCTCATGACCTGTTATTATTCAAGAGCACAGAAGAAATACGGACAATTATTGCACCTTCACTGGCTTCCACCTGAATTTGCACTTTCCGTTTTTTCTTTTGGGAATAAAGAGCTCATGGCCTCAGTGATATTTTATAATACTGAATTTTATTTTGGTGAAAAAGCAGGTTCAAGACAAGAGAAGCCTGAGTTTAAAAAAATCTACGATGCATTGAATAAAGCAACTGATCTTGATCCATACAATATGGACTGCTATTATTTTGCTCAAGGGACTTTGTCATGGATAAAACCCGCAATACCGGTGCTTAATCGGCTTCTTAAAAAAGGTTTCAAGCACCGTACATGGGACTGGTATCTGCCTTTTTTTATCGGAGCCAATTATTATTTTCAGTTAAAAGACCCGGTACACGCTGCTAAATATATGAAACAGGCTGCACGACTCAACACCAAAAGTCCTGTTCTTGCAACATTAACAGCACGTATGCTTTATCAGGGAAACAGAACGCAGGCCGGAATTTTATATCTTAAATCCCTTATTCCAGAAACCTCCAATCCTGTTTTTAAAAAGCAGTTTGAAAAACGTTTAAATGCCCTGGAGGCGATTTTTTTTCTGGAACAGGGTGTGAAAAAATATCAACAAAAATTCAGCATAACCCCAAAAAATATTGATGAGATTGTAAAAGCCGGTATTATAGACAGAGTTCCTTCTGATCCGTACGGCGGACAATTCTATATCACCAGTGACGGTAAAATTTTCACAACAAGCAAACTGGCAGAAGCATGGAGAAAAAAAGGGCATAAAAGAAATGACAGCCATCAGAATAGAAAAACTGAGAAAAATTTATAAAAAAGGAATCTGGAAAAGGACGGTGGAATCCCTTAAAGGGATCAATCTCATAATTGAAAAAGGAGATATTTTTGGATTTATTGGCCCCAACGGAGCTGGGAAAAGCACAACCATTAAAATCCTTACCGGCCTGCTCAAACCCTCCGGCGGGAATGCGTGGCTGTATGAACGTCCTGTACAGGATCCAGTATCAAGAAATTCTGTTGGTTACCTTCCTGAGAATCCGAGATTTTATCGATATCTAAGTCTTTTTGATTTTTTATTGCTTGTTGCTGAAATTCGTGGAATGAACAGAAAGGTATGTAAAATAAGAATCAATGAATTAATTGAACTTGTGGGGCTTGAGAATACAGGTAAAAGACCTTTAAAGACCTTTTCAAAGGGAATGGTGCAAAGAGCGGGAATCGCAATGGCACTTCTACACGACCCAGATCTCGTTATCTTTGATGAACCTATGAGCGGACTTGATCCTCTTGGCAGAGACCTTATCGCGAAAATATTCATGGAACTTCAAAGCAAGGGTAAAACCATTTTTTTCAGCACGCATATCATTCCGGATATAGAGGCGCTTTGCGACAATGTGGGAATAGTTGTAAACGGAGAGATAAAATATACCGGAACAGTTCAGGATCTTCTGTACCCTGGAAATGATGATGATATGGTCATGACTATAAATCTGCCGTATGCGGCCAACAATATGGCTTATAAAATGAATGCCAGAGATCAGTTAAAAAATAATGCAAAGTTGATATGGCAAAGGGATAATATAATCAAGGTAAGAATAGCACAAGGGGCATTGCCGGAATATATTCAATCGGTTGCATTGGCAGGGGGCAATATTATAAAGCTGGAACAAAGAAGGAAAAATTTTGAGACTCTTTTCAGGGAACTTGTCTCAAAAGAAAAAAATTAAAAGACGGTTCTTTTCTTAAGAGCACTGGAACCAGAGCAGATCAGGTGTGCACGGATAGTGAATTTTGTATTTCTGCCCCAGGAACAGGCATTGCGATGTCATGATACTCCTTTGGACTATTGACACGGGTTGGCCCTGAAAGTGCAGGGTTTGACATTTTCCCTGAATCGTTTTAGAAGAAAACATTGATCAGTTATATTTAATTTTAAGGAGAGATCATGAAAATTATAAAATCTGCTGCTGTTGTCATGGCAATTTTTCTGGTTACAGGCTGTTTTGGAGATACTTTTATCACTAAAAGCCCTGAAAAGGATCAGGCAGCCCGGCCCCAGGCCAAATCCAGAAAAACCACCGCAGTTTACTATGATTTTGAAGACATACTTGTTCCAATGGAGCTTAAGATTGTGAAAGACCGTACTGTTGTGATTTCAACCCCGGGATTCACATCCGGCATAATCACCCTGAAAGGCCGTGTGGAAAGGAGGTCTTTGTTTAATTTCTTTAACACAAACATGCAAAAGGACAATTGGAATGTGATAAGCCAGATCAAATCTCCTGGAACGACCATAATGGTGTTTCAGAAAGCTTCCAGGACATCGGTTATCACAATAAGGGATGAGCAGATATATACCTATGTGGAGATAGGGGTGGCTCCCACAATTTCAGGCAGTGCCGGTGCAGGCAGTTCAGGATTTTCAGAATCCAACATAACCGAATGAAGATACTTGAAAACAAAAATATTATCCTTGGTGTGACAGGGGGAATTGCTGCATACAAGGCTGTTGAACTTCTAAGGCTTTTAAAGAGGGCAGGGGCCGATGTAAATGTTGTCATGACAGAAAGCGCCTGTAAATTTGTCACCCGGACCACATTTGAGGTTCTGTCTGAAAATCCTGTGCTGACTGATCTTTTTTCTGATACAGGTTTCAGTGTGAAGCATATTGAGCTTGCACAAGGTGCAGATGCTGCCGTAATCGCGCCTGCAACGGCAAATTTTATTGCAAAGCTTGCCCATGGGATTGCTGATGATGCCTTGAGTACTGTCATGCTTGCTGTTACCTGTCCTGTCATGGTCTGTCCTTCCATGAACACGCACATGTATGAGAATATAAGGGTGCAGAGAAACCTTGATATTCTTGAGCAGGACGGCATTCATATCCTTGATCCTGATTCGGGAGCGCTTGCATGCAAAACAGTGGGACCAGGGCGGCTGCCTGACCCATGGTTTATTTTTGACAGAATGGGAGCAATGCTGACGGAAAAAGATCTTGAAGGCAGGAAAGTTCTTGTTTCTGCCGGCCCTACTGTTGAAGCCATTGATCCTGTCAGGTTTGTCAGCAATCATTCTTCAGGAAAGATGGGCTATGCAATTGCAAGGGCTGCTGAAAGGCGGGGAGCCAGTGTAACACTGGTATCAGGCCCTGTGAGCCTTGACCCTCCGGTCGGGGTTCACATGGTGAATGTAATGTCCTGCCGTGACATGGCTGATCAGATGCTTCTACACGCCCCTGATGCCGATATTATCATCAAGGTTGCTGCTGTTGCAGATTACAGGCCTGAATTTCCCGAGACATTAAAGATAAAGAAAAAGGACAATTCAGGTGGACTTTCAATTTCAATGATTGAGAATCCTGATATTTTAAAGCTCATAGGTAAATCAAAAAAAACAGGCCAGTTTGTTGCTGGATTTGCCGCTGAAACCCATGATCTTGAGAAAAACGCCCTTGCAAAGATCAGAAAAAAGAACCTTGACATGATTGTGGCAAATATTGTGGGCAAACCCGGTTCAGGATTCAGGGCAGATACAAACAAGGTCAGGCTGTTTTTTAAGGACGGTGCTGTTGAAGACATTCCCTTGATGGAAAAGGAGAAAATCGCTGATATCCTGATAGACTGGATTTTGAAAAAAATTTCGTGTGGAAATCATGGATCTGAGACCTGAGCCATATTCTGAATATGCAGACCCGGCAGAAGTATTGCAGGATTTTTCAGACTGGCTGCATGAATATGCAGACAATATCAGCCCGTTTATTGAATTGTCTGAAAATTGCCTTGATATGATGGAAAGATGGGGGACTGAATATACCCCGTTCCCTGATTTTCAGGGCAGCCTGAATGCCCATGTTTTTATTGTGGACAGTGAAGGTTCTTTTTTTGAAGGTGAATCAGGCAGGCTGCTTGTCAAGATTTTAAAAGCCATGAACCTTGACCCTGATCATGTTTTCATATGCAGCCCGTGCAGTGCCGTGTCAATTGAAAAAGCAGTGGAAAAGGTGCGCCCTTGTATTATAATAACCCTTGGCAAAAAGGCGGCAGACTGCATTCTTGACAGCAGCCTTCCACTTGAGAAGCTGCGCGGGAAATTTCATTCCTATAAAGGCATCAGGGTAATGCCAAGTTTGCATCCCTCACTGCTTTTAAAAAAACCTGAGTTCAAGCGTCATGTCTGGAATGACATGAAGCTTGTAATGGCCCTGCCGGAATTTAAACATGAAAATTCCTGATGATTTCATTGCAGCGCTTGAGGCTGAAAAAGGCTATTCTTCCCATACATGCCGGGCCTACCGCTCAGACATATCAGAGTTTATTTCCTTTTTTCTTAAAAAAAAATTTAAGGAAGACAAAATGGGCCAGAATCAGCTTGAAACCAGGGTCAGGCTGATTGATAAAAATATAATCCGCAATTATCTTGCCTGTCTTGTGCGTGAAAAAAAATCAAAGCGTACCATTGCAAGAAAGCTGTCATCCATAAAAGCATTTTTTGACTACCTTGTACGGGCAGGAACCATTGAGTCAAACCCTGCCGATGGAGTTCCCTTTCCAAAGCTTGAGAAGACCATTCCAAGGTTTCTGGGAATTGATGAGCTTTTTCATCTTCTTGATTCCATAAAAAAAGATACATGGCTTGATAAACGCAATCTTGCCATGTTTGAGACTTTCTATTCAACCGGCATGAGGGTGTCTGAGATAAGCACCCTGAATATTGAAGATATTGACTTTCAGCGCCGGATGATTAGAGTTTCCGGAAAAGGATCAAAGGAAAGGATTGTGCCGGTGGGCAAAAGAGCACTTGATGCCATAGAAGAATACAGGTCAGCATTAAAGGAAAATTTTGTTCCTGTGTTTGTGAATAAAAATTTTTCCCGGCTCAGTGCCAGGTCCATCAGGCGTATCCTGGATAAGCTTGTCAGGGAATGCCAGTTGAGCATGCCCGTTTCTCCGCATATGCTGCGTCATTCATTTGCAACTCATATGCTGGATGCAGGAGCTGATTTAAGGGGTATTCAGGAAATTCTCGGACATGCAAGCCTTTCCACAACTCAGATTTATACCCATGTGAGCCTGGACAGGCTTATGCAGATTTATGACAGGGCTCATCCCAGAAGCTGAAATTTTAAAAAGGTAAAATTGAATATGTTGAAATTTCATGGAACCACCATTCTTGCTTTAAGGCATGAGGATGGTGTTGTAGTTGCAGGCGACGGTCAGGTGACACTTGGCAATGTCGTAACAAAGCACATGGCAAGAAAGGTAAGAAGAATCTATCATGACAGGATTATTGTAGGATTTGCAGGCGCCACAGCAGATGCGCTTACCCTTTCTGAAAAGCTTGAGACAAAGCTTGAGCAGTACAATGGAAGCCTGACAAGGGCCAGTGTGGAACTTGCCCGCGAGTGGAGGACAGACAAATACTTAAGACGGCTTGAAGCCATGATGATTGCAGCGGACAGGGAAAATACCTATCTTCTGTCCGGCAATGGAGACGTGATTGAGCCTGATACAGGCATTATCAGCATAGGTTCAGGCAGCACTGCTGCACAGTCTGCTGCCCTTGCCCTTATGGAAAATACAGATCTGCCGCCGGACCAGATTGTTGAAAAAGCCATGAAAATAGCTTCTGACCTGTGCATCTACACCAATCATCATCTTACAATTGAAAAATTGTAACAGCACCATGGCGTGAACAATAAAACGAAAAAAAGGTAACCCTCAATCATGAAAGACTTAAAACCCAAACAGATTGTAAATGATCTGGACAAATATATCATAGGCCAGGATGATGCAAAAAAATCAGTGGCCATTGCACTGAGGAACCGGTGGAGAAGAAGACAGCTTGACAGAGACCTTCAGGAGGAAATTGTTCCGAAAAATATTATTCTGATAGGGCCCACAGGTGTGGGCAAGACCGAAATTGCAAGAAGGCTTGCAAACCTTGCAGATTCTCCATTTTACAAGGTTGAGGCATCAAAATTTACTGAAGTGGGATATGTGGGCCGTGATGTTGAATCCATGATAAGGGATATTGTGGAACTCACCGTGAACGACCTTAAGGCAAGACATCAGGAAGCTGTTCAGGAAAAAGCAGCAGCCATTGCTGAGGAAAGGATCCTGGATATTCTGCTTCCGCCTGCATCTTGTGTGAATACTCCTGATGCCACTGATCTTGATATTGTCATAACAGACAGAGGAGAAGGCCAGGATAAATCCTGTGCATCAACCAGGGAAAAACTGAGAAAGATGCTGAGGGCCGGCAAGCTTGATTCAAGGCAGACTGAGATTGAGCTTGCAGACAAATCTTCTCCAATGGTTGAGATTTTTTCCAATACAGGCATTGAGGAAATGGGGATCAACATGAAGGATATGCTTGGAAACCTCATGCCAAAAAATACAAGACGCAGAAAAATCAAGATCAGGGAAGCCATGAAGCTTGTGACTCAGGAAGAGGCAGCCCATCTTGTGGATATGGAAGCAATAAAATCAGAAGCTGTCACCCGTGTGGAGCAGTCAGGAATTATTTTCATAGATGAGATTGACAAGATAGCAGGAAAACATGATAATCACGGGCCTGAGGTCTCAAAGGAAGGAGTGCAGAGAGATCTTCTTCCCATTGTGGAAGGAAGTTCCGTGCCCACAAAATACGGCATTGTAAAGACAGATCATATACTTTTTATTGCTTCAGGCGCTTTTCATGTTTCAAAACCGTCTGACCTTATTCCTGAACTTCAGGGCCGTTTTCCCATACGGGTTGAGCTGAATTCTCTGGGAGCAGATGATTTTAAAAGAATTCTGACTGAACCTAAAAATGCTCTTGTGCTTCAGTATATTGCTTTGCTAAGAACAGAAGGAGTGGAACTTGAGTTCACAGATCAGGCAATAGAAAAAATTGCCGGCATTGCAGTTGATGTCAATGCTGCAACGGAAAACATCGGTGCAAGAAGGCTGCATACTCTCATGGAAAAACTTCTGGAAGACATACTTTTTGAGGCACCGGACATTGAGGAAAAAAAGATTGTCATTGATGCTGATTTTGTGGAAAAACAATTGATGAATATTGTGGAAAACGAGGACCTTACAAGGTATATCCTATGAAGCACAGCGTAGCTGACATATTGATTGAGGCCCTGCCGTACATCAGGAAATTTTCAGGCAAGACAATTGTGGTGAAATACGGGGGCCATGCCATGAAAGATGAAAGCCTTAAAAAGGATTTTGCCAATGATATCACCCTGCTGAAATATATTGGAGTGAATCCTGTGGTGGTTCATGGTGGAGGCCCTCAGATCAACAGGGTTCTTGAGGCAATGGGAATCACCTCAAAGTTTATAAGGGGAATGCGCTATACTGACGGCCCTACCATGGATGTTGTCGAGATGGTTCTGGGCGGCAGGGTCAACAAGGAAATTGTTGCAGGAATCAACCGGCAGGGAGGCAGGGCAGTCGGTCTGACAGGAAAGGACGGCATGCTGATCACAGCCGAAAAAATGACATTGTATTTTCAGGAAGATGAAAACAAGCCTCCTGAAATTATTGATCCAGGTATGGTGGGAAATGTTTCTGCCATTAATCCTGATATTATCCATACTCTTGTCCTCAAGGGTTTTATTCCTGTGATTGCACCGGTCGGGTTTGGCAAAAAAGGGGAAACATATAATATTAATGCAGATGTTGTTGCATCAAAACTTGCATCTGCCTTGAATGCCGAACGGCTGATACTGCTGACCGATGTGGACGGAGTTCTGGACGGGAACAAAAAACTTGTTTCCTCCATTAAGGCTGAAGGTATTGCAGATATGATAGAATCAGGTCAGATCAGCGGAGGAATGATTCCAAAGGTTGAATGTGCGCTCAATGCCGTAAGGGAGGGGGTTGAAAAATCCCATATCATTAATGGCAGGCTGCCCCATGCCCTGCTGCTGGAGCTTTTCACGGATTCCGGGATCGGCACTCAGGTGTTTTCAGACTGATTTTCAATGAAAAGGATTTGATATGGATTCAATAAAGCTGACACAGGATTTTGTATTTCAGACCTATTCAAGAGTTGGCAGGCCGTTTGTCAGGGGTCAGGGCGCTTTTTTATGGGATGATAAGGGTAAAAAATATACTGATTTTCTGGCAGGCATTGCAGTGTGCAGTCTCGGGCACTGCCATCCGGCAGTAACAGGGGCAGTAACACGTCAGGCCCGTACCCTTGTTCATGTATCAAACCTGTTTTATACAGAGCCCCAGGCCCGGCTTGCACAGAAACTGTGCGAAAAAACTTTTGCAGACAGGGTGTTTTTCGCAAATTCAGGGGCTGAGGCCAATGAAGCTGCCATAAAACTTGCCAGAAGATATTTTCAGAAAAAAGGTGAAAAAGACAGGGTAAACATAATCACAATGAACCAGTCCTTTCATGGCCGCACCATGGCAACCCTGAGTGCAACAGGCCAGGACAGGATCAAGGAAGGATTTCCCCCTCTGCTTGAAGGTTTCTTGCATGTTCCTTTCAATGATATTGCAGCCCTTGAAAATGCAGTGGATGAAAAAGTATGTGCTGTCATGATGGAGCCTGTTCAGGGAGAAGGCGGAATTGTACCGGCCCGTGAGGATTATCTTAAAGCCGTGCGCAGGCTTTGTGATGAAAAAGGGATATTTCTTATTTTTGATGAAATCCAGTGCGGAATGGGAAGGTGCGGCACCTTCTGCGCCCATGAGCTTTACGGGATTGTGCCTGACATCATGACCCTTGCCAAAGCTCTTGGAAACGGGCTTCCCATAGGAGCCATGCTTGCAGATTCCAGGGCTGCCCAGGGGTTTGATCCCGGCAGCCATGCAAGCACCTTTGGAGGAACCCCTCTTGTTACGGCAGCAGCACTTGAAGTGGTGAATATTATAAGCGATGATGTATTTCTTGAACAGGTGCGCACAAAAAGCGCTTATTTCATGGAAAAGCTTGGTGAACTGAAGGACAGACATTCAAGGGTTGTGGACATAAGGGGCAAAGGCCTTCTTATTGGCCTTGAGATTGACAATGATGCTGGATTTTTTGTTAAAGCCATGATGGATAAAGGATTCATCATCAATGGCATTCAGGACAGGATTTTAAGGTTTGCTCCGCCGCTTATAATTGAAGAAAATGAAATTGACAGGCTGGCAGAAGCTCTGGACAGCCTTTTATGATTGATGGAGAATTTATATTTTGAAAAAAGATCTTTTATCATTACTCGACCTTGACAAAGAGGATTTTGAAAACCTTTTCAAAAGGGCAATGCAGTTAAAGCACAGGTATTCCAAAGGGATTTTTGACAAGATCCTGGCAGGAAAAACCCTTGGGCTTATTTTTGACAAAAAATCAACCAGAACAAGGGTGGCATTTGAAACTGCAATGATTCAGCTTGGAGGGCATCCCATTTACATGAGTGCACAGGATACCCAGATTTCCAGAAACGAACCTGCCAAGGACACGGCAAGGGTACTTTCCAGGTATATTGACTGCCTTGCCATGAGAACCTTTGATCATTCCATTGTCGAGGAATTTGCCCAAAGTTCCACCATTCCTGTGGTCAATGCCCTGACAGACTCATTTCATCCATGTCAGATTTTAAGTGATATCATGACCGTTATTGAGCACAAGGGCGGATATAAGAATGTAAAGATTGCATGGATCGGAGACGGTAACAATGTGGCAAATTCATGGATCAATGCTGCAAGCGTTCTTGGGTTGGATCTTGTTGTGGCCTGTCCTGACGGTTTTCACGTAAAACCTGATATTCTTGAAGCTGCAAGGGTGGATGAAAAGGACAATATCATACTTACCAATGATCCCCGCGAAGCTGTAAAGAATGCAGATGTCGTATATACTGATGTATGGGCCAGCATGGGTGAGGAAGAGGAGCTTGAAGGCAGGCTTGCTGCATTCAGGGGGTTTCAGGTGAACTATGACCTGCTTTCAGAAGCAGCAGATGATGTGCTTGTCATGCACTGCCTGCCTGCACACAGGGGCGAGGAAATAGCAGAAGATGTTCTTGAGGCGGACAACAGTGTGTTCTGGGATCAGGCAGAAAACAAACGGCACATGCATAAAGCAGTTCTGGAAGCCCTGATTTTAAAATAATAAAAGAAATTTACCGCAAATGAATCAGAATTCTGAAAAAAAATCATCTGGCAGCGCAAAGCTGTGGGGAGGCAGATTCTCCCTTGATACGGACAGTCTGGTTGAAAAATTCAATGCATCCATTGATTTTGACAAACGTCTTTATGAATGTGATATTGAAGGAAGCATTGCACATCTGAAAATGATGGCAAAACAGTCCATTATAACAGACAAGGAGGCAGATACCCTTATAGAAGGGCTTGGCAGGGTAAGGAAAAAAATCGCAGACAATGAAATGGTTTTTTCCCACAGCCTTGAAGATATCCACATGCACATTGAAACAGAGCTTGGCAGCATGGTGGGAGATGTGGCAAGAAAACTGCACACAGGCCGCAGCCGCAATGATCAGATTGCCCTTGATGTGAGGATTTATCTTAAAAAGGAAACCCTTGCTGTCATTGATCTTATCATGCAGTTTCAAAAAGCTCTTGTAAAAATGGCTAAAAAGCATCTTGATGTTGTAATGCCTGGATATACCCATTTGCAGCGGGCTCAGCCTGTATTGTTCTCCCATCATCTCATGGCCTATTATGAAATGATGAAAAGAGATGCTGCAAGATTCAGGGACTGCCTGAAACGTATTGATGTCATGCCCCTTGGAGCTGCTGCGCTTGCAGGTACAACATATCCCATAGACAGGCAGTTTACAGGAGAGGTATTGTCCTTTGGCAAAATTTCGGAAAACAGTATTGACTCCGTGTCAGACAGGGATTTTGTCATGGAGTTTATTTCCAATGCTTCAATCTGCATGATTCATCTTTCAAGACTGTCTGAAGAATTGATATTATGGAGTTCTTCCGAGTTTTCATTTATCACGATTTCCGATGCATTTACCACGGGATCCAGTATCATGCCCCAGAAAAAAAATCCTGATGTGGCAGAACTTGTAAGGGGAAAAACAGGGCGTGTGGTGGGTAATCTTGTCTCCATACTTACCCTGATGAAGTCTCTGCCCATGGCATATAACAAGGATATGCAGGAGGACAAGGAGCCCTTGTTCGATACTGTTGACACGCTTAAAATATGCCTTGAAATCTATGCACGCATGTTTGCCAATATTGAAGTGCACAGGGACACAATGTATGATGCATGTACAAAAGGATTTTTAAATGCAACAGATCTTGCAGATTATCTTGTTTCAAAGGGCATGGCCTTCAGAACAGCTCATATGGTGGCAGGCAGGGCAGTTGCAAAGGCCCTTGAGCAGGGCAGGGAGCTTGATGACCTTACCATTGATGAATTCAGGCAGTTAAGCGAGCTGATAGAGCCGGATGTATATGAGTTCATCACCATAGAGAAAATGATCTCAAGGCGGATTTCCCATGGTGGAACCGGGTTTGAAAATGTGAGAAAAGCTGTTGAAAAAGCCTGCATGGAGCTTGATATAAAATGAATAAAAAAATTATATATAGCGGTGCTGTTTTCCTGTGTCTTGCTGTTCTTTTGCCTTTTATTGCCGGATGCGGGCAAAAGGGTCCGCCTCTGCCGCCTGAAATCAAAGGGCAGAAAATTGCAGATCCCTATGATCTTAAATACATTATAAGAGGGAACAGGGTGATTCTGTCATGGAAGCATGCGCCTGACAGGCAAAAAGCTGCGGTAAGGCCCCGCGCCTTTCATGTATTCATGGCAACAAGGACATTGCAGGCATGCGAAGGATGTCCCTTTGAATTCAGACATATAGGAACCGCTTACATGCCATCAAAACAGTTTGCCCTTATTGTAAAAAAAGGATACCGTTATTATTTCAGGGTTCAGGCAGTGGGGCCGGACAACATGAAAAGCGGGTATTCAAAAACAATTCAGGTTAAATTCTGATAATAAAATGCATTTTCACACTGCATATCTGAGCATAGGGTCAAATGTGGGTACAAGGAAAAAAAACCTTGAAACAGCCATTAAGGCCCTGGACGGTTTCAATGATATTGATGTCAGGGCTGTTTCAGGATTCTACAGAACCCAGCCCCAGAATTACATTGATCAGGACTGGTTCGTCAATGCAGTTTTGAAAATTGAGACATCACTTGATCCTGATGCACTGCTTTCAGCTCTTAAGGCAGTTGAAAAAAAACTTGACAGGGACGGCAAGCCATTCAGGTTCGGACCAAGGATAATAGATCTTGATATTATTTATTATGATGAGCTTGTCTTTAAAAATCAGGAACTTGAAATTCCCCATCCCAGAATGCATGAAAGATGCTTTGTATTAGTTCCCATGTGTGATATAGGAGCTGATGCTGTTCATCCGGTTTTTCATCTGAAACCGGGTGACCTGCTTGAAAATATTGAAAAAAAAGAAACCCAGAAAGTTATTTTTCTGGACAAGGAGGCTTAAATTGAAATTTTTTATTGATACCGCCAATATTGAACAGATCAAGGATGCCAATGACATGGGCATGGTTGACGGCGTCACAACCAACCCGTCTTTGATAGCAAGGGAAGATGGTGAATTTAAACAGATCATCGCAGAAATATGCAAAATTGTAAAAGGCCCGGTCAGCGCTGAAGTAATCGGCCTTGAATATGAGCAGATGGTGACAGAGGCAAGGCAGCTTGCACAGATAGCAGATAATATAACCGTTAAGATCCCAATGACTGTTGAAGGGCTCAAAGCTGTTAAAACATTGTCAGATGAAGGGATAAAAACAAATGTTACTCTTGTGTTTTCAGCTCTTCAGGCATTGATGGCTGCCAAGGCAGGCGCAACTTTTGTAAGCCCGTTTGTTGGAAGGCTTGACGACCTTGCCCAGGAAGGAATGGGCCTGATCGAGGAAATAGCGCAGATTTATGCAAACTATGATTTTGACACTGAAATCATTGTTGCAAGTGTAAGAAATCCGCTTCATGTGCTTGATTCAGCACTTATAGGCGCTGATATTGCAACTATTCCCTATGGGGTGCTCAAGAAACTTGCATCCCATCACATGACAGACAAGGGAATTGACGCCTTTCTTGCAGACTGGAACAAAAAGAACGGATAGATTTTCCCATGAGCAGATTTTCCAGAGTATCAGGGTTCATCATGACCCCGAATTTCATGACCCTGTCCAGGATAGGAGCCATTCCCGTTATTGTGGCCCTTTTAATGTCAGCATCAAGGCTCACCACATTTATTGCAGCTCTTTTGTTCTGCATTGCAGCAATAACAGATTATTTTGACGGGTACTTTGCACGAACAAGGGGCCTTGTCACAAACCTGGGCAAGATAATAGATCCCCTGGCAGATAAACTGCTGGTGGTTTCAACCCTTGTCATGCTTGCCTGGCTGCATTTTGTTCCCGGCTGGATTGTCTGTATCATAATAGGAAGGGAAATTTCTGTGACAGGATTAAGATGTGTGCTCATAGAAAACGGGCAGGACGTGGCAGCTTCATGGCTTGGCAAATACAAGACTGGATTTCAGAT
The DNA here is from genome assembly GCA_964408295.1 of uncultured Desulfobacula sp. Lineage (GTDB taxonomy): Bacteria > Desulfobacterota > Desulfobacteria > Desulfobacterales > Desulfobacteraceae > Desulfobacula. Next base: position 342 of record CAYOYY010000066.1, on the reverse strand, counting down.
AGCAGCCCTGATACCCTTGCTCATTCATTATGATTATTTTGGCATTCATTTTAATGCAATAGGGCAGTTTTTTCTCTATGCTGCTCTGGTTTTCACCATATGGTCGGGAACTGATTATTTTGTCAAGGCCAGAAAATTTCTTTCATTTTAAATTTGATATTGACAAATTTCATGTTCACATATATAAATCACTTTTGTTTGCATCAGCGGGAATAACTCAGTGGTAGAGTGCGACCTTGCCAAGGTCGAAGTCGCGGGTTCAAATCCCGTTTCCCGCTCCAGAACTTAAAGGCGGCTTGGCCAAGGGGTAAGGCAACGGCCTGCAAAGCCGTTATTCTCCGG
>CAYOYY010000065.1:0-15420 GCA_964408295.1 uncultured Desulfobacula sp. | reverse complement strand
CGCGCGAAATCAAAAGAGCGCGTCAGGCATTTGGCCTGCCCTATGACGGCAAATACATCCCCATTGAAAAACTCAATAAACTTATGCCTGTATTTGACATGGATCCCGAAGGAAACAAAAGAGCAGGCAATTCGCTGATTCATATTTCAACTCCGGAATCACAGGGCGAGATAAGATATACACTTGACGGATCAGAGCCTGACAGAAATTCAGAATCTGCTGACAGGCCTGTTGAATTTTCCGCAGTTGCGGGCAGAATGCTTACGCTAAAGTTTTTTCAGGACAGCGGGCTGCCTGGACTGTCAGTAAGGCTGGATTTTACCACAATCTGAAATTTTCAGGAGGCATGGCAGTGAAATCAGTGTATATCTGCATTTTTGCAATTGTGGCTGTATTGAATTTTCTGCCATGCACCCGTGCTGCTGCCTTTGATAACATAAGATTTCAGCACCCCATTGATACTGGAGCATATAACAACAGCATTGTTCAGGACAGGGACGGATTTCTGTGGATAGGCTGCTCAAAGGGAATCATACGTTATGACGGTTATGAGCTCAAATCATATAAGGCCGGCCCCGGATCATTGTCTTCAAATTATACACCGGGAATTTTTGAGGATGATCAGGGACTTTTATGGATAGGCACCATGGGAGGAGGGCTTGATGTTCTCAATAAAAAGACCGGTAAATTCACATGGTACAAGAACAATCCTTCAGATCCTTCAAGCCTTGTCAATGACCAGTTTAACTGGGCTCCCAAAATAATCTGCCAGAGCAGTGACGGCATTATATGGCTGGGCACATCAGGGGGATTAAGCAGGTTTGATAAAAAAACCGGGAAATTTGAAAATTTCCGCCATGATCCTGGAAATCCTGCAAGCCTTGGTCATGATTCCATATGGACTGTTATGGCAGGAACTAACAATATAATATGGATAGGCACTGAAACAGGCCTTGACGCCTTTGATACGAAAACCGGAATTTTTACCCATTATGTGAATGATCCTGAAAATCCTGAAAGCATCGGACCGGGCAGGGTATATGCAATTGAACCGGGAAAGGGAAAAATCCTGTGGATCGGTACATCCAAGGGCGGGCTTAACCGGTTTGATCTGACAACAGGAAAATTCACCCGGTATATCCATGATCCTTCAGAACCTTCAAGCCTTGCCAGTAATGAGGTTTATTCAATAACAAGAGACAGGCACGGCAGCCTGTGGCTTGGCAGGTCATATGCAGTTGCAGCAGGCCTTGAAAAATTTGATCCTGAAACCGGCAGGTCTGTTGTTTTCAGGCATGATCCTTCTGACTCAGATTCATTGAGCGGTAATATCATTATGGGCTGCTTTGAAGACCGGGCAGGAATTTTATGGGTTGTGGATAATACAGGGCCCATCAATAAATATGATCCCAATATGAAGCAGTTTGAGCTTTTCCGTCATAACCCGGAAGATAAAAACAGTTTAAGTTCAAACGTGGTTCCAACCATTATTGAAGATCACAAGGGCAATATCTGGCTTGGAACCCAGCTTGGCGGCCTTAATATGTTCAACAGAAAAACCGGCAGATTCAGAATATATAAAAAGGATAAAAATAATCCTGAAGGTATTTCCGATAATTATGTGTTTTCCGTTCTTGAGGACAGCTCCGGCAATCTGTGGGTATCAATGAATAACGGCATACATGGGATTTTTAACCCTGACACGGCAAAATTTGTGAAAAAATACAAAAATCCATATACCAATGCTGTGGCAAGGGGCATGATAGAAGATTTCTTTGATCATAATATCCTGTGGTTCGGAACCGAGGCAGGCGGTATTTTCAGGTTTGAAAAAGACACAGGCAGATTCACCTGGTTTGCCAATAACCCTGACGACCCTGACAGTCTCAGCAGTAACAATGTTGTAAGCCTTTTTCAGGATAAAAAAGGAAGGTTGTGGATACCGACCCAGGGAGGCGGCCTTGACCTTTTTAATCGCAAGACCTGTAAATTTTCCCATTTTAAAATGAACAGGGATGACCCTTGTTCAATCAGCGGCAATACAATAAATGACTGTTTTGAGGACAGTATGGGAAATTTCTGGGTATCGACCTCAGATGGCGGCCTGAACAGGCTTGACAGAGAAAATGGGAAATTCACACATTTCGGTCCTGAAGCAGGCTTTAAAACCAATTCAATCAAGTCAATACTTGAGGACAATCACAGAAACCTGTGGTTAAGCTCTGATTCCGGGCTCATAAAATTTGATATAATAAAGAAAAAGGTTGTCCGTGTGTTTACAAAGCAGGACGGGCTTCAGGGAAGTAATTTCAGTGTGTATCCCACAAGCGCCATGAAAACACGGGACGGCCAGATGTGGTTTGCAGGCCTTAACGGGGTTAATGCCTTTTATCCTGACAGGATAGTGCCCAATCCCTATGTGCCCCCTGTGGTGCTTGTATCCATCAGTCAGGGGAACAGGGATCTTTCAGAAGGCCGCAGCCCTGAAACCCTGAAGGATGTTCATCTTGACTGGAGGCATAATTTTTTTGAATTTAAATTTTCAGTATTGAATTTCACCCAGCCTGAGAAAAATCAGTATGCCTATATTCTTGAGGGATTTGAAACCAGAAAAAATACCATTGGTACCCTGCGCTACGGCAAGTATACAAACCTTCCTGGCGGCAATTATGTATTGAGGCTGCTTGGCTCAAACAATGATGGTGTCTGGAATAACACAGGTGCATCGGTGCATATCCATGTTGATACAAAACCCTGGGAAACATGGTGGGCTGTGGCTCTTTATATTATTGCACTTGCAGGATTCATGAGCTTTGTCTTCTGGTTCAGAACAAGAGTTTATAAGGCAAGGCTGGCCAGGGAAAGAAAAATTTCCCATCAGTTGAGATATATAGATAAAATGCGTTCTGAGCTGCTTGAAAAACAGAAGGCCGTGGAAAAAGAACTTGTCAGGTCAAAGGATGAACTTGAAATAATGGTTGCCAACAGAACCCGGGAGCTTATGGAAGCAAAGGAGGAAGCTGAAGCAGCCAACATGGCAAAGGGGCGCTTCCTGGCCAATATGAGCCATGAGATCAGGACTCCTTTGAATCTTATTCTGGGATTTTCCCAGGCCCTTGAAAAGGAAATAAAAGATGAAACTCACAAGGAATACCTGGCTTCCATAAGATCCAGCGGCAAGACACTGCTTACTCTTTTAAATGATATTCTTGACCTGTCAAAGATTGAATCTGACAAGTTCAGCCTTGAATACCGGGCTTTTAATATACGCCAGCTGTTCAGCGAGATTCAGCCCATGTTCAGCGGAGCAGCCAGAAGTAAAAATCTTAAATTTGATATTGAGATTTCAGATGACCTGCCTGATGTCATCATACTGGATGAAATACGCTTAAGGCAGATTCTGGTCAATATTGCAGGCAATGCCGTTAAATTTACTGACCATGGATTCATACGCATAAAGGTTTCATATCCTTTAAATGCAGATAAAAAAGGCGGGCATGACCTTGTAATCGCGGTTGAAGACAGCGGCATGGGCATTGCTCCTGACCAGAAGGAGGAGATTTTCAATATATTTTCACAGCAGAAGGGACAGGATCTGAGCCGTTACGGCGGAACAGGGCTTGGTCTTGCCATCTCAAAACGCCTTGTGCAGATTATGGGAGGAAAGATAACGGTTGAATCTGTACAGGGCAAGGGCAGTATTTTCACCATAACAATCCATAATGTGCCGGCAGCTTCCCTGGTTTCCATGTCCCGTGACAGGGAAACATTTGAGGAACTTGATATGGTTTTTCAAAAGGACTGTATTCTGATTGTGGGCACGAACAGAATCAGCCGTGAGCTTATGCAGGAATTTTTAGCAGAATATAATCTTGAAGTCTGTATTGCTGAAGGGATTTCCTCTGTAAAGAAAATTATGGATGAAAAATCCGTGAGTGTGGTGATATGGGATATATTTTCCGATACCCCTGTTGAACAGGTTGATAAATATATCAGAAAGCTGAGTGAAACCCATCATGTACCTGTAATTGTTATAGGGGACAGACCTTCCGAAAATACAGATTTTGTTGATATTTTTCTTCAAAGACCTGTGTCAAGGTCAAAGCTGCTTTCAGCGCTTACGCGTTTTCTGGCCCATGACGAAATCACTCCTGAAAATCTGTCAGGCCATGAATCCGACACAATGGGAGATGACCTGTCTTCGCACACAAAAGAACAGCTCAGGCATCTTTTCAATGAATTAAAAGCTCTTGAGACAACAATATGGGAAGAGCTGAAGGAGGCCATGGTAATAGATGAAATTAAAAAATTCGGCGGGCAGCTCAGGCAGCTCGGCATAGAATATGATTATCCATATCTTTGCAGGTATGGGGAAAAACTTGAAACCCAGGCTGGAAAATTTGACATGGAGCAATTACCGGACAGCCTGAACTATTTTTCCAGCATAGTGCAGACTGTGTCACGGATACTCAGGGACCTGGAATAGGCAGGAGCCCTGTCAGCAGGAGATAATATCATGAAAAAATCATTGATTCTGGTTGTGGATGACAAACCACAGAATCTTCAGTTTCTAGGCAAGTTATTGTCTGATAATGAATATGAGGTGGGGATGGCACAGAACGGTAAACAGGCACTGAACTTTGTCGGCAGAAACGAGCCTGATCTTATTCTGCTGGATATCATGATGCCTGACATGGACGGAATTGAAGTGTGCAGGCAGCTGAAATCCGATTTCAGTGCCCGTCATATCCCTGTTATTTTTCTTACGGCAAAAACAGAGCCTGAAGACATTGTCAGTGGATTTGAGGCAGGAGGTGTCGATTATGTTACAAAGCCGTTCAATTCAGCCGAGCTTCTGGCAAGGATAAAAACCCATATTGAGCTTAAAACCCTGCGCGGCCTTCTTCCCATGTGTTCAAAATGTAAAAAGATAAGGGATGACGAAGGGTTCTGGAAACGTGTTGATTCATATATTGAAGAGCATTCCCAGCTTACATTCACCCATGGTATATGTCCTGACTGCCTGAATGAACTCTATGGAGAAAAAGAGTGGTTTAAAAAGAAAAATTAAACCTGTAAATTGATTTTCTTAAAGACATACTTATGTTATGAAACGTCTTGAAAATAAAAATTACAGGTCTGGAGTTAATATGAGCAGAGTAATTGCAATGGCAGGCAAGGGCGGAGTCGGAAAAACAACAGTATCAGCTCTTTTGATCCGTTATTTCACAAAGCAGGAAAATGGGCCTTTATTGGCAATAGATGCAGATCCCAACAGCAATCTGGGGGAAACCCTGGGGCTTGAAATCGAAAAAACCGTGGGAGATATAAGAGAGGATTTCATGCGGGATCCCCAGGCTGTCCCTTCCGGCATGGACAAGATGCTGTATCTTGAAATGCTGATGAATCAGGTTTTGATCGAACAGAAAGCCTTTGACCTTCTGGTCATGGGAAGGCAGGAAGGCCAGGGATGTTATTGCATGGTCAATAATATCCTGAACAGATTTGCCGATGAGCTTGAAAAAAATTATAAATACCTGCTTGTGGATAATGAAGCTGGCATGGAGCATCTGAGCAGAAGAACAAGCGGCAGGGTAGATATGCTGCTTATGGTGACAGACTATGCCCTGAGAGGGCTGAGAGCTGTGGGCAGAATAAATGAGATGCTTGACGGCCTCAAGCTTGATGTGAAACACAAGGGGCTTATTGTGAACAGGGCGCCTGAAACCCTGGGAAAAGCTTTTCTGGATGAGGCCCAGGCCATAGGAGTGCCAATATTGTGCACCATACCTGATGATGTAAATCTGCTTGAATTTGACATGGAAAGAAAATCCCTGTTTGATCTTCCTGATGACTCTCCTGCGGTCAAGGCTGTTGATCAGCTCATGGAAAAGGTTTTAAAACTTGCAGGCTGAAAAAGGATCCAGGGTGATCATCAATGGGATATGTATTTGATTTCAAGGATGCAGCTTCATATGATACATGGTTTGACAAGCCAGGGAACCGGTATCGCCTGGAACTTGAAATCAACTTGCTTCTTGACCTTCTATCTCCTGAAAGAGGCGAAAGAATACTTGATATCGGGTGCGGTACAGGGGTAAGCCTTGCTCCGCTGCTTGATAAGGGACTTAACCTGACCGGAGTTGATCCTTCACCCTATATGCTGGATTTTGCATCAAAACGTTTCGGCGACAGGGTTGATATCCATAGATGTTCTGCAGAAGACCTGCCCTTTGATGACAATGACTTTGATTCTGCTTTTTTTTTCACAAGCCTTGAGTTTGCCGAACGCCCTGCCAAGGCAATTGAAGAAGCGTGCAGGGTTGCAAAAAATACTGTGGTGCTCTGTGTGCTCAACAGGTATGCTCCCTTGAACATGATGAGGCGGTTTAAGAGTTTTTTTGTGCCGGGTTTGTTTTCCCAGGCACATTTTTTCAGTATCTGGGAGCTTAAAAGGGTAGTGTCTGCAATGCTTGGTGATGTGCCAATAAAATGGAAAACCACGCTTCAGTTTCCCTTCGCCCATGGCAGAATTGCAGGGGCTGTGGAAAATTTTCCCCTTGTGCAGAAATCCTTTGCCGGCACTCTCATCGGAATGAAGATCAATCCTGTGCCAAAATTCAGAACCAGGCCGCTTGCCCTGAAACTGAAACCTGAAAAACACCGCAAACCTGCTCCCGGGCTTGCCAGGCGTACCGGTCTGTGAACATCATGGAAACCCTGATTTATGAAAAACTTGATAAAAAGCGGGTAAGATGCGGGATCTGCCGTCATTTCTGTGTGATCCCCAAAGGGGAGCGCGGGCTGTGCATGGTGCGCGAAAACAGGAATGGCAGGCTTTTGTGCCTTTCTTATCCAAAGCTTGCTGCCGCAAGTGTTGATCCCATAGAAAAAAAACCTGTATTTCATTTCAGGCCGGGGTCATTATCCTATTCCATTGCATCTGTGGGGTGCAATTTTGTCTGTTCTTTCTGCCAGAATTCAGATATTGCCCAGATGCCGCGGGATTTCAGCGGCATGATTCAGGGCAGGGATGTGACACCTGAGGCAATAGTCAGCAATGCCCTGAAATCAGGCTGTGACAGCATAGCATATACATATACGGAGCCGACTGTTTTTTTTGAGCTTGCCTTTGAAACTGCAAAGCTTGCAAAGGAAAAAGGGCTGTTCAATATTTTTGTCACAAACGGTTATATGAGCGATTCTGCCCTTGAAATGATCAGGCCGTATCTTGATATTGCCAATGTGGATCTCAAGGCGTTTGATAACAGCTTTTACAAAAAATACTGCAGGGCGCAGCTTGAACCTGTCAAGGCCAGTATAAAGAAAATGAAGGATTCAGGCATGCTTGTGGAAATCACAACTCTGCTTGTTCCGGGGCTTAATGACAGAGAAAGGGATCTTAAGGCCATGGCAGAATATATTGTTTCAGAGCTTGGGCCTGAAACTCCCTGGCATATTTCCAGGTTCCATCCCTGTTATAAGATGCAGGACAGGCCTGCAACTGATATTGCATCCTTGAAAAAAGCCTTTGAAACCGGCAGAATGGCAGGTCTGCATCATGTATATACAGGAAATGCTCCCGGCCTTGCCTCGGAAAATACTTTCTGCTACAGATGCGGTGCCCTTGTTGTCAGAAGAACAGGTTATCATATAGAAAACTATCTTGTTTCTTCCGGGAAATGCCCTTCCTGCAATACTGAAATTTATGGAATATATTAATTGAACTGATATGGATTCTGCCTTGAAAAATAAAATACAGACCTATGGTGAAATGATCAAGTTCTCCCACACTGTTTTTGCCCTTCCCTTTGCATTGTCGGCTGTTGTCCTTGCATGGGAGGCAGTACCGGTTTCTTTATGGCAGCTTGTGTGGATTCTTGCTGCCATGGTCGGTGCAAGATCTGCTGCAATGGGATTTAACAGAATAGTGGATGCCGGTATTGATTCCAGGAACAAAAGAACCGCATCAAGACAGATTCCTTCAGGAGAATTGTCTGTAAGGGAATCTGCTGTTTTTGTCGGTGTTTCATCCCTGATTTTCATATTCTCGGCAGCCATGCTTTCATCTTTGTGCTTTGTGCTTTCATTTCCAGTGCTCGGGCTTCTTCTGGGATATTCCTATACAAAACGCTTTACAAAATACTGCCATTTATACCTTGGATTTGCAATAAGCCTTGCGCCTGTGGGTGCATGGATCGCAATTACCGGTTCTTTGTGTCCGGGCATTGTTTTTTTAAGCCTTGGCCTTATGACATATATTGCAGGGTTTGATATTCTCTATTCTTGCCAGGACATTGATTTTGACCGTCAGGAAGGCCTGTTTTCACTGCCGTCCAGAATCGGATCCAGAAAAGCCATGCAGGTATCATGGATTCTTCATGCAGCTTTTTTTGTTTTTTTGCTTGCAATGCATGTAAGTTTTGACATGGCCCCGGTTTTTCTGGTTTTTCTTGGTATTATTGCCTGTCTTCTTGTGGTGGAACACAAACTGGTCAGGCCGGATGATCTTTCCCGCATAAACATGGCATTTTTTCATATGAATTCAGCAGTGTCCATTGTCCTGTTTGCAGGTGTTCTTGTGCAGTCATTTCTGAAATAATTATTATACAGGAAAAACCTTGATGGATCATCCACACAGAGAAATGGTAAAATTCATTATTGCAAGGCTTGGAGAAAACGGTTTTAAAGCCTTGATTGCAGGTGGTGCTGTAAGGGATACAATGCTTGGCAGAAAACCTGAAGACCTTGATATCCTGACCAATGCTCCCATTGAAAGGCTTGAGTCCCTGTTTTCTGACCAGCAGTTCAAGATTGTCGGCAGAACCTTTCCTGTGTGTCTTGTCAATGGGGTGGAAGTGTCTGCATCCAGGTATGGTTCAGGGCATGCTGATTTCCCTGAATCTGACCTTGGCAGAAGGGATTTTACCATCAATGCTATGGCATTTGATCCTGTCGCAGAAAAAATTTTTGATCCGTTCAACGGCAGAAAAGACCTTGAAGACGGCATCATCCGCTTTACCTGTGATCCTGAAAAAAGGATCATGGAAGACCCGGTGAGAATGGTGCGGGCATGCAGGTTCGCAGCATTGATCAACGGGTCTTTTTCTCTTTCTGCACTTGAACTTATAATGCAGAACCGTGACCTTGTTACAGACGGGATCGCGAGGGAAAGAATATATAATGAGATTGTAAAAGCCCTCAGCCTTGAAAAGCCCTCATTGTTTTTCGGGGCCCTGAGAGAAACAGGCCTGCTTGTAAAGATTTTTCCCAGCCTTGACAGATGCTGGGACCTTGACGGAGGCCCTCATCACGGAGAAACGGTTTTTGAACATTGCCTGCTTGTGGGTGATGCACTGCCTTTATCTTCTCCCATGCTCAGGCTTGCAGGTTTTCTGCATGATGCAGGCAAATTTGATGCAGCAAACCGCAGAAAAGGCCATCTGAGCTTTGAAGGGCATGAAAACCATGTGGCTGCCGTGGTAAAGGATCTTGCAGATTTAAGATTTCCAGGCTCTGACATTGATTTTATAACTGCCATGATAAAATGCCACATGAGGCCGCTTAATCCGGACACAGGTCCAAAGGCTGCAAGACGGCTTCTTGCCATGCTTGACAGGTATTCAGTTTCCTGGCGTGATTTCATGCGCATGAGAATTGCTGACAGAAAAGGCAATCTTGCCAAACCTGACTATAAAATTTCACAGATCAGGGCAAGGGTTGAGATTTTGATGAAAGAAATAAGAAACAATTCTGCATTTAATATGAATGCCCTGAACATAAGCGGCAGAGAAATTCAAAGAATTCTCGGTCTGCCGCAGGGCCCTGAGATTGGCAGAATAAAACGCATGCTGTTTGAAAAAGTAGTGGATAACCCTGAGCTGAACACTCCTGACAACCTGGAAAAATTATGCCGGAATCTTTTAACAGAAAAATAATTTTACTGGCAGGCTGCATGGCGCTTTTTTTTCCGGGCGCCTTTATATTCGGTTTTCCAGGAGTAATGGCAGGCCATTGGCAGGCTTTTTTCCATGTCAACAAGGCTCAGATCGGCAGGCTGATGTTTTATGTTCTTGCAGGAACAGGCTGCTCCATGTATCTTGCAGGCAAACTCATGGAAAAGATCTGTCCGCGTCTTGTCATATTGGGCGGAAGCCTTGCATGTTCATCTGCCATGATTTTTGCGGCACAGGTTTCATCCATGTCTCAAGTGTATATGTGGGCATTTGCAGAGGGCTTTTTCTGCGGTTTTGTCTATATCCCGTGCCTTGGCGTTTTTCAGGGAATATTTCCTGAAAACAAGGGGCTTGTCACAGGAATGCTCAACCTGACGTTTGGCGGAGCTGCTGCTGTCATGTCTCCTGTCTTTGCATGGCTTCTTCTGTCATACGGATATGGCATGTCCTGTTATGCAGCAGGCTCTGTATCTGTTGTAACAGGAAGCGCAGCGTTTTTTCTCATGGGAAACATGAAGGTAAAAACAGGAAAATCCGGCTTTTCCATACCTCAACTGTCCTTTATAAAAACCCTGAAGCTGCCTTCTTTCTGGTTTCTGTGGTCTGTATGGGCGCTTGCAGGGGCATCGGGTATCTCACTTATTGTTCTTGCCTCATCATTCGGAAAACATCTTGGTTACGGAATAAGGCAGTATGTATATATTCTTACGGCGTTTAACGTGCTCAACGGTATCGGGCGCATCATATGCGGCAGGCTTGCAGATATGTATTCCAAACAGAAAATAATGGCGTTTATTTTTTCAATGGCAGGGTTTGCATATATTGCCATGCCATATTCAGGGAACATATATTCTGCAAGTTTTCTGGCATGTTTTGTGGGCCTTGCATTTGGCGGGCTTTTTACCGTGTCTGCCCCGCTTGTGACCGAAGTGTTCGGACTTGAAAATTTCGGCAGAATCTTTGGGCTTGTATTTACTGCCTATGGCTTTCTGGCAGGGTTTCTAGGACCGTGGATGTCTGGAATGATACTTGATGCAACAGATTCTGATTTCAGGATCGTGTTTGCAATTTTTGCTGTTTTTTATTTTGTTTCCTCATTTCTTATAATGAAAGTTTCAATTGTTTGTGAAACAGGAGAAAAGATCAATGAACCTTCATGCTGACTGCCTTGCATGCATTGCCCGCGGCGCACTTGATTCGGCAAGGCTTGCCACTGATGATGAAAAACTGCATTTTAAAATCATGCAGGAGGTGTTCAAGATACTTGGTGACTGTGCTCTTGATGTGCCTCCGCCTGTGATGGCTCTTGTCATTCAGCAGGCCGTGGCCGGGGCAACAGGCTGCACAGATCCGTATAAGGCAATTAAAAGAAAATATAATGATTTTTGTCTTGATCTTTATCCTGAACTTGCCGGGAAGACTGAAAATTCTGATTTTGAAACCGCAGTGCGCCTCTGCATTGCCGGCAATATCATTGATTTTGGAATACATGGAAGTGTGGGAAAACAAAAGGTTCTGGATACAATAGAAGACTCTTTGTCAATGCAGATCACAGGATGTGTAAAGACTCTGGAAAAGGCATGCGAAAACAGCAAAAATATATTGTGGATTGCAGATAATGCAGGTGAGATAGTTTTTGACAGGCTGGTTCTTGAAAAACTTGACCGTGACATTGTAACCTATGCTGTGCGGGGCGGGCCGACCCAGAATGATGCAACCATGGAAGATGCACAATACACCGGAATTGCTGACCTTGTACATGTGATTGATACAGGAGCTGCAATACCTGGAATTGTGATTGAGCACTGCTCTGAAGAGTTCAGGGCCTGTTATGAGAAGGCTGATCTGATTATTTCCAAGGGCCAGGGCAATTTTGAAACCCTTGACATGAACGATGACAGAATATTTTTTATTTTCAAGGCAAAATGTCCTGTTGTGGCTGAATGTGCAGGGTGCCGCCTCAATGATATGGTGATAAAAAATACAGGGTTAAAGGACAATTGTTATGAGTGAGATTGTACTGGTCAATATAACAGGCAAGGACAGAAAAGGGCTTGATGCCAGAATTACAGGTATCCTGGCTGAATACAATGTGAATATTCTTGATATAGGTCAGGCTGTCATACATGATTATATCTCGTTTGGAATTCTTGCTGAAATCCCTGACCCTGAAGATTTTTCCTCCATTTTCAAGGATATATTGTTTGAAGGCCATAAAATGGGCCTTTCCATTGATATCAAACCTGTTGATCCTGGTGACTATGAAAAATGGGTACATGCCCAGGGAAAGGAAAGGCGTATAATAACTCTGCTTGGAAGAACAGTTTCAGCGCGTCACATTGCTTCTGTGGCTTCTGTCATAGCTGAGAACAATCTCAATATTGACAGCATAACAAGGCTTACCGGAAGGATTTCCCTTGAACGCTCCCAGGAGGAGAATCCAAGGGCCAGCGTGCAGCTTTCAGTCAGTGGAAAACCTCTCAATATAATGGATATGCGCAGAAAATTCATGGAAATTTCCCAGAGCTGCGGAATTGATATCTCGTTCCATGTGGACAATATCTACCGCAAGAACATGAAGCTTGTTGTTTTTGACATGGACTCAACCCTTATCCAGACCGAGGTGATAGTTGAGCTTGCAAAACTTGCAGGCAAGGGAGACAGGGTTGACATGATTACTGAATCTGCCATGCGCGGAGAGATTGATTTCAAGGAAAGTTTCAGGAAAAGGGTTGCCCTGTTAAAGGGAATAAAACAGGATCAGCTTGAACAAATCTGTGAAAACCTGCCTTTAACCGAAGGCGCCGGCCTTGTGACGCGTACATTGAAACAGCTTGGTTACAAACTTGGCATTCTGTCAGGAGGGTTCACGTTTGTGGGCGAGTATCTCAAGGAACGCCTCGGTTTTGACTATGTATATGCCAATGAACTTGATATGGAAAACGGGGTTGTTACAGGAAAGGTTGCAGGAGATATTGTTGATGGAGAAAAAAAGGCTTTTCTGCTCAGACAGATTGCAGCAAGGGAAAAAATAGCCCTTGAACAGACCATTGCAGTGGGTGACGGAGCAAACGACCTTCCCATGATCAGCATAGCAGGGCTTGGCGTGGCATTCAATGCCAAACCGCTTGTCAGGCAGAAGGCATCAAATGCAATTTCAAGTGTAGGGCTTGACGGGCTTTTATATCTTATAGGCCTGCATGAAAGGGAGATCCGTCAGGAAGTTTCACAGACAGCCCAGTATTCATTCGGCTGAATATGGGGTAGGGTCCTTGATGCCGGCTTCCCTGAACCCCTTGATCCTGTGCAGGCAGCTGTCGCATCTTCCGCATGATCTTCCCTGACTGTCAGGATCATAACATGAAATGGTAAGGCTGTAATCAACTCCCAGACTGTGTCCGGTTTTTATTATCTCTGCCTTGGAAAGCCTGATCAGAGGTGTTTCTATCTTCAGGCTGGTCTGCTTTGTAATTCCTGTTCTTGTGGCAAGATTGGCCATTTTCTCAAAGGCTGAAATAAATTCAGGGCGGCAGTCAGGATATCCTGAATAGTCAACAGCAGTCACTCCTATGTATATATGACCTGCTTTTAAAACCTCGGCCCATGCCAGGGCATATGACAGAAAAATCGTGTTGCGTGCAGGAACATAGGTTACAGGAATTTCATGTTCTGATATTTCTTCCACCCTGTCATGCTTGGGAACTTTTATATCATCGGTAAGTGCTGATCCTCCGAATTGTCTTAAGTCTATATCAATTATTTTGTGTTCTTTTGCTCCAAGTGATATGGCAACTTTTTTTGAAGCTTCAAGCTCAATTGAATGGCGCTGCCCGTATCTGAAACTTAAACTGTAAATTTCATGCCCCTTTGATTTTGCAATTGCCATGGCTGTTGTGGAGTCAATGCCTCCGCTGGAAAGTACGATTGCCTTTGAAACTGTCATTTTTTTGCTATACTCCTCTTTTTTCAGGTTCCCATATGATCTTGTGCTGCTGGAGTGAAAGCCTTGCCCCAAGATTGTCTTCAAGTATCCATGATGCAAGGTCCTGAATATCCAATGCATTGAAAACCGGTGAAATATGAATTTTTTCAGGCTTGATTTTATGCAGGTCTTTTTCAATGAGTGTTTTTGCAAATAAATAATCCTGCCTTGTTCCCACAACAAATTTCACCTCATCCTGATCTGTCAGAAATTTTATGTTTTCTTTAAAAAAACTTTTGGCTTCATTGCTGGAAGGGCATTTTATGTCCATGATTTTTATGCATTCAGGATGGATGTTCTTTATTGATATGCTTCCGTTTGTTTCAAGCAGCACCTTGTATTCCATTTTGATCAGTGTGTTGATAAGCGTTGCAGTATCCTGCTGAACAAGGGGTTCCCCGCCTGTCACCTCAACAAGGGGGCACTGGAATTTTTCAACCGTGTCAAGTATCTGGTCAATCTTCATGACACAGGATTCATTGCCGGCATACAAGGTATCGCACCAAAAGCAGTTGAGATTGCAGCCTGAAAGCCTGATGAAAATACAGGGAAGGCCCGTAAAACTGGATTCTCCCTGCAGGCTGTAAAAGATTTCACATACAGATAAAGACACTTATTTTTCCTGAAAGGATGATCCGCATCCCGGACTTTCAAATACTATGATTTTTTTTATTTTGATATATTCAGTATTAAGCCGTCTTGAAAGTTCGGTGTATAAAAATTTGGCAATATTTTCAGACGTGGGATTGATACTGCCGAATTCTGCCACATCATTGAGATTGGTGTGGTCGAGTTTGCCAAGAACATCCTTGATAACAGCCTTGACATCCCTGAAATCAATGCCGATTCCAAGCCTGTTGAGCCGGGTGCACTGGATACAGGCTTCAACTTCCCAGTTATGTCCGTGAAGGTTGGAACAATTGCCATCATAGCCTTTCAAGGCATGGGCAGCAGCAAAATGGTCCTTTACATAAATTTCATATATACCCGGCATAAAAACCTCTTAAAAAAACTTTTTTTATGAATTTTGCATATCACCATAATATTCTGTTCTTAATTAAAATTGTCAAGGCCGGATATGTGGTCTTTTTACAGTTTCCAGTTAAATTCTTCAGATGTTACAGTATCTTCCATCCTCTGTATGCGGCGTTCAATGTTTTCAAATTTTCTTTTGATTCTCTGAACTGCCGAAGTTCTTGAACCTGCATAGGAATCATAAAACTCCCGGTCTTTTTCGGTCTTGAATGGGGAAACCGGCTCCATTTTCAGCACAAGCCCTGCAATCAGATACATTATGCCCACAGGCCAGAACCCTGTGAAAAGAAACATGAAAAGCACGATTGTTCTTGTCCAGAACACATTGAAATTGAAATATTCCGCAATCCCGCGGCATACTCCCATGAAAACGCTTTTTCTTGAACGGTAAACTCCTGAACATGCAGTATGGATACCTGTCCTGAAAATATTGCCGTTGAAAACACC
>CAYOYY010000064.1:0-16176 GCA_964408295.1 uncultured Desulfobacula sp. | reverse complement strand
AAATTATTTTTTCAAAAAACTACGGGTCTGCCCAGCCAATACTTGACGCCTCCTTTCAGATGATCACAAAAGCCCGTGACAATGAAGAAAAAACAAAAATTTTTTCAGACATGAAAACAGGGCACAGGATCATAATCAGGGAAACTGCCGCTGAAAAGGCAGAGGCAGCAGCCATAGGCATGATGATAGAAAGGCTCATGGGCGGAATCTCCTTTTTTTCAATGGATGCCCAGAAAGCTGACCAGAACAATTCCAGGGAATATTCATTTTCAGACTTTGCCGTACTTTACCGTACAAAAAAACAGAGCCAGACATTTATTGATGTCTTTGAAAAACATAACCTGCCTTTCCAGACAGCAGACAGGAAAAAATGGACAGACCAGGAAGAAACAACAAGGCTGATCAATATTCTCAGGGCCATTGCAGGTTTTGACTCCTGCATGAATACCGGAACTGAAATTCCAGGGCAGAACCCTGATGCTTTTGCAGATCAGGTGCTGAATACTGATGCGAAACAGGCCATAGAACTTGTCATAAAGGAATCAGGCCTGTCAGAAGCTGCACATAACAGTGCTGAACTCAGGCAGAATTTCAAAGACCTGGCTGATATGGCAGAGCCTTACAATGATATAAAAAATTTCTTAAACTGCCTTGCCCTTAACCAGGACACAGATGTTTTAAATCTTAACATTGAAAAGATATCACTCATGACCATTCACGCTGCAAAAGGCCTTGAATTCCCTGTGGTCTTTGTTGCAGGATGCGAACAGGGCCTCATACCCTTTGCAAGGGACGGCATGAATGTGGATGATCCTGAAGAGGAAAGAAGGCTGTTCTATGTTGCCATGACAAGGGCCAGGGATATTCTGTGCCTTACCCATGCAAAAAAAAGGATCATATTTGGAAAACCTGTCAGACGGCACAGGTCTGCCTTTATAGATGATATTGAAAAACAATTGCTTATGATTCAAAAATCAAAAACAGGAAAAAGAACTGTAAAAAAGCCAAAACAGCTGGAATTATTTTAATTTTAAAAAAAATAACAGGAAACAAAAAAAACAATGGAAAAAAGATTATATAAAACTTTTGACCTTGACAACGGTCATATCCTTGAAATCCATGATCAGTCCCGCAAAATAGGCAAGGATGCCTGGCTGGTCATAATGAAGGCAGCAATAAAAATAGATATCAGGGAAGAATTATTTGAATCTGATCCTGTATCTGAATTCAAATTAAAGGATATCATTGATACCCTTGGCAGTCAGATTGTCTATGAATACAAAAATGAACGCAATTTCATACTGGATCATGAAAAGGATAAGGTTTTTGAAACTCTTGTGAAAACCTTTATGGATAATCTTGGAAAATACGTGGCAAAAAAACAGTTTCCAGGAAAATTTGTCCTGAAAACCTATAAAGACAGACTGAAGGAGGCCTGATCCCATGGCAAGGGCCTCAATACTGAACTCAGTGGCTCTTGCATGCCTGATGTTCCTGCATGGGCAGGCCCTTGCCGATATATATGTGTATATTGACAATAACGGAGTCCTCAATTTTTCAAACACTCCTGTATCATCCGGATATGAATTATATTTAAAAGAAGAGCCTGAGTACAGGACAGGCAGAAGAGATACTGAAAAATACGACAATATCATTTTAAAGGCGCAGCACAGATACGGGGTTGATTTCCCGCTTATCAAGGCTGTAATTGATGTTGAATCCGGGTTCAATGAAAAGGCTGTATCAAAAAAGGGTGCAAAAGGCCTTATGCAGATCATGCCTGACAATTTCAGGCCACTTTCCGTGCATGATCCTTTTGATCCTGTCCAGAATATAATGGGCGGAACCCTTCATCTCAAACGCCTGCTTAAACGTTACGGGTACAGGCTGCCTCTTGCCCTTGCAGCATATAATGCCGGCCCTGATGCAGTGGACAGGTACAAGTCCATCCCCCCGTACAGGGAAACACAGAAATATGTGAGCAAGGTTCTGAAAGCCTACAGGCACTATAAAAATCCATGAGCCAACAGAACAGCTTTAAAAATCCTTTTCCACTTCCCTTATGAATTTGATAAGCCGGTCACGCATGTCAGGCCTTTCAAGGGCAAATGCAAGATTTGCCATCTGAAAGCCTGCCTTGTCTCCGCAGTCAAAACGTTTTCCAGTAAACTTATATCCATAAATCGGCTGCTCTTTGAGCAGGGTTTTCATGGCATCTGTAAGCTGGATTTCTCCTCCTGCGCCTTTTTTCTTCTTTCCAAGGTATTCAAAAATTTTAGGAGTCAGAATATACCGGCCTATGATGGCAAGATTTGACGGGGCATCTTCCGGAGCAGGCTTTTCAACCATGTCACTTATTCGAACAATATCATCCTCAACCTGTTCTGCTTTCAGGATACCGTATTTATCGGTCTGACTTTTATCAACTTCCATGACTGCTGCAATGGAAGCCCTGAGCCTGTCAAATTTTTTCACCATTTCCGACAGAACCGGTTTATCCGTCTGAATCAGGTCATCTGCCAGAAGCACGGCAAATGGTTCATCTCCCACAACATCCTTGGCGCACCAGATGGCATGGCCAAGGCCCAGAGGCTCATGCTGTCTTGTATAGATAATGGTTCCGGTTTTCGGAACAAGCTCCTGAATCTGCCGTAAAAGATCGTCCTTTCCCTTGGATTTGAGAACATGCTCTATTTCAAATGACCTGTCAAAATGATCTTCAAGGGCTTTTTTTCCCCTGCCGGTAACAAAAATTATCTGTTCTATGCCTGCTGCAAAAGCTTCTTCAACTGCATATTGTATAATGGGTTTATCAACAACAGGGAGCATTTCCTTGGCCATGGCCTTTGTGGCAGGAATAAATCTTGTGCCAAGGCCGGCAACCGGAAAAACTGCTTTTTTGATCTTCATGGATACTCCTTTGTTTGAATTCCAGCAAGATAATTGTGTTTTGATTTATGTATGGATAAAAATATCATATGTCAAATTTATTTTCGTATCAGATGGATATGCATCCTGCAAGTCAGCACAGATAGAAAATGTAATCTCTTGACATTATTGAATTTTTTCTGTAAAGTTGCCACCCTTGATTATAATTTAAAATAAGGAAAACCTGAATGAATGATATAAATGATACAAATCAAAAAATATCTGAAATCCCCCCTGAACAACTGAGTCTGCACAGCAGATTCAGATTTGAGTGCCACAAGGGAATCAAATGCTTTACTGATTGCTGCAGGGGCATTGATATAATGCTTACCCCATATGATATTTTAACAATGCGAAAAAAACTTGAGTTGAGCTCAGAAGAATTTCTGGCTGCATTTACAACACCAAGGATGCTTGAAAAGGCAGATCTTCCGGTTGTAACTCTCAAGCTCCTGGACGATGAAAGAAAATCATGTCCCTTTGTAAGGGACCAGGACGGATGCATTATTTATGAAGACCGCCCGACAACATGCAGGTATTATCCCCTGGGAGTAGGTTCCTTGAGCTATTCAGGCGAAGATGGAGAAAAGGACGAATTCTTTTTCATGGTAAAGGAAGCCCACTGCCTGGGATTTGAAGAAAAAAAAGAATGGACTGTGGCTGAGTGGCGTGAAGACCAGGGAGTTGATTTAAGGGATGAAGTGAACGATGGATGGCTGGAACTGATAGTAAGAAAAAAATCCCTGCCTCCCAGCATGAAGCTGTCCGAAGAAAGCAAAAAAATGTTTTTCCTGGCATGCTATAATATTGATTCTTTCCGTGATTTTGTATTCAAAAGCACATTTCTTGAAAGATATGACCTTGCTGAAGAAAAAATCGCCCAGATCAGGGAAGATGATGTAAAGCTGCTGCAGTTCGGTTTTGAATGGCTCAGGGCAAGTTTTTTTCATACCGGTCAGGAAAATTTTGTTCTTAAAAAAAAATAAAACCAAACCCCACAAAAAAACAAGGATATTGAGCTGAAACAGGTTTCCAGCTCAATATCCTTTTCAATAATCAAATCTTTGCTGAAATTTAATAATTATACCACAAGGATTCGTGCAGGTTTGTATCATTCAGCCGCTGGTCAATATCAATAGAGAAAAACTTCTCCACAGGCCTGAAAAATTCAGGGCAGTCTGAATAAAGTTTTTTCAGCACACTGAGAATCTCCTGAAACCCTTTCTGTGTCATCTTGCCAAGGGGCCTGCGGCAGGGGCCTGACGGCATTCCAAGGACCTGCATAATGGTTTTGACCGGAAGCGGGTTTCTGGCACGGCATTTAACCGGCCCGAATTTCGATTCTTCCTGAGTTACAACAACAACAAGATCAAGCAGAGGTTTCAGTTTTGCCTGAAGTTCTGCTGCTCCGTCTCTGTCTCCATTGTTCAGAAGATCAACCAATTGCGTCATGAATGCCGGCACTATATTTGACATCACGGAAATTGATCCGCACGCCATAATACCAGGATCTGTCATCACATCATACACAAGGGCATCATCTCCTGAAAAAATCATGAATTCATCGCCGCACAGTCTGCGCGTCAGCCTCATGTTGTCAAAGTCGCCGGTTGCTTCCTTGACACAGGATATATTGTCAAAATTTTCAGCCAGAATGGCAAGATCCTGAGGAAGCATCTGCGCCCCTGTTCTGCCTGGAATGATATAGGGAATAATATCCATATCACTGAATTTTGCAGCGGCAGCTTCATAATATTCTCTTCGTATTTCAAGTGAGCTTGGGCCGTTATAATAGGGATCAACCATCAGAACGGCATCAACATCTTCTTCCCTGGCATGAGCTAAGGCTTCCAGGGCTTCTGCTGTATTATTGCTGCCTGTTCCTGCTATTCTCAGGCATCTGCCCTGTGCAAGCTTTGCTGTAACGGCAATGACATGGTCATGTTCTTTCCATTGAAATGTAGGGCTTTCTCCTGTTGTTCCGGTGGCAAGGATTCCGGTAATCCCGTTTTCAATCTGAAAATTGATCAACTGCTCAAGGCCGTCCTGATCAAGTTCACCTGCCTGGTTAAAAGGGGTTATCAATGCTGTATAGCATCCTGGTTTCATAATAATACTACTCCTGCCGTATAAATAATTAATTTAAATAAATATCACCTGATCCATCAGTGCTATCATAACTTATGGACAGCTTCAAGATTAAATAACAGGGCTGATGCATGTAAATAATCCAATACACTGAATTCTCAATGCCACAATGGCGATAGTTCCAGCCATACCAAAGGTTTTCAAACCAGAGCGTTCTTTATTCTGAAGCCGGGCAATATCTGAAATAGTGACATACATGCGCTGGCCCTGATTCCCTGTTTTTTGGCCCTTGACACAGAACTGCTACAGCAATATGATATAGAATTTTAGAAACAATAATTCAAGGATGATATGAATGAATGATCAAACAAGTGCAAACGCACAGAATCTGCCTAAAGATGCGGATGAACGTATTGCCCAGTTAAGGTCTCAGCTTGCAAAAAATCCAGAGTGCGGCACCACACATTACAATCTTGCCGTGGCCCTCATGGGCAACAAGGAATACCTGGCTGCAGAAGAGGAACTGCATGAAGCCATTGAATGCAGCCCGACCCTTGCAGAAGCCTATGTGCTTTTAGGCGGACTGTGCCTTCAGAGGAATGATCTTGAGGGCTGTTACAGATTCAACCAGCGCGCCACCAAAGCAAGGGCAGGCTTTGCAGAAGGATATGGCAACATGGCATTTGTGCTTCTTCAGCTTGTTGACGGCAAAAATCCAAAGGAAGATGAAGAGAAAGTTGACAAGGCCATAAAAAATCTGAAAAAAGCCATTATCCACAATAAAAATTTTGTTCAGGCTTTTACAACCCTTGGAACTGCCTATTTCATGAAAGGACTTGTAAGAGAAGGTATTGAAGCAAACCTTGAAGCAATAAAAATTCAGCCTGAATTTCCAATCGCCCACAACAACCTTGCAGTTGCCTATCTTGAGACAGGAGAATTTGACAAAGCCATTGAACATTGCGACAAGGCAGTGGAACTGGGATTTGAAGTGGCTCAGGAACTGAAAGATGAACTTGCACCTCATCGCAAGGACTGACAGGGACTGACTTTGTTTTCATTTCATATCCCGGGAGAAAAAAATCAGGTTTTTCCTGAATCAGCATTGTGGGACATGCCCCTGGCCGGGAAACCGGCCCAGACTTCCATAGCTTCGGCTGAATCAAACACACATGGCAGCATGTTCTGCGTGGGAGACTATTTTACAGCAGCAGAAAAATTCCTGTCTGACAACAATTTTACCCGCCTGAAAAAAATTTTTGAAACCATCAGCGGAAAACCGGTCAAGGCGGAAAAAATCGGGCATGTCTCAATCTTTCTTGAAAAACACGGTGCCTTTTATCACCCCATGCGGGTTCAAGCGGAACTCAAAGAAGCAAACTGCTGTGTATTTGTTCTGAACGGTGCAGTTTCAAAGCCCGGCCTTGCCCTGTTGAAAAAAGAATACAGTCTCATATCAGAACTGAATTCAAAATATGGTTTTCCATGGATTCCCAGGGTATCAGACTGCGCAATACTCAAAACAGACAAGGGCAGAATAGGTTTTTTTTCAGGACAATGGTTTGAAGGATTCAGGGAATTTCATGTTTCAGAACATAAGGGTACTGACCAGATAGCTGTCTGGCATTCCAGCGGCGGCCGTCATTATATATCACAACACGATGCCCTTGGTATATACAGGGAAATATCAAGGATACTTACCCTTTATTATGACATTGAAACCTTTGAACAGATAGTTTCCTGGCATCACGCAGCAGGGGATTTCATTTTCAGGGTCAGAAAGGGACGTACCCAGGTACGGCTTGTTACAATAAGAGGGTATGAATCCCTTATGCAGTTTGAAAATGAAGATGCAGACAAAAAAATATATATACTGCCTTCCCTCATGTTCTTTTTTTTCAACTTAAGCCTGCGCATGAGGCTGGACAGGCGTGATGGCACAAAAGAGCCGGTTCTGCTGACAGAAAAAACCATATCTGCTGCTCTGGAAGGATTTCTGACAGCACTTGATGAAAAGTCAGCCAACTGCCGCATCACCAACCTTAAGGAAGAGTTCATACAATTTGTCATGCAGTTCTCCATTCAGCAGATAATAACAATTTTCCAGAACATGATTGAATCATGCCGTTTTGACCCGAAAGAAGAAACTCTTATAGGAAAAAATCTCGAACACCATTGCCGTTACCTTTTTTCCTGTTTTAAAACCATGTAAAAAAAATCCTTTTTTATTGACATGTTGGAACAGAAATTTTATATGATCAATGTTATTTTGCTTAAGTTGTTTGTAAAGAAGAATATAAGAGAGTATAACTATTTAAAATAACAATAAATTTGACTATTGAGTGAAAAGCTGAACAATCTTTTCATTAATAAATGTAAATTAATTATTAACGGAGGTAAGTAAATGGCTAAACATGAAACTCCTTTACTGGACCAGCTGGAATCCGGCCCGTGGCCTAGCTTTGTCTCTGACCTGAAACAGCAGGCAGAAGTCAGGGCTAAAAATGAGAAAGGCGTTGAATTCCAGATTCCCCAGGATTGTGTGGATGATCTTCTCGGTGTTGTGGAACTTTCCTATAAACATGGACGTACACACTGGAAACATGGTGGAATCGTAGGTGTTTTCGGTTATGGCGGCGGAGTTATCGGAAGATACTGCGACCAGCCCAAATTATTCCCGGGTGTTGAGCATTTCCATACAATGCGTGTAAACCAGCCTGCTGGAAAATACTACACCACTGATTATCTTAAAAAACTGACAGAGCTGTGGGACTTCAGGGGCTCCGGAATAACCAACATGCACGGAGCAACCGGCGACATTGTTCTTCTTGGAACAACAACTCCCCAGCTTGAGGAAGTTTTCTGGACACTCACCCATGACTACAACCAGGATCTTGGCGGATCAGGCTCCAACCTGAGAACTCCTGCTGACTGCCTTGGACAGTCCAGATGCGAATATGCATGCTATGACACCAATGCTCTGGTTCACTTCCTGACAAATGAATACCAGGATGAGCTTCACAGACCTGCTTTCCCCTACAAATTCAAGTTCAAACTCGATGGCTGCCCCAACTGCTGTGTTGCTTCAATTGCACGTTCTGACATGTCTTTCATCGGTACCTGGAGAGATGACATCAGAATCGATCAGGATGCAGTGAACAAATATGTTGAAAACGATCCTGCATATCCTGCCAACGCAGGTGCTTTCAAAGGCAGAGACTGGGGTCCATTTGACATTGAAAAAGAAGTCCTTGCACTGTGCCCCACAAAATGCATGAAATTTGAGAATAAGAAACTTACCATTGATAATGCCAACTGCACAAGGTGTATGCATTGCATCAATGTTATGCCAAGAGCTCTCAGGATTGGTAAAGATACCGGTCTTTCAATCCTCTGCGGCGCAAAAGCTCCTATCCTTGACGGCGCTCAGATGGGTTCCCTGCTTGTTCCTTTCATAAAAGTTAATCCTGAAAATGATTACGAAGAAATTACCGAGATAATTGAAAATATCTGGGATTGGTGGATGGAAGAAGGCAAAAACCGTGAAAGACTTGGTGAACTGATTATGCGCCAGGGATTCCAGAAACTTCTTGAAGTGACTGGCATTGAGGCCAAACCTCAGCATGTTGCCTATCCGAGAACCAACCCGTACATTTTCTGGAAAGAAGATGAAGTACCGGGTGGCTGGGAACGTGACGTTGAAGAATACAGAAAACACCATCTTAGATAAAAAGGGAGAATTGTAATGGCATTTATTTCTACTGGTTATAATCCAGAAAAACCGATGGAAAACAGAATCACCGACATCGGCCCCAGAGACTATAACGAATTTTATCCTCCTCTTGTTGCAAAAAACAAGGGCAAATGGGTTTACCATGAAATTCTTGAGCCAGGTGTACTTGTTCATGTGGCTGAATCAGGAGATGAACTTTATACAGTCAGAGTAGGCGGCTGCCGTCTTATGAGTACAAGCCATATCAATGAAATCTGCGAAATAGCAGACAAATATTGTGACGGTTATGTACGTTTCACAACCCGTAACAATATTGAGTTCATGGTTGACTCAAAGGACAAGGTAGAGCCCCTTAAAAACGACCTGGCCTCCAGAAAATTCCCCGGCGGTTCTTTCAAGTTCCCTGTCGGAGGTACAGGAGCAGGCGTTACAAACATCGTTCATACACAGGGCTGGCTGCACTGCCATACACCTGCAACAGATGCTTCCGGAACAGTAAAAGCAACCATGGACGTATTGTTTGATGAATTTCAGCAGATGAGACTTCCT
Organism: uncultured Desulfobacula sp.; assembly: GCA_964408295.1. GTDB lineage: Bacteria > Desulfobacterota > Desulfobacteria > Desulfobacterales > Desulfobacteraceae > Desulfobacula. The sequence goes on along the minus strand of CAYOYY010000064.1, from coordinate 6,878 downwards.
GCACAGCTCAGGGTTTCCATGGCATGCTGCCTTAACATGTGCGGAGCTGTTCACTGCTCTGACATCGCTATCTTAGGTTATCACAGAAAACCGCCAATGCTGGATCATGAATACCTGGACAAGGTATGTGAGATTCCTCTGGCAGTTGCTGCATGCCCCACAGCAGCAATCAAACCTTCCAAAGTTAAACTTGCTGACGGCACTGAAGTAAAATCAGTTGAAGTAAACAAAAGCAGATGTATGTACTGCGGTAACTGCTATACCATGTGTCCTTCCATGCCTCTTGCTGACACTGAAGGTGACGGTATTGTTCTCATGGCAGGCGGCAAGGTTTCCAACCGTATCACTGACCCCAAATTCTCCAAGGTTGTTGTTGCATTCCTGCCCAATGAAATGCCGAGATGGCCGAGCATGACAGCTACCATCAGAAGAATTGTTGATGCCTATGCAAAGGGTGCCAACAAATACGAACGTCTGGGTGACTGGGCAGAAAGAATCGGATGGGAAAAATTCTTTGAAGTATGTGAAATCGAATTTACCCACCATCTTATTGATGATTTCCGTCAGCAGGCATACATGAGCTGGAGACAGTCAACACAGTTCAAATTCTAAGAGACGGGCCTGATCCGTATCTTTTTATAAAGCGTATCGGCCGGAGTCTTAACTGCTCCGGCTGATACATTTAAATTCAAAGGAGTATGGCAATGAGTGAACTTCTTGACAATAAAGAAGCTGCAAAAAAGGCAGTCGTGGACTGGATGACCAAAAAGTCCAAAACAAAAACAAAATTCTATTTCAAAGATTTTTCCAAGATCTTCCCGGATGACAAACCAAGGGCAATCAAAAAAGTTGTTAATACCCTGGTTTCTGATGGTGTTCTGGAATACTGGTCTTCAGGAAGTACAACAATGTACGGTCTTAAAGGCAGCGGTATCCAGCATGAATCCGAAGGTGAAGAATAGAACTTAAGGCCCCTTAATCACCCATGCACAAGACCGGTAAAAAAGTTCCTGGAATTGTTATAGCCGGTCTCAGAGGCGGGGCAGGCAAAACCATTATATCACTTGGAATTGCTGGGGCATGGAAACAAAAAGGCCTTTGTGTTGCACCATTTAAAAAAGGGCCTGACTATATTGACGCCGGCTGGCTTTCAAAGGCAGCCGGTCGTTCATGTTATAACCTTGACACTTTTCTATGTGATCCTTCCATTGTAAAAAACTCCTATCATAAACATTTAGACGAATGCGATATTGCGGTCGTGGAAGGCAACCGGGGCCTTTATGACGGAATTGACACGGACGGGTCCACTTCCACTGCCGAGCTTGCCAAACTTCTGGATCTTCCGGTTCTTTTAGTACTTGACTGCACAAAAAGCACACGCACCATGGCAGCCCTTATCATGGGATGCATGCATTTTGATCCGCAAACACAGATATGCGGGATTATCCTAAACAGGGTTGCAGGCAAACGGCATGAAGGCAAATTAAGAGATAATATAAAAAAATTCTGCAATATCCCTGTGTTCGGAGCAGTTCCAAAACTCAAAGCCCAGGATTTTCCTGAACGCCATATGGGACTTGTCACATCTTCTGAACATAGTTTTTCAGACAAAGCTGTACAAAGGGCTGCAGAGATAGCCACAGAAAATATTGATCTTGACTCGCTTTATGAAACAGTCTGCAGATATGCAGATTCCGGAACAACCGATACATCCGTATATTTCCCGGACCATTCATTAAAACCTGAAAATCAAAGCGATGCAAAGGTGACAATAGGGATTATACGGGATTCAGCATTTCAATTCTATTATCCTGACAATATTGATGCCCTTGCAGAGCTTGGCGCTGAAATTGTTTTCATAAGCCCTCTGCATGAAGACAGTATCCCTGATGTTGATGCAATTTATATGGGTGGAGGATTTCCGGAAACCCATGCGCCTCAGCTTTCAGAAAATCAGGGATTCAAAGATGATTTAAAAAGAATGTCACGTGCAGGGCTGCCGATTTATGCAGAATGCGGAGGTTTCATATTCCTTGGCCAGAGCATAATGCTTGACGGCCGGGAATATCCCATGGCAGGCATATTCCCAGTATGGTTCGGACTCTCCCTTAAGCCTCAGGGGCATGGATATACCTGCGTTGAGGTTGTGAATCAGAATCCTTTCTACACAAAGGGTCAGGTCTTAAAAGGCCATGAATTCAGATACTCCAGAATTCTCAGAATTGATTACAACGACAATGAAATGGCTTTCAGAATGGAAAGAGGAAAAGGAATACTGGATAAAAAAGACGGTTTTTTCAAAAACAACACCTTTGGAACATATACTCACATCCATGCACTCGGCACTTTGTCATGGGCGCCTTCCCTGATAAAAAAAGCAAAGCAGTTCAAGGCGGCAAGATAATATATAAAAAAAACAGTTTAAAAAAATAAAAAAGGGATTTTCATTATGAAAATCCCTTTTTTATTTATGTTATAAACAGATAAAAACTATCAGGCTTTTTTGTGGCATTTGCCGCAGGAAGTAGGTGCAGGCCCTTTTCTTCCCTTGGGGTCACCGGCTTTTTTATTAACTTCCTTGTGGCAGCCGATGCAATTGCCATGCATTGCATTTTCAAGCACTTTGATGTCTTTTTTATTTTTCTTGTTCTTGGCAAGCAGGTTATGGCATTCAGCACATTTCTGCACACTGTCACCATCTTTAAGTTTCAAGGGTTTGTGATCCTTGTCATGGTGGCAGTCTCCACAGGAAATTTTATAATCTGTAAAATGTTTTCTGTGGCTGAATTCAACAAATTTATATTTGGGGGGGGTTTTCTTTCTTTTCTTATATTTGTTGAAATTCATTGTTATTGTGTCAGGGGCCTTGGTTCCAGCATAAAGACCCGTAACAGCAAAAACTACCGCAATACCTGCAGCCAGAAGCAGAGTAAGCAATTTTCTGTTCATTTAAGTTCGCTCCTTTCCTGATTAACTATTTATTCTACCATTTTACCAGGGAACTCACCATATCCCTGATTGTTTCCAAACAAACTTCTCTTCAATAGCTTTTGTTTACACCCTGAACCAGTAAAAAGTCAATACCAAAACTCATGTTCAGGAAGGCTTTTCTGTCTGCCCGTCATCCTTGTCATCACTGTCTTCCAGGTTTTCACCGGCCTTTTCCCCATCTTCATCCTCAGCTTCAGGTTTTTTCCTGCCAAAAATTCTGGCTCCCATGATACTGATTTCATATAATAATATCAACGGCAGTGCCATCATGATCTGGGTCACAACATCAGGGGGTGTCAGCACTGCTGCCACAACAAAAAAGATCAGAATGGCATATTTTCTGTTCTTGTTTAAAAAAGGAACTGTTACAAGGCCCATGCGCGCCATAAAAGTAATAATCAGCGGAAGTTCAAAAACAAGGCCGAATGCAAGCAGCATTTTTGATGCAAAGGAAAGATATTCCTTCATTGAAGGCATTGCATAAATGGTTTTAGTGGCAAATCCCAGAAAAAACTTGAACCCGTAGGGAAATACTATGAAATATCCAAAACATGAGCCCGCAAGAAAAAATATCACAGAAAGCAGAACAATGGGCAGCAGATATTTTTTTTCATTTCTGTAAAGGCCAGGGGAAACAAACATCCAGAATTCATAAAAAATTACCGGCGCTGCCAGGATAATACCAGCCAGAAAAGATACTTTAAGATAGGTGAAAAACGCCTCTGGAAGCCCTGTAAAAATCATTTTCATATTTTCCTGGCCATCCATGGCCGTTACCAGGGGGGCAGTCAATATGTCAAACAATTTTTCCTTGAAACAATAGGCAGCCACAAACCCAATGCCAACAGCTATAAAGGAGCGGACAAGCCTGTCTCTTAACTCACCAAGATGTTCTGTAAACGGGCTTTTTTCTTCTTCAGACATCAGCTAGTCAACCTTATCATTATCTGGTTTTTCAGTATCTGCAAAATCAGCATCTGCATCATCATCTGCTTTGCCGGCATTACCTTCACTGGATTCCGTATCTGCAGATTCATCACCTTCCATGGTTTTTTTTTCAGATTTTTTCCCGGTATTTGCCTGTCTGACCACATCCTTGAGGTCAGTATCAGGTTCATCAAGATCTTCAATATCTGTAACGGTTGTTTCCATATCTATACTGCGTTTAAAATCCTGGGCAGAGCGTTTGAACTCTCCCATGGCGCGTCCCAGGGTTTTGGCCAGATCCGGCAGTTTCTTAGGCCCGATCACAATGAGTGCTATGGCCAGGATCATTAACAGTTCCGGCATTCCAAGACCAAACATTTTATATTCAGCTCCTTTAATGAAAATTGGCAGTTATTTTAAGAGTTCAGTTTTACAATGGATGAATACCGGGTGTCAAGAAATGAACCTGTGCTTTCATCAATTACCTTTGAATACCAGTATGGCCAGGCAGGCTGTAAACTCAAGTTTCCACGCCAGAATACAGATAGATAATAAATTTTATTATAATTTCAAATGGTTATACAAAAAAATCATTTCAGGCATGTGTTTTGCTCTTAAGTGGGGCAATGGATGAGATACAGAAAGGCCAGAAAAACAATGGTATTTTATTAATTCTTTAACAAGGAGGAAGTGATGACTCAAAAAGAAAACGATAACACAGCAGGCGCACTTTCCGGGGAAGACATGGACACCTCAAGCGTGCTTGAGGGAGCAGAACCCTGGGAACCTGTTGAAACAAAACTTGTGGTGGGCTCTCTTATCTGCGCGGTAATTGCATTGATAATAGGCCTTGCAATCGTGCCCACATCAATTTTCCACTGATGGAGGCGATAATGTCATTTTTTACAGGACTTACCCGGCGTAAAAACAAAGACAGACACCTTGAAATGGTTCTGGACCATGACGGCAGAAACTGGATTGTTTCCGGCAATTCAATGCGCATCACAGCTCAATCGCTTGACGGGCTGGACAAAAAGCTGGAAAAGGCTCTGGAAACCAGGCTTCAGGGAGGAAAAAAGCTTAGTGTTTTCATGAGCTTCAACAACGAAGTCATTCCAATGTGGATAAGGCCGTACATGAATCATTATTTTAACCGGATTCTGGAATTACCTCTCCAGTACCAATAAACAAAGGAGGAAACTTATAAATGGCAAAAACACAACGATCCTGGTATTCAGGAATGGCAACAACCGAAGACTGGTGGGCGGTCTGGCTGGGTCTTGGTTTTTTTGTGCTCGGGCTTTTAACCCTGTCGGGCATTGATCTTGTGGGGTGGATCTCATACCCCAAAATATGGGTTGCAAGCCTGCCTGACGGAGCAATTGCCAAGAAAATTGTCACCATTGATCATGCATTTTATGCTCTTGGCGGTAAATACAGCCTTACGGCAAAGGCTTTTTACAAAAGCCTTGGTCCCATCGGCTCCATTCTGGCAACCTATGTTGTTTTCACCATAGCAACAACCATAGGAGCATATTTTCAGAAATGGGATGTCAAGCGCTTTTTCATAGGCTGGACCATTATATTTTTCCTGACCTATCTTGTATGGTTCCTTGGACATAATGCTTTTTTTGCCGCCTCAGCAGTTGACCTTAAAAAAAGCCATTTTCCCATTGACACTTTCACTCTGTCGCTTGGCGGAGGTGCTTCATTTATTCTGGCCCTTATTGTTGGGCTTGTAATAGGTAATTTCTTCAAGCCTCTGGCAAGATATTTAAGTGAAGCTGCAAAGCCTGAATGGTATATTAAAACAGCTATTGTATTTCTCGGCGTCAAGGTGGGTTATCTGCCCATAAAAGCTGTACTGACCGGAGCAAAGCTTGGTGCACATGGCGCTCAGATGGGACAGCAGATGGCCCATCTCACCTTTGAGCTGTTCACGGCAGGTGCTGCGGCAACCGTTGTTGCCTATCTTATTTTCTGGCCCGGCGTATATACAATTTCCCGCCTTATTTTCAAGCTGCCCCGCAAGACAGCAGCAGTACTTGGTTCTGCAATCTCAATCTGCGGTGTTTCAGCAGCTGTTGCAACCGGCGGTGCTGTACGCGCACGTCCCATTGTATCCATCATGGTTTCAGCCCTGGTTGTTGTATATGCCGTGATCGAGCTTGTTGTTCTTCCGGGCTTTTTCACGCATTTCTGGCCAGGAACCTCAGATCCGATTGTTGCAGGTTCTGCTATGGGTATGGCAGTCAAGACAGACGGCGCAGACGCAGCAGCAGGCGAGCTTCTTGATGAATTCATGCGCGCCAAGGTGGAACAGGATTCAAATGGCAAGACCGTATGGATGCCCGGCGTTATCACCACAAGTGCTGTAATGACCAAAATCTGGATAGACATGTTCATAGGACTTTGGGCATTTATTCTTGCTCTTTTCTGGGTGTACAAGATTGAAAAGCATGAAGGGGACAGGGTTCCGTTTTCCGAGGTATGGTTCAGGTTCCCGAAATTTGTGCTGGGATATTTTGCAGCCTGGTGGATTTACCTTGGTATATTTTTCGGTCCCGGCCAGTCAGGTGCCACAGCCGACGGGCTTGCCATACTGAAAAATGCCAAAGTAGGTGCAGTAGCTGTTGAAAAAGGAATGAGGAAACTGTTTTTCATGCTTACCTTCATGAGCCTTGGAATTATCACAGACTTTAAAAAGCTTGCCGAAGCACAGTTTGGTAAAATGGTATGGGTTTATTTTGTATCATTATTCCTGTTCATAATTCCTGTGGCAGTAATTATTGCGTATCTTTTCCATCATGGAATGCAGATTCCCAATATGGCAGGAGTTCTTATCAACTGATAAACATTTTTCCCGGGCATCAGGGGCAGAAAAGCTCCTGGGCCCGGGCATTAATCCAAAAAGGTTGGAACATGACATCAGATTTTACCACATCCCTGCTTTACCTGCT
>CAYOYY010000063.1:0-16395 GCA_964408295.1 uncultured Desulfobacula sp. | reverse complement strand
TTTCATTGAAAACACCATGATCGGGATAGAATATCTGTGGGGAGGGCCTGTATATCTTGAAACAAGCGAGCCCGTGGTCACTCCCAGGGCAGCAGGAAATTATGCAAGTTTTCTGGATCCGTCTTCCGGATCAGGAGAGGAAAAAATAAAGGAATCCATTAAATGGAAGAGAATTGTCTATATAATGGAAAACCGTAAACTTCATAAACGGGAGCTGTAACCGGCATGGAAACAAATTCTAATAATATCTCATCTGTTGATCAGACCCTTGAGTTAATGAATACCAATATAAAGGATTATCAGAGACTCAAACCGGTTTCATTTGAAGAATTTTTAAGGATTTTAACTGCCAGACCTTCCCAGATCCTGCGCAATATTTTTCAGACTTTTCATGATATGATTAAGCATTATGTTGATGAAAAACACGATGATATATCAGGAAAGGCAGATAAACTTGATTTTACAAATTATGATTGTTCCAGGCTTTTTGTTGAGGATTCATCAAATCCGTATTTTACGGACATGCTTTTTGCCAATCGTTTTATGAAACAGATGGAATACCTCAGACATGGTGCCCAGCAGAACAGGATTTATATATTTTACGGGCCCCATGGATGCGGCAAAAGCACCTTTTTAAATAATCTGCTGAAAAAATTTGAGATTTATGCCAATACTGAAGAGGGAATGAGGTATGAAATTGTATGGCGCCTTGATATCAAAAAATTAAAAGATATTGTGCAGTCCATCCCTTTTGCAGATGCTGAACAGATTATCAATCATTCTGATGCAATGGAGTACGGCAAAGAATGTGCCCATTCAGGCTCGCAGGAAACTGTATTTTCCGGCAGGGAGGGTGAATATATTGAAGTTCCGTGCATTTCCCATGACAATCCTTTTCTTGTAATTCCCAGGGATCAGCGCAGAATTGTGCTGGATGAGCTTATCAAGAATGATGAATTCAAATGGAGGCTTTTTACGGAAAAGGAATATGAATGGGTTTTTACAGAAGATACATGCACCATATGTTCTTCAATATATAATGCATTGCTTGAAAGATTCGGCAATCCTTCTGAAGTGTTTAAGATGCTTTATGCAAGACCCTATTATTTCAACCGCCGCCTTGGCAGCGGAATCAGTGTGTTTAATCCGGGAGACCGACCTTTAAAACAGAACATGATTTCAAATCAGATGCTTCAGAAACGGATCAACATGCTTTTTCAGGACAGTAATGTTGTTAATTATCTTTATTCCAGGTTTGCCAAGATCAATAATGGCATATATGCCCTTATGGATATAAAGGCACATAATATTGACAGAATGGTGGAACTTCATAATATCATAAGTGAAGGCCTTCATAAGGTGGAGGATATAGAGGAAAGGGTGGATGCCCTGTTCTTTGCTTTGATGAATCCTGAAGACAGACGCAATATACGTGATTTCCCGTCATTTGAGGACAGGATTCAGTATATTGATATTCCATATGTCCTTGATGTGAAAACAGAAGTGAAAATCTATCATAATATTTTTGGCAGGCATATTGAGGGAAGTTTTCTGCCCATGGTACTGGATAATTTTGCAAGAATCATCATATGCACAAGAATAGGAAAAAAATCCCAGGCCCTGGCAGAATGGATAAAGAATCCTGCAAAATATAAAAATTTTTGTGATGATCAGCTTTTACTGCTGAAAATGGAGCTGTTTTCAGGGGTGATTCCCAAATGGCTGGAAGAAGAAGATGTAAAATCCCTTGACAGCAAAATGCTGAAGAAAATTATTGCGGAATCTGAAATCTACGGGAAAGAAGGCCTGTCAGGCAGGGATTCCATCAAGATATTTGACAGGTTTTATTCAAAATATGCAAAGGAGGACAGGCTGATCAGCATGCCTGATCTGTGCACATTTTTCAATAAACTTGATGATCAGCCAAAACGCGTAATCCCGCCAGGATTCCTTGAATCCCTTTTAAGAATGTATGATTATACTGTGCTGCAGCAGGTAAAGGAATCCCTGTATTATTATAATGAAGAACAGATTGCCAGGGATATTAAAAATTATATTTCTGCTGTCACCAATGAACTTGATTCAGTTGTAAAATGTATTTTCACAAAAGAAGAAATCCATGTTACAGAGGCTTTTCTTGAAAGCATTGAAAACAGGCTTTTGTCCGGCAACCTGGACAGAGAGAAAAGACAGGTTCTAAGAAACGATGTGTTAAAGGAATATACCACCCGTACCCTGACCCATGAAATGATGATAGAAGAAAAAGAGATTACAGAATGCCGTCTGTTTGAATCTCTGTATGACCGTTATGTCTATAACCTTAAAAAAAGAGTTCTTGACCCGTTCATTGAAAATGAGAATTTCAGAAACGCCATAAAGGATTTTGATACTGATAAATTCAAGGCCCATGACAAACGCATTAAAAAAGATGTAAAATTCCTTTTAAACAATATGTCGGAAAAATTCGGATATACCATGCAGGGTGCAAATGAGGTCTGCATATATGTAATAGACAATGATCTGGCAAATAAATTTAAATAAAAAAATTTTGTAATAGATATCTGCCCAGTATCATATGTATCCTCCTTGAGGAAGATTGGAGTGTAAAAATGCTAAATAAAACAGCTTCTCCGATATTAAGCCGTTCAATAATAGAGCGTGAAGTTTGTTGAGATGATCGATGATTTCCGGGCATCAAGTGGTCTTTGGCTGAGTGGTACTGCCGGATCAGGGAAAACAACACTAATTGCAAGTTATGTGAATAAAAGACAGATTCCTTGCATATGGTATCAGATGGATGCCGGTGACAATAACTCTCCACCTTTTTCTATTATCTTACTCTTTCCTGCCGCAAAGTGATGGAAGATAAAGATTCCCCTTTTTCACTGCTTACCCGCGAATATTATCTGGGCATTGAAACCTATAGCCTCAGGTATTTTGAAAATTTTTATGAATTGAGAATCGAAATTTTGATCCAATATACGGCATTATAATGTCCAATGCACCTGCGATGACTGCCCAGGGCCTGCTTAAATCTGCCCTGGACAAATTTTTAATATCTGAGGATATATTCGGCCGGATCATGTCCTGGTCTATTCTTGTGGAAACTTATCTTATCCTGAGGGCTTCTTTTTATGACCTTGACGAACTCATAGCAAAGGGAGTGGAATTTGAGAAAAACCTGCCCGAAGTCCTTGATTTCAATATTTTTGCCTATGGTTCCTATATAGGCATTTTAACAGAGGATTTCAAGTCAGTTAAATATTATATCAAAAAGATGGAAGCGCTGTTAAACCCATATTCAATATGGGATACAGCCCAATATAACTATGTTTCAGGGGTAGTGTCCCTTATAACTGACGATCTTTCAAAGGCACGGTTTCATATAGACAAGGGCATTGAACTTGGAAAAATTTGTGGTTCGCCTTATAGCATGGCCACATTGCTTCTTCTGGATTCAATTTACCATTTAGGTAAAAATGATATTGGATCAGCCCGGAAAATACTGGATCAATTGTCAGAGAATAGGTCTTTACTGCATTCAAATCATATTAATTTTATTTATAATTTGCTTTGTGCTGATTGTGCTTTTCAGGAAAATCAGCACGAACAGGGTCTGGAAAATTTAGCATCTGCCTTTAAGGTGGCAGAAAAGAATGGTTTAATGATGCCTCTCGGTATAAAAAGAGAAAAATTAGCTGTTCTTTTGGGGTTTGCCATTAAAGAGAATCCTGAAACCAGAATGGCTGCTGAACTGATCAAGCTGATGAGGCTTACTCCGCCTGAACATATGCATGTCAGGGAAATATGGCCATGGATTCACAGGATTTATGCTCTGGGGAAAATCCAGATAGTTCACAATGATCAGCAAAATATCTGCCGCAGATGAGTTGTGGCCGGATTCTGACGGGGATAAGGCATTTCAGAACCTGGATACCACACCATACATCGCCTCAGAAAACTTCTGGGAGATAAAAAAACTTTAATGCTTGAAAAAGGATATATAATCCTTAACCCTAATTTTCCTTTTTTATTGTATTCTGAAAATAATCCTTCCTCATTTTTCTGGTATATGTGCTTTGTCTTAATATCGTAGTATATTTTACTTTGTTGCGGAATTATACCGGAAGTCTTTAATCTTTCTATTATGGATGATTCTGCAAGGCATTTTTTAATACCAGGCAGTGAAAACCCAGTGATTACCTGAGAATTAAAAGATAGGTGCATGCAAATACCAAAGACGGTAATAATGATAAAGATTTTTTTCTTCATGATGCTGCCTCCTTATATAATGAATGAATTATGTATGGAGGATAATGGGCTGAAACTTACAGATGATAAAATAACCTGAAAAAAATTTTATATTGCCTTTTTCAGGGTAAACAGAATTGCCTGTACCTGTTGATATATGCCTGTCAGATCTTAAGTGTAATTATCACTGTCCTGTTTTTTTTCTTGATTCTTTTTGTAACTTGCTTTAAATCAGACCATAAATTTTGATTTGAATTTATTTGCTGACATTTTTTATACCTGACCTGCCCATGGCATATTATCCGGAAAATTTATGTTAAACCATCTGACCTGCCAGCTCAAGGGTTCCCGGCATTCCATTGTTATTTCTTCATCTGACGGCTCCCACAGGGCCTGTCTGACTGCTCAGGTTTACAGGAACCTTGGCCTGTCAGTTGTGGCAGTGCTTTCTGATCAGTCCAGGGCTTTGAATTTTCTGGAAGACCTGAAATTTTTTCTGCCTGAACAGCATGACAGGATCATTTTTTTTCCGGGCTACCGTATCATGCCTCTTAAGTCCCTTGCCAGTCACAGGGAAACCTGTGCTGAACGGCTTTGTTCTCTGGCAAAAATGACGGACATAAACTGTCAGCCTGCAATTGTTGTAACCAGTGTGGATGCGATTGTCCAGAAGCTCGTTCCCAGAAAGAAATTTGATGATTTTTCAGAACTTGTCATGCCCAATGAAGAGCTTGACCGTGATGCATTGATTGCAAAACTTGAGGCAGGCGGGTATATGAGAACCTCCCTTGTGGAGGATCCTGGGGATTATGCTGTGCGAGGCAGTATCATTGATATTTATTCTCCCCAGTACAGAGAACCTCTGCGCATGGAGTTTTTCGGGGATCTTGTTGAATCTGTCCGTCATTTTTCCCCCTATACCCAGCGTGGTACAGAAGAACTTGCCGAGGCTGTTGTTATCCCCGCAAGTGAGGCAGTACTGCCGGAAAAAGAAATACCACACATCCTTGCACGCCTCAGACATGCAGGAACACAGGCAGGTCTTGATGCATCAAAAATAAGGCAAATTGTAAACCAGGTAAGGGAGTCAGGCAGGTTTGCAGGCATTGAAACAATGCTGTCAATTGTTTATGAGGAACTGGACAGTTTTTTTGATTATATTCCGGAAGATTCCCTGGTCATAACGGATACACCAGGAGAACTTGAGTCCCGTGCAAAGGACCTTGAAGACAGGGTTCATGTCAACTACAGCAGTGCAGCATCTGAAAACAGGCTGTGTGTAAACCCTGATACTGTTTATTTTGGATGGGACAGGGTTAAGGAACTGATTTGTCTTAGAAAGACCATATCCTTTCAGATGTATGATATGGCTGGAAAATCCAGTGAACCATGCGGACAGTCCGGAGTGGTTGTCAGGCTCAATTGTCAGGATAACGGATCCCTGTCATCCAGCCTGAAAAGGGAAGGCTTAAGGGATAACCCACTTGAACCACTTGCCATGTGGCTGAATGGTCATCTTAAAAATCGCAGGACTGCTCTTTGTGTTTTGACTCAGGAATCCCAGGCAAAGCGGCTTTTATCTTTGCTTGGCACTTATGGTATTGAGCCTGTGCACTGCAGGTCATTCTCATCTGCAGGCAGAAAACCTCCGGGAATCTATTATCTTTATGGTAATATCTCATCCGGGTTTGTCATGGAAGAGGACGGGCTTGCCATTGTTACTGAAAATGAAATTTTCGGTAAAAAAAGAATCAGGCGCAGAAAAGCAGGGCCCACTGATCTGAAAACAAGCCTGATTGCACCTGAGGAATTAAAACAAGGCGATATAGTTGTCCATGTGGAACACGGAGTGGGCAGGTTTCAGGGACTGTGCCGGCTTCAGGTCAATGGAATTGTTCAGGATTTTATCCTGATCCTGTATCAGGATGATGATAAACTATACCTGCCTGTTGACCGCATTGAAATGATAGGCAAGTACATAGGGGTGGACGGATATACTCCTGTTCTTGATAAGATAGGGTCCAGGTCATGGATAAAATCAAAGGAAAAGGCAAAAAAGGAAGTTGAGAAACTTGCTGCCGACCTTCTTGATCTTTATGCAAAAAGAAAGGTCAGAAAAGGGTTTTCATTCAGCAGTCCTGATAATTATTATAATGAGTTTGAAGCATCCTTTCCATATGAGGAAACCCGGGACCAGCTTAAGGCCATTGATGATGTGCTTGCCGACATGGAATCTGAAATTCCCATGGACCGCCTTGTATGCGGTGATGTGGGGTATGGAAAGACAGAGGTTGCAGTGCGTGCGGCATTCAAGGCTGTAAACGACGGCAAACAGGTTGCTGTGGTGGTTCCCACAACCATACTGGCTGAGCAGCACCTTGCAACATTCAGGGCCAGGTTTTCCGATTACCCTGTCAATATAGAATGCCTTTCCAGGTTCAGGACACGCAGGGAACAGACAAGGATTTTAAAGGCGATTTCTTCAGGGAGTGTTGACATTGTCATTGGAACCCACAGGCTTTTGCAGAAGGATGTTGATTTTAAAAGCCTTGGGCTTCTTGTCATAGATGAGGAGCAAAGATTCGGGGTCAGGCACAAGGAAGCTTTGAAACGCAAACGCAGCACAGTTGACGTGCTTGCGCTCACGGCCACCCCGATTCCCAGAACCCTGCATCTTTCCCTTACAGGAATGAGGGATATCAGTGTCATATCGACTCCGCCTGTTGACCGTCAGCCCATCATATCCTGTATTTCCAAATATGACGAAGCAATTGTAAAGGATGCAGTTAAAAGAGAGCTTGGCCGCAGAGGCCAGGTGTTTTTTGTGCATAATAATATCAGCACCATATTCAAAACAGCGGAAAACCTTGAAAAACTTGTGCCTGAAGCGCGTGTTGGCGTGGCACATGGCAGGCTTTCGGAAAAGGATCTGGAAGAGGTCATGTTAAAGTTTGTAAACATGGAAATTGATATTCTTGTGTGCACCACAATTATTGAATCCGGTCTTGATATTCCTTCTGCCAATACAATGATAATTGACAAAGCTGAAAGATTCGGCCTGTCCCAGATTTATCAGCTCAGGGGAAGAATAGGGCGTAAGAATCAGCAGGCATATGCGTATCTTTTTGTGTCTGATGAGAACACAATGAGCAGGGACGCAAGAAAAAGACTGTCAGCTCTGATGGAATACAGGGATCTTGGGTCAGGTTTTCAGATTGCCATGAAAGACCTGCAGATCAGGGGAGCTGGAACCGCACTGGGAGCTTCCCAGTCAGGCCATATTGCTGCTGTGGGCTATGACATGTTTTTAAAGCTGCTTTCAAGGGCAGTGCGCGACATGAATGGTGAACAGGCAACAGACCCTCTTGAGCCTGAGATCAATGTGTCCATGTCTTCGGGATTTCCGGAAGATTACATAGAATCAATGGAACAGCGACTTACTCTGTACCGCAGGCTTTCCAGAATTACGAAGATTTCTGATATCTCTGACATGAAAAGAGAACTTGTTGACCGTTACGGCAGACTGCCCCGGGAGGCGGAAAACATGCTGCTTAAAATAATGCTCAGGGTATATGCAATCAAAGCAGGGATAAAAAAGCTTGATGTGACGCCAAATACCCTTACCCTTGGTTTTTCCCGGGAGCACATGAAAAAATCCTTTAAAGACATTGCAGAACTTTTGAGTGCAAAACTGACATTCGAGTTCATTAAAAAGGACAGTATCAGAATCCGTCTGGGAAGAAAAAGGAATAAAATTTCAAAAGCTCTGCTGGAAACCCGCAATATTCTTAAAATGATTGTCTGATCTCTGGTTTTTTGCTTTACAGGCAGGGGAAAACCGGGGTATTACCATACGATATACAGCAACCAGCACTATTTTTTCAAACCAGTATGCGAAAAATGAGATCAGAACTGCCTGACATAAACAGATTTGAGCGTATTGTTTTTAAACGTAAAAATACCTTAAGACAGCTTCTGTCGTTTTCTCTTAGACTGATGAATGCAAGACAGGTGGGGCTTTTGATGGGGACAGGCAGAAACTACACTGAATTTTTATCTCCTGACCGATGGGACCGTGGAGTTATCCATAAATTTGACGGCAAAGGCCTGTCCGGGCTGTTCATGAAATATTTGGGAGCCCTGTTTGTAAAATATAAAGGCTATTCTCCTGTCATGCTGTACAAGGATACACAGTTTGGTGAGAAAAAAGACAATGAAGGCATTATTGCCTATGTTCTTAGAACATACAGGGAATTTTATGCCAAAGGCATAAAGATACTTATCATTGACAGGCTTGACACCCTGCCTGACTGTGCTTCTGACAATTTTGTCCATGTTCCTGTGCTTACCTATGACGGGATGCTTTTCAGGCTTGAGCCGGGCCTTAAGATCAACACAGAGCCTGTACAGCAGTTCAGGGTGAAAAATTTTGTTGCAGCATATGTTCCTGATTATGGTGCAATTGTATTTAATACCATTGATGAAAGCTTTCTTGAACGAAGCCATCAGGAGTTTGCCAATGAAGCTGCCCTTAAAAAGCGTCTTGATATACTTATCTATGCCATTGAAATGGCTTCCATAGCACATATCGGGCTTGCAAAGGGACGCAAGGCCGCCCATATCATATGGCGCAAGGAAAAAAATCTGAGAAGAACTGCCCGCAGTCTTAAGGAAAAGCAGGCCGAGCTCAGCGCACAGAAGGAATATTTAAGGGCAGTTGGTGCTGTAACTGCAGATCAGCTTGAAATGGAAGCTGTGACCATAAATGACGGAGTTTATGCTTTCATGGACATGGTGGGTTCCGCTACCATAAGAAAAAAATTTACACCAAGGCAGTATTTTTTCATATTGAACCTGTGCCATCAGATTGCTGCTGACAATGCCGGCAGGTTTTCATGCAGGATAGATAATTTTGTGGGAGACTGTGTGTTCATCCAGAATGCATCTCCCTTTGATAACAACAGGACAGGGCCTGCCGCAGGAATCCATGAAAGACTCATGCTCATGGTTTTTGCACTGTCTTCCATATTCAATGAAATTTATCTGCTTCAAAAAGGCAGGCATGAAATGGACAGAGCAGGCCGTGTAAAATCCCTGGTTGATGATGCAGGTACTTCGATAATGTTCAGGGCAGGGATGGAGACTGGTACGGCAATGATCGGGCCGCTTGGCAGCAGAAAAAGAAAAATAGTGACAGCAATAGGCGAAGCTGTCAATAATGCTTCAAGGCTTGAAAGCACAGGAATTGCTAAAGGAATCCATGTGTCTGAAAAGGTGATGAATATATTGAAACAGGCAGTTATTACACGTGATACAGGACTGATGTGGAAAATAATCGAAGAAAAAAAGATCAGATCAGTTGATTTTTTTGATGCATACAGCAGATTTTTTAATATACAATACGGTGATATGATAATGGAAAGAAAAAATATTTCCTACAAGGAATTTTCAAAGGATACGTCCTTTCTGATAAGATGTATCCCTGACACAGATAACACAGTAAAGGATAATTATGATAAATTTATATAAAGGAATTGCATTTAATCTCAAGGGAACCGTATTTGCCCTTAAACATCCAAAACTGCTGATGCTGGGACTTATGCGATTTCTGGTTGTTCTGGTTCTGACCACCCTCATTTCAGGCCTTGTGCTGTACTGGCATGAGAGTATTGTAAATCTTATCTGGAAGATGCCTGATTCAGGGTGGCTTTTGTATGTGTGGGAAGCTGTTTCATGGATGCTTACCCTGGGCCTTCTTGCGCTTGCCATGGTTCTTTCCTATCTTGCTGCCCAGATTCTGTTCGGAGTATTTATCATGGATTATATGTCAAAAATAACGGAAAAAATTATCACAGGAAAGGAATCAGGGCCGGAATCAGGTTCTTTTTTCTCGTTTTTCATTCATCTTGTGAAACAGGAAATTCCAAGGGCTGTCATCCCTGTTCTTGTCAGTCTTGTCATCATGACAGCAGGCCTTTTCACCCCTGCAGGCCCTGTTATTATTGTTCTGTCTTCTCTGTGTGCTGCCGTATTTCTTGCCTGGGACAATACCGACCTGATTCCTGCAAGGCAGCTTGTGCCTTTTAAACACAGGTTCGGTTTTTTAAAACATAACCTGATGTTTCACATAGGATTTGGCATTCTTTTTCTGATTCCATGGCTTAACATGATTTTTTTGTCCTTTGCACCTGTTGGTGCTACATTGTATTATATTGAGAATAATAAAAAGTTTTGACAATCTGTGAAAATTTTATATAATGATAAAAGTTAGTTGAAACTTTTGTATTGAAATGTTTTTTTCTGCCATTCCTGTCATCTGCTGTATCCTGATTCAAGCTTTTAATTTAAATTTCAAGGAGGATATAATGGAACCTGCCAGAAATATTTATGTCAGGCGGTCTCCTGTAGACAGAAGATCTCCTGTGGACAGACGGATTCTTGATATGGGGCCTGCCTATCCAGGCCCGGAAAGAAGAATGAGTACAAAGGACAGAAGAAGGGGCTGGGAAGACCGGTTCGGCTGGGAAAGAATCAGCAGATGGAGCAGCTCTCCTGTATATTCTGACCTGCCATGATTCATGTATAAGGATTTTCATTGTTTTTTTCCTGTCTGATATGTTAAACAGGTTTTTGTTTATTCAATTGTAAAATCAAAATAAAATACCAGGCAGGAAAACTATGAAAATTTTTGTAACAGGTGTGGCAGGGTTTATCGGATTCAATCTGAGTCTCCGCCTGCTTAAGAACGGACATGATGTGTGCGGCATTGATAATCTGAATGATTACTATGATGTAGATCTTAAAAAGAAAAGGCTTGGAATTATACAGGAAAATGCCGGATTTGAGTTTGTCAAAGGCGATATTGCAGACCGTGAAAAAATAAAAAACCTTTTTGAAACCCATGATTTTGATTATGTGATAAACCTTGCTGCACAGGCAGGAGTCCGTTACAGCATTGAAAATCCCCAATCATACGTTGACAGCAACCTTGTCGGATTCGCCAATATTCTTGAAGGGTGCCGTCATTCAAAGGTGAAACATCTGGTGTATGCATCCAGCAGCTCTGTGTATGGGCTTAATACCAATATGCCCTTTTCAGTGCGTCATAATGTTGATCATCCCATAAGTCTTTATGCTGCCTCCAAAAAAGCCAATGAGCTGATGGCTCATACCTACAGCTATCTTTACGGACTTCCTTCAACAGGGCTGAGGTTCTTCACTGTATACGGGCCCTGGGGAAGACCGGACATGGCACTTTTTCTGTTCACAAAAGCCATTTTGAATGACGAGCCCATTAAAATTTTCAACAATGGCGAGATGCAGAGGGATTTTACCTATATTGACGATATTGTGGAAGGTGTCGTAAGGGTCATGGAAAAGATTCCTGCTGCCAATCCGGAATGGTCTTCTGACAGCCCTGACCCTTCAACAAGCTGTGTGCCGTATAAATTGTACAATATAGGCAATAACCAGCCTGTTGCTCTGATGGAATTCATTGAAGCCATTGAAAAAGCCCTTGGCAGAAAAGCAATCAGGGAATTTCTGCCCCTGCAGCCGGGAGATGTGCCTGCAACCTATGCCGATGTAAGTGATCTTGCAGAAGATACAGGATTCAAACCCTCAACTTCAGTGGAAACCGGTATAAGGAATTTTGTTGAATGGTATAAAGAATACTATATGTGAAACAATATTCAGGAGAATTGTTACAATGAATGCTGATACTAAAATCGCTGTTATCGGGCTTGGCTACGTCGGACTTCCCCTTGCTGTCCATTTCGGGGCAAAGTTTCATACCATTGGCCTTGATCTGAAAGAAAAAATTATTGAAAACTGCAAAAAACATGAAGACCCCACAGGAGAGGTGTCAGGACAGGAATTTGAAGCTGCAGAATTTTTTCATCCAACATCTGATCCTGCAGAAATCAGCGATGCAGATTATATTGTGGTTGCAGTGCCGACTCCCATTGACAGGGCAAGGCGTCCTGACCTCCAATATGTGATCAGTTCCTCTGAAACTGCTGGAAAATACATGAAAAAAGGTGCTGTTGTTATTTTTGAATCAACGGTTTATCCGGGCGTTACAGAGGAAGTGTGTGTGCCTGTTCTGGAAAAGGAATCAGGATATGAATGGAAAAAGGATTTCCATGTGGGATATTCTCCTGAACGTATAAATCCGGGCGACAAGGAACATACCCTGACAAGGATAGTTAAGGTGGTTTCAGGAGATGACCCTGAAACATGTGACAAAGTAGCAGCTTTGTATGAAAGCATTGTTATGGCAGGTGTCCACAGAACAGAAACCATAAGAGAGGCTGAAGCTGCCAAGGTCATTGAAAATACCCAGCGCGATCTGAATATTGCTCTTATGAATGAGCTTGCCCTGATTTTTGACAAATTCGGGATTGACACTAAAAATGTGCTTAAGGCTGCAGGTTCAAAATGGAATTTTCTGCCGTTTACTCCAGGACTTGTTGGCGGCCACTGTATTGGAGTGGATCCGTATTATCTGACTTTTAAGGCTGAATCTGAAGGATATCATCCCCAGATCATACTTGCGGGCAGGAGAATCAATGATAACATGGGAAGGTTTATAGTTGAAAAGACAGTCAAACTCATGATCAATCAGGGTATAAATGTCAAAAACGCCAGGGTCGGGGTGCTCGGGCTCACATTCAAGGAAAACTGTCCTGACCTGAGAAATACCCGTGTAATTGATATCATTGATGAGCTTGATTCATATGGAATCAAAGTGCTTGTGCATGATGCAATTTCAGACCCGGATGAGGCTCTTGCATATTATAATGTAAATCTTTGCTCCTGGAATGATTTAAAGGATCTTTCAGCTCTTATTCTTGCGGTTCCGCACAGGGCATATCTTGATCATGATGTTTCTGTATTCAGGGATATGCTGATTGAAAACGGATGTCTCATTGATGTCAAATCAGTGCTTGACATCAATGAGGTAAGAAAATCAGGGGTCAGCTTCTGGCGTCTGTAGCCCTTGAAACAATCTCATAAACATTGCTGGAAAGGGTTTTGACTTTAAGAATCCTTTCCAGCTCTTTTTTCATAAGATTCTGTCTTTCTGTATCATATTTTTTCCAGTGGTTGAAGGCTGCTGCAAGGCGCGCTGCAACCTGAGGATTGATACTGTCAAGCTCAATAATGCTTTTGCATGTAAACCTGTAACCTGCGCCGTCCTTTCTGTGGAAATTTATATGATTGCCAAATGCAAATGCATGGATCAGCGATCTTACCCTGTTCGGGTTTTTCATGGAAAAATCAGGATGCAGAACAAGAGAAGTGACATTCTCCAGAGTGTCTTCAAGGCATGAACCTGCCTGAACTGCAAACCATTTATCCATCACAAGCCTGTCATGGTGCCATTTGTTGTAAAATATGTCAGCAGCTTCTTTTTTAAGTTCAGGGCTGATATCGCATAGAATTTTAAATGCGGCAATTTCGTCTGTCATGTTCTTTGCATCTGTATAATGCTGTTTTACAACCTTTGCTGCATCTGCATTCTTTAGTGACCCGATATATGATAAAGACAGGTTTTTAAGGCTTCTTGCAGCCATTGACTTATGGGAGATGCTTGACGGGTCGGTTTTTGAACACAGTTCTATTGTGTCCATGAATACGCCGTGCAGTCTCTGTGCAATCTGCCGGCGTAGAAACAGCACGGCTTCATGAATGGCTTCAACATCAATGGGATCAAAATGGTTTTTTATCTGCGTTTCATCCGGAAGACAAAGCATTTTTGCAAGAAAAGCCATGTCGGTTTTTCTGTCTTTCAGAGCCTTTTCAAAGGAAGATACAAGCCCGGAAGAGACTGTCATGGTTTCCTGGGTTCCGAAAGCTTTGACAAGCCTGATAATCTGCTTCATGAAAAGAGCCTGGGCACAGTCCCAGCGGTTGAACTCATCTGCATCGCAGGCCATTAGAAAACCGAGCTCATCATCGCTCAGATCGGTTTTTATTTTTACAGGCGCGGAAAACTGCCTGAAAAATGAAGGAACACTTCCTTCAGGGATATTTTCAAAGGTGAAGCATTGCTTTTCTGAAGTCAGCTCAAGCAGCGCTGTTTTATGTTCAGTTATGTCACGTCCGTCAGGGCCCATGATCCCGAAACGTACAGGTATGTGAAAAGGTTTTTTTGCAGATTGATTCACATCAGGATCTGTATGCTGCTCAAAGGTGATTTCAAGCTGTTTAATGTCAGGGTCATATTTTCTGGTTATTGTCACACAGGGAGTTCCGGACTGGCTGTACCACAACCTGAATTGAGCCAGATCCCTGTTACCTGCTTCTTCCATTACAGCGATGAAATCCTCGATGGTCACTGCCATTCCGTCAAAGCGTTCAAAATAGAGCTTCATGCCTTTCTGAAAACCTGATTCTCCAATGAGCTGATGGATCATTCTTATGATTTCAGCTCCTTTTTCATAAACAGTTGCAGTGTAAAAATTGTCCATCTTGATATAGGATTCCGGCCTTACCGGATGAGCCATGGGCCCTGCATCCTCAGGAAACTGGGAATTTCTCAGCTCTTTTACCACACTTACCCTTTTGACTCCACGTGAATTCAGGTCAGATGAAAATTCCTGGTCGCGGAATACAGTCAATCCTTCCTTAAGGCTTAACTGAAACCAGTTCTTAAGGGTTACCCTGTTGCCGGTCCAGTTATGGAAATATTCATGGCCGATTACATTCTGGATATTTAAAAAATCATCATCAGTTGCAGACCCAGGGTCAGCAAGCACATATCTGCTGTTGAAAATATTAAGGCCCTTGTTTTCCATTGCGCCTGCGTTGAAATCGCTGATTGCAACAATCTGATACAGATCAAGATCATATTCCAGGCCGAAACGTTTTTCGTCCCATTCCATTGCCTGTTTCAGGGATTTCATGGCGTGCCTGCATTTGACGGTGTCATCCTTGTCTGCATATATTTTAAGCTCAATTGTACGTCCTGAACCGGTTGTATAGGTGTCTTCAAGGCAGCCCAGATCGCCTGCAACCAGGCCGAAAAGATAGCATGGCTTTTTAAAGGGGTCTTTCCATGTGACAAAATGCCGGTTATTGTCAAGCATTCCTGATTTTATACGATTGCCGTTGGAAAGAAGAACAGGATATTTATCCCTGTCCGCTACTATGGTGCATGTGTACACACTCATTACATCAGGGCGGTCGGCAAAAGGGGTGATCTTGCGGAATCCCTGTGCCTCGCACTGGGTGCAAAGAGTGTTTCCTGACTGATAAAGCCCTTCAAGACTTGTATTTTCACGGGGTTTTAACACCGTGACAATTTCAAGCTCAAATTCATCCGGAGTATTTGCCAGAACAAAATGATCATTATCTGTTTTATATTCTCCGGGCAGCAGTATCATTCCGCCGGCAATGACAGATTCAATTTTAAACTCGCCCCTGTCCAGAACAAGCGGGCCTGTTTCGCCATTGTAAACTGGATTTTTTTTGATTTTAAGACATGAAGTCACCTTTGTCAGGTCTTTCTTAATATCAAAAATAAGATCTGCACTTTCTATGAGAAATGCAGGCGGGGTATAGTCTTTAAGATATATTTTTTTTGCAGTTTTCATGACAGAATCATAAATCTGCTGGTGTTGATTGTCAATTCAAAGATATGCAGGCATATACCCGGCAGGGGTCTGGACAACCTGGTGCGCGGCTAAGTTTGATGCAGTTCAGGATAATTAAAGAGGAATCCCTTGCACCCTGTCATGCAAATCTGCTAAAAAGATGCATAAAATCAAACAAACAAGGGAAATATATCAGATGAAGAAAGAAATCTGCCGCTTAGGCATATGTCTGCTCATTGTTGTAATAATTTTTCCAGGCTGTTCAAAAAGCAAAAAGGATGAGGTTGAAACCTATATAAAAAACGCCAGGACTTTCATGTCACAGAACAAGCCTGAAACCGCAGTAATAGAGTACAGAAACGCAGTTCAGCTTGATCCTGAAAATGATATTGCTCTGTTTGAGCTCGCAGAAGCATATATTGTTCTGCACAGGCTCAACACTGCCATACGATATTACAATAGGGCAGCCAGTGCAAACCAGAAAAGCACACCTCCCCATCTGAGGCTTGCCCAGATCTACCTTCAGACAGACAAGCTTTTAAAG
>CAYOYY010000062.1:0-16923 GCA_964408295.1 uncultured Desulfobacula sp. | reverse complement strand
TCCAGCACCAACTGCTGCAGCGCCAATACCAACCTTTTTCATGAATTTGCGCCTGGTTTTGTCTTCCATAAAGAAATCTCCTTTGCAAAATGGTTAGAATTCAAGCTGTACTGAACAAAAAGTTTTATGATTCCGTGACTTATCCATTTATGCCCAAATCAACAGGCAAGTCAAGGAATAATCATCACATGCACTGATGGTTCAGAAAGCCCGGGTAAAAGACCTGAAAACAGACAGAACCAAACCTGAAAAAATCAGTATTCCTCCTGCCAGATGGTATGGATAAAGTCTTTCGCCAAGTACCAGCCATGCTATGGCACAGGTAAAAACCGGAAGCAGGTACATGAAAATTGAAGCCATTGCAGGACCGGCCTCTTTTACACCATAATTCCAGAAAAAATAGGACAGAACAGAGGGGAAAATACCAAGGTACAGAAAGATCAATATCGTATTAAAATTCACATCAATTCCCTTAAAAAGGGATATTTCCCATACATAAAAAGGAAAGATGCAAATGGTACCAAGACCTATCAGAATTGTCAGAAAAGAAACAGGAGAAATCAGGATCTGTTTTTTTTTTAATAATACCGAATAAAGAGCCCAGGAAGCAATGGACACCACAATGAGAATGTCACCAGGATTGAATGACATGTCTGATAAAACCTGCCATGACCCTCTGACTGCGATGACAATCATTCCCAGGATGGACAGCACAATCCCCCAGAACTCTCCAGGCATGGGTTTTTCATTATTTATTATCCACGAAAAAAATACAGTCATCACAGGCATTGCAGCCACCACAAGAGAAATATTTGTGGCACTTGTGTACTGTGCTCCAAGATACAGAACAGAATTGTAAACAGCCACACTCGGAATTGACAAAATAAACAGAAAGCCAAGATTCTTGACAATTTCCTTTTTATCATTCTTTAAATGTGCGAACCCGAAAGGCAGAATTATTATAAATGCAGTCACCCATCTGTAAAAAGAAAGAGTCATGGGCCTTATTTCAAAAACAACCTTTCTTGCAATCACAGTATTGACAGCCCAGAAAAACACTGCAAGACAAAGGCCTAAAAATGCCAGCAGCATGCGTCTTGAGTGTAATCTGTTTTTTTTCATTTCATCATTCTTTATACAAAGTCATGGTTTAAAAAATTCAATTTCTGCAGGATCGTCCAAAACTCCCTGTTCAAGAAGAGAGTCAAAAAACATGGCCATTGCCTTTATTTTCCTGTCATCAAGATCACAATAAAGAAGATCAAAATATTTTCTGACAAATGATCTTTCAAGATTCAATTTTTTCTGCCCTGCATCAATGACCCGGTCAATATTGAGATATCCTTCAGCCCTGGACTCCAGAAGAAGCCCATGTATCTTACCTACAATATCAGGAAATTTTTCAGCAAATGACCGCTTCACAGCCCATACAGCAAACACAAACGGCATCTGGTTCATATCATACCACAACTGGCCAAGGTCAATGCAGAATTCAAACATATCATTCCATGGATTAATCAGGGCTGTATCTCCTATCACAAGTACTGCATCACAGGATGATGAAATCTTTCTGCCATTACTCACATCTGCTGTATGATAATCAGGAAAAATATTTTTTTTTCTGAAAATCATCTTGAGAAACGAAGCAGCAGAAGCAGATTCAACCGA
Source organism: uncultured Desulfobacula sp. (assembly GCA_964408295.1). Taxonomy (GTDB): domain Bacteria; phylum Desulfobacterota; class Desulfobacteria; order Desulfobacterales; family Desulfobacteraceae; genus Desulfobacula. Next base: position 15,255 of record CAYOYY010000062.1, on the reverse strand, counting down.
AAATACAACCTTTTTACCATTAAGCTCATCAATTGGAAAATGGCTTGCCAAAATCACGCTCAATACTCTGCCGTGGCATGAAATGGACAGATCAGGAAGAAGCACAAGCTCTTTATGATTCATGGCGTAAAAAGCCGCTGATATGGGGCTTACCTTCACCTGACCTGCAATTATCTTCTGATTCAGGACACAGGGCACTTCAGGCACCATTTCCATCCATGTCGGCACAAGGCCGTGATCAAGGCCATAATACACAGGAGACGCATTTATATAACTTATCTTTCCCACCGGGATCTTATCATGATTCATTGGATACAATCTTTTCCATAACCTGACTTTCGTTTCCGGCTGTCAGGGGTTTATATATAAAGGTACTGGCCGCTCCCTGGCAAAGGGTGCCAATACTGTTTTCCATTCCAATGGCCCTTGCTCCGTTCACAGTTGCCATGGAGAATATGGTTTCAGGGTCAAGCTCAGGCCAATACCTGGTTACAAAGGCCATTTCATCAAAAATATCAAGAGAATCACAGCTTGCCAGGCTGTCGGTTCCAAGGGCCGGAGAAATCCCTTTTTCAACCATTTTAAATATATCAGGCATTTTACCATGAAGATTTTTATTGCTCCTGGGACAGACACAGACCCTTGTCCCTGATTCCGCCAAAATATCAAGATCCCTGTCATTCGTGTTAAGGGCATGTACTGCCAGGGTCAGAGGATCCAGAAGACCCAGGTCATAGATATATTCAACAGGGGTTTTTGATCCAATATTCCAGCAAGACCAGTCAATTCCGCGTTCAGTCAGAAATTGTGCCCATTGACCTGCCCTGGTCTGGATAAATTCAGATTCATCTTCAGATTCTGCCACATGAATGGAAAATGGCAGGCAGGCAGATCTTGATTTTTTCTTTAATTCACAAAGAAGTTGCGGTGAAGTTGTATGAGGCCCATGCCCTGCAAGGGAAAAGGATACAGAATCATTTCTGTTCACACAATATTCATATCCTGTTTCATGGCCGAGAAACTCATGGAAAAAAATTCCCTGAAGGTCTGAGCATGCAGCCAGAGCACGGCTTATGCCAAGAGTCGATATATCAGCACAGAAAAGATTACCTTTGGCAACCATATCATCAGCAGCCCTGCAGGCCATATCCACCAGCCTGTCTTTCCCAATTGCCTGACGTTTTTCAATAAGAGATCTGACCCATGATCTGAACCCCATGTCAAAGGCAACCTGACCCTTCAGCGCTGACAGCTCAAGATGGACATGGGCATTAACCAGAGCAGGCATGATGGCACCAGGGCCATAGTCAATGACAATATCATTTTTTCCGGGATTTCCCTGACAGACCGCCTGAATAATGCCGTCTGCTGTTTCTATATATCCATTCTCAATTATATTGGAACTGTCAGCAACAATCCATCCGGCCCTGTGTATCCTATGCTGTGTATCGCATTTTACATATAAAGGGGTACCAGAGCTGTTCATTTTATCAGATTATAATAGCAGTCCCGCTGCTTTGGAACAAACCCGGCTGTGGTTATGAGCCTGTCAAGCTCATCCCTTGACAGCATGAAATCAACCCCGGCAGATGACACCACATTCTCCTCAATCATTGTACTGCCCATATCATTTGCACCAAAAAACAGAGCAGTCTGGGCAATTTTATCCCCCTGGGTAACCCACGAAGCCTGAATATTATCAAAATTATCAAGGAACAGCCTGCTTACGGCAAGCACTTTCAGATATTCCACAGCAGTTTTCTTGACAACATTGATTTTTGTATTTTCAGGCTGAAAAGTCCATGGAATGAAAGCTGTAAATCCATGGGTCTCATCCTGAAGGTTTCTTATCTTATCAAGATGTTCAAAGATATGAAAATCCTCTTCAATGTGTCCGAACATCATTGTGGCGCTTGATCTCATTCCCAGCAGATGGGCCTGTCTCATGACTTCAAGCCATTGTTCTGAATTGCACTTGTTCGGTGACACCCTGGCCCTGATTTCATCAACAAGAATCTCAGCACCTCCTCCTGGAACGGAGGAAAGACCGGCCTCCCTCAGTATGGACAGGGTTTCAGCTATGGAAAGGTCTGATTTTTCAGCAATAAAATGAATTTCAGGAGGTGAAAATCCATGAATATGAATATCAAAATTATCTTTGATAAATTTGAGCATGTCTGTGTAATAATCAATATCAAGCTCAGGATGCATACCTCCCTGAAGCAGGATCTGAGTACCTCCAAGTTCCAGTGTTTCTTCTATTTTTTCGGACAGTTCATGCTTTGAAATAATATATCCTCTGCCGCCATTGTGTCCCGGATGCTCGAAAAATGCACAGAATCTGCACCCTGAAATACATATATTGGTATAATTGATATTTCTGTCCACAACATAGGTAACAACAGGGTCAGGGTGAAGGTCCATGCGTTTGCGCATGGCAAGATCCGCCAGCACCAGCAGATCAGCATGTCTTAAGAGGGCAAGACCCTCATCCGGAGTGATCCTCTGGTTATTTTCAAATTTATCAATAACATGGTCTATTCTGTTCATTATGATCCGCTCATCTGTTCTGTTACAGGATTGTAAAAAGAATCACGTTCCACAGGCTCAAACCCGGCTTTCTCAATCATATCGGTCATCTGCTGCCTTGTAAGGCCCGTGGCGGATTTTGCTCCGGCCATGTGGGTGATTCTTTCCTCAATAATTGTGCCGTCCAGGTCATCAGCTCCAAAGCTTAAGGCAACCTGTGCGAGTTTTTCCCCTATCATAACCCAGTAAGCTTTTATATGATCAAAATTATCCAGCATCAGGCGTGCTGCTGCAATATTTTTCAGATCGTCCACAGCAGTTGTGGCAGGCAGATGGGACAGACAGGTGTTCTGTGAATGAAAAGCCAGAGGAATAAATGCTGAAAAGCCATGAGTTTCATCCTGCACCTGCCTTAAAGTCATAAGATGATCCACACGTTCCTCAATGGTCTCAATATGCCCATAAAGCATTGTGGCATTTGTCCTGATGCCCTGACGATGCACTTCCTTTACTATTTCAAGCCATCGCTCATGATTGATTTTTCTGGGGAATAGTTTTTTATGAACCCTGGAATTAAGTATCTCTGCTCCGCCTCCGGGCATCATTTCAAGGCCTGCTTCCTTAAGTCGTATAATGGTCTTTTGTATTGAAAGCCCTGCAAGCCTGGACAGATAATCAATTTCAACACATGTAAACGCCTTGATAGTGGCATGGGGCCTTACCTTTTTAACTGTTTCAAGCAGGTCAATAAAATAGTCAAATCCAAGCTCATCATTAAGCCCTCCAACAATATGCAGCTCTTTTACAGGCTCAGCAATACGTTCTTTTAATATTTTTTTTATATGATCAATTGTCCACAGATAAGCCCCCTGCTCTCCTCTGTTTCTGGCATAAGCACAGAACAGGCAGCGATTTCTGCATATATTGGTATAGTTCAGATGCTGATTGTAAATATAAAAGGCTTTATTGCCATGCATCTGCCTTCTCACGTGATCCGCAATCCTGCCAAGGCCGACAAGATCGTGGGTTTCATAAATATGAATCCCGTCTTCCTTGGAAAGACGGGAATTTTCAAGAACTTTTGAATAGATATTCTCAAGCCTTTTATCTATAAAGGAAATATGCATCAACGTCTCTTTCGTCTTACAATTCTTCTTTTTTTCTTTTTTCGCGGTGCAGCGCCTTCCGCTGCTTTCCGGGCCATATTCAGTTTTGGATCAATCAGATTGTCCTGGGTATATGAACAGGCAGCCCTTGGGCATTTCAGACCTTTTTCGCCAGAGGAAGTTGTCATCTCAACCAGAAATGAATTTTTGCACAAAGGACACTCAAAATGATAGGGCTTGTCCCATGAAACAAACCTGCATTCAGGGTTGGTGCAGGAAAAGAAGTCCTTGCCTTTTCCAGTTGTTTTGGACACAATTTCACCCTGCCCGCACAGTGGACACGGCATGGTCAGTTCATTTTCAAAAGCTGCAATCTGTGATTCAATGTCTTCATCGTCCAGGTTATCGTTTTCATGCTCTGCTCTTTGCTGCTGCGCTTCTTCCTTTTGTCGTAATTTTTCCTGTTCCTCCTGCTTCAGTTTTTCTTCCAGAGCTTTTAATTCAGCTTCCTTGGCAGCCATGCGGGCTTCAAGCTCTTCCAGCCTGGAAGCTTCTTCTTTGATTCTCAAAGCTTCTTCCTGATCAGCCAGCAGCTTTTTCTCCCTTTGCTCGATCTGTTCAAGCTGTTTTGCAGCTTCCTTTGCAGCTTCTTCTGCTTCTTTTATCTTCTCATCTTTTTCAGCAAGCTGCCTGGCAAGCTCGGCTGCTTTTCTTGCAATTTCCTCAGCTTTTTTCATCTCAGCTTTCTGTGCTTCAAGTTCCTCTTTTGAAGACTGTTTATGAAACACATCCTGGACTTTCACCTGACCTGTCAGGTCTGTTGACCTTTTTTTACGCCGCCTGATCAATTTGGACAGGCGGTTGAGATTGTTCTTCTTAAGCTTGCGGGAAATCTCCCGGGATACAGTGGTCGGCTTATCTCCCTTTCCTTCAACAATTTCAGAAGCTTTTTGAGCAGCCTTATCCTTTGAAACGGAAACTCCTCTGCTTTTCAGGGTTGATTTAAAACTGTCCTTTGCAAGTTCAAGTGTTTTTCTGCCGGAATTTACTTCCTCATTCATCTGCAGAATAAAAGCCACAAGATTCATTCCCTGCATGCCCGGAAACATATTATCAAGGAAACCTGCCATCATGAATGCAGGCATTTCCGCCTTAAGGCACCCTTCTTTGTCCAGGCTGAAATACCCTTTTTCCAAAAAAATATCTATCAGTTTTTCAACACTTTCATCTATATCCAGACCTATGTCCTGAAGTTCTTTAAGAAGAGCTTTTCGTGTATATCGTTCAGGAGGAAAATCACTATATGCCCTGATCTCCCTTTCCCGTTCTATCATGAGAGTAATGCATGAAATACTGGAAAGGTTAAAAGACATCATGACATCCCTGGAATCAACATCCAGAAGAGCCGTTATTTCACGGGCAAGAATCTCATCCAGTTGATCTCTTACATAGGAAGGTTCCAGCATTTCATTGCCGGCACCAGGTATTTCAGCCATTATTCATCCTCCTGATTGATTTCAGAAATCATGTCCGCAATACTGGAAGCCATACGGGCGACTTTATCTTCTTTTCCGCTACCTTCATCAGAAGGCATGGTGTTGTCATCTGATACAAAGTCATCCCTTAAAGTCGAAATCTTCAGGCATTCTCCCTGTCGGTTAAAAATCACAGACAAGGGCACCCTGACCTCAAAATCGAATTTATATGCGATCTCATTATCATACACAACAAGATCACCATGTTTGTAATCAATTTCATCCTGAACCGTAAAATTATGTTTTTCAAGAAGCATATGCTCTATGGCTTCCCAGTCAAGTTCAGCATTTATTGTATCAATAAACTCTTTTTCACTTTCCTGAATATTTTCCGGATCTGTAAGCTTCATACGCAACCTCTTTTTTAGTTGAAAAAGGAATCCAGTTCCTCTGCAAAGCTCAAATATGCCTGAGCTGCCGGACTCTGGATATTGTGCATGGCAACCGGAAGCCTGGATTCTGTAGACTGTACGATATTGACATCATCTGGTATCATATTCCTATAGACCATCTGCTGAATATCCATAAGGCCCCTGACCTCAAGAAAGGAATGAATATCCAGCTCTGGAGAGCATTTGTTAAAAAGAACACCGGCAATCCTCAAAGGGACATTATGGGTAGCACGTATGTATTTTACTGTTTTGAGCAGACAACGAAAATCAACAATGTCATTATCCGGAGCAGACATGCATACAAGAAGCCAGTCTGCCGCAGTCATGGCCATTACACTCAAAAAACCGTATGATGAAGGTGAATCAAGAATAATATAATCATAATCATGCCTGATATCTTTTAAAAGCAGACGCAGAATTTTCTCATTTGCAGAGCTGTTGGCAAGCTTCATGGCATGATTGAACAGATTAAAACCAGAAGGAAGAATATCCAGAAATTTAAGTTCGGTTTTGACATAAGCAGCCTGCATTTCAGCAGTTCCGGATAAAACCGGTACCAGCCCCCTGCCGGATTTTTTAACTGATATTCCGCTCCAGAGGGTAACATGTCCCTGTGGGTCACAGTCAATTAAAAGGGTTCTTTTTTCAAACAATGCCATTGAAACAGCAAGGTTTAATGCAGTTGTGCTTTTGCCTGTACCGCCTTTCTGACCTGCTATCGTAATTATATTCGTCATAACCATATATCCATAACATAATTATCAGAAAATTCAATCCTAATATTATACATTACCAGGACCAATAGAGCGGTTGAAATATACCACAGGATATACCATAATACAGGCATTATCAATAATCAGTGAGGGAGACTCAAAGGTTTGACAAATATATCCATAACTCTTGAAGGCATTGACAGAGCAATCAATGAACTTAATTACCGGAAAAATTCCGTAAAGAAGAGAGTTATTGAATTCATACGCAGCTGTTATATTTCTGAAGATTCAGTTTCAGAGCTAACCTCAATACCTTCTGATACCATAATACAATCTGTATGGGATATTAAAGAAAACTACCAGAAAATAAAATCCAGACGCAGAAATTTCTCAACCATTAAATCCTCAATCAATGCAGATTTAAAAAAGCTGTCAGAAAAGGGACTTAACCCTGAAAACATTATTATTACTGAAAACAATGTCTTTGATATGAGTCAGGAGGCAAAAAATGACCTTCTGAAATCATTTTCCGGTGCTGTTCAAACAGGAAACATGGATATTAATCAGGTTGCCGAGCTCTTAAAAGCAGTTACAGATTTTCTTGATGATTTTCAAAAAGAGACTGAAAAAGGTGAAGAAACAACCAATATAATAGATCAGGTAAAGAAAATTCTGGACAGAATTACCAGTGATGTCCTTTTGGAAGATGAAGACACAGAAGAAATAGAGCTCGATGAGGATGAGGATATCGAGGAAATCGAGCTTGATGAAGATGAAAATATCGAAGAAATCGAACTTGATGAAGATGAAGAAATTGAAGAAATCGAGCTTGATGAAAACGAAGATATCGAACCTGAGGAAGATAAACCTGAAATAATTGATGATGACCAACTGGAAGATATCGAAGATATCATCTCTGAAGATGATGACAATGAACCGGAAGATGAAGACACAGAAGAAATAGAGCTCGATGAGGATGAGGATATCGAGGAAATCGAGCTTGATGAAGATGAAAATATCGAAGAAATCGAACTTGATGAAGATGAAGAAATTGAAGAAATCGAGCTTGATGAAAACGAAGATATCGAACCTGAGAAAGACGAACCCGAAATAATTGATGATGACCAACTGGAAGATATCGAAGATATCACTGAGGATGAACTCAAGGCTCTGGAAGAGTTAAGACAGAAAAAAGAACTTGCAGAACAATTTGATGACAGCCTGGGTGATGGAGAAAAAAAATTCAATAAATATGTTGTAGTTCCAGGAGGCCAGTATACTGTCGGCACAAATAAAACATTGAAATCAAATCTTGAACTGCAGCAGTTTGATATGCCGGAAGTATACATTGGTGTTTATCCTGTTACCAATGCATTGTTTGAAATATTCATAGACCAGACAGGGTATGTTACAACAGCTGAAAAATCAGGTTTTGGCCGGGTATATTATTCCAGATTTCAAAAACACAGTTCAGGATCCACATGGAGAAAAAAAGCAGGGTCCGAGGATGTGAAGGGAGCATGCTGGTATCAGCCATCAGGCCCGGGATCAACCCTGCATGGCAAAAGAACCCATCCTGTGGTACAGGTGAGCGTGGACGATGCTCTGGCCTTTGCATCATGGATAGGAAGACGCATTCCCACTGAAGCAGAATGGGAATCTGCGGCAAGGACTGACCTGAGCCATAAATATCCGTGGGGAGACAGGTTCAACCCTGAAGCACTGAATATTGAACAAAGTGGTTTTGCTGACACAACTGCTGTGGACCAATACGATCAGTTTGCAAATGAATTTAAAATAGTTGATATGCTTGGCAATGTGATGGAATGGACTTCAGATACCCAGATACCGCCTGCTCTGCCCGATTCCCCGGTCAGGTACAATATAGCAAAGGGGGGTGCCTGGAATTCAGGCAATGATGTGACAATCAGCTCAAGAGGATTGTTTAAACCAGGATTTACCTCCAACACAATAGGATTCAGATGCATTTCAGAAATAGCTTTATGAAAGATACACCATGGATGAACTGATTCAGCAATACCTTGATTATCTTATCATAGAAAAGGGCTTGTCAGACAACAGTCTTGCGTCATATGCCGCTGATTTGTCGCAGTTTGCTGATTTTCTTGAGCAGAACCATATAACCACACTTGACAAAGTGGATGCAACAATCATTCTTGCATGGCTTGTGGATTTATCTGCCCAGGGTCTGAAACCGGGATCAAGGGCAAGGCATCTGATTGCTGTCCGCGGCCTTTACAGGTTTCTGGCCAATGAAAAACTGATAACCAGAAATCCTGTAAAGCATATAGATATTCCTAAAACAGGGCTGGCACTTCCAAAAACCATGACAGTCAATGAAGTTGCAAGACTTATTGATGTACCGGGAACACAGACTCCAAGAGGCCTCAGAAACAGTGCCATGCTGGAAATCATGTATGGAACCGGGCTCAGGGTCTCGGAGCTTGTCAGTATAAAACTACAGGATATTAATCTTGACGCCAATTTTGTCAGGGTGATGGGAAAAGGATCAAAAGAAAGAATCATCCCCATGGGATCAAAGGCAAGAACCGCAACAGAACAATGGATTGTGCACGGCAGGCCAGTCATGCTGAAAAATATTTCATCCCCCTACCTGTTCATTGCAAGAAAGGGACGCCCCATGACAAGACAGGGTTTCTGGAAAATCATCAAAAAATATGCACTTGAAGCTGGAATCTCAAAAAATATTACTCCCCATACCTTAAGGCATTCCTTTGCCACTCACCTGCTTGAGGGAGGAGCTGATTTAAGGGCGGTTCAGACCATGCTCGGACATTCAGACATATCAACCACCCAGATATATACACATATTTCAAAAGAATATCTTATCCAGATGCATGAAAAATATCTTCCCCGGAAATAATTAATCATTTGATTTCATCTTTTAATCAGGGTATTATTTCCCCATATTTCAGATCACAATAAAATAAACTCTACGATCGGAGGCTCTGCCTCCGTAGCAACCAAATATATTGCCACTATGACTGGAAACCGTTATTTTATCTGTCGTAAATTCATAATCATCTGTCTGTTTGCTGTCATGGGTATGATGGTGTCAAGCGGCAAGGCACCGGCAGCGATTTTTCATGTATCATCCCATGAGATAATCGAGCCCTTCAATGTTCACACACCCCTTCCCGGAAATCTCAGCAAAGGCAGTGTCTTAAGTTTTAAAGCCGGTTTTACCATTCCGGCATCCATAAAAAAAATCCCCCTTGCCATCTTTGTCCCGGCAGTTGCATACCCCATGGAAATCAGGGTCAACAATCATCTTGTTTTTACCTGCGGCTCCGATGCAATTAACAATGGATACGATTTTAACAAATATTTCGGAGAAATGCAGTTTATTCCTGAAGCCATTCTGAATCTCAATGGGATCAATTATCTGTCAGTACAGATAATGCCGGGGAAAACAAAACAAGCTCTTCCTGAAATATGTATAGGCGGATATGAAGATATTGCGCTAAGAACTGCATGGTATAATATTGTACATTATTATCTTATTTTCGCGTTCTCATTCCTAAGTGTTTTTCTTTTCATGATGTTTACCATCTTGTGGATGGCTACAGGATCAAAAAATCATTCACTGATTTACTTTGCCATTACCTGCCTGCTTTTCAGCGGCGGATATCTTTATATGCTGGTTCCTGACAAAGCAGCAGATCCCCTGATAATGTGGAAGATATCCAGATTCTGTTTCACAGCTTCCATTGTCACAATAATTTTTTTCATTCTTGATTTTATTGGTAAAAAAAAATTATGCGCCCGCAGATCAGTAAACCTGGCAGGGCTGGGAATTATCCTGATATTTGCATTTCTTTATTTTCCCCAAAACAGCAGATACGAAGTCAGACAACTTTTTAAAACATGCTCAGATATTATAATAAGACCTGGATTGATCATAATTCCGATTGTGCTTCTGGTGGAATTTGTCAGAAAGAGAAAAATTGAGCTGCTCATTATTTTCGTGGCCTTTTCAATCACTGCCATGACTGCTGTAAGAGATCTGATTTACGCTCAGGCATATCAGAATGTTGAAGTATTGTGGCTGCCTGTGGGGTACATAATACTTGAAACCGCAATCATCATTGTCATGGCTCTGGATCGGAAAAAACTGTTCAATATTATTGAAACCCAGAAAAAACAACTGGAAACCATCAATGCTGACCTTGTAACTGAAAAGCACAGATCAGAAAAGCTGAATCTTGCAAAAGCTCAGTTTATTGCCAATATGAATCATGAAATGAGAACCCCCATGAATGGAATCATAGGAATGAACCGGCTTCTGCTTGACACTGACCTGACTCCTGAACAAAGGGAATATACGCTTACAGCACAAAAAAGTGCCGAATCGCTTCTGAAAATGATCAATGATATACTTGATTTCTCCAAAGCCTGTTCAGGAGAACTCACCCTTGATCCCATTGATTTTAATATTCACGCCATGCTGGAGGAGTTCCTTTCAGAATTCAGAAAAGAAGCTGAACAAAAGAAACTTAAATTTATTTTTTCAACAGACCCTCTTATACCGGAGTTTGTCAGGGGCGATCCAGGACGGATACGTCAGGTTCTGACATGTCTTATAGGAAATGCAATCAAATTTTCCGACACAGGAACAATAAAGGTCGAGGTACGTCTTCAGAAAAAATCTGCCGGGCAGGTTATGATCCTTTTTTCCATTTCAGATACAGGAATTGGAATTGATCCGAAAGATCAGCAGAAACTGTTTGATAATTTCACCCAGGTTGATGGCTCAGATACAAGAAAATATGGTGGAGCAGGAATAGGTCTTGCCATATGCAAACAGATCGTGGAAATCATGGGCGGAACCATGAATGTTGAAAGCACCCCCAAAAAAGGCTCAACCTTCAGTTTCACCATCATGCTTGAAACGTCAGACAGACATGTCTTGCCTGTAAAAAAGGCAGATATCAGCGGGCTGAAACTTCTTTATATTGAAGATGACAAGGCTTTTTGGGGACTCCTCCTTCCAAGATTCAAAGCCTGGAATGTAGACTTTCACTGCGTGCAGACTGCTTCGGAAGCCATGAAACTCCTGCACAGGGAAGCCAGTGCAGGATCGCCTTTTGAAGTTGCAATTTTCAGCACTGGAATGCCTGATATGAACGGCGCCATGCTGGGCAGAAAAATTATATCCGATGACATGCTTAAAAACCTGAAAATGGTTATCCTTGCCTCTGAAGGCAAACGTGGAGATGCAAAAAAATACAGTGATATAGGATTTGCAGCCTATTTCTGCCAGCCTGTCAGTCCTGAGGATATTTACGAATGTTTAACTCAGCTTGCAGGCAGGCCTGCCACCATGGATGATACACCATCTGACCTCATCACTCATCACAGCATACGTGAATATCAGGCAGCCCAATGCCAGGCAGGCCTGGACACCGGATACAAAATTTTAATTGTGGATGACAATCCTGTTAACAGAAAAGTCGCTGCTGCTGTGTGCAAACGCCTGCAATGGACTGTTGACACTGTCAATGACGGCAGGCAGGCAATCCGCGCTTTAAGTGAACATGATTACGATCTCGTACTGATGGATTGCCAGATGCCTGAAATGGACGGTTATAAAGCGACTGAGCTCATTCGGGACAAATCTTCGCCAGTAAAAAATCATGATATCCCCATTATTGCAGTAACAGCCAATGTAAGCGATGAAAACCGTGGCCGCTGCATCAAGGCAGGAATGAATGATTTTGTCGGCAAACCAGTTAAGCTGCCGGCAATTGTGGCCAGTATTCAGAAAGTGATAAAACATTAAAAATTTATCTTTTTTGTTTGAAAAAATGGCTGTGCATGATAATGGATACGTACATATTCAGATATTTTAATTTGATTTGACGCGGGGGAACCAATGAAGTATTATCGCCGGAATATTGCCGTTGTGCTCATGATAATAATATCACTCAGCCTGGCAGGGTGTCAGTCTGATACTGAAAAAAAAGAAGCATTTTTTGAAAATGCATCAACATTCTATAAAAACAAAGAATACAAAAAATCTGAAATAGAGCTTAAAAACGCCATCCAGCTGGATCCCAATTATATTAAAGCCTATCACCTTCTGGCCAAAAACATGCTTAAACTGGGAGACATCCGAGGAGCATTCTCAGTATACAACAAAATAGTCCAGCTGAATCCAAATGATCTGAAAGCACAGCTCAAACTGGCTGAATTTCTCCTGCTGGGCCAAAAAACCCAGCCTGCAATGGAGAAAATCGTATTTATCCTTGAAAAAGATCCCAAAAATATACAGGCAATGCTGATAAAAGCACAGATATTCATGCAGAAGCGTTTCTTTGACAAGGCTTTTAAGGTTTATCAGTCCATTATTGATATTGATCCTGAAAATATACCTGCCCTTCAGAATATGGCCAGAATTTATGCCATTGAAAAAAAACCTGATAAGGCAGAAGAACTGCTGCTCAAAACCATTGAAATCAACAAGAAAAGCCTGGCAGTCAGAATGGCATTAATAGGATTTTATATAAGCCGGAAAAACCTGGAAAAGGTGGAATATCAATTACATCAGGCAGTCAAAAATTCCCCTGACAATCCTGATGCGCATATTCTTCTGGGCAATTTTTATTTTAACCGCAAAAACATCAAACTGGCTGAAGACTCATATCTTAATGCCGTAAAGGCAGCAGGGTCTTCTGTAAAACCATATCTGACGGCTGCAGGATTTTACGAAAAAATAAAAAACAAATCAAAATGTCTTGAAATGTATAATAAGGCTCTTTCCATAGAGCCTGACAATGCAGGGATCAAAACAAGAATTGCACGTTTCCACTATCGTAATAAGGATATCAAATCAGCACAGCAGATTATTGCACAGGTGCTGTCAAAACGGCCTAAATTCTATCCTGCAAAAATGCTTAAAAGCGAAATAATGGTCTATCAAAAAAAATTCGACTCTGCATTGCAATTGCTTGAAGAGCTTCAAAAGGACGAACCAAAGGCATATCGCGTTTATTACTATAAAAGCCTGTGCCTCATCGGTAAAGGCAAGTATGAACAGGCAAAAAACGCTGCAGCCAAGGCAGTTGAATCAAATCCAGGATATTTCAAGGCACGCATGCTCCTGGCTGATATCTACCTGCATGAAAGAGATTATGAATCTGCAAGCCAGCAGGCAACAACCGCCTTAAAGCTTAATCCGAAAAATTACAGGATAAGGCTCATAAAGGCCAGTGCCCTGCTCGGGCTTGGAAAATTTAACGAGGCACAGGAAAATTATAAAAAACTTATTCAGCTTTATCCGGACAATCCAATTGCATATTATCAGATGGGTATAATAAAATCCCTTGTTAAGGATTATAATTCTGCCCTTGATTACCTTAACAGAGCCTATGCAAGAAACAACAGACTGCTGGATGTATTTGCCCAGATTATTAAAAATCATATATTGAAACAACAATTTGCCAATGCTCATCAATTATGTAAACAGCAGTTAAAGGTATATGCAGACAACAAAAAACTGATGGCAGTGGTACATAATATTGAGGCCAGTGTATTTTTATCTGAGAGCAGGATCAGCAGTGCAAAAGATTCCCTGAACAAGGCAATAGCATTGTATCCTGATTATATAGCCCCATATGGAACACTTGCAAAAATTTTTCTTACGGAAAAAAACAAAAAAGGAGCGATCCAGCAATACCAGACCATCATCAGAAAAAATCCCAGGCTTGTTTCTCCATACATGATGCTTGGAGCCATATACGACAGTATGAAACAGCCTGACAAGGCGTCTGTCCAGTATAAAAAAGCCCTTGAAATAAGCCCTGAATTTGCACCTGCTGCAAACAATCTTGCATATTATCTGGCAACAAAAGCTGATCAGCTTGATGAAGCACTCAGGCTTGCCAGAATTGCAAAAGAGAAACTGCCTGAAGACCCTGGAATAATGGACACCCTTGGTCTGATTTATTACAAGAAAGGCCTGTACGGAAATGCAATAAATGAATTTCTTGACAGCATTAAAAAAATCCCTGACAGCCCTGTTGTAAATTATCACCTTGGCATGGCCTATGAAAAACAAGGCAAGAAAACTCTTGCCATAAAGGCGCTTAAAAATGCCCTAAAACTCAGCAGCGATTTTGAAGGTGCAGACAATGCAAGACAATTGCTTGCAAAGCTTGAAAAACAAAAATCGTAAGCATATGGGATAATTGCCCGGCCAACGCATGTAGATTTTGAGTTTTACCTGGTTTGACAAACAGCCCCCAAAAAAGCGTAACATATTGATATCAATGCAAATAATTTAAAATCAGATAAATCACTGATTTTATAGTAAGTATTGGCAATTAAAATAAGGAGTTGCCAATGACTAAAAAAATATTTGAATCTTTTTTTAAAAATATCCAGGACCCCAGGTATCATAACAAACGGCATAAAAGGATCAGATGGCTGTCAAAATTTTGGATTTGCCTCATGGGATCCCCTCATATGATACCTTTGGCAGAATTTTTGAAAAAATAATCCCCAATGAATTTCAAAACAGTTTTATGCATTGGATAGAATCTGTAGCAGAATTAACCAAAGGCCAGGTCGTTGCAATAGACGGTAAAACGCTGAGGCGATCCCATGATTGGTGGTATGCTCAGGCAGAAAGTCTATGGTCTGGCCCTGGGGTATGAAGATTTAAATGATCATACTGATCTGCGGAAGGATACTGCAATACAAACTGCTGTAGGAAAAGACAAGGTGCTTGCCAGCAGTTCCACCCTGTGCCGGTTTGAGAATGCCGCAGACCAGCAGTTATGCTGGGATATAAACAAGGCCTTTGTCGAAGTTTTTATTGAATCTTTCAAGAAACCTCCCAAAGAAATCATTTTGGATTTTGATGCAACAGATGATCCTGTACATGGAGTATTTTAAAGCTTTTATCAGACCGTTTCCGGGAAGTCTGGCCTGATGT
>CAYOYY010000061.1:0-17207 GCA_964408295.1 uncultured Desulfobacula sp. | reverse complement strand
AAAGGCGGCTTGGCCAAGGGGTAAGGCAACGGCCTGCAAAGCCGTTATTCTCCGGTTCAAATCCGGAAGCCGCCTCCATTGATATTAAAGGGTTTCGAAAAATTTTCGAAACCCTTTTTTTATTTTTTTATTTAAAAATTGTTTTGGGTCTTGTTATTCAAAACAGTTAAAGTTAAATTTGACCCATTGGATAAATTTTACATGTGTTGTTTTATCCTGCAGATTAATAAATATTAAATTAATTGCTGAAAAAAAAGAGGTGGTTTATGAAAATTCTGGTGGGTTACAAGGGAACAAATGTTGGTAAGGATTTGATGGATATTGCTGTTAAACATGCCAAAGCCTTTGACGGGGAGATTCTGATAGTTACCTCGATGATCGGCAGTGATAAAACTGAAAAACAGGAAATCTGCGATGCAGAAAACAATCTTGAACAGGCAAAGGAGTATTTTACCGATTCAGGTGTGAAAAGTGAGACCCATCTTCTGATAAGAGGGCTTGAGCCTGGCGAGGATATTGTCAGATTTGCCATGGAAAGGGATGTTGATGAAATTATAATAGGTGTGCGCAGCCGTTCAAAGGTGGGTAAATTATTGTTCGGTTCAACAGCACAATTTGTCATTCTTGAAGCGCATTGTCCTGTTCTGACTGTAAAATAGACAAGGAGGAAGTATGAAACTAAGGTATTTTTCACACTCTGCTTTTCAGATATCCCTTGATGACGGTACAAAACTTCTGATTGATCCTTTTCTCACCGGCAATCCTACCTGCCCTGTGTCTGCATCAGATGTCGAAGCCGATTATATCCTGCTTACCCACGGCCATGGGGATCATCTTGGGGACACCCTGAATATTGCACAAAGATGCGGGTCCTTATGCATATGCGAGAACGAGCTTGCCACCTATCTCGGTGCAAAGGGGCTTAACTCCCATGCCATGCATATTGGCGGATCATATTCATTTGATTTCGGCAGAATAAAACTGACACAGGCCCTTCACAGCTCTGTAACTCCTGATGGTGAATGTGCAGGAGCTCCCACAGGCATACTGGTTTTTGCTGAAGACAAAATTGTCTATCACATGGGAGATACAGGCCTGTTTCTGGATATGAAGCTTATATCTGAGCTGTATGATATTGACTGTCTCCTTGTTCCCATCGGCGACAATTTCACCATGGGCATTGATGATGCTGTAAAGGCTTGTTCCTTTGTCAATCCCGGTTTTGCCGTTCCCATGCATTATAATACATTTGATGTCATAAAAGCTGATCCTGCCCTGTTCAAAAAAAAGCTTGAAAAGACCGGAATAAACTGTCAGATTCTTGAATTCGGTCAGGAGATAAATTTATAAACTGCATGTACCTGGAGCTCAGGCTTTATCAGCATGGAATTAATCAAATGTTTCAAGGCTCTTTCGGATAAAACCCGGCTGAGGCTTTTCTGCGTGCTCCACCATTATGAACTTAATGTAAATGAGATAGTTCAGGTGGTTGACATGATTCAGTCAGGTGTTTCAAGGCATTTGAAAATACTGATGGAATCAGGACTGCTGACTTCCAGAAAAGACGGCAGTTATACTTATTATTCCACGGTTCACAATGATATTATTTCTGCTGTTATCGGCCTTGTTGATATGAGTGTTGAAAAACACGATTATATTGCAAGGGATCTTAAAAGAGCAGGTGAAATGATCCGCATACGCCAGACCCGGGCCCAGCGTTTTTTCAAGACAATCGCCCCAAGATGGGACCGCCTGAAAAAAGAGGTGCTGGGTAATTTTGACCTGAATGCTGAAATTGAGAAAAAAATATCTTTTACAGGAAAAACAGCAGATCTTGGCTGCGGCACAGGCGAGCTTATTGAAAGATTATCCTCCAGAACACAATTTCAGATCATCGGGATTGACAGTTCCCCTGAAATGCTTGAACAATCGCGTCTGAAACTGTCAGGCATTGAAAATGCGCAGTTGAGACTGGGAGAGCTTGAGCATCTTCCAATGCAGGATCAGGAAATAGACACTGCTGTGATGAACATGGTGCTTCATCACATTGTCAGGCCGGAACAGACAGTAAAGGAAGCTTTCAGAGTACTTAGGCCCGGAGGGCAGTTCATTTTGTCTGATTTTGCAAAACACGATATGGAAAAGATAAAGGATATCCTGGGCGGGCTGTGGCTGGGATTTGAAAAATCCCGGGTTGCAGCCTGGCTGAAGGATGCAGGTTTCAGCATATACAGTGTTGATTCCCATGATGTTGACCATGGATTGACAATCAATGTGTTTACAGCACAAAAACCCATGAAAGATACAAAAGAGGTGGCATGATGATTATTCCTGTAATTCTTGCAGGCGGTTCAGGCACGCGGCTGTGGCCTCTGTCAAGGCAGCTTTATCCCAAGCAGCTCATTGATCTGTACAATGACAACACAATGTTGCAGAATACTGTCATAAGGCTTGAAAATATTGAAACAGCAGGCTCTCCCATTGTTGTGTGCAATGAGGAGCACAGGTTCATGACAGCAGAGCAGTTGAGAAAGATCGGAATTGAGCCTGGAGCAATAATTCTTGAACCTGTCGGAAGAAACACGGCTCCTGCCATTGCCGCCGCTGCATTAAAAGCTGTGGAGATTGAACAGGATTCTGTGCTTCTTGTGCTCCCGGCAGACCATGTGGTGGAAAAAACTGAAAATTTCAGGGCTGCTGTGGCGGCAGGGCTCGATTATGCTGAATCTGATCATTTGATTACTTTTGGCATTATACCTGATTTTCCTGAAACAGGATATGGATACATAAAAAAAGGCCGGGAACTTGATAATGATACCTGTGCTGCAGAAATAGAACAATTTGTTGAAAAACCAGATCTTGCAAAGGCGCGTTCCTATGTTGAGTCAGGGCAGTACTGCTGGAATTCCGGCATGTTCATGTTCAAGGCTTCTGCCATTGTAAAAGAGCTTGAAAAATTTGCTCCTGCCATCATGGCTAAGTGCCGCATGGCAGTGGAATCAGGAAGCGAAGACCTTGATTTTTTCAGGCTTGACCGTGAGGAATTTGAAAAAGTTCCTTCTGATTCCATTGATTACGCTGTAATGGAAAAAACAGCCAACGGCGTTGTGATTCCGCTTGATGCAGGGTGGAGCGATCTTGGCTCCTTTGATGCTCTCTGGCATGCAGGCCGGAAAGATGAAAATTTAAATGTCATGAGAGGGGATGTTATTGTTCATGACGTGAAATCTTCCTATATAAATTCTGAGAACCGTCTGGTTGCGGCAGTGGGGCTTGAGGAATTTGTCATTGTTGAAACAAAGGATGCTGTTCTGGTATCTCCAAGGGACAGGGTTCAGGAAGTAAAAAGGATCGTTGCCATGCTCAGGCAGGAGAAAAGGCCTGAATCAATAACCCACAGCAAGGTTTACAGACCGTGGGGAAGTTATGAAACAATTGATATAGAACCCAGGTTTCAGGTCAAGCGCATAAGTGTAAAGCCGGGGGCCAAGCTTTCATTACAGAAACATTATCACAGGGCTGAACACTGGACTGTGGTTTCAGGTTCTGCCATTGTTACCCGCGGAGAAGAGCAGATGCTGCTCAAGGAAGATGAATCAACCTATATTCCGCTTGGGATGCTTCACCGCCTGGAAAATCCGGGCAGGATTCCCCTGGAGCTGATAGAGGTTCAGTCAGGCTCATACCTTGGCGAAGATGATATTGTAAGGTTTGATGATGTTTATGGCAGAAACCATGATTAAGTTTGTCAAAAACTATTGCAAATCATTCAAAAATATTTAAAACTGTCTTGTTTTTATAAAGAATATGGATAAATTGAAAAATAATCTGGAAAATAACAGGAGCAGCTGTAATGGCGGATGAATCTTCAAACAGCATGAAAGGCAGATTCCTGCTGGCCATACCAGGGCTTCCTGATCCCAATTTTGCCCAGACCGTGACCTGCCTTTGCGAACACAATGAATCCGGAGCCCTTGGATTTATTGTAAACAAGATACATCCTCTTCTGACGGGAAGGGAATTGTTTGATGATCTTAATATAAAATGCGATGCCAGCATTGACAGCCTTGAGATATACCTTGGAGGCCCTGTTCAGCCAAGCGGAGTCTTTGTGCTGCACGGCCCTCCATTTGACTGGAATGAAACTTTGCAGATAACAGACTGGCTTGCCCTGAGCAATTCAAAGGATATTCTTGAAGCCATTGCAATGAAAAATGGCCCTGAAAATTTCATGATATTGCTTGGCTGTGCAGGATGGGGCCCGATGCAGCTTGATAATGAGCTTGAAGATTCAGCCTGGCTGACCTGTCCCATTTCCAGGGAAATTATTTTTTCCACCAGCGCAGAGTTGAAATATGACAAAGCAATGATGATGATATATTGAACTGTCTGCCCCTATAATGACTGATAATAAAATCAAATCACAAACCGTTGAAGCCCTTGTTGAACAGACTCTTGATATTCTTGACAGATTTAATGAGATCCATGGTCTTGATGATGATTGTCTTGAAACCTATGGTGATGTGTGCAGAAAAATGCCTGCACATATCAGGGAAGGCCGGCTTAAAATTGCCGTTGTCGGGGTAATTAAATCCGGCAAAAGCACATTTGTAAATTCAATTGCAGGAAGCGAGATTGTCAAAAGGGGGGCAGGGGTTGTAACATGCATAACCACGAGGATAAGAAAAGGCAGAAAAAACAGGGCAAGCCTTTATTTCAAGTCCTGGGATGAAATTAATCTTCAGCTTGCAAAAGCCCTGCATCTGTTTCCTGGTTATGAAGTGGATAAAAACAATAGCACGGGCTTTGATCTCAGACGCAAAAAAGACAGGGAAGAACTTGCAGATGCCTATGAAACCCTTATTCACAATCTTCCGGGTCTTAATGATGAATCTGCTCCCCAGATACTGATGATCCGCCATGCTCTTGCGGGATATGATGCGTGCCACAGTTTTACAGGGGCTGATGAAAACCTTTTGTGCTTTGAATCCAGAAATTTTGCAAAGCACAAGGAATATACTGCAGATCCTGATAATGCATTTTATCTGAAAGATGTCTGCCTTGAGATATTTGGACGTGCAATTGATCCTGATATTGAAATTGCAGACTGCCAGGGAGCAGATTCAACTGATCCTGCACAATTGTCCAGAATATTGTCCTACCTTGAAACCTCCAGCCTGATCATTTACTGCATAAGTTCCAGAACCGGCCTGCGCCAGGCTGATATCCAGTTTTTAACCCGGATCAGGAAACTTGGGCTCATTGAAAATGTTATTTTTGTCAATAATTGTGATTTAACTGAACACGAAAATCTTGAGGATCTGAAAAAAATTGAATCTGCAATCCTGCAGGACCTGAATTTTCTTGAAATCAAGCCAAGGCTTTTTTCTTTTTCAGCGCTTTATAATCTTTTTTCAAAACTTGGCTCAAGACTGGGGCCAAGGGATGCAGGGAGGCTTGAATTATGGCGCAGGGAAACAGACATGGTCAGATATTGCGATGACATGACAGAAAAATTCAATATTCTGCTTGAACATGGAATCGAAAAATACAGATATGAA
This sequence comes from uncultured Desulfobacula sp., assembly GCA_964408295.1. GTDB lineage: Bacteria > Desulfobacterota > Desulfobacteria > Desulfobacterales > Desulfobacteraceae > Desulfobacula. Next base: position 11,646 of record CAYOYY010000061.1, on the reverse strand, counting down.
CTTCTTGTCTCAAATCATCTGAAACGGCTTGGAATGATTATTGAGGAGCTTGACAAAAGATCGGATATCCTGCTTGATCTTCTGTCATCTGATGCAGAAAAAGAGAATCAGGCTGTAAAGGCTCTGGAAGAACTTGACCATGATGCATCCCGGCTGGAACTTATTGTGAACAACTCGATCGAAGGAGCAGTCACAGGGTTGAAAGATGAAATAGAATCCAGTATCAGGGAATTTTTCGTTCGTGATATATCTCAGATTACATCAGAAACATGTGCATTCATTGATAAAATTACAATTGACATTGATAAATACAGATCTGTCACACAGACCTCAGGGTTTAACAGAATTTTATATCTGATGTTTCAGGACTTTAAAAATAAATTTGACCTGTATGTCATAGAAGATATAAATCCGCGTGTAAAAAAATTCATTGAATCCCAGGACTCCAGAATTGCTGCGTATTTCCAGTCTCTTCTTGATTCTTACAGAATAGACCTTGTAAAATCAGGCAGGTTTGACCAGTTTGAGTTTATCCCGTTTCAGGGAGAAATATATAATGGGCTTGCCGATTCAGTGGATATTGCCGCCATAAAAAGGATTTTAGGTCTTACAATGCCTGATCCTGTGCTTGAGGCTCGTTACAGCGGCAGGGTCAAGGCAGGCACTTTTACTCAGTTTACCATGAAAACCATATCCCAGATTCTGTCCTGTGTTTTTGACAGGAAAGCCAGGTTTTCATTTTCACCTGCCCTTGAAACCGCTGGCTTGAGAATCAGGACAGAAACCAAAAAAGATATCCGCCACCAGTTTGAACTCTATGGTGAAACTCTTTTGAATATTTATTTTACTCCTTTGATTGAGGCTGCCACAAGGGATTTCAGAGAAAAGATCCAAAACAGGTTTGACAGGTACAGATCTTTCAGAAAGGAAACCGATCGTCTCCTGAACATGAAACAGACCGGAAAGAAGGATCAGTCCAAAGCCCTTGCCTCTATTAAAGATCAGATTCAGCAGGTTTCAGAACAGATATATTCAGCTTGCAGCCTTTCCTGGGATGAAGTGTAAAATCCCTTGACAAAATTCATTATACCAATCAATCTGAAAATAGATATATTTTAAAAATACAACCATTATTCCGACGGGACAGGATTGAAAAGATCAATCAACAGGATATGTGTCATATTGTTTTTTACCCTTTTTGCTGGTATGGCATGTTTATCTGATCCTGCTTTTTCATATAATCGTCCTGAAAAAATTCTTATTATTCATTCCTACCATAAAGGGCTTGTCTGGACTGACAGTGAAGAAGAGGGAATGAGACAAATCCTGGACAGGCATCATGAAATTGAGGTCTTCACGGAATATCTTGATACAAAACGCATAAACAACACTGAACTTGAACAGGCTTATCTGGTTTACCTTAAAACCAAATACAATAAAAACATTCCTGATGTCATCATTGTATCTGACAATAATGCCTTAAGCTTTTTAAAGAGAAATTATACAGGACTGTTTTCTTCAGCTTTGCATGTGATTCCAATAGTTTTCTGCGGGATCAATAATTTCACCCCGGACATGCTCAAAGGTTTTGTCTCCCCTGTAACAGGTGTTGTGGAGGCTTTTGATATGCTGGCCACTGTCAACCTTATGGGAATATTAAATAAGAATCTGGAACATATTGTCATTATAACAGGAGCTTCCAGAATAGCCGACTCAGTTGAGCAGCAGGCAAAAAAAGCTCTGGCTCCATACAGGGAACCTCAGCGTTTCAGGTGGTGGCATGCCCAGTCATCTGAACAGCTTTTTGCAGGGTTAGCCGGGCTTTCCTCCAACGATGCTGTATTGTTTATTACATTTTCACGGGATAAGCACGGCAGGTATTATCCCTATAACCAGATTTCTTCCATGGTTGTAAAAAAATCTGCCGCTCCTGTTTATGTCCTGTTTGAACAGAACATAGGAACAGGAACTGTGGGAGGTGTTGTGATATCTGGTATGAATCAGGGTAAAAACGCTGCTGAAATGGCCATATCAATATTGAAAACAGGTAAAATCCCTTTAATAATCAATAAAAGCCCGAACAAGACAATCATTGATTATGATGCTGCATCCCGTCATGGCCTGAATCTATCAGGCTTGGATCAATCTGCGTTTATTCTGAACCGGCCTGTTTCATTTTTTTTAAGGTACAGAACATTGATTATAGGTGCTGTTGTAATACTTGCTGCCCTGGTTCTGGCACTGATCGGCATTCTTTCCGGATTGTTAAAGGCAAGGCGTTCTGAAATGATGTTCAGGACTCTCATAGAAAAGGCCTCAATTGCCATTCAGGTTTATGACAAAAACGGACAGAGTCTGATGGCTAATAAAGCCTGGGCTGATTTGTGGCATTCCCGGCCCAGTGATTTTATTGGCAAATATAATGTTTTAGAGGACAGACTTCTTATGAATACTGAGCTTTATCCCCTTCTGAAACAGTCATTTGAAGGCAGTGTGGTTGATCTTCCTGAGATGGAATATGATCCTGAACAAAATGGCAAACGCGGCAGAAAAAGGATTGTCAAAAGCATGGCCTTTCCGATTAAAAATGGTGATCAGGTTGTAAAGGTCGTGGTGATGCAGCAGGATATTACAAAACAGAAAAATGTTGAGGAAGAAAAGAAAATACTTGAAAAGCAGCTCATACATAAGAGCAAAATGGATGCAATAGGCCAGCTTGCAGGTGGAATTGCCCATGATTTCAATAATATGCTGGCTGGAATCATTGGTTCAGCCCAGCTTTTGCAGACAAATGAAAATCTTGATGAACAGTCTTTGAGATTTATTAATATAATATTGTCTGCGTCTGAACGGGCCGTAAATCTGATTGCCAAGCTCATGGCCTTCAGCCGCAAGGGTAAGATTGAATCTGCCAGAATTCATATCAAAGATATTATAAACGACACAGTTGAGATTCTAAAAAGAACCATTGACAAAAAAATAATAATTACAACTTCATACGATGCGCAAAACGATATTGTCTCAGGCGACAGTTCTGCATTGCAGAATACTTTGATCAATCTTGGCATTAATGCGTCCCATGCAATGCCGGAAGGCGGAAAGCTTATTTATGAGACTGCCAATGTGTGGCTGGATGAAATATACTGCCGGGCGAATATGTTTGATATTGTTCCGGGCAGATATGTTCAGATAAATATAAAGGATACCGGATGCGGCATAGAACGCCGGTATCTTGACAGAATTTTTGAGCCTTTTTTTACCACAAAAGGGCATGGAAAGGGTACAGGCCTGGGCCTTGCCGCCGTATACGGAACCGTGCAGGATCACAACGGATCAATCAATGTTTATTCAGAGCCTGGCACTGGAACTGTTTTTAAAATTTTCCTGCCTGTTGCCAGAGAAACCTGCGATAATGGCGATGCAGATGCAGTTTCAGAGTGTGAGCTGCCTGTGCCCGGAACCGGAACCATTCTGGTTGTGGACGATGAAAAGATTGTCAGGGAAACATGCTCGTACATGTTAAAGGATCTTGGCTATAAAGTGATCAGTGCATCAAACGGGGGGCAGGCAGTTGATATCTTTAAAAGCCAATATCATGATATTGACCTTGTATTGCTGGATATAGTTATGCCTGATATGAACGGCAGGGAGGTATTTTTCATATTAAAGGAAATACATAAGGAATGCAGAATTGTGATTTCATCAGGATTTGCAATGGATGAAACCATTAACAGCCTTGAGCAGGCAGGGGTGGACGGATTCATTGTCAAACCCTATACAAGGCTTGAACTGAGCAGGCTTGTTGCTGATGTACTCAGCTCTGATGGAAAATTAGTAAAAAAACCTTGATAAATCATTTCCATGTGATATTTAAATTTAACAATTTTCAATTGTTTTTATTTTAATCAAAGAGATAAACATGAAAAGATTCGGCCCAGGTTCCAGGCATATGCGTTCAATGAGTGAAAAAGATGCCTTTTCAATGCATCTGCACCTTCTTATTGTGATGGTACGTGCATGTCTTAAAGGTTATCCTGCCGGGGAATTCAGGCAGTCTGCGGTAAAGGATACTGCAAGTCATATTTACAGAACAATCTCAGATCATGGGCTGCCTTTTTCTGATATCGGGATTTCATCGTATCTTCTGGAAGAAAGGATTAAACTGCTGTGCATAATGGCATCTGCCATGATAACTGAGACATGTCCCCTGGGTATTCACAGAAGAGAAGCTGTAAACGAAAATATTGAGACTATAATAAAACATGTTTTTCCGCACAAGGCACCTGAGCTGTTTCATGAAGTTCTCAGAGTGGCCTGATATTCAGGCGGTGGCTGCCATGATTGACAATGTTAAAATAATGGTTGTGGATGACGATAAGATGATCCGTAAGCTTACGGTGACTGCCCTGACCTATTGTGTGAACAGAAAGGTTATGTCATTTGATACCGGAGTTGAAGCATGGGACTATCTGCAGAACGGCGGCAAAGCTGATCTTGTGATTTCTGACGTTGATATGCCGGGAATGGATGGATTTGAACTCCTGGCAAGGGTAAAGCAGAATTTTCCTGACAAAATATTCATCATCACCTCAGGGGTGTGTGAATATGAAGAAAGATCCATAAAGGAAGGAGCTGATGCTTTTCTGGCAAAACCTTTTGAAATCAGCGATCTTTTCAGTATTGTACAATGTTTTGTGGTTCAGTAAACCAGGTTCTTGCTAAAGCCATTCTTCTTTTTTTATTTTTATGGTGATATTTTTAGATAACTGGTCAGGTGTGATATCAAGCCTGCAGAAAATTTTGTTTTCCAGATTCAGGGTATTGAGCCACATCAGTTTTATGCGTTTTTTAAATTCTGTATTAGTGCCGTATCTTATTTTGATATACTCAAGTCTTTTGTCAAGGGATACTATTTCTGCATGCAGCACCCGTTTGTCCGAATAGTTGACTATTTCCTGTTCTGACACGGGAGAATCGTTTTCATATGAATCCAGGATAACGTGCTGGCGTATGATATTGCCTACTTCTGGATATCCAAGTTCAGTCAACAGTTCTCCGCCTGTCTTTGAATGCAGTTCTTTTGTGTCAATGCTTCTGGTCTTTGTTATGTCATGAAGAAGGGCTGCAGATGCAGCAAGCCTGCAGTCAAGGTCAGGACAATGTTTTTTAAGCTTGACGGCAAGATACAGTGCAACATTGGAAACCATGACAGAATGATCTATGATATGATCCATCATTGCCATCTTTTTTATCAGTTCAAAGCATTCCTGGTTTGAAGGTATGTTCATGGTCACTGGCTGATAAATAATTGCAAGCACTAAAATTATATTGAACTTATATTCCTTATTGTTATTATAAAAAAAGATTTTTTTAAAGGGGGTTTTTTCAATTTATGCTGGAAAAAATTGTATCAGGCGGGCAGACCGGAGCTGACAGAGCAGCCCTTGATTTTGCCTTGAAATTCAATATTGACCATGGCGGATGGGTGCCAAAAGGGCGCAGAACTGAAGCCGGCCCCCTGCCGTTGAAATATAAGCTTTGTGAAACAGAAACCACAGATTACAGGGACAGAACGCGCAGAAATATACTGGATTCAGATGGTACCCTTATTGTCTATCGCGGTCAGCTCACAGGAGGATCCCTTTTTACCAGAAATATTGCGCAAAAGGCGGACAAGCCTTTGTGCCGTATAGATCTTATGGGAGTTGAGGAGTTTGAAGCAGGTGTAATCATGAAATCCTTTATCCAGGATAATGAAATAAGGGTTCTGAATGTGGCAGGCCCAAGGCTCAGTCATGATCCATGGATATATAATGATGTCAAGACCGTGCTTGAGGTAATGCTTTACATGTTCTTTTTTGATCTTAAAAAGGATAAAGCCATGCCTGCATGGGAAATGCAGGAGCTTCTGCCTGAACAATTTCCCTGCTCCATTGATGAAGCAGTAAAGCTCATCTGTGCAGACCTTCCTTTCAGGTTCAAAGCTTTTATTGCAAGAACTGCTGACTGTGACATAGGTGACCTGTATTTCAGCCTGATGGATTATATCCGTCACAGGACAGGGCTTAATTCAGGCAACCCGGCCCTGGTACAGGATTATGGGATGCAGATGCAGCAAAACGCAGATCCTGATCCTGGTGATGCTGTAATGGCTGTTTTAAAGCAGTTGAAAACCAGCCTGGAACAGGACTATGCTCTGAGGGTTGTCAAGTGATTCCAATACGAGATACCCAGCCTTCTGAAAATTTTCCCGTTGCCACATATGCTGTCATAGGCATAAATTCAGCAGTATTTCTGATGCAGCTTATGATAGGTTTTGGCGATAAAGGTTTTTTTTACACATATGGTCTTGTGCCTGCAAAATTCACTGTTTATGATTTTGCAAGGCATTTTTCAGATATCAACAGGATATTTTCATTTGTGTCATTCATGTTTCTGCATGGAGGGTTTCTGCATTTTCTCGGCAATATGTGGTTTTTGTATATTTTCGGGGATAATGTTGAAGAACATTTCGGCACAATAAGGTTTGCAGGTTTTTATTTTATATGCGGGATTGTTTCAGGGATATTTCATATTCTGCTCAACCCTGTTTCCATGGTGCCCACCATAGGGGCCAGCGGAGCCATCGCAGGGGTAATGGGCGCATATTTTATCCTGTTTCCCGGAGCAAGGATTTTAACTCTTATTCCGATTATTATCATCCCCTGGATAATTGAGATTCCTGCTTTTATTTTTCTGGGGTTCTGGTTTTTAATACAATTTTTCAATGCAACAGGCTCAGGATCCGGATCCGGCATTGCCTGGTGGGCTCATGTGGGAGGATTTGCAGCCGGAATCCTGCTTGTGAAACTCAACAGAAAACTGCCCAAAACCGGCACAGCAGGAAAAATTGCCAGATTCACTGCAAAAAAATACACTCCAAAACTGCAGGTTATTGTTCCTTCAGGCTCTCCTGACAGCCCTGACCTTTTTGGGACCATTGATATAAATTCAATTGAAGCCATCACAGGAGCCAGAAAACTGATAACAATACCCTGGGGATTTCACAGGCCCCTTTACAGGATAAAAATTCCTCCAGGTGTCAGAAACGGTACAAAGCTCAGGCTTGCCGGAATGGGCAGAGCTCTGGCAGGGGGCATAAAAGGAGATATGTATCTTACAGTGAATATAAAAAATGCGATTTAAAACTTTTTTAAATATATCTGCCTGGACAGCAGCATGCCTTGTCATGGCATGCCTGTGCCTTTATATTGCCCTGCCTTATATTGCAGAGTATGAGCTTGATCGCAGAATATCTTCACTTCCCTTTGAAACTGAATTTAAAATAGATAAAATCGGGCTGTCCAGAGCAATTGTTTCAGATGTCAGCATTGGCAGGGCTGTGTCGGTTTCTCAGGTCAGCCTTGACTATAGACCTGCACCCGGGCCTGGATTTTTTCTGAACAGAATCACTCTGTCCGGTTTAAGCATACATGCATATTTTGATGAAAATCACAGGCTGAAAATACAGGGAATCAGGTTCCCATCAGGTTCTGGTGCAACTGGCAGTACAGGTCTGCTGAACCCGGAACTTGCAGTTTTTCTGCCTGAAAAACTTGTGCTGCGCAACTCAGATATTGTTATTCATTCTGATAAATTCAAAACCCTTGTTGTTCCTGTGAGTGCAATATTTACAATAAAAAAGAAAAATGCCCGGATATATGCAAAGGTGTTCATATATCCTTTTGGAGAAAAAATTTTCATTGATGCATGTTATGATCTGAACACAAAGGTTCCTGAGTTTAAGATAAAAACCAGCAGATTTGATCTTGCCCCCATAAACCATGTTATTGCAGGATATACCGGCAGCATGAAATTGTCAGGAGAGCTCAGTGTTGATGCTGATTTTTCAATTGACAATAAAAAAATCAGTTCTCACGGTGCCCTGAGTGTTCTGCCTCAGGATATGCCGCCCTTGCCATTTACATATTCCTTTATGCTTGACAGGGCAGATCATGACAGATTCAGGTTTAAATTATCTTCCAGGCCTTTACAATCATACGAGATTTCAGATCTTCCCGGGTTACGCAATATCTGTATTGAAACCCCTGAGTTTGGAGCTGAGTTTTCCGGTACTGTGTTCAACAATACGGGCAGACTGAATTTCACTGCTGGAAAAATAAAAACACATGACAGGGATATTTCCCTTGCTACAGGGCCTGTTTCCATTTCTTCTGAAATTGTGTCTGATTTTACTGAAAAGGGAAAAGGAGCTGACATCAGAACAGAACTCAGTGCTGAAAAGCTTGCAGCCGCGTTTCATAAAGATTCAGCAGGATTCAGCCTGATCCGCCTGTCCGGAAAATTAAGACTTGATAAAACCTTGAAACCTTCTGCTGGTTTTGTCATGACAGGCTCAGGCGGGCAGGCAGGTTTTCCTGAATACAGGATCCTTGCTTCAGGCATTGGGTTTAAAATCCCTGTGCATTATCCTTCATCTTTCAGGCCGGTTGAATCAGGTATATTTTCCATTGATAAAATTATATATGACAGATCCCATGATTTTTTTTTAAAAGGGAAAATTGTTCAGACAGGCCTTTACGGATGCAGGGTAAGTGGCAGGGCAGGGTATGAAAAACTCCCGGACCTGTCTGTAAAGTTCGGAAGCCTTGTCAGCTGGAAAGAAAAATTTTGTGCTGCAATGAAATTCAGCACAAATATTCTTGATATAAACAAATCAGGCGTTAAAGAACTGATTCCAGGCCTGCCTGAAGATTCACAGATTTCCGGCATGGCCAGTGCATGGGGCAGGGCCGGGTTTTCACAGGGCAGATTGAAAACAGACATGCAGTTTGACTTACAGAATGGGGCAATCAGACTGCCGGACATGGATCTTGAGGCATCGGGTATAAATACCAGGGTAAAATTCCGGAATATTGCTCCGCCTGCAAGTGCGCCAGGCCAGATCATTGGCATTGATTCCCTGAACCTTGGCAAAATCAGGGTAAAGGACGCCAGAATCAGATTCACTCTTGAGAATTTAAAATCATTGCTTGTGGAAAATATCAGGTTCAGATGGTGTGACGGCCTGGTTTCAACTGAATCAATACGCATACCGGCAAAGACAGACAAGTATTTTTTAACCCTTTACTGCGACAGGCTTAAAATGACGCAGCTTTTAAAACAGATGGGTGTATTTGATGCTAGTGGAAGCGGGACATTGAACGGCCGGATTCCTGTTGTATATTCCAGCGGCAATATTGATTTTGACAATGGATTTTTATTTTCAACTCCAGGCAGCGGCGGGAAGCTGATTATCAGGAACACTGAAAAAATAACCGGCGCCATTCCAATGGACAGCCCTCAGTTTGCCCAGCTTGATCTTGCAAGGGAAGCATTGAAAGATTTTGATTATAAATGGGCCAGACTTGTGTTTAATACAGAAAAAGATACCCTTGAGGTGAAAATGCAGATAAATGGCAGGCCTTCAAATGTTCTTCCCTTTGAATACAAGAAACAGTTCGGCAGGTTTGTCAGGGTTGATGCTTCAAGCAGGGGCTCGCGTTTTCAGGGAATAAGGCTGGATGTAAATCTTAAACTGCCCTTTAATGATGTGCTCAAATTTGGTAATAAAATACAGTCAATCTTAAAATAAAAAGGAGAGCATATGTTCAGAAAAATATTTTTCATTGCATTGTTCCTTGGATTTTTTATTTCTGCCGGATGTCAGACCCGTCATGAAATAGATGTCAAACCTGTCCAGACCACAAGCCAGGTTGAGGTAAAGCCCATCAGGGTCGAGCCGATTCACATAACCATTGACATCAATGTCAGAGTACAGAAGGCTCTTGATGATTTCTTTGATGACATAGAAGCTGCTGAAGACAAGATAAAAGGATAACGGAGGAAATATGAAAATGCACAGAATCTTTAAACTTGGTATATTGCTGGTCATATGTTTTTTTATATCATCACAGTTTGCCTTTGCAGGCTCAATCAAGCAGAGGATGAAACAGCGTCTTCCTGTGATTGCCCACCTCAAGGCAAAGGGGCTTATAGGAGAAAATAACAGAGGATATCTTGGGTATGTGACAAAGGCAAAGCCGGAACAGGCTGTAATTGCAGCGGAAAATAAAGATCGCAGAATGGTTTATGAGTATTTTGCAAAACAGCAGCACACAAGTGTTGAACTTGTTGAGAAGATTCAGGCCAAGCGCAAGGCTGCCAAGACAAAACCAGGAGAGTTCTTTCAGGGCCCGGACGGGGTCTGGCACCGTAAATAAATAATTGATGGGTATGAACTGATATAGTTAAACAGGGGAATCAGCTCATCAGAACACCAGACAGGGTGTCTGCTTTGTATGAACTGATATAGTTAAACAGGGGAATATCTGCTGCTGTTTCCCCTGTTATAACGCTCAACCAACCACAGTGCCAAACCCAAAAAGATAAGAAACATAAATGGCAGAAAAAGAAGCAAAAGCCCGAATAAAAATCAATAAGTTGCTCGAAGCAGCAGGATGGAGGTTCTTTGATGATGAACACGGCCCGGCCAATATCCAGGTTGAGCCAAATATCAAAATCAAAGAAAAAGAGATTGATGCCTTTGGTGAAGATTTTGAATCCTCAAAAAACGGTTTTGTTGACTTTCTGCTACTGGATAAAAAAGGATTTCCCCTTGTCGTCCTTGAGGCTAAAAAAGAAGAGAAGAACCCTCTTGATGGCAAGGAGCAGGCCAGAAGATACGCCAGAAACCTTAATGTAAGATTTGTCATCCTGTCAAACGGGAACCTGCACTATTTCTGGGATTTGGAAAGAGGCAACCCGGAAATTATCTCCGAGTTTCCAAGTCAGGAGTCTTTAGGTTACCGGCTTTCCTTCACCCCGGACAACAAACGACTTGCGGATGAAATCGTCTCTGATGATTACATTGCCATAACCCAGAAGCCGGGTTTCAAGGATGATCCGCGCTACCGGAATGAGGAAACACGGGACAAATATCTTTTTGATGAAGGCTTGCGCATCCTGCGGCCTTACCAGAGCAAAGCCATTCACGCTTTGCAGGCATGGGCAAAAGAAGATAAGGATCGTTTCCTTTTCGAGATGGCCACCGGAACAGGAAAAACCCTGATTTCCGCCGCTGTTATCAAACTGTTTCTAAGAACCGGCAACGCCAAACGGGTTCTGTTTCTGGTTGACCGGCTGGAGTTGGAAGATCAGGCATATAAAAATTTTGTCCGTTATCTAAAAAATGATTACACCGCGGTCATATACAAGAAAAACCGTGACGACTGGAAAAAAGCTGAAATTGTTATCTCCACTGTGCAGAGTCTCTCTTCACAGAACAAATATAAAAAGCTGTTCTCTCCAACCGATTTTGACCTGCTCATCTCCGATGAATCCCACCGCTCCATAGGCGGAAACTCCCGCGCTGTTTTTGAGTATTTTATCGGTTACAAACTTGGCCTTACGGCCACGCCGAAAAATTATCTAAAAAACATTGACCCGGAAGAGCTTTCAACAAAAGACCCCCGCGCCTGGGAGAGAAGGCAGCTTTTGGACACCTATAATACTTTCGGCTGTGACAGCGGCGAACCGACATTTCGATATAGCCTGCTTGACGGCGTGCGTGATAAATATCTAATTAACCCGGTTGTTGCCGATGCC
>CAYOYY010000060.1:0-17740 GCA_964408295.1 uncultured Desulfobacula sp. | reverse complement strand
AATTTGTAAATAGGAAATTTGTTCGGCATCCTGTAAATTAAATCGAATATAACAGACGCAGGCGCTTTGACTTGAATTTTTCTTTTATCTTGGATCATAATTCTTCTATTTTATTGGCCTTTTCCTGTATGGGACTGTACTGTCATTTAAGCTTATTGTATTAGTTTCTATAGTGTTGCGTTTAAAAAATCAATAGGTACAGGTCTCTGATGCTGGTTGCCCTGGCCCCTGCCGGGTTCATGGTTCAATATTAAGGTTGCAGGGTTTTACTTTTTTTATAAAATTTGATATCTGTACCCAAATGAAAACTAAAGGATTCCAGACCGCCCGGGTGGCACTCATTGCATTTTCGCATTTTACTCATGATGTTTACACAAGTTTTTTATCTCCGCTTCTGCCGCTTATTATTGACAGGCTGTCTCTGACTCTTACCCAGGCAGGGCTTTTATCCACTGTGATGCAGATTCCAGCCCTTCTCAATCCTTTTATAGGCGTGCTGGCAGACAAGAAATCTCTTGCAAGATGGCTTGTGATACTGGCTCCAAGCCTGACTGCTGTTTCCATGAGCCTGATTTTAAGTGCTTCATCCTATTATATGGTTCTGGGCCTTGTATTCTGTGCCGGTATCAGTGTTGCTCTCTATCATGTGCCTTCTCCTGTGCTCATTGCAAAATATTCAGGCCGGATGAAAGGCAGGGGCATGAGCATTTTCATGACAGGCGGAGAATCTGCAAGAACCTTTGGCCCCATGTTTGCCGTGGCTGCCGTGTCCTTTCTTGGCCGGGATCATTTTTATGTGGTCATGGTGCTTGCAATGATTGTGTCTGTACTGCTGTTCTTCACTCTTGAAAAGGACGGGGACAGGCCGGGTGCCGGTAAATCAGGGTCTTTAAAAGCTGCTTTTATTGAGGTAAGACATGTGTTGGCCCCCCTTGCAGGCATTCTGATGGCAAGATCGTTCATGCACGCTTCAATGGGAATGTTTCTTACCGTATTTGTGGCAAGAAAGACAGGGAACCTGTGGTTCAGTGGAGGTGCGCTTGCCCTTTATGAGGCATTCGGAGTGGCAGGGGTTCTGAGCGCAGGCACCTTCAGTGACTGGATAGGGCGGCAGAAGGTGTTGTTATGGGTATTGACCATAGCTCCTGTTGCCATACTGGGGTTTGTGTTTTCAGGCGGGATACTGAAAATAGTCATGCTTGCTGTAACCGGATTTACAGTTTTATCCACAACCCCTGTAATGCTGGCCATTATTCAGGAAAATGCAGAACACAATCCTTCTGCTGCAAACGGGCTGTTCATGATGACCTCATTTGCAGTAAGATCTCTGGCCGTGTTTATAGCCGGTATTGTCGGTGATTTTGCAGGTATAGAGAATATGTTCATATTAAGTGCTTTTATCGGGTTTTCTGCAATTCCCTTTTTATTGAAACTTGAGCATTAATCAGACAAAAAAGAGGACTCAGCTGATGTTAAAAACCAATGAAGACAGACTTGTTGAAATAATGATGCAGTGCAAGCCGGGCCCGCCAAGGATAAGGCCTGGCTGGAAAGTGGATTATTCAGGCAATCCTTTTATTCTGCCGGGTATTGGCGGGATCACCATGAATGTAAAGGTTGGTGATCCGGCATTCGGGCTTGCAGGGGATCATATAGAGCCCTGTGTAAGCTGTACCGCAAATGCTGAAAAGCCCTTTGAATTCCCGAATAACTCTTTTCAGCTCCTTTCATGCATAGGAAATGAGGCCCTGATCGTATCAGGGGATGCAAAAGGAGAAAAAGGAGTGGTTACAGGCCATCATGGAGGATCAGAGCATGTCATGATTGATTTTCCGGATCAGGCTCTTGAAAAACTGACCTATGATGATAAGATAATGGTAAAAACCCGTGGGCAGGGCCTGAAGCTCCTTGATTACCCTGATATCAGATTATTTAACCTTGATCCTGATCTCCTTGGAAAAATGAGGATACAGCCCCTGGAAAACGGCAGAATAAGTGTGCCTGTCACCACCATTGTTCCGGCACAGTGCATGGGTTCCGGCCTTGGATCTGCCCATACTGCGGCAGGTGATTATGATGTAATGACAAGCGATCGTGAAACAGTAAAAAAATATAAACTGGATCAGCTTAAATTCGGTGATTTTGTGGCATTGCTGGATCATGACAATTCATACGGCAGGGCATTTGTAAAAGGAGCTTTAAGCATAGGAGTGGTTGTTCATTCAGACTGCCTGCTTGCAGGGCACGGGCCCGGCATAGCAACTCTTATGACCTGTTCCTTACCCCTTATTGAGCCTGTGATTGATCCGGATGCCAATATTGCCGTGCTTTTGAAAATCGGGACAGAAAGGCAGACCTCTTAAGCCTTGACCTTGACTGCAGGGGAGAAATTACAATGGGCGGGATGCAGACTCTTGATATCATAACAGGATTGATAGTGGTATATGTGTCCTTGAGCATAGTGTGTACGGCTGTGAATGAATTGATTGCAGGCTGGCTCAATCTCAGGGCTGCCCATCTCAAGGAATGCATAGATAATTTTATGGGCAGCGCCAGTGAAAAATCCGTTGAAAACGATTTTTTTTCCCATGCAATAATCCAGAGCCTGTGCAGGCGTAAAGGCCCTGGAAGAAAAAGATATCCTTCATATATTTCATCCCGTACATTTGCCATTGTCATGATGGATATTCTTAAGAAAAGAACCAGGGATGTTGACCCTGGCGGCGCTGATATGGATAAAATGATAGAATCCCTTGATAAGGATTCTGAACTGAAATCCATTTTAAAGGTGTTATGGCAGGAATCGGGCGGTGATATGAAAAAATTCAGGGCCCGGCTGGAATCCTGGTATGACAATGTAATGGGGCGTGTTGTGGGATGGTACAAAAGAAAGATGCAGCTCATAACCCTTTGTGTTGCAATTGTCATTGTTGCTGCCACAAATGCAGATACCATTCAGATCATAAAATCCATGTCCAATGATCCTGCATTGAGAAACAGTCTTGTGACTCAGGCACAGATACTTGTCAATGAAAGACATGATATGCCGTCACAGGCGGTATCATCAAGACTTGAACAAATTAATGCACGGCTTGACAATCTTGGCATACCTCTTGGCTGGCACCATGATAATAAACATCACAAAAATGCTGTGTATAAAGATCTGCTGGTTGAAACCATAAATAAAATTGCCGGTCTTTTTATCACTGTATTTGCAGTGTCTTTGGGAGCACCGTTCTGGTTTGACATATTGAACAGGCTCATGAATTTAAGGGCAGCAGGTGACAGGGAACATATAAAAAAAGAAAGCAGGGAACAATAAGTTGAACATAAAAAAAACAGCCATTCTTCAGAAGGGCAGGGGAAAAATACGTAAACAGGCAAAGCTTGTATATATGTATGAAAAAGAATCCAGATACCTTGCCCAGGTTGCGGAAAGCATAAAGGATATTGCAGCACAGGAGCTTGAAAGCCTTGGGGCATACGAATTAAAACCGGTTTTCCGGGGAATATGGTTTAAAGCGGATCAGAGGGATTTTTATAAAATTGTATATTGCTCAAGGCTGGTTTCAAGAATTCTGGCTCCTCTTGCCTCATTTGAATGCAAGGATAAAAATGATCTGTACAGGGCAGCAAGAAAAATCAGATGGGAAGAGCTTCTCGGGCTTTCCACCAGATTTTCAATTACAGCCAATGTGTCTGACTCCGGTATCACGCATTCAAATTTTGCAGGGCTGAAGGTAAAGGATGCCATTGCAGACTATTTCCGGGACAGAACCGGAAGACGACCCAGTGTGAATGCTGACCAACCTGACATCATTATCAACATTCATATTCACAGGGATATTGCAACTTTGTCTGTTGATGCCTCAGCAGGGCCTATGCACAGACGCGGGTACAGAGAAGAATCTGTCAGCGCTCCCATGCAGGAGACAGTTGCAGCATCAATTATTGCATTGTCTCAATGGGACGGCACAAAACCTTTGTATGACCCCATGTGCGGCTCAGGAACTCTTTTGTGCGAGGCTCTGATGAAATACTGCCGGATTCCTGCCATGATTTTCAGGGAAAAATTCGGTTTTGAACGCCTTCCTGATTTTAACGCCCGAGTCTGGGACAAGGTAAAAAAACAGCTTCTGGATGAAATAAAAGAGCCTGAAAAAGGGCTTGTTTCAGGAAGCGATATTTCGGAAGATTCTGTTAATGCAGCAAAAACAAATATAATGGGGCTTCATTTCGGAGACAGGGTTTTAATTGAACAAAAGGATTTCAGGGATATAGATTCTCTTGAAGATCATGTGATAGTGGCTAATCCTCCCTATGGAATCCGCATGGGAAAAGATGAGAATCTCAATCTTTTTTACAGGGATCTGGGTCTGTTTCTGAAAGACCGGTGCCATCGTTCCCAGGCTTTTATCTATTTTGGAGAACCCAGATATATCAAAAAACTGCCCCTTGCCCCATCATGGAAACGTCCGCTTAAAATAGGCGGACTCAATGGTAAACTTGTCAAATACGAAGTATATTAATATGCAGTCATTAAAAGAGGACAAAAAACCTGAAAAGTATACCTGCAGCGATTACAGACAGGAAATGATGCTGTTAAGCCTTAAGAACAGGATGAATTCGCAGAATCTCAGTGAGGATGAAAAACACACCCTCATGCAGGAAATTGCTGAAATTGAAAAACAGATGGGGCTTGATTAGGAAAATCCTTTTTCCCTTACAGAAAAAATTTCAGCCATCATGCATCTTGCGCTTCCGCCTCCTGTCCTTTCTATGGTGGAAAGGTCAAAGCTTAGAATTTCACCATACTGGCCTAAAAATTTTTTCTGGTCCTGCGTGAATCCCATACGCGCATTTTCCGACATTACAATAAAAGGCTGGTTCTGCTGGTTTCTGACTTCAAGAATATTACCACAGAAATGCTTTTCCATCTGTTCCATTGTAATGGTCATGACATCAAATGATTTTTCAAGCCTTGAGACCACCTTTTCCCTCTGGGCTCTGTCAGGAATGCAGTCTGCGCAGATCACAGCATATTTTTCCCCAAGGCTCATCATGACATTGGTGTGATAAATCGGCCTGCCTGAAGAACTTTTTGTATCAAACAAAATTGATTCAGGATAAAAACGCAGCCTTACAAAATTATCAAACTGGTCAGGGTGGCATCTTTCCGACCTTGCAGCATACACCACTTCATCCACATGATCTATGACAAGGCTGCCTGTGCCTTCCAGAAATTTTTCAGGTTCATCAAGCCTGCCCACGTTAATGCAGTTGCGTATTGTATATCCGTTCCTGTTCAGAAGTTTTTCAACTTCAAGCAGGCGCCTTTCAGCTTTTCTGTTTTTTGCCATCATCGGGTAGGTTAGAATGGTGCCGTCATGTTCCGTTGAAAACCAGTTGTTGGGAAAAATGGCATCAGGAGTTGTAATATCTTTTCTTATGGGCGGTTCTAGAATCAGGACAATAACTCCTTTGGAGCGAAGGCCATGCACCATGTTGTCAAATTCTTTGTTTGCCCTTTTGTTTATTTCGTTCTGATCCATGTCAGGCCTGTTCTGAAATTCATTGTCAATACCTGTTTCCTCATTGTATCCAAAATCCCTTGGCCGCACCATGAGCACGGTATCAGCAGTTCTGGTAATCTTTATATCCATGTTGTTCCTTTTTTATTCAGCTTATTATTCATCAGCCATGAAATCCATATGTGTGCGGCCTGACATCATTTCTGCAATCCGGTTCATTGAGCTTAGAATCATAAGTTTTTCCCATTCCGGAATCCGTGAAAAGGCATCGGTGAATTTTTCCTGCAGGGGAGAAGGCTCCATGGCCAGAAGTGTCCTGCATTTTTCTGACAGAGAAATGAACACAGAGCGTTTGTCCTCGTTGCTGCGCTTTTTGATTACCAGCCCTTTTTTTTCAAGACGCTGGATAATGTCTGTTACAGTTCCCTGGCTTAGGCTTATGGCTTTTGCAAGCCCAGAAACTGTCATTTCCCCGTCAAGAAGCGCCTGTAAAATAATCAGCTGAGGCCCGGTCAGTCCGAATTTTTTGTTCAGGTATCTGGAATGCAGATCAATGGCCTGGGTTATTTTCCTCAGCAATACAAGTAACTCCCTGCAATAAATACTGTCTTTTTCGTTCACAAATCACCTTCAGAAAAAATAAATATAATTATTCCTATTTGCCTGATATTTTATTCAAAAGCAAATAATTTTTGCATGGAAGTTGTGAAGGATGTGAACAAAGGCCTGTTTACGGTCTTTTCCATTTTAAGGTGTGCATTTTTCAAAGAAAAAAGAAGTATTGCCAAATGCAGGTTTCAGATCGGAAAGCCATGACGCCTCAGGGTCAAACCGGGCAAAAAAAGGTTTGTTTGTCCATTGGGGAGACCTGGCCTGCACAAATGACAATGCAAAGGTTTTTTCTCTGTTTATCTCAGGAATACCGTCAATTTTGATTTTTCCCGGAAAAGAGGACATGACAGGCCCTTTTACGGTTCTTGCAAGCCCGCTGATCATTGAATATGCCTCAGTGAAAACATAATAGGCTCTGGCCAGGGGAAGTGAAAAAAATGATGATGCTCCTGTATTTCTGGGAATAAACATGTAATAGGGAATAATGCCGTGATTGACCTGGAGAGACCACAGCTTTTTCCATATCTCAGGCGAATCATTTATATGATTGAGAACAGGTGACTGTGATCTTATATTGGCGCCGGTTGCCCTTATTTCCTTTACAGCCTGTGCAAAGGCAGGTGTTGTCATTTCTCTGTGATGATTGATATGAGCCATGACAGAAAGATGAATGCCCCTGTCAGTGATTTTTTTAAAAAGTTTGAGTATATCCCTGCTGTCCCTGTCTGTAAGGTATCTGTACGGCCAGAAGCTCAGGGTTCTTGTGCCTATGCGGATTGTCTTCAGGTGTGCAGCTTCTGACTCCAGCAGGGCATCCACATATGTGGCAAGCCTTTTTGCGCTCATTATCATGGGGTCTCCGCCTGTGATGAGAACATCAGTTATTTCAGGGTGAAGCTCAAGATACTGAACCATTGTTTTTACATGTTTTAATTCAATCTTGAATCTGTTCATGCCGGAAAACTGGGGCCAGCGGAAACAGAAAGTGCAGTAAGCATGGCAGGTCTGGCCCTGTGCAGGAAACACCAGCATGGTTTCCCTGTATTTATGCTGAATCCCGTTCAGTTTCAGGTCTCCAAGCATGGGGATATTGTATTCAAGCTGCCCTGCAGGATGGGGATTTAGCTCCATTCTTATGCTGTCTGCAACACATCCTGCATCATCCCTGTTTTTTTCAGATTTGACTGACCCTGATATCCTGTCAAAATGCCTGGGATCCAGCATTTTTTTCTGTGGAAATGTCAGCATGAACAAAGGGTCTGTTTCCCAGTGATTCCAGTCAATCAGCTCATCAACAATATAATTGCTGGTTTTAAAAGGCAGGATTCTGCTTGTTATATCAATCTGATCCAGTATTTTTTCAGGCAGACCTGCCAGTTGAGGAATGGTTCTGTAATTTCTTTTTGTGTATGCCTTGTATTTCATATAAGTAAATTTGGTCTTTTAATATGTTTTGTATTCAAAATAAAATATATCATAATTTATGAACTTATATATTGATATCAATATTTATTTTGTTTGTCAAACCGATGAAAACATGGAAATAGACAGATAATATTTAAATTATCAATTTAGTCCAAATTATTATTTTAGTTTGGAATCAATGCAGTTTTGCTGGTTTGCTGTCTTTGATTGCATTCATGAAACGATTCTATTATAGTTACCGGAGCCAGGCACAAATATACTGAAATTATTTGATCAGAGGTTGCACACATGGACGATTTAACACCTTCGCTCAAGATCTATCATGAATTAATGGCAAACAAGGTAGGAGATATCCTTCTTGTATCATGTCCCTATGATGCCTTTATAATGGAAGAGGAAGGCAGGCTCTCCACACGTATTATCAATGAATACAAGGGGCTTAATCTGTCCAGACCGCCCAGGCTTACCTGGGTTTCTTCCGCAGAAGAGGCCTTTGAGAAACTTGAAAGAAAAAAATTCGATCTGATAATTGCCATGCCCAGCCTGGACGGCATGGATGTGTATACTTTTGGGGCCGAGGTTAAGAAACGGTATTCAGATCTGCCTTTTTTCATGCTGCTTCACAACACCTGCGATATTGACAGATATATATGCGGCCAGGATTCATCCTCCATTGACAGGACATATATATGGGGAGGCAATGCCGACCTTCTGCTTGCAATCATCAAGAATTTTGAAGATGAAATGAATGTTGCCTTTGACACTGAAAATGCAGGAGTCAGAGTGATCATCATGGTGGAGGATTCACCATATCATTATTCAGCTTTTCTGCCGGTTCTGTACAAGCAGATCGTGATGCAGACCCAGTCGGTCATAGATGAATCCATAAATGAGGAACACAGGCTGCTTAAAATGAGGGGCAGGCCCAAGGTTCTGGTTGCCCATAATTATGAAGAAGCCATGGCCCTGTATGAAAAATACAAGCCATATCTTCTGTCTGTTTTTTCAGACATGCGTTATCCAAGAAATGGAAAGGAAGATGAGCTTGCAGGATACAGGCTGCTCAAGCAGATCAAAAAACAGATGCCTGATCTGCCGGTGCTTATTCTCAGCACGGAAGAGCATAACAGGGAAAAGGTCCTTGAAATTCCTGCGGTTTTTATCAATAAAAACTCAAGCAACCTGCATGACAGGATAAAGTCTTTTTTTGTAAATCATCTTGGCTTCGGCCCCTTTGTGTTCAGGCTTCCCAATGGAGAGGAAATTGCCAGAGCAAACGATTTAAGGGAAATGGAAAAATTGCTGTCTGAAATTCCGGATGAATCAATAGTCTACCATGCCATGAACAATGATTTTTCAAGGTGGTTCATGGCAAGAAGCGAAATAAGTTTTGCACTTAAGCTCAAACCCTATAAAATAAGTGATTTTCCTGATCCCGGCGACCTCAAGAGATTTCTGATTGACAGCATACGTGCCAGGCGCAGGGGCTCCCGTCAGGGCCAGATAATTGATTTTGATTCCAGAAAATTTGACTCAGACACGGATTTCATGAAAATCGGTAACGGCTCCCTTGGAGGAAAGGCAAGGGGGTTGGCATTCATGGCTTTACAGCTCAAAAAAGCCTCTTTATTAAAGGATAAATTCCCTGACATTGATATCTGCATTCCTCAGACATTTGTGATTTCCACTGAAGGATTCAAGACCTTTATTGAGGAAAATCACCTGTTCAGGCTGCTTGAAACGGAAACAGAGCTTGAAGACAGCCAGATCATAGACAGGTTTGTAAAGGCGGATCTGCCTGAATGGTTAATGGCAAACCTTGAAATCTATCTTCAGAATGTGCACTACCCCATTGCAGTGAGATCTTCTTCCCTGTTTGAAGATGCCCATTACCAGCCTTTTGCAGGCCTTTATGAAACCTATATGCTTGCCAATTCCCATCCCAGCCTTGAAAAGCGCCTTGATCAGCTTGTTCTGGCTGTAAAGCTTGTATATGCCTCAACCTATCTCAAGGCCCCGCGCTCCTATGCCAAATCCACCATGCACAGAACCGAGGATGAGGAAATGGCTGTAATACTTCAGCAGCTTACAGGTACGGGATATAATGGCTATTTTTATCCTGCAATTTCAGGCGTGGCCCAGTCGTATAATTTTTATCCCATAGCCCATCTGAAAGCAGAAGAAGGTATTGCCTATATTGCCCTTGGCCTTGGCAAGATTGTCATGGAAGGAGGCAAAACCTTAAGGTTCTGCCCTAAATACCCCCAGTTTCTTCCCCAGTTTTCAATGGTGAATGATATACTGGAAAATTCTCAGAAATATTTTTATGCTTTAAAGATTGATGATATGCAGGACAGTGAAGCCCTGCCTTCAGACTATTCCGAGGACCCTGCCCTTGTAAGGCTCGATCTTAGTGAGGCAACAGACCATCCGGTTGTAAGGTGCCTGTCCTCAACCTTTTATGTCCAGGACAACAAGATAAGGGATTCCTTTTCAAACAAGGGATTTCCGGTTCTGACCTTTGCCAGTATTCTCAAATACAATGCTTTTCCACTTGCAGCCCTGCTGGAGGAGATTACAAAAATAGGCAGCAAATGGATGGGAGCTTCAGTTGAGATAGAATTTGCCGTTACTCTTCCTGAAAATGAAAAACCTCAGTTTTCCCTTTTGCAGATCAGGCCCATGGGAAGGTACAAGCAGAACCTTGAGGTCAAAATCACAAAGGAAGAAATAAGCCAGGCATTCTGCTATTCCACGCTTTCTCTTGGAAACGGGGAATACAAGGATATCACTGACCTTATCTATGTTGATCCTGAAACATTCGACCCTGGCAAAACCATGGAAGTTGCAGCACAGATCAACAGGCTTAATGCCATGTTCAATGAAAACGGCAGAAAATATGTGCTCATAGGGCCTGGCAGATGGGGCTCATCTGACAGATGGCTTGGCATACCTGTTGTGTGGAATGATATTTCCAATGTGGGTGTAATGGTGGAAACAACCATTGAGAGCATAAAGGCAGACCCTTCCCAGGGCTCACATTTTTTTCAGAATATCACCTCCCTTGGCATAAGCTATATTACGATTTCTGACAAAGGAGAGGATTTCATTGACTATGATTTTTTCAGGTGCCACAAGTGTGAAAACACAACCACCTACCTCAAACACATAAGATTTGAAAAGCCTGTAAGGATTCTTGTGGACGGAAAAACATCCCAGGCAGTCATGATGCCATATAAAGACGAAATGCCAGAGGATATAATGGAAGATATTCCTGTAATCAATTCCTGAGAATTTTCAGAGGACAAACATACCATGAAATGCACTCCTGACCTGATTCTGTACAGCGGACGTATTCATACCAGGAATAATACAACAACACCCTGCACTGCCATTGCCGTGGCAGGCAGAAAAATTGCAGCCATCGGCCCTGACAGGGATATCCTTGCCATGGCATCAGACAGGACAAGGACAATAAACCTTGAAAACAGGCTTGTGCTGCCAGGATTCTGCGATACTCATTTTCATTTTTATGAATGGGCCTTGAATTTTTACAGCATTGATTTTTCCTGTGCACACTCTCTTGAACAGGTTCAGTCCATGCTGAGCCGGAAAATTCTGGAACTTGAAAAAGGCAGATGGATAACAGGATACGGGCTTAATGAATCTGCATGGCCGGAAAAAAAGCTTCCTGACCGCAGCGATCTGGACAGATGTGCACCTGATAATCCAGTATGCATTTTCAGGTGTGATCTTCATCTTTGCATTGTGAATTCAATGGCGCTCGATCTTGCCGGAATAGGGCCTGATACTGCCGACCCTGAAAACGGGATAATCGAAAAAGACGGCTCAGGCGCTCCAACCGGTATCTTAAGGGAGCTTGCGCCCAACCTGATCAGAAGGGTCATGCCTGAAATTTCAGAAGATGCAGTGGCTGACAACATGTGCCGTGCCATGTCATGTGTTCATGAGCTTGGAATCACCTCGGTTCATGATATAAGGCTCATGGGCGGGCTTGACAATGCAGATGCATTAAGGATGTGGCAGAGGCTTCACAGGGAAGGCCGCATGAAAATACGCTGCCATGCAGGGCTTGCAGGAGAAATGACAGACCAGGCCATTGAGCTTGGCCTGTGTACCGGATTTGGAGATGACCTGCTTAAAATCGGGCATCTGAAATTTTTTGCAGACGGAGGCATGGGCGCAAGAACAGCATGGATGACACAGAAATACCTTGATGCTGAGTATGGCATGCCGCTTACTCCTGTCAGGGAGATAGAAGATGCAGCTTTAAGGGCGGAAAAAGCAGGGCTGAGTATCATGGTTCATGCCATAGGAGACAGGGCAAACAGGGAAATCATAGACATGTTTCACAGAATCGGACAGCAAAGATCAGGCAGTATTGCAATACCGCACAGGATAGAGCATATGCAGATGGTGCTTCCCGAAGATGTGGAAAAACTTAAAACCCTTGAAAACACAGCAGTCTCGTGCCAGCCGAACAATATTGACATTGATATCTCCATGATAGAAAAATGCTCAGGCCCGCGGGGTAAATATGCCTATAACCTTAAATCCATACTTGACACAGGGATTGCTCTGATGCTCAGCTCTGATGCGCCTGTGGCAGACAAAAGCCCCCTGTTCGGCATTTATTCTGCCGTAACCAGGAAAAAAAGGGATAAAACCCCGGCATCGGGCTGGTATCCTGAGCAGGCTCTTTCCGTTGAACAGGCTGTAAGGGCATATACACTTACCCCTGCTGAAGCTTCAGGAATATCAGATGTTTCAGGTTCACTGGCTCCGGGAAGGCTGGCAGACATGACAGTGCTTGACCGTGATATTTTCAGTGTGCCGTGTGATGAAATTGCAGACATCAGGGTGGACATGACAATTTTCAATGGAAAAACAGTATATGAAAGAAAATGAAGAAAAGACCATGTCCATTGAATGCACAGGTCTTGATTTTACATATCCCGGAACCGGGGTGCCTGTAATAAAGAACCTGTCCTTTTCCATGCAGGGCCCTGGATTCATGGCTTTGTTCGGCCCGTCCGGGTCTGGAAAAACCTCTCTTGCAAAACTGATTGCAGCGGGCAGATCACATGGGAATGGCAGCAGTTTCATTTTCCGCAGCATAGATATTGTTCTTTATTCATACAACCTTGAAAGGCTTCCGGGATGGTCAAGCACAGGAGAACACCTTGACAGGGTGACCCCACAGGAAAAACAGGAACTGAAAAATGAACTGATAAAAATCTTTAAGCTGCATGATATTCTGGGATCCCGCTTTTCGCAGCTTTCCATGGGCCAGCAGAACAGGATCAACCTTGTCCGCTATCTTGTACAGGATTTTGATCTTTTAATCATGGATGAAAGCCTTGCCAATGTGGATGAAAAGCTCAGAGAATCCATTATACTTGCCATCAAGGAGCTTTTTGCCGGCAAGATGTTTTTATATATTTCCCATAATCTGATTGAGGTTGCAAAATTCTGCCGCCAGATTCTGGTCTTTGGAACACCGCTGGAAAACAGAGGCTATTGCCTGACACACGGCCTTGATTATAAAAAAGGATACAGGCCTGAAAAAGACAGGCTTGATTCTGTCATGCTGGAGATTATGAATGCTTTTTAGACGGATTTTCCAGTTTCTCATTGTTTATATTGCAGGTATAATCTTTCTTCTCGGTATCAAAGCCTGCCTTTCCCTGTCTGATTATGTGATTCCGGGAATACCTCTGCTGATGGAAACAGGCAGGCAGATGGCATCCAGATATTTTCTTGATGTTTTAAACACCTTGTCAGTTACTGTCCTGGGCCAGATCATATCAATAATCATGGCATTCAGCGTAGGTATTGCAGGCCGCAGGTCATCCTGGATCGGGTCCTTTATCAAGGTTACTGCATATAATATCCAGGCATACCCGATTGTGGCTCTTGCACCCATCATATTTATTCTGCTTGGAGACGGATTTGTTTCAAGGCTTCTGATTGCTTCCATGATCTGCTATTTCCCCCTTCTTCTGTCTGTTCTGGGGATAATGGCAACTCCTGTGGACGATGTGGAGCATTTTTACAGGATAACAGGAAAGATGAGGTGGCAGCTTGAGGTTAAAATAAGGGCTTTTGAGAACCTTACAAAGCTTGTAACCGTGATTTCAGGCAGTGCCACCCTTGCCATGGCAGGAACCATTGTGGCTGAATTCATTGCTGCAAATGCAGGAATCGGCTATAGTATAAGAATTGCGCTGTACCAGAGCGATCTTGCAAAAATTCTGGCAGCTCTGTTTATGATCGGCATTATTATATCAGTTTACCAGGGCATTCTGGAAACAGCAGGAAATCAGATCAGGAAAACATGGTCGGTTTCCAGGGGAGATAAAATACTATGAAAAAGATTTCTATTTTGATTGTGTTTTTTGTTCTTATTTTTTCTTATCCTGTTTTTTCAGGGCAGACAAGGCTGGACTACCGCCTTAAATGGCTGTTCAATGCAAGCGTTGCAGGCGATATCTATGCTGATGCAAAGGGATTTTTTAAACGGGCAGGACTTGAAGTCCGTGTAAAGGAAGGCAGCCCTGAAAAAAACGCCATAAATGAACTTGAGCTCAGGCATGCGGATTTTGGAGTGGCATCTGCTGATCAGGTGATACGTGCGCTTGACAGGGGAGCAAAAGTCGTTGTCATAGCCCAGCTTTTCCAGGTGAATCCAATGCAGTGGATATACAGGGCTGACCAGCCGGAGATAAAAAGCCTTGAAGATCTCAGGGGCCGCAGCATAGGCGTAACATTCGGAGGCAATGATGAAACCATCATGAACACTCTGCTTGCAATGGCGAATCTTACTGAAAAAGATGTTCATATCACAGGAGTAAGATTTGATTTTACCCCTTTTCTGAAAAACAGGGTGAAAATATGGCCAGTATACAGAAATTCACAGGGAGTCATACTTGAACAGAGGCTGGCAAAGGCAGGGGAAAAAGTGTATTTTTTCAATCCTGCTGATTTTGGGGTAAATTTTGTGGCCAATTCGATTATAACGTCTCAATACATGATAAAGCACAGGCCCGGTGTTGTAAAAGCTTTTATAAATGCTCTTCTTATGGGGTGGGAAGCTGCAATGGATCCTGCAAACGAATCAGAAGCAGTCAGTATAATCAGGAAACTTGACAGGTCAACCGCAGAAAAAACAATAGCCAGGCAGCTTGCAGTCACAAGAACCCTGGTCAAGCCCTCAGCTTCTGTAAGGATCGGCACAATAAATACAGAGGCGTGGAAACAGACGGAAAAAATCATGCTCAGCGAGTATCAGATAAGAAAACCGGTTCATGTTGAAAATTGTTTAATCAGCATCAGGTAGGGGTATGTCAGGCGCACTGCAGAATCTTTCAGCATATTCATCAATCTGAGCTTCTGTTTCTATTGACAGGTCAAGCAGGCGGGTCATGGCCAGCATCTTTCCTGTAACATACAGGCAGTGTTCAATTACATCGGCTTCTTCAGCCTTTATTCTGGCCTTTAGAAAATCCCTGTTGACCTGTATCTTGAACCCTGTCTGCTTTAAAATTTTTGCCACAAGCATAACTCTGAGGCTTCTTTTGTGCATGTCTGCTGCTCCGCCCTTGAATGAGATGGTGATATGGTTGAGAAAAGGATCGTCTGATACATATGAATCAATTGCAACATAATGATAGCCCATGCTGAGGCTCAGGTTCATGTAGCTTGGAGTCACAACAGCAAAGCTTCTTGTGTCATAGCTTACATTTTCAAAGGCAGGGGTGCGGATCATGGCTGTGAATATGCCGCCGGGCGCTGCCATCTGTTCAGGGCCCTGCCATGAAACATCAGGGGCGTTCATGCCTTTCCATATGGCGTTAAAAGGCCTGCATGAAACAGCATCAGGCTCGATCCATTTTCTGTCAGGTGTTGTTACTGCATTTTCAAAAAGGTTTAAAAGAAAAATGCTTAAGGGAATATCGGTTTTTATTTTGTAGATATTTTTTATTTTACCGAGCTGTGCCTTGTCTTTAAGTGAAAACATCTCATTTAAAGCTGTTTCATGACAGAACCTGATGATATCATGCCAGGTGCGGCATGATTTTTCATTAAAATCAGCAGACCTTGGATCTGTGAGATTTAAGGGAAAGATAAGGTCTGCAATTTTTTTCAGCATATGATAGGATTCTGTCTGCTCAATGTTCACCATAATGGGCTGGACCGAGATCTTTTCATTCAAAAGCTCATTGACAATACCTTCATAGATAATGCCGTTTGTGGCATCCACTGTTATTTCCCTGCCGTTTTCCAGAATGGAGAATATATTCGGCACCCTTACAACACAGGGAACCTTGAATTCCCTTACAACAGAAGACATGTGATCTGTCAGGTTGCCTTTTTCCACAACAACAGCGCTTGCCTTCTGAAAAGCTCCTATGTACTGGGGAGACGAATTTTTAATGACAAGCACACCTCCCTTTGGAAAATCAAAAAGATCATGGATGTCTACAGCCTTGAATACCCTGCCTGCTCCTGTGCCTGCTGCAACAGGTCTGGTTCTGTCGGAAATGATGGGAGCCTTGATATCAATGGAACAGGATTTCTGTCCTGCATTGAGGTGAAGCGGCCTTGACTGAAGTATTACAAGCCTTTCATCTTTGTCAAAACACCATTCTATGTCCTGGGGGCATTTGAAATGGGCTTCAATTTTCATGGCTGCCCTGCCAAGCTCATTCAGCTGTTCCCTTGTAAGACACGGTTTTGCAACAAACCTGTCAGGCACTTTTGTCTTTTTAAGACCTCCCTGGCCCCTGAGCTTTAGAGCTGTTTTTTTGGGAACTATTTCCTGTCTGCACAGCGCAAAATCTGATGCGCGCGACAGAATATATGTGTCTGCCGATACAATTCCTTCAACCAGCAGCTGGCCCACGCCCCATATTGCAGAAATGACAATCTCCTGTTTGTCCGGCCTGACAGGGTCTGTGGTATAAAGGACTCCTGAGCTTCTTGCATCGACCATCTCAAGAAATCCCACGCTCATGTTGACATCTTCAGATCTGATGCTTTTTACCCTCTGATACAGGATACTGCGCGTGTTGTATTTGCTTGCCACAACAGCCTTGTATTTTTCCAGGAGCTGTTTTGTGGGAACATTTAAAATACTTGAAAACTGCCCTGCAAAAGAGTGCTCAAGGTCTTCTCCTATTGCACTGCTGCGCACGGCCCAGAAAATATTCCTGCCGTGCTTTTCCTCCAGCTTTCTGCTCTTTTTTGTGATGACATCCCTGATCTCGGCAGGTATCTTAACATTTGCGATCAATTGTTTTATTTTTTTTTCGGCAGCCAGCAGTTCATGACTCTTGTTGACATCAGTATTGCGCAGAATATCAGTGATCTGCTCAGACAGGTTGTTGTATTCTGCAAAATGGGTATAGGCACATGCTGTCAGTCCGAATCCGTCTGGAATTTCAAGGCCGCATCTGTTCTTAAGCTCTCCTAAGTTCGCCATTTTACTGCCCACCTTATCAATATATTTTGCAGTGATTTTTTCCATGGGAATAATTATGGGCGTATATACAGGTTCCTTGCTGCCTGAGGTGAACTCGTACACATTTTTTTCCATGGTTTCAAATGTATTGAGCAGATTATCATGGCTGCCTTCGGACAATGCAGAAAGATCAAAAATAATGTTTTTAATGGTACGCGCCAGATTTTTTATCATGTTTTTAAGATATGGCATACTGATGAGCTGGCGGTTGTAATATTTGTTTTCCAGTTCCGTCATCAGGTCCAGGGCATGCTCGTTTTCCGTCAGCAGCCTTAAAAATGCCTTGTATCTGATTTGCAGGTCAGTCCTGGGTTTGCTGGTTTTTGTGTCTGGTCTGCGTTTGAATATCTCCCAGAATCGGATCATTAACAATTCCTTAATTTGAGTTGATTTTACAGGATTTAAGTATTTCAGCCCTGCTGAACCTGATATTATAAACCAGAGGAGAGCAGGATGTCAAAGGCGGTGTCTGTCAGTATATTTGTTCATTCACTCAGATTTTTGAAATATAATGGTTTTTCCAGTTGATTTATTTTACTTGTCTTTATACAAAATAAAATTATTATTGAAATAAAAAGGCGGCCATGTAACCGACAGGGCGGAGCTATGCACCCCATGGTGCATCCAG
>CAYOYY010000059.1:0-17915 GCA_964408295.1 uncultured Desulfobacula sp. | reverse complement strand
TTTAAAGAGGTACATATATGTCAACAATAATTAAGACAAAACCGACATCTCCCGGGCGGCGCTCTCAGGAATACCTTTCTTTTGAGGAAATTACAAAGACCAGGCCTGAAAGGCGGCTGACCAAAAAGCTGAAAAAACGTGCAGGCCGTAACTCTTACGGACGGATCACTGCCAGACACAGAGGCGGCGGAGCAAAAAAGATATATCGTATCATTGATTTCAAACGGGACAAGGACGGGATCCCTGCCAAGGTATCGGCAATTGAGTACGATCCAAACAGAAGTGCAAGAATTGCCCTGCTTGTATATGCAGATGGTGAAAAAAGATATATTTTAGCTCCCCTTGAAGTAAAGGTGGGTGATATCCTTGAAACCGGGCCCCATGCAGATATCAAACCAGGTAACTGCATGCCCCTTGAAAACATCCCCACAGGTACAAGGATTCACAATATTGAGCTGAAACAGAACAAGGGCGGACAGATTGTCAGAAGTGCAGGGGCATATGCAAGACTGATGGCCAAGGAAGGCAATTATGCCCAGGTTCTTTTGCCTTCAGGTGAAGTCAGGATGATTCATCTTAAATGCAAGGCCACAATCGGCAGAGTCGGAAATGAGAAGCATGGAGACGTGAAAATCGGCAAGGCAGGACGCAGCAGATGGATGGGAAGAAGACCTTCTGTCCGCGGTGTTGCCATGAACCCGGTTGATCATCCCATGGGCGGTGGTGAAGGAAGGTCTTCAGGCGGCAGACAGCCCTGTACACCCTGGGGTGTTCCCACAAAGGGCAAGAGAACCCGTAAAAACGCCAGAACCGACCAGTATATCGTTAAAAGAAGAGCTAAGAGAAAATAAATAGGTGAGAAATTATGCCAAGATCATTGAAAAAAGGACCCTATATCGCACCTGAACTTTTGAAGAAAGTTCTGGAAGCAAGGAAATCCAAACGCACCAAAGTTATTAAAACCTGGTCACGTCGATCCACTATTTTTCCTGAGATGGTCGGTATCACTTTTGCTGTTCACAACGGTAAAAAATTCATCCCGGTTTTTGTTTCGGAAAATATGGTTGGCCATAAACTTGGAGAATTTTCACCTACTAGAACATTCTGGGGTCATGCCGGAGATAAAAAATCCAGGAGATAACCTCTTTTGTCTGATTAAAGGATAAGAATATGGAAGTTAAAGCCACAACAAGATATGTAAGGATTTCGCCATTTAAGCTCAGGCTGCCCATTGCTGAAGTTAAAGGGAAAAATGCCGCTCAGGCTCTGACTCTTTTAAAGTTTATGCCGCTCAAGGCTGCCGGGATAATTCACAAGACCCTGCAGTCAGCGGTTGCAAATGCCGAGCAGAATAATGACATGGACGTGGACAAACTGGTTGTAAAGAATATTTTCGTTGATCATGGCCCGACCATGAAGCGATTCAGAGCCAGAGCCAGGGGCAGGGCTGCCAGAATTTTGAAGAGAAGCAGCCATTTAACCGTAATTGTAGAAGAAATTGACAAATAGGAGGAATTTAGCTTGGGCCAGAAAGTACATCCTACCAGTTTAAGATTAGGCATCATCAGGACCTGGGATTCCAGATGGTATGCGGACAAGGATTATGCCTCTTTTGTTGAAGAAGATTTCAGGGTAAGAAAATTTCTGAAAAAGAAACTTTATCATGCTGGTATTTCCAAAATAGAGATAGAAAGGTTTTCAAAACAGATCCGTCTCAGAGTGTTTGCCGCAAGACCGGGGATCATCATAGGTAAAAAAGGTTCTGAAATTGCACTTTTAAAGCAGGAACTTGAGAAAATGCTTAAACCGGAAGTGCTCATTGACATCAAGGAAGTAAGAAGACCTGAGATTGATGCCCAGCTGGTTGCTGAAAATATTGCTCTTCAGCTTGAAAGAAGAATTGCTTTCAGACGCGCCATGAAAAGAAGCGTTTCTTCAGCCATGCGATTCGGAGCCAAGGGAATTAAAATCATCTGTTCCGGTCGTCTTGGCGGAGCTGAAATGGCCAGAACCGAGTGGTACAAGGAAGGCCGCATTCCTCTTCACACCCTGCGGGCAGATGTTGATTACGGTTTTATTGAAGCAAGAACCACATACGGGCTTATCGGCATTAAGACCTTTATTTTCAAAGGTGAGGTATTAAGTCCTGACGAACAAGCGCTGGCAAGATAGAGGCGATTAGGAGAGATAAAAAATGCTTAGTCCAAAAAATGTAAAATTCCGTAAACACTTCAGAGGGCGCACCAAGGGTACCCCAAGCCGTGGAAATACCCTGAGTTTTGGTGATTATGGCCTTCAGGCTGTGGAATGCGGTTATTTAAATGCAAGACAGATTGAAGCTGCAAGGGTTGCCTTGACCCGTCATGCAAAAAGGGCAGGAAAAAGCTGGATCAGATTT
Source organism: uncultured Desulfobacula sp. (assembly GCA_964408295.1). GTDB lineage: Bacteria > Desulfobacterota > Desulfobacteria > Desulfobacterales > Desulfobacteraceae > Desulfobacula. Next base: position 15,517 of record CAYOYY010000059.1, on the reverse strand, counting down.
TTTCCTGACCATCCAGTAACAAAGAAACCTGCTGAAGTCAGAATGGGTAAGGGAAAAGGTGCAACTGATGCCTGGGTGGCAAGAGTGAAACCGGGCAAGATCCTCTATGAAATGGAAGGAATTCCAAGGGAGGTTGCAAAAGAAGCCCTGAGACTTGCCGCAAGAAAACTTTCCGTGAAAACCCGTTTTGTGGAAAGGAGCAAATAGCTATGAAAACCAGTGAAATAAGAGAAATGGAACCTGACAAGATTAAAGAGAAACTGGTTGAACTGAAAAAAGAGCTTTTTAATCTGCGTTTCCAGAATGAGGTCGGACAGCTCGAGAACACGGCAATGCTTTCAAGTGTGAAAAAAGATATTGCAAGGCTCTATACAATATCAAAAGAAAAGAATCTAAACATAAGTTAATACGAAGAGACTATTATGGAAAATATGAAAAAAAATAAAAAAGAGCTGATCGGTCTTGTCGTATCAGATAAAATGGATAAATCAGTTGTCGTACGGGTCGAAAGATTTGTTCAGCACAGGATTTATAAAAAATATATGAAGCGTTATAAGAAATATCACGCTCACGATGAGAAAAACGAATGCAGAATCGGTGACAGCGTAAAAATCATCGAAACCAGACCTTTGAGCAAGCTCAAACGGTTCAGAGTTGCTGAGATCGTTAAAAAAGCTGTTTGATTAAAGGAGTTGAGAAATGATTCAGAGTGAAACAAGACTAACAGTGGCAGACAACTCCGGTGCAAAGGAATTATACTGCATCAAGGTTATTGGCGGCTCCAGAAGACGGTATGCAAGTATAGGGGATATAATCACCTGTTCTGTCAAGGAAGCCATCCCCAATGCAAAAGTCAGCAAAGGCGATGTTGTCAAGGCTGTCATTGTCAGAACCAAGAAGGAAATATCCAGACCTGATGGATCAATGATCAGATTTGATGATAATTCAGCGGTAATTTTATCAAAATCAAACGAGCCAGTTGGGACACGTATCTTTGGGCCTGTAGCAAGGGAATTAAGGGCCAAAAGATTTATGAAAATTGTTTCTCTGGCGCCTGATGTACTTTAATTCTCAGGGTATTGGAGAAAATTTATGAAACCAGTGAAGATTCGAATAAAAAAAGATGATAAAGTCAAGGTTCTGACCGGAAAGGACAAGGGCAAGATCGGCAAGGTGCTTAAGGTTCACAAAAAGACCTGTCGTGCTGTTGTTGAGAATATCAACGTTGTCAAGGTGCATCAGAAACCATCCCAGGCAAATCCCCAGGGCGGAATTGTGGAAAAACCCATGCCGATTCATATTTCCAATCTCATGGCAATGTGCAATTCATGCATTAAACCCACAAGGATCGGGATCAAGACACTGGAAGATGGCAAACGGGTCAGAATCTGTAAAAAATGCAGTCAACAGATAGATTCATAGGACCAAAGGCGGAGAGAATACATGTCAACTCTTAAGGAAAAATACATTACAGAGCTTGTTCCCAAGCTTAAGGAAACCTTTCATTACAGAAATGAATTCCAGGTACCAAAACTTGAGAAAATTGTTCTGAACATGGGACTTGGTGAAGCGGTCAGAAACCCGAAAATTGTTGATTCCGCGGCAGCGGAACTGACTTTGATCGCAGGTCAGAAAGTGATTATAACAAGAGCTAAAAAACCCATTGCAAATTTTAAGCTCCGCGCTAATCTGCCCATCGGGTGCAAGGTTACCCTGCGCCGCGAGAAAATGTTTGATTTTCTTGATAAACTTGTGAATATAGCTTTGCCCCGTGTAAGGGATTTCAGGGGAATTTCACCAAAAGCCTTTGATGGCAGGGGTAATTACAGCCTTGGTATTTCAGAGCATATTATTTTCCCTGAAATTGATTATGACAAGACCGACAGTATCAAGGGACTGAATATTACTATTGTAACGACAGCTAAAACAGATGAGGAAGGCAGAGAACTTTTAAAATTGTTTGGAATGCCTTTCAAAAATCAAGGATCTTAAGGAGGAAAGCTTGGCTAAAAAAGCTTTAATCGCAAAGGCACAGCGGAAACCTAAGTTTTCGACCCGTAAATACAACAGGTGTCCTTTATGCGGCAGACCAAGAGGATTTATCAGAAAAGCTGGTATTTGCAGAATTTGTTTCAGGAAACTTGCATCGGAAGGCAAACTTCCAGGAGTTACCAAATCAAGCTGGTAGGCTTAAGATTCCGGTAATAACAATTTATCAGCTAATGTTAAGGAGATTTTAAAATGGCAATCAGTGATCCAGTTGCAGACATGCTTACCATCATAAGAAACGGTGGAAAAGCCCAGTTTGCCAAGGTGGATATCCCCGGATCAAAGCTTAAGCTTGCGATGGTGCGGGTGCTCAAGGAACAGGGATATATCAAGGATTTTAAATTCATTGAGAACGAAACTCAGGGTATTATCCGTGTATACCTTAAATATGTATCAGAAGGACAGCCCGCAATATTCGGGATAAAAAGAATCAGTAAACCTTCATGCAGGGTTTACAGCAAGGCAAAACAGATCAAGCCGGTATTGAATGGACTTGGAATATCCATCATTTCAACCTCAAGAGGGCTAATGACGGATAAACAGGCCAGAGAAGCTAACGTCGGCGGTGAAATCCTTTGTAACGTATGGTAGATCAGGAGTAAAATATGTCAAGAATAGGAAAAAAGCCGGTTCAGCTTCCAGACAAGGTTCAGTTTGCTCTGAATGGAGACATTATCAGTGTCAAAGGCCCTAAAGGCACTCTCGAACGTCCGCTGCATCCGGCCATAGGTTTGAATATAAAAGATAATCTGGTGGAAGTTACTACAGACCCGAATGACAAGAAAAAGCTGGCCCTGCAGGGATTGTTCAGATCCCTGATTTCAAACATGGTGACAGGGGTTACAGCAGGGTATGAAAAAAAGCTCATACTTTCAGGAATCGGTTACAGAGCTGAGGTTAAAGGGCAGAGTCTTATCCTTAATGTTGGCTATTCCAACCCGGTTGATTTTAAGATTCCCGATGGAATCCAGGCAAAGGTTGATAAAAATACTGAAATCGTTTTGTCAGGCATTGACAAGGAAGCTGTCGGTCAGACTGCAGCAAACATCAGGGATATAAGACCTCCCGAACCTTACAAAGGCAAGGGGATAATGTATGCTGATGAAAGAATTATCAGGAAAGCCGGCAAAACAGCAGGCAAGGATTAATAAACGGGAATATAAAGATTATGGCAAATACATCACCTAGGCTTGTATCAAGGCTTAAAAGAAAAAAGAGAATCAGGAAAAATATCTGCGGCAACGCGGATCGCCCAAGACTGAGTGTGTTCAGAACTTCCAGACATATCTATGCCCAGATTATTGATGATACAAAAGGAATGACACTTGTCTGTGCATCCACACTTGACAGGGAATTTAAAGACAGCAATATCCAGGGCAAAAAGGTTGAAATTGCAAAAGCAGTCGGGAATCTTATCGGTAAAAGGGCTCTTGATAAAGGGATTACAAAAGTTGTCCTTGACAGAAACGGATTTTTATATCATGGCCGCATCAAATCGCTTTCTGACGGTGCCCGTGAAGCTGGATTGAATTTTTAAATTTTGGAGGAAACACCTTTGGCAAGACAGCAGATGGAAGATAATGGATTAATTGATAAGGTCGTCAGGATCAATCGTGTTGCAAAAGTCGTAAAAGGCGGCAGGAATTTCAGTTTCAGTGCGCTTGTTGTTGTGGGTGACGGTGAAGGAAGCGTCGGTTACGGCCTTGGGAAGGCAACGGAAGTCCCTGAAGCCATCAAAAAAGGCATGGAAAAGGCAAAACGCAATATGGTCAAGATTTCCCTGCGTAATGGAACTGTTCCATTTGAGGTTATCGGCAAGGCAGGCGCAGGCAGAGTTCTTCTCAAACCTGCATCTCCAGGTACCGGCCTGATAGCAGGCGGCGGGATCCGTGCGGTGCTTGAAGCTGTTGGCGTTACTGATATCCTGACCAAATGCATTGGAACCCATAATACCCATAATATTGTAAGAGCAACAATGGCAGGGCTTCAATCACTTTGCACCAGGGAAGAAGTGGCAAAAAGACGTGGTCTCAGACCTGAAGATATATAAGAGGTTTAAATAAAATGGCTGGTAAAATAAAGATTACACAGATTAGAAGTACCATAGGACGGCCTGCCAAACATGGCAGAATCATCCGTTCTCTGGGAATCAAGAGAATGCATCATACTGTGGAACATAATGCTGATCCGGTTATTCTGGGACAGATTAAGAAAGTATCCCATCTTGTTAAAGTAGAGGAGGTTTAATATGCAGCTTCATGATTTATCTCCGGCACCGGGTTCCAGAAAAAAGAGAAAAAGAGTGGGAAGAGGCCCTGGCTCAGGCATGGGCAAAACTGCCACAAGGGGACATAAAGGCCTTAAGGCCCGTTCAGGCGGAAATGTGAGACCAGGTTTTGAAGGCGGCCAGATGCCCATTTACAGAAGGCTTCCCAAAAGAGGGTTCTATAATATTTTTAAAACCCGTAATGCTGTATTAAATATCCGCGAGCTTGACCGTTTTGATGATGGCGCACAGATAGATATTGATGTACTGCGCGAGGCAGGCCTTGTTAAGGGACGTGTGGATGGTGTTAAAATCCTTGGTAATGGCGAAACAACAAAGAAGTTTTTTCTGAAGAATGTTCTTGTTTCAAAAACAGCTAAGGAAAAGATCGAATCTGCCGGCGGCACTGTGGAATAATGACTGACAAACTTGTCCTGAGGAAATAATAATGATTGAGAACAGCTACCAGAATTTATTTAAAATTCCTGAGCTGAAAAGAAAGATTTTCATTACTCTTGCTCTGCTGTTTGTGTACCGTGTGGGCATACATGTGCCGACTCCTGGTGTCAACGGCTCAGCACTTGCGTCTTTTTTTGCTTCAGCACAGGGAACCTTGTTTTCCATGTTCAATATGTTCTCAGGGGGCGCTCTGGAACGGCTTTCCATTTTTGCCCTGGGAATTATGCCCTATATCAGTGCTTCAATTATTCTGGAACTGATGGTAGTTGTAGTTCCCCATCTGGATCAGCTTAAAAAGGAAGGGGATGCAGGCCGCAAGAAGATAACTCAGTACACCAGATATGGTACGGTTCTTTTAAGTATTATTCAGGGACTTGGCATCAGTGTGGGCCTTGAATCCATGACATCTCCTGCCGGTATACCCATAGTGCCTTATCCGGGATGGGGTTTCAGGCTGGTCACCATTATCACTCTGACAGCAGGTACTTCCTTTATCATGTGGTTAGGAGAGCAGATCACAGAAAGGGGAATAGGCAATGGGATTTCCCTGATTATTTTTGCAGGTATTGTGGCAAGAATGCCCTCTGCAATGGGAAACACCATAAGGCTTATGACAAGCGGTGAGATGGGTGTGTTCGCCATTATCATTCTTCTTGTTCTGATGGTTGCCGTTGTTGCTGCAATCGTATATATGGAACAGGCACAGAGAAGGATACCGGTGCATTATGCAAAACGTGTGGTGGGACGTAAGATGTATGGAGGCCAGACTTCTCATCTTCCTTTGAAGATCAATACTTCAGGCGTTATTCCGCCAATTTTTGCATCTTCCATTATCATGTTTCCCACAACTCTGGCACAGTTTATAAATCTGCCGATGATGAAAACCATCTCTGCCATGTTCAGTCCGGGAACCATATGGTATTATCTTCTTTATGTGGGTTTTATTGTATTTTTCTGCTTTTTTTATACAGCCATTCAATTCAACCCTGATGATGTTGCTGATAACATGAAAAAGAACGGAGGATATATTCCCGGAATAAGACCTGGAAAAAGAACTGCTGAATATATTGACAGAGTACTTACACGTATAACTCTTGGAGGAGCTGTTTATGTTTCAGCTGTCTGTGTGCTGCCGACTTTTTTAATGAGTAAATTCAATATTCCGTTTTATTTTGGAGGCACCGCTCTTTTGATTGTAGTTGGTGTTTCAATAGATACCATTGCCCAGATAGAATCTCATCTGATTACAAGTAATTATGAGGGATTTATGGGCAGGACAGGCGGCCGTAAGGTCAAAGGCAGATGATATTCATATTAAAACGGTTTAAACAACAAGGAGACTGATAAGATTATGGCAAAAGAAGAACCCATCAAAGTTGACGGGAAAGTGCTTGAAACCCTGCCCAATGCCATGTTCAAAGTTGAGCTTGAAAACAAGCATGTGCTGCTTGCGCATATTTCAGGCAAAATGAGAATGCATTTTATTAAGATCTTGCCAGGAGACAGGGTGACTGTGGAAATCTCACCCTATGATTTAAGCCGGGGAAGAATAACATATCGCTATAAATGATTATTAAATTCTATTTAATAAAAAATATTAGGTTAGGAGCAAATGGATGAAAGTTAGAGCATCTGTAAAAAAAATCTGTAGAAATTGTAAAGTCATCAAAAGACGTGGTGTCATAAGAGTTATCTGTATCAATAAACGCCATAAACAAAGACAGGGATAGGGAGAAGAAATTTGGCACGTATCGCAGGAGTAGATTTACCAAGAGACAAGCATGCATGGATCGCTTTGACCTATATCTACGGAATAGGGCGCAGCAGATCAAAGAAAATTCTTGAAAAAACCGGGATTGATCCGACTACTAAGGCAAATGATCTGACAGAAGAACAGGTCAACAATATCAGGAAAGTCATTGATGCCGATTACAAGGTTGAAGGTGAACTTAGAACTGAAGTGTCCATGAACATAAAAAGGCTCATGGATCTGGGATGCTACAGGGGACTGCGTCACAGAAAAGGCCTTCCCTGCCATGGACAGCGCACCAGTACAAATGCCAGAACCAGAAAAGGTCCGAAAAGGACAGCAGTTAAAAAGAAAAAATAGGATAATCTAAAAAGGTACTATTAATTATGGCAAAAAAGTCTAAGAAAACTGTATCCAAAAAACGGGTGAGAAAGAATATTTCTACAGGCATAGTGCACATTCAATCCACCTTTAACAATACAATTGTCACAATTGCCGATGAGAACGGCAACACAATTTCCTGGTCAAGTGCAGGAATGCAGGGATTTAAAGGCTCAAGAAAGAGTACTCCCTTTGCTGCTAAACTGGTTGCTGAGGACGCCGGGGCAAAAGCAATGGAACATGGAATGAAAACCGTGGGTGTCTATGTCAAGGGACCGGGACCTGGAAGGGAATCAGCTTTAAGGGCATTGCACGCTCTTGGGTTTACAATCACAATGATCAAGGATGTTACACCGATTCCCCATAATGGATGCCGTCCGCCAAAAAGAAGAAGAGTATAAGGACTCGTTTTGATAAAGGAGAAATACATTGTCACGTTATAGAGGTTCTGTTTGCCGGCAATGCAGACGCGAAAATATGAAGCTTTTTCTGAAAGGCGACAGATGTTTTTCAGATAAATGCAGTTTTGATAGAAGGGGCTATCCTCCGGGACAGCATGGTCAGAGAAGAAGCAAATTGTCAGATTATGGGATCCAGCTTCGGGAAAAGCAGAAGGTCAGAAGGCTGTATGGAATTTCTGAAAAACAGTTCAGGATAACATTTAAGAAAGCTGACCGTAAAAAAGGCATCACAGGTATGAACCTGCTCAGCCTGCTTGAAACACGTCTGGACAATACTGTTTTCAGAATGGGATTTGTAAGTTCCAGAAATCAGGGAAGGCATTTTGTAAAACATAATCATTTTCTGGTTAATGGTAAAAAAGTCAATATTCCATCCTATCAGGTCAAAAAGGGTGATGTTATTGAAGTGCGTGAAAAAAGCAGGAAAATTCAGGCTATTTCAGATTCCCTTGATGCCATTGTAAGAAGAGGAATCCCCCAGTGGCTTGAAATTAACAAGGATGAGTTCAAAGGTGAGGTTGTAGGACTTCCGGTCAGGGAAGATATCACGCTTCCGATTCAGGAACAGCTTATCGTAGAGCTTTATTCAAAATAGGCAGGTCATATGAAATGGTCTGTTCAAATATTTATTCAGGAGATATAAATGTCATCTGAAAAACTTGCATATGTGAACTGGCGAGAGATGATCAAGCCGGAGAAGCTTGACGTTACCACGACTTCAACATATGGTAAATTTGTATGTGAACCCCTTGAAAGGGGGTTTGGTATCACCATCGGAAACTCTCTGCGACGTATCATCCTTTCATCTATTTACGGTGCCGCCATTGTATCTGTAAAATTTGATGATGCTCTACACGAATACAGTGTTATCTCTGATGTCCGGGAAGATGTTTCCGAAATTATTTTAAATTTAAAAGAACTTAAATTAAAAGTTGATGATATAGAAGAAAAAGAGTTTACCCTCACTCTGAATGCCAAGGGAGAATGCGAAGTAACCGGAGCTGATATTGTGAGTCCGGACGGCAGGGTGGAAATCCTTAACCAGGAACAGCACATCGCCACTATTTCGAAAAATGGTGTATTAAATATGGTGATGACTGTAAAACCGGGAAAAGGGTATGCTCTTGCCTCAGCCAACAAGGATGAATCAGCTCCCATTGGAACCATTCCCATTGACAGCGTGTTTTCTCCCATACAAAGGGTTAAATATGTGGTGGGGACATCCAGGATAGGACATAAAACCGACTACGATAAACTTACCCTTGAAGTGTGGACTGATGGTTCCGTGACTCCGGACAATGCAGTGGCCTATGCGGCAAAAATACTCAAGGAACAGATGAATCCGTTCATCAATTTTGATGAGGAACTGGAACCGGATCATACTGACGACAAGGCCGAAGAAACTGACAAGGGATTCAATCAGAACATTTACAGGTCAGTGGATGAACTTGAGTTGTCTGTCAGAAGTTCCAACTGCCTGAAAAATGCCAGAATTCATACTATTTACCAGCTGGTTCAGAAAACTGACAGTGAAATGCTTAAAACCAAAAATTTTGGCCGTAAATCCTTAAATGAGATAAAGGAAGTCCTGGCTTCCATGGATCTTTCACTGGGTATGGATCTTGAGGGAATTGACCCGCCACCAGAAGACGAGAATAATCAGGAAGGAGAATAATATTCCATGAAACACAGAAAATCAGTATTAAAATTAAACAGAACTTCAAGCCATAGAAAGGCTATGTTCAGAAACATGGTAACTTCTCTGTTCAAGCATGATAAAATCAGAACCACTGAGGCCAAAGCCAAGGCATTGCGGTCAATAGCCGATAAAATGGTCACTCTTGCCAAAAGAGGCGATCTGCATGCAAGGCGTCAGGCCCTTGCCGTTATACGGGAAAAAAATATTGTCCATGCCCTTTTTGAGGAAGCTTCAGAGAAATTCGGCTCCCGTCAGGGAGGATATACCAGAATTACCAAGCTTGGTCCCAGAAAAGGTGATGTCGCACCCATGGTGCAGATTGAACTGATTTATGACTGATATCTGCTTTATTGCAGAGAAAAAATAAAATCCCTGACAGGCCATGAAATTGTATCGCCTGACAGGGATTTTTTATTTGCGTTCAGCGCTTTCTGTTCTGTTTTTCTTTATAAAGCCTTTTGTCAGCAGCTTTCAGCAGTATCTGGGCTGAATCCATGCCAGGCTCAAATACAGAAGCAAGCCCGTGACTGAGTTTTACATGGAATTGTTTGCCTTCTGCTGTCAGGGGTTTGTTCAATAATCTGTTTTTTACGCGGGTGATATAGCTTTCTGCCTGCTTTTTATTGGTGGAAGGAAGGATAACAACAAATTCGTCTCCTGCAAATCTTGCAACAATATCAGAGTCCCTTTTAAGGGAAGTCAGACACTTTGCAGTATGGCACAATGCTGCATCTCCATTGTCATGCCCGAAACTGTCATTTATTGATTTAAAATCATCCAGATCAAGGAACAGGACGGTCAGATCAATATGATAACGTTTTGAACGCATAAACTCCCTTGCAAGGATTCTTTCCATGACTCCCCTGTTCAGCAGGCCTGTTAAAGGGTCGTGAAATGCCAGAAATTTTAACTGCTCATGGGCTGTTACATTGGAAAGACACAATGAGACCTTTAAAGCAAGCTGTTCGAGCAGAGAGGTATCAATTCCGGGTCTGAACCTGTTGACGTTCTGATCTGCCTGGTTAAAGCTTCCAACAATTTCGCCGTCCAGGGTTATGGGAGCAATGGCAATGGAGCCTATTTTATAGTCAGACGCTTCAGGAAGAAGGAAATCAAATTGTTCAAGATCCTTGTTTGCAAGCAGCGGCTTAAGGCGATTTCTAGTGATCTGTGAAAATTTTGATTTGTCAATAAACGCAGTTGAACTCTTGAGAAGGGCAGAATTTTTAATATTATGAAGGTATTTTGTTATACGGCTCTCCTCTATCACACATATCCATGTATGTGGAATGGCGAATTTTGAACTTATTTCAGTAAGAAGTTTTTCAATGAAATCCTGAAAATTTAAAATAGTCAGCAGGCTTATTTCAATTTCGTGAAATTTCCTGGCTACAATTTCATTGTTTTTCAGGCGTTCAAAAACTGATTGAGGTATTGTCATAATATTCTTTTAAGCATCAAATCAGATAAAGTCAATATGGAGAATTCAGTGAACCGAGCCTGATATATTGAATAAAAGATAGCCATTGTTGAACTGCGGACCTCCAATGGTAATGCTGCTGTTATTTCTTAACAATACCCTTGTCTGAAAAACAGGCCGGTTATTTTTCAGGATGATTATCTGATAGTTTATCCTGCCCCCGTTCATTGCCGAAGGAATTACAATCATTGTCCTGTTTCCAGGCAGGGTGATTCTGCCTTTCTGGTTAAAATTCAACATCATCCTCTGTTCATTGATAAGACGGTATCCTGTATATCTGAATACAGATTCCAGTTCTGGAATAATATTTTTAAGGGCATCATCAACATGGGAAGATCCTGTTGAAGCGTGAATCACCTTGACATCTGTCATCACGCGTCCGGCCACTGCCGGAGAAGAAAATAAAATCAGACAAATTAATCCCAAAAGGACAGGGATGAATCTTATGAATCTTCTGTCCATGATACTCCTTTTTCTCATCAGGTTTCGGAAAACCAGATAATTGTATGTTTTTGTTTTTGAGTTTCAATTATCATAACTGAATCAAAATTTGTGTCAACAGATTTTACAATTGCACTGGGTCCGGCAACAGGGCTGTGAACAGGCCTGCTCATGAATAAAAAACCGCTTGCCACGGCAATGACAGCAATGGCGGCAATTTTTAAATAGGCATATCTGCCGAAAAATTCAGGTATATGAGCATATGACCTGTTCTCTGATTTATGCATGATCTTTGTAAGCTTCATGCCTGCCATGGAAGAATCAATTCCATGGATGTGTTTTTGTGCATGGACATTGATGGCTTCTGTCATGAACCTGTAATTATCAGCAAGTTTTCTGCATTGGCTGCAGCATTCAATATGGGCTTTTACTGCCTGCATTTTTTTTCTGCCAAGTTCATTATCGACAAACCTGCTGATTTCTTCTGATGTATATTGTGAGCAGTTTTTTTTCATCAGATATGATCTCCTTTTATCTGTCCATGTCAAGTTCGCGGATAAGATGTTTTCTGGCCCAGTGCAGCCTTGAGCTGACAGTTCCTTTTTTAATGTTCAGGGTGGTTGCAATCTGCTCATATGAAAGCCCTTCAAATGCATTCAGGACAAAAACAGCTCTTGTCTTTTCAGGCAGATTCCCAATGGCCTTTTTAAGCATTAATTCAAATTGTTTTTCCCTTATACCTGATTCCGGGGTTTCCTGCTGCTCTGCTTTTCGGTATAAAGCTTTGTCCTGGTCATCTTCAATGGGATCGTGGTGCCATCTGAATCTTCTTTTCCATTTTCTTTTCCAGTTCAGGCACTGGTTAACCGTAATTTTTCTCAACCATGTTGCAAGACCTGCTTCCTGCCTGAAATCTTTAATATGTGTGAATACATTGACAAATACATCCTGTACGATTTCCAGGCTGTCCTCACGGTCAAGAGTGATTCCGTATGCAATTTTCATAAGCCTTGCCTGATACCTCTGGACAAGTATATTGAAAGCCCATTCCTGCCCTTTTTTCAGCCTTTCAACAAGTTGCGCCTCGCTTATGGTTCCAGAATCCTGTTCTTTTGAAGTCACGGTTGGTCTGAGCGCTTATCTTTTTTGTTCAGATGGTTAACAGCCACTAATATCTCACCCATACTTTTTCTTCTTTCCAGTATCCGTCTCTTATCAGGAATTTTTCAAGTCTGCCGCTTACCCATTCACCGCGGCGGTTGTAATGACCGGGGTTCCATTTTTTCTCATAAACAGGTTCTACCCATGTTTTTTCAATTTCCCAGTGCCCGCATGATTCATATCTTTCTGCTTTTCTGTGGTGGCGGCGGTGGTATCTGTTGCATCCGGCATATCTGTATGATTCATCAGTATTATATGCTGTGCCTGCTTCATATTGAGAAACACCAGCAGGTTTTTTGTGGATTTCCTTTATAATTGCCGCTGTAAGCAATGCTGCACCCGTGCCCAGCATGAATCCTTCAATGGTATGTCTTCTTGCTGCTCCTGCTTTTGCAGATACAGTGGAAAAACAGATAGTGACCAGAACAATTGTTATTGTGGTAAATATTTTTTTCATTTTCCCCTCCATGTCATAAGAGTTTTTGCCCTTGTGTTTATAATTGACACCGGGAAATCAAAAAAAATCAAAAAAATATATTAAATTTGAAAATTATCCTCCAATGGATGTCATATGGCTCACAGGAATATTGCCTTTGCCTGTAAATTCCGATGACAGTCCGTGGAATGAAGGCTTTTTTTTCAAAGTATTGAGAATTATCTGTCTGAGCTCTTCATCTGATGCTCCCTGCCTCAATGGAGTCAGGATATCCTTTTCATAATCATTCAGAAGGCAGGGCCTTAAATGTCCCATTGATGTCAGTCTCAATCTGTTGCAGTCACTGCAGAAATGGGAACTTATGGGTGTTATGAATCCTACAATTCCAAGGGCATCCCTGATTCTGAATTTTTTGGCAGGCCCGTCATTGATATCCCTTTGAACGGGCATCAGCTTACCGAATTTTGCTTCAATTTTTCCCCTGATTTCATCGGTCAGAATCTGATGGCGTTTTTCAACATCAGATTTTCCCATGGGCATATATTCTATAAATCTGATATGAAATGGATATTTTAAGGTGAGCCCTGCAATTTCTTCAATTTCATCATCATTAATGCCTTTTAAAGCCACTGCATTGAGTTTCAGGGGAGATATACCAAGCTCATGGGCTGCCATGATTGCATCCCATACATGCTGAAACCTGTCTCTTCCTGTAATCTGCCTGAACTTGTCCCTTTGCAGGGTATCAAGACTGATATTGAGCCGTTTTATTCCAAGATCTATCAGTTTTTTTATTTTTTCACGGTTCAGCAGAGCAGCGTTTGTTGTGATTGAAATATCCTTTAAAGCCTCAATTGCACATAATTTTTCCAGAAAAAGAAAAATTCCTTTTCTCACAAAAGGCTCGCCCCCGGTGATTCTCACCTTTGTAATACCAAGTTCGCAGGCAAGGTTTGTTATTTTCAGTATTTCCTCGTATCTTGCAATCTTATCGTGTTCTATCACGGTAAAAGGCGAAGACGGAACACAATAGCGGCATCTGAAATTACACCGGTCAGTTACTGAGATGCGAAGATAATTAATGGTGCGGTTGCCTGCAATCATGATTTTTTAATCCTTTTTGTAAAATTTCAGCAGAGAATTCACAAGTCCTGCAATGGTATATTCTTCTGCCTCAATATCAGGTTCGATCCCAAGGGACCTTGCTGTATCTGAAGTTATGGGGCCGATACTGGCTTTTACAACATTTTTCAGCAGCCTGTCCCGGTGGTCTGCGCTGCCTTCAAGCAGGGCCATGAAATTTGATACAGTGGAAGAGCTTGTGAAGGTTATTGCATCGATTTTCCCTTGTTCCAGCATGGAAACAAGCTCCTGTTTGCCTTCAGCGTCAAGTATTGTTTCATATGCTGTGACCTCTTCAACCTCTGCTCCCATTTTTTTCAGTTCAGCCGGAAGTATCGCCCTTGCTTTTTTTGCCCGCGGAAGCAGTATTTTTTTGTCTTTTATCCTGACATCTGCAAACGCATCCACAACACTTTCGGCACGGTAGGTTTCAGGCAGTATATCAGTTTCAAAACCGAAATCCCTGAGCCGCTTTTTTGTAACAGGGCCTATGCAGGCAAGTTTTAAATGTCCAAGTGCCCTTGCATCCAGCCCCATGTCAAATAATGTGTCAAAAAAGAAATTCACGCCATTCACACTTGTGAAAACAAGCCAGTCATAGCTTTTGATATTCTTGATGGAGGTTTTTAAAGGGGTTATGTCCCTGGCAGGTATTATTTTGATGGTCGGGATTTCAATGCAGTCTGCACCAAGATCTGAAAGCATTGATACAAGACTGCTTGCCTGCGCCCGTGCCCTTGTGATTACAATGCGTTTTCCAAAAAGAGGACGACGGTCAAACCAGGACAATTCGTCTCTGAGAGAAACAACCTCTCCTATGATAATTATGGCAGGAGATTTCAGCCCGGCCTCATTCACCCTGTCCACAATGTTGTCAAGTGTGCCTGTCACAGTCTGCTGTCTCGGGGTTGTTCCCCATCTGACCAGGGCAACGGGGGTATCAGGATTCTTGCCGTGGTGTATCAGGTTGGTCACAATATTTTCAAGGTTTTTGACTCCCATTAAAAATACAAGTGTGGCATGTGATTTGGCATATACATCCCATTGCATGCTGGAATCTTTTTTGGTCGGATCCTCATGGCCTGTGATGAATGAAACAAAAGATGTATGATCCCTGTGAGTTACAGGAATGCCTGCATAGGCAGGAGCTGCAATGGCTGATGTGACTCCTGGAATTACTTCATAGGCAACACCGTGGCTTAAGAGCATCTGGGCTTCTTCACCTCCTCTGCCAAATACAAAGGGATCTCCTCCCTTAAGCCTTGCCACGTCAAATCCCTGTTTTGCCTTTTCAACCAGAAGCATGTTTATTTTATCCTGGGAAAGAGTATGGTCACCGCCTTTTTTACCCACATAAATGATCTGGGCATTTTTTTTTGCATATTTTAACAGAAAAGGAGATGCCAGGTAGTCATACACCACCACATCGGCTGATTCTATACATTCTTTTGCTTTTACAGTCAGAAGGCCTGGATCACCAGGTCCTGCTCCGATAAGGTAAACGATGCCGTTCTTATTTTTCATTTGATTCCAATTGCTCCAATATTTTTTTGCCTCCATTTGAAAGAATGGTATCTGCCAGTGCACGTCCTGTATTTTCAATATCATAGATGGAAGATATGGCCTGTTCACGGATCAAATCCCTGCCGTCTTCAGATGCAACCACAGCAGTAAGTTTTATTTCTGTGCCTTCAGCCCTGCCGAAACAGGCCACTGGAATATGGCAGGACCCTTCAATCTGTTTTAAAAAGGCGCGTTCTCCCCTGACACATATTCTTGTATTGAAATGATCCAGCTTTTCCATTACAGGAG
>CAYOYY010000058.1:0-18023 GCA_964408295.1 uncultured Desulfobacula sp. | reverse complement strand
AAAACAGCATCCGGGATCATCCAGGATCATGTAAGGCGCTTTGCCAAGAAGATGACACAGGGTACAGATAAAATGCGGAAGAAATAGCTATTTTTCTGACGCAGCATCAATATCAACTATTTTTTCTCCGCCAACATATTCCTTTGCAACATATTTTGAAATGCTCTGAATTTTGCGTGAAATTTCCACCATTTTCAAAGTATTTCTCTTGATAAGCCCTGTCAGTTTTTCTCTCAAGGCTTCATCAAGACCGTCCTTTGCAAGTTTTTCGCTGCTTGTCAGAACAGTCTGCAAAGGGCTGTTCAATTCATGGCTGACAGCTCCGGCCATTTCAAGTATGGTGCGCAGTTTTTCCTTTTCCCGCCTTTCTTCCTCAATCTGTTTTTTACGGGTGACATCCATGAAATAACCCATTATGGCACGTTTTTTCTCAAATTCTATGGATGTTACGGTTTCCATTACCCATTTGATATTATTGTTTTTATCCACAATACAGAATTCATAGGGTGTTGTTCTTTCTCCTTTGAGCATCAGCCTTGCGTTTTCTTTTACTTTTTCCCTGTAATCTTTGTGAACAAGGGTCATGGATTTCATTCCCATGAGTTCTTCTTTTGTATAGGCTGTGATGCGTACAAACTGGGGATTGACATACCTGAAACGCTGGCCCTGCACTATATAGCTTCCTATCAGGGCGCTGTTCCTGCTGCGTTCAAGCTCGTCCTCTGCCTGTTTTCTTTTTGTGATATCCCTGACAAATCCTTCTATTGTTACGGGCTGCCCGTTTTTTTCCCGTATGACAGACCACCTGTCATGCATCCATCTTATGGTGCCGTCAGGGTTGACATACCTGTATTCAGCCTCTCCAAGGCCGTCCTCTGATTCAAGGGAACAGCGCCTTGCTTCCCTTAAGATGCTGATATCATCGGGATGTATGTGTTTTCTTGTGCTGCGTGATGAAAGAACAATGCCTTTTTCAGACCTGATTCCGTAAAGATCCAGAAAACGTCTGTTAAAAAAGGGAAATGTTCCGGATTCAATATCAAATTGATATATGGCATCCTGAGACCTGTCTGCAAGCTGTTCAAAACCTTCGGAAAGGGCCCGTATAACGCTTTTGTCATTTTTTTTGAGTTCTGCGTATCTGGCTTTCAGGTCGTTGAAGGCGGCCTCTAGCTCTTCATAGCTCGGTTTTTCGCCCATGGGATTAACCCCTTAAAATTATATTGTTTCATATCATCTGGAAATAATAACAGCATCATGGTTTCACGGGCAATATATTTATTCATAAATCCATGATTCATGATTGTAGATCGTGAGAATAACAGGATATAAAATCGTGTTTATCCTTGTGTCATCGGTCTCAAGGGCTTTTTTACCAAACACGAGCTCGCTTCTGAATACATCAGGTGTAATGAATCTGGTGGCTGCTTTTATTTCAAGGCTTTTAATTTTTTTCATGATTTTTTCTTTTCTGATTATGGGGTGCCATGCCATATACCAGCCCCAGTCACCAAAGCTTGGAACGTTTTCGTGAAAGGCCAGGGTATTGAGACCGGCACTTTCAATGGTTCTTCCAATGCAAAGATAGGTCTGTTTCGCAAGGTATGGGGAAGTGGCCTGAACAACCATCATGCCGTGTTCTGACAGATGCAGCCTGACCTTGTTGTAAAATGATTTTGTATAAAGCTTGGCAAGCTCTGGAGAGGAAGGATCAGGCAGGTCAATGAATATGACGTCCCAGAATCCTTTTACTCTGCTTAAAAATCTGTCTGCATCAATATTCATTACCTTTACATCAGCTATTTTCCTGGTTTCAGGTTTCTGTGAATAAGGTTTTTTTCTGTGTCTGTTTGTTTCCATGTACACACGCCTGTCAATACCGGGGCTTATTCCATGGCCTGAAAGCACTGCAAGGCGCGCATCCCTGAAAGCATCATGGTTTATCCGGCGCAGAACAGGGTTTGTTTTTGCAAGCTTTATCATTTCAGGATCAAGGTCAACAAGAAGAACTTTTTCAACATCATTGTATTTGAGAACTTCCCTTAACACGCACCCGTCTCCTCCGCCCAGGATGAGGATATTTTTTCTTATGGGAACAATATTCATGACAGGGTGGACCATGGGTTCATGATAACGCATCTCATCTGTGCTGCAGAACTGAAGGTTGCCGTTTAAAAACAGCCTGACTTCATCAAGGGGCGCATATCTTGTAATTACAATATGCTGGTACCTGGTGGTCTGGCTGACAATTACAGGGTCATCATACAATGGCTGTTCAATTTTTATATCCCAGGAACGGCTGTTGAAAATCCCATATGCCACAGCACAGAATGTGACAACCATTACAACAGGTATAAAAATTCCTTTTTTCAGCAGCCCTTTTTTTGTGAAATATATAAAGGTTGCAAAGGCAAGGGAAAAGTTCAGGCCTGCCGTGATAAACGCAGCCTGGGTCACGGGTGTGAAACGCAGAAGGATAAATACATAGATAAAGGCTCCTGCAAGGCTTCCAAGATAGTCGGCTCCAAGTATATTACCAAGGTTTGTTGACAGTTCCCGGCTGAAATCATTGTTGATTCTTATGATTACAGGAATCTCAAGCCCGATCATTATACCTGTGAAACTTACAAAGAAATAAAGTACAAGGGTATAATATGAAGTGTATCCATAGGCAATATATGTAAGTGTCGGTGAGAACCCGCCTGCAAGTGCAAGCCCTGTCTCAACCCAGATGAATGTATGAACAAGGTATCTTTTGCTGATCTTTGACTGGACAAGGCTGCCGAATCCCATCCAGAACAGCATAAGCCCTATCACCATGGCCCATTGTTCAAAGGAATTGCCAAGAATCATGGTTGCAAGGCTTGCCTGGACATATTCCAGTATGATTCCGCAGGCTCCGCTTGCAAACATGCAGGCGCACAGAAGAATGGCGGCAGTGCCGGGGCGTCTTGGCTGAGTTGCTGTCTGCTGCATTTTTATTTACATGGAAAATGCAATGATGATGGCAAGTGCGTTTATGGCGCTTTCCACAACAATCATGGCTGCGATATTCCGGTCTTCCTTGATTTCCACTGCAATGGTGGTTGTTGGCAGAAGCAGTCTGTCTATCACTGTTCTGAAAACAAGAAGCATGAAGATTGCGTAAACACTGTATATGCCGAACCCTGCAAGATCGCTGGCCCATCCTGTAAAAGGGCCTGATATGCTTGCCATCAGAACTATTCCAAGGGCAGTTAGGATACCGGCCAGCCCTATTCCCGCTGCAATATTATTATTTTTTATTTCATTTCTCACATTAAAAGGTGTGACAAGTTCATAAAAGAATCCAAGAACCAGCAGGGCAAACTGACCCAGCACAAAAAACAGGACAGCGCTTCCTATTCCCTGGAAAAAATTTCCTCCACCTCCTGAAACAGCTCCGTGAAGTATAAATCCGGTTGCAATGTACATTCCTGCCTCAACCGTTCCAACTGCCGTGTTTCCTGTTGTTTTTCCCCCGTTTTTGTCAACAAACACCCTGACACATTCTTCGTCATTGTTGACATTGCCCAGCATGAGAAAATCATTGATAAAACGTGATGAAAACATGAATCCCGTGATGATAAGACCGTCAACAGCAAGCTGTATGAGATCGGCAAAAAAGCCGTTTGACGGCCCGTCCATTGCTCCTGACAGTGCAATGGCAATCCCAAGGTAAAGGCCGGCCCTTCTCAGGCCCACAGCAGTGTTTCCATTATCTATGTGAACATCGTCGTCAAAATCCCTGGTGCGCCAGTCATCTATTTTTTTGGCCAGCCATATGAAGCAGATTCCAGCTGCTATATTGATGATTCCCTGACCAAGGCCTGTTAGTGTTGCTCCTGTATTCATTTATTTTATTTCTCCTTTTTCTGATCATGTCCTATTTGCCGCGGGTTCCCGGCCCTCCGCCCCTCAGGCCCGGGCCTGCGCCACGCACTGAAGGAGCCTGGGCCCTGAACCCTCCGCTTCTTGCAAATGCCGATCTCTGGAAACGGGGAGATCTTCTGATCAATGTGCCGAATGTACCGAACCTGCGGGCGCCGTTTCTGTCTTTTCCATAATATGGTCTTGAATTTCTGTAATTATGGTGCCAGGCATTCCATGAACTGTAATAATATGGGTAGGGCCTTGAAAAAAACAGGGTGGAAAAAAATGCATATTTCCCATACCATGACCAGAACCTGTTTCCGCTGTCGTCCTTTTTCCATTCTCCGTATTTGGGATTGCCCACATATGCCATTCCAGGAGGGCTTGGCTGGACAATGCGGTCTTTTTCAAACACTCCATATGGCTTTGCAAGTATGGCCATGCCCAGAAAATTGAAATCAGCCTCATAAACACTTTCATCCACTTCTATCCAGTCTGTTTCACTGGTTTTTCCGTCTTCTTCAAGTATGTATTTGTGATAATATTTTTCATATGCATCATCCACCCAGAATGAAGCTGCATTATGACCTCTTCCGGGCCAGCGTTCAACCGGGTTGATGGACAGTTTGTCCCACAGGCTGCCTATGCTGCTTGAAAATTTTGATCCAAAAAAACCTGGTGTGATCGTGGCAATTGTATCAATGTCAGAAGATGTCAAAGCTTCATATACGTCAGGAGAAACTTCACGCTGAAAGCTAACATCCCAGGGATTGTAAAAATCTGAATTCTCATCCCATGATTCTCTCTTGACTGTGATAAAATACCTGACTTTCATGTCCTTTAAGATTTTTGTATAGCTTCTGTAAAGCCCTGAGATCTGTTTTGAGATCCTGGCTTCAAGTTTTTCTGCTGTTTTGAGGCCATTATCAATATTGTCAGCGCTGTCGGCAAACGCTGCATAATTGGCATCTTTACCTGACCTGTGTTTTTCATATTCCCTTAGAACGGTTTCAAGGCTGTGCTCTGTCTGCCTTGCAAGCTCTGTCATCGGGGCAAGCTTTGCATTGATTTTATCCCTTATATCAGGAAAATCATTTAAAGCCTTTGCAGCCGGGCCTGTTTTTAACCGCTCTGCAATCTGCAGGATTTTTTCTGCTTTTTTTCCTGCCATGGCCTTAATATTGTCAGCATTTTCAATTGCCTGGACAAGTTTTGAGAATCTTGCCACAGGATAACGGGCAAGGGCCATTGCATCTGTAATAATGCTTTTTATCCTGTCGGTCTGCTTTATCAGTTCAGAGGCAAGTTCAGGCCTGTTCTCTTTTATGAGCGGCAGAACCTGAGCATCATAAAGTGACTGTGCACGGTCAAGCTCTGTTGATGCAAGTGAAAATTTTTCTGCCCAGTTTTCTTTTCCTGCAAATTTTTTCAGGCTTGTGAATTGTGGAGATTTGACAAGCCCTGCATATTTTTTTTTCTGGTCTGCTGTTCCGGATCTGGCCGCCCTGATCTGTCCCGGCAGATCAAGTGCAGCCTTCCTTACCTGATCAGGCAGCCCGGGCCCGCATCCTGAGAACATCAAAGCTGCAAGAACTGCAATGAGGCATAAGACAGAAGGGGCAGAAAAAAAATGTTTCTTCATGTAACCGTCCTTTCAGGTGTCTGTCCTGCTTATAAGGGTAAGGCTGTCCGGATCAACAGGAACTGAAATATAAATTCTGTATTTATCCCTGCCTGAGCCCTGCCATTCTTCAATGGTCAGAAACCGGGTGTGTGTTTTATTTTCAAATTCATACATATAGACCTTTTCCTGTCTTTCCTGTCCGTGGTAGACACAGGCCCAGTCATCCTCATATATAAACTGTTCTTTGCCAGCCATGATTATGTCCCTGTCATCTGCAATCTGATCAAGGTCGTCTTCATCAATGGGCTGCCCCTCATCATCGCTGAGATCCCTGAATGAAAGATTTTCAACAGTCATGGCAATTTCAAGCTCATCATCCTTTTCCCATTCAAAATAAACGGTTCTGCCCGTTTCAATGCAGGTGCAGGTCAGTTCATATATGAAATATCCCTGCAAGGTCCTGAAATCATCAGAGGTTTCTTCATATCTGTTTATATCATTTACAAAATAGGTGCTGTTTTCATATTCAAAAAAAGAGTTTTTACCTGCCTGTCTTATGTCTGAACAGGCTTTTTCCTCTGAAGAAAGAAGTTTTTCCTTTTCAAGTTTCCGGACAAGGGCAAATCTTTTTGCAAATGATTTTTGTGTGGCAGTGTCCAGCATGGGATACCTCCGGTATGTTTTAAGTGTCCTGACGCCTTGAGGTCAATGCGTCTGTCCTTGCCCTGAAACGGCTGTTCATCTCGCCAAGCGCAGAAGAAGCCTGGGAAGCAATATTGATGGTTTCCTTTGAAATTTCAGCATAGGCTTCAAACGCCTGTTCATAGGTTCTGCATGCCTCTTCAAGGGCATTTATGTCAAGGGTCATGCTCTGGCTCATCTTTGCTCCCTTTACAGCAGCCTGTCCGATTACCGATGCCGTGTCCTTCATGGTTTCAGCAGCAGCCTTCTGCACCATGTCAAGGTGCTGGAGAGTCTCCATCTGCTGCTCGGCAGCCACGCGCACTGCCAGTGCATTTTTTACGGCAGTTGAAAGTATCATGTCTGTTCTCTGCACCAGACGTTTGACAAGATGGGAATTTCTGACCATCATTTCTCCGCCGAACCGTGTCTGAAGATTGGAATTGTCAATGGTCTGAAGATCCACAACAGCCATGGCAAGATCGCTTGTGAGGGTTGTCACGGCTTCTTTTGTTCTTGGGTCATCAATGGTTTCAAGATATTCCATGAGTTTTTTCCAGATTATCTGGCCCAGGAAAATCTGTTCCTGGAGCTTTGGCTGGATTTCCTTTAATGCATCGCAGATGGTGGCAAGTTCTGCTGCATCAAATGCCACCTGGTCTGCTTCATTGCGCAGATGATCCCTGATCCCGTCAATGGTGGAATTAACCGTTTC
The DNA here is from genome assembly GCA_964408295.1 of uncultured Desulfobacula sp. GTDB lineage: Bacteria > Desulfobacterota > Desulfobacteria > Desulfobacterales > Desulfobacteraceae > Desulfobacula. Next base: position 11,112 of record CAYOYY010000058.1, on the reverse strand, counting down.
CCTGCGTTCCGCAATGATCTGAAGGATTTCATCTCCCTTTGGCAGACGGGTTACGGTTTTTGTGAACAGGCCCAGCATCCTTTTTTTGAAGGGCACAGGGGTGTTGGCGACCACTGCCGGGTTTACCTTGTCAAGCTCTGTTTTTATGGCAAGAATATTTCTGCCCACAGGAGAGGAGTCGTCCGCAGCAATATTTTTAAGCACCTTGCCCATTTTGCGGTCATAAAGAGTAACCTGGGCCTGGGTTTCCGCCATTATATCCTGTCCAAGGCTGAAAACAAAATTGCCGATCTTCCAGTCTGAGGGATCAGCCTTTATTTTTTCAATAAATTCATCTGCTCTGGCTTCAATAGCTTTTACATCCTCATCGGACAGATGTGCAGGCCGCACAGGTTCAAGGCTTGCCGGGCTCTGTACCTGGGTCAGGGCGCCCTGACCCGATACACTGGCAGCTTCAGTCAGTACAGGAGCCTTTGCCTGCTGTACTGTATTCCTGATATCCAGGGTCATTTCATTCATCTTGTATATCCTCCTTTATGAAAATTTCCCTGCAAGGAAATTTGCCATGGTTTTGAATTCAGCAGTTTCATTTTTGTCAACAATATTTCTTGCGCGTCTGCATATTTCATGCAGGCTGTCAATTGTTCCTGCAAAAATTTCAGACTGGTTCTGCCGGCTGTTACCTGACAGGTCAAGATATTCCCTGACAGTTTTGAAAAGATGGGCTGATCCTGTTTTTTTCAGCTCATAGGTCAGGGTTTCACCGGGATATCTTTCCATCATCTGAGGTATGACCGCAATGAGATCATCAATGACAGCCTCGATTTTTTCAATCATCTGTACCGGCAGGTCAATATCTTTGCGTATCATTGTGTTAAGCTCAAGCAGGGTTTCAAGTATTGCCCTGTATTCTTTGTCAGGGTCTGAAACCTCTGGCGCAGGACTGGTATTGCCGGCATTATCACGTGTTTTTTTTCTGCCTTTTTTCCTTGTTATGACTGCGACAGCCACAACAGCAATAATCGCAGCAATGACTGCAAACATGACTGGTGTCATTTTTTTTGTGCTCCCTTTATTATCAATGGGCCTGTGCCCAGTTACTGCCTGTGCCGAAATTGACCCTGAGAGGGACATCAAGAGGATGAACATTTTCCATGACATCCCTTGCAAGGCTTATCAGCCTGTCCTTTTCTTCCACAGGTGCTTCAAAAATAATTTCATCATGTACGGATAAAAGCATTTTTGATTTCATTTCATTTTCCTTTAAAGCCTTGTCCATTTTTATCATGGCAAGCTTGATAAGGTCTGCGGCACTGCCCTGAATGGGCGTGTTTACAGCAGCTCTTTTTGCAAAATTACGGATGTTTGCATTGGATGAATGAATATCATCGAGCCTGCGTTTTCTTCCGAAAATGGTGGAGACCTCTCCTGTTTTTTCTGCCTGCTCTATGGTTGAATCAATGAATTTTTTAACACCGCTGTAGCGTTTGAAATAATTGTCAATATATGTTTCAGCCATTTTACGGCTTATGCCGAGATCCTTTGCAAGCCTGAACGGGCTCATTCCGTAAATTATACCGAAATTAATGGTTTTTGCCTGATCCCTTAACTGTTTTGTAATGAATTCCGGCAGTACCTGAAAAATTTCCAGCGCAGTTCTTTTATGGATATCCTCATCATTGTTAAATGCCTCGATGAGTATCCTGTCAGAAGCGCAATGTGCCAGTATGCGCAGCTCTATCTGAGAATAGTCGCCTGAGACAAGAACATGGCCTTCTTCAGGGATAAAGGCTTTTCTGATCAGCCTGCCTTCTTCTGTCCTTACAGGAATGTTCTGAAGGTTGGGATTTGAGCTGCTCAACCTTCCTGTGGCTGTGATGGTCTGGTTGAAAGAGGTGTGTATCCTGCCGGTTTCATTGTTTACAAGATTCTGAAGGGAATCAACATAGGTTGACTTGAGCTTGCCCACGGTTCTGTAACGCAGCAGTTTTTTCGGCAGTTCATGGGTCCGGGCAAGTTTGGTAAGAACCTCGACATCTGTTGAATATCCGGTTTTCTTTTTTGTTTTCTTGCCTGTCTTAAGCTTGAGTTTTTCAAACAGGATTGCCCCGAGCTGCTGGGAGGAATTTATGTTGAATTTTTCACCTGCAAGGGCATATATGTCTTTTTCAAGATCTGCAAGCTCCATTCCGAATATATTGGAAAGATGCTTTAAAGCATTGAGATCAACCCTGATACCGTTCATTTCCATATCTGCCAGCACAGTGATCAGGGGGACTTCAATTTTTTCCATAAGATCGGAAAGATTGTTTTCCTTTAATTGATTTTCAAAATGGGTGAAAGCCATGAAAGTTATGTCAGCATCTTCAGCCGCATAATCCACAGCCTTTTCCACAGGCACATCCTGGAATCCTATCTGTTTTTTGCCTTTGCCTGTCATGTCCTCGTATGAAATGGTTTTATAACCGAAAAGATCCATGGCAATCTTGTCCAGGCTGTGCCCGCGCAATGAAGGGTTCAGCAGGTATGAGGCAATCATGGTGTCAAAGGCAATCCCCCTGAGTGTGATACCGAACCTTTTCAGGACAATATAGTCATATTTGATGTTCTGCCCGACTTTTCTGATATCAGGGTTTTCAAGTACCGGTTTGAATATTCTCAGAATATCCTGGCTTGAAGGCTGGTCAATGTCTTTGGATTCTGTATGGCCCACCGGTATATAGAACCCGTGGTTTTCTCTGAATGAAAATGAAATTCCCACCAGGCCGGCTTCCATTGGATTTTTTGATGTTGTTTCAGTATCAATGGCAAATATTTTTTTGTTTTCAAGGACATGGGCAAGTTTTTCAAGTTCCTGTGTCTGTGAAATAAGTTTGTATAATTTCTGTGACTTATCAGCTTTTTGAGCAAACTGTGCTGCAAGTGTCTTGAATTCAAATTCCCTGAATATTTCAAAAAGCTTTTTTGTGTCAGGGCCTTCAAGCCTGAAATCTTCAATGCCGCGGGCAACGGCGACATCAGTGTCAATGGCAGCAAGCCTGCGGCTCAGAAGAACAATGTCGCGGCTTTTGCACAGGTTTTCATATAATTTTTTCTTTGTTTTGAGTTCATCAATGTTTTCATAGAGTTTTTCAATGGATCCAAACCTGGCAATCAGCTTTACTGCTGTTTTGGGCCCTATTCCCCTGACTCCGGGGATATTGTCCGAGGAATCGCCTGCAAGGCCTAACACGTCAACGAACTGCAAAGGCTCGATCCCCATTTCATCTCTTACCTTTTGTGCATCTGTAATGGTATCCTTCATTGGATCCCACAGGGTGCATTTGTCAGTGATGAGCTGAATAAAATCCTTGTCGCCTGTGACCATGACCACCTGAAAACCTTTTTTCTGTGCAATCTTTGAATAGGTTCCCACAAGATCATCAGCCTCGAATCCCTGTTTTTCAACAATGGGTATGTTCATGGCTTTTACCATTTTCTTGATGTCAGGAATCTGTACTCCAAGCTCATCCGGCATGGGCGGACGGTTGGCCTTGTACTGGTCATAGAGCCTGTGCCGGAACGTGGGGCCCTGCACATCAAACATTATGGCTGCATATTCAGGGTTGTGATCCTTTAAAAGCTTGAGCAGGATCCTTGCAAAACCGAATGTGGCATTGGTTGGATGCCCCTTTGATGTTGAAAGGCTTCTGATGGCATGAAATGCCCTGTACAGAAATGCACTGCCGTCAATGAGAAAAATTTTTTCAGGATCTGCCATGATCATCCCTTATATGAATTGATTTTTTTTTAAATTAAAGCCATATATACTATCTTTTAGGATAAAGGAGAAGTATATTTATAAAATGAAAGAAAAGGCTGCAACCAGAAAAGAGATAAGACGGAGCAGAAGATCAAAAACATGCCATTGCTGCGGAAAGACAGTAATGTTCTGCTGGACCTGCCGGTGCGGATTTGCCATGTGTCAGGAGTGCATGTATGAAAACCAGTGGGGGATGACCTGTAACGGCATAACCTGGGAATGCCCGGACTGCGGTTCCCAGAACGGATACGGCAATCAGTGAACCATAAGGAGAAGAACAATGGTAAAAAAGATAAACATTGGCACTCTCATATCAGGCACAGGCACCAATCTTCAGGCTATTATTGATGCGTGTGCCTCAGGCGCAATTGATGCAAGGATTGTCTTTACAGGCTCTGACAATCCAGGAGTGAAAGGACTTGAACGGGCTGAAAAAGCAGGAATTTCAACCTTTGTTGTGGATTATTCATCCATTATTCACTCATGCCGCAAAAATGGAATAACACCCAAAGATCTGCCGGAAGACTTTGACCTTGATGAAATCCGTTCAAAACAGCGGCTTGTTGAAAATTCCGGGTCTGATGACAGGATTGAATTCTTTTTAAAAACCCGTGCCATTGCAGAAAGAAAGATGCTGGACATAATTCTTTCATATGAAATGGATCTGCTTGTGCTGGCCGGATTCATGCGTGTTCTGACACCGTATTTCATTGACAGGATCAATAAGGGCAAGCACAGAATAATGAATATTCATCCTGCTCTTCTGCCTTCATTTCCAGGCACTGACGGATATGGGGATACTTTCAGGTACGGGTGCAAGGTAGGAGGATGTACTGTCCATTTCATAGATTACGGCGAGGATACCGGCCCCATCATAGGGCAGAAAGCCTTTGAAATCAATGATGATGATACTCTTGATGATGTGAAGAAAAAAGGGCTTGAAAAAGAATGGCAGCTTTATCCTGCCTGCATCCAGAAGTTTGCTGATTCCAGGGTCTGAATCTTAAATTCAGTCAAAAAAACTGCCGCTCATTCTTACTGCATCAAAATAAAACTCAGGCAGTTTTCTTTCAGCAGAGGTATTGGACATTACAGCATAAAAAGCATTGTCCCATCTGCCCTGTTCAAAATTTACCACAATATCAAGGATTTTGTTAAAACCTTTATCCCGGCCCATCAGGGCATTTTTTATTTTTGGTGAAAATGCAATATTTTTGAGAATCTCTTCCATTTCATTGTCCAGCATGGCATCTATGACGGAAAACAGCCCAAGGGTGAAAAGCTCCTCACCTGTAAAATCTGTGGTGAAAATATCTGCGCACTGCTCGCACATTCTGGCACGGATCACGGCAGAGCGCACAAGCTCGTTGGGCTTGCCGCGGCTTAAGTCTGATACGGCAATCACATTAATAAATTTTTTAAGCTCGTCCGTTCCAAGATAGGTTATGGCATCCCTGATTGTGTTAATGGGTGTCGGCCGCTTGAAATATGCTGAATTGATGAATTTGAGCAGTTTAAATGCAACAGAAACATCTTTTTTTATCAGGTTTTCTATTTTTTCAAGATCAGGATCACTGCGTCCTGTTTCATTGATGAGCTTCAACCTGGTAATATGAACTGCTGAGATATCTTTTTTTGAAAGAATTTCAGGCTTTGCAAAAAAATATCCCTGAAACAAGGTAAATCCCATCTGCTGCGCAAGCTGAAACTCCTGGTAGGTTTCCACTTTTTCCGCCAGCAGCATGATATTATAATCTGCCTTGATATCCTTTATTATGGTTTCAAGTGTTTCAAGAGGAGTGGCTATGATATCAAACTTGATTATTCTGCATAACTTCATCATGGGTGCAAATTTTTCATGATATATGAAATCATCAAGCGCAATTGTAAATCCTTTTGATTTAAACTCATTCAGGGCTGCAATAATTTCAGGCTCAGGTTCTATATTTTCCAGAACCTCAATTATTATCCGCCTGTATGGAAAAAGAAGAGGGGTTTTCTGCAGGATGAGCTTTTTCGTAAAATTGATCAGGGCCGGCCTGTTGCCTGTAATTTCATTAATTTCAAATGAAAAGAAAGTGTTTGATAATATATTGGAGGTTGCAGTGTCTCCGTCAATATCAGGAAAAATATTTTCAAACCCCTGCCTGAACAGCAGCTCATACCCGAAAATCGTTTTTCTGGTGGTGAAAATGGGCTGGCGGGCAACAAAAATTTCCATATGGATATCTCCGCTTGTTATAAAATTCTGCCTTGATCACCTTGCACCTGCCTTATTTAATTAATGGTATTAATCTCTGAATGCAAGAGGTTTTGACAGAATTTCTGACCAGATGATGGCGTTCTGAAGCTGGTTTTTTCTGAACCTCAGGCGGGCAGGGGGTGGAATGTCAGTATCCTGTGCAGCGTCCTTAATATTTTCTGTAACGATAATATTGTCCTGCCATGGCCGGGCAGTGCCCTGCTGGGTATCGGGATCATCTGTGGCTGTGTTTTCAGAAATCCGGGATGAGAGATCATTTTCAGGAACAGAGAAGGTGGCGGATGGTTCTGGGTCTGTTATTGTTTCATCTTCTGCCAGAGCGTCCCACAGGGATTGAGCAGAATCAGCAGTGGGAGCAGGTTGTCCGGCCCGGGATTCAATCTGGTCTGCAAAGTTTTTTATCCTGGTACTGATCCAGGAAAAAATCCCGGGCCTGGGTGTCCCGGCTTTTTTTTTGTCTGCCATCTGCCTGAAAACAGAGGGCAGGGCAAAAAAGACAACAAGAAGAACAATTGACAGAATTGAATCAAAATTCATGGGTAAGCCCTTTTTTTATTTATTATCTTCTCCTGAACCAGGAGATGCGATCTGGTCTCTCATTTTTGTGTCAGCAGCAATATTCTGAATTTTGTAATAGTCCATGATACCGAGATTGCCTTTTCTGAATGCATCTGCCATTGCAAGGGGTACCTGTGCTTCTGCTTCCACAACCTTGGCGCGCATCTCCTGAACCCTGGCTTTCATTTCCTGTTCCTGTGCAAATGCCATTGCACGTTTTTCCTCTGCCTTTGCCTGTGCGATCTTCTTGTCTGCTTCAGCCCTGTCTGTTTCAAGCTGGGCGCCAATGTTTTTGCCCACATCCACGTCTGCAATATCAATGGACAGGATTTCATAGGCAGTGCCTGCATCAAGGCCTTTTTTCAATACGGTTTTGGATATGAGATCAGGATTTTCAAGCACTTCCTTGTGGGTATTTGCCGAGCCTATTGTGGTTACAATGCCTTCCCCAACCCTTGCCAGGACAGTTTCTTCGCCTGCTCCGCCCACAAGCCTGTCAATATTTGCCCTGACCGTAACCCTTGAGATGGCCTTGAGCTGGATTCCGTCCTTGGCCATGGCAGCAACAAGCGGAGTCTCAATGACTTTCGGGTTCACTGACATCTGCACTGCTTCAAGCACGTTTCTGCCTGCAAGGTCAATGGCAACGCCGCGGTTGAAGCTTAAGGCTATATTTGCCTTGTCTGCTGCAATGAGCGCCTGGACAACACGGGCAACATTGCCGCCTGCAAGATAATGGGATTCAAGGGCATCTGTTGAGATATCAATGCCTGCCTTTACAGCCATGATCTTTGATTCGACAATGAGCTTGGGCGGAACCTTTCTGAACCGCATGAATATTATATTGATCAGTCCCACCTTGGCTCCTGACACCAGGGCCTGCACCCATAGTGCAATATAGGAAAAGATAAAGTAAAACAGTACAAGGGCAATAATTCCTGCAATGATAAGTAAGATTCCCATTATATTCATTGTTTGTTCTCCTGTTGTCCGGCCTGTTCAACAATTATGCTGTTGCCGGTTACTTTGGTTACAATTACCGGGGTTCCGGCATTGATATATTCTGCATCTGTTACAACATCCATGCGCCTTGAATTGATTTGCGCCATTCCGGCAGGCCGCAGATCAGTGACTGCAACTCCTTTCATGCCGAGACAGGCCTGCATTTCACTGGCCTGTGAAACTACCCCGTCCTCTTTTGATAATTCCTTTTTAAGGGACACAGGGGATTTTGCCAGCATTTTTATTCCTGCTATGATCAGCAAAGGAATGAGCACAATATCTGCACCTGCAAATATAAATCCTGCTGTCACAGATATACTGGTGAATACAATATAAAGGCTGTAAGAAAACAGCCCCAGTGCCATGAGACTTAAAAGCCCCATGGACGGAATGAAAATTTCAGCTATTATGACACCCATGCCGATTATCTGGAGCAGAACAGGTAAAATTACAGACTTCATTTGAGCGCCTTTATCCTTTAAAAATGTTCAGGTGTAACAATAACATGATTGTGTTCTACCCTGTCAACTTTTACACGGGCACCTTTTTCAATAAATTCTCCCTGGGTAATTGCATCTATTTTTCTGCCTCTGACAAGGATCTTGCCGGAGGGTCTCAGAAAAGTATGGGCAATGCCTGTGTCTCCGGGGCTGATGTCAAGGTCGTCTGCACTGTCGACACGCAAATCCTTAAGATCAGCTTCAAGATAGGGGCCATCCACGAATTTTGAAAATTTAGGCAGCACAAATCGTATCATGAAAAGCGAGATAAAAAATGCAAACAGAAATGCGCCAAATACCTGGGCCAGATTCCTTATCATCAAAGCCCCTTCCCATGGCAGGGAAGGATCCGGCAGAACAAAATTCTGAAAGGAAAGCACAAGCCCTGCTGCAATAAATACAAGGCCTGATATCCCGGCAGCACCGAATCCGGGCAGTACAAACACTTCCACACCCATTAGCAGAACACCTATCAGCAGGATCAAAAGTTCAGTATAATCTGCAAGTCCTGCCAGATACTGGCTGAAAAATACCAGTCCAAGACAGATAATCCCCACAATCCCGGGCATGCCAAATCCAGGGGCTTTGATTTCCGTGTATATGGCGCCTATACCGATGAGCATCAGAACCGACAGAAAGGGCTGAATGAACCTTACAAACTTTTCAGACCAGGAAGCCTTGATGGTTACAATATCTGCTGATGAATAGCCTGCAAGCGCCAGGGCCTGGTCAAGGCTATCCACGCTTTGACGGGAAAAGCCCAGGCTGAATGCCTCGGCATCATCCATTGTAAGCAGCTCGCCTCTGGCAACAATGGTTTTTTTTGAACTTATTTTTTTCTTTTCAGCCTCTGTCAGATCATCCCAGGTTTTTTTGTCCATATATTTTTTCCTGCCGTTGATAACTACCTGGTAGACCTCCATATCAAGGCTTACCATGGACTGGGCAAGTATAACCGGATAATGGTTTTTTTTTGCAAGTGCCCTGAATTTTGCCCTTAAAACCGTCTGGATTTTTTCTCCAGCCATTTTCATGCCCTGACCTGAATTGATGATGGGAGCGCAATCACCAATTATGGTGTTTTTTTTCATGAAAAGGCAGCCGGAAGACAATGCGATCAGAGCGCCTGCTGAAATGGCCCGTTTTTCCACAAAGGCAATGGTTTTTCCCTCAGGAAGGCCTGAAATTGTATCCACAATATCAAGTGCTGCATCAACCCTTCCTCCGAATGTGTCCATTTTAAAGACAAACACGGCATCAGGATCGTTTCTGATATCCCTTAAGGCCCTTTTGACATATGCAGCCATGCCCGGCTCAACAGTGCCTGTAACCGGGATGACATAAATATCAGCCTTTTTATGAACTGTTTTCTGCGTTCCCGCCCCTGCAAAACCCGGAACAGACCAGAATATTATAAGAAATATTATGAAAAACCGTATCAGTTTCATTAAGAACATTTCTTTGAATTGTGAAATTTCATTATCACCCACGATAGAAGATTTTATCCCCAAGGTCAAGGTGAATTAAAGATATCAGCAGGGATGATGCATGTGCAAAGCAATATTGAATAATGACTTGATGGCTGGAGGCTCACTTGTCAGGTGTTTATTTCTCTTTTAAAAAATCTGCCGGGCTTTTCACGCCTGAAGGGCCATTTTTTAAGACATGCGTATAAATCATGGTTGTACTGACATCTTTATGACCGAGCAAATCCTGTACCGTTCTGATATCATAACCTGCCTGCAGCAAATGAGTTGCAAACGAATGGCGCAGGGTATGAACGGAAGCCGCTTTTGCTATACCTGCTTTTTTTACGGCGTTTCGCATTGCCCTTTGCAAAATTTGCTGACTAATATGATGACGTCTGACCACCCCGCTTCTCGGATCAATGGAAAGATTCTCCGAAGGGAAAATATATTGCCATACCCACTCCCGACATGCTTCGGGGTATTTCCTTTCCAATGCATTCGGTAGAAATACTTCTCCATAGCCTTTGGAAAGATCATCGTCATAGATTTTTTTTATTTCTGCAAGATGCTGTTTAAGAGAAGGATGAAGAAAATCAGGAAGCAGAGTAGCTCTGTCTTTGTTTCCTTTTCCTGAACGGACAATCAGTGTATGATTCCCGAAATCAAGATCTTTTACCCTCAGTCTTACGCATTCAGAAACTCTTATACCACTTGCATAGATCAGTTTTAGCGGCAGAATTGATTTTTCAGGTATATGAACGAAAATTTTTTTTATTTCCTCTTTTGTCAGGACTGTTGGAATTCTTGAACTCTTTTTTGCTCTGATTGTATTTCTGAAATCCCCGAATTCCTGGCCAAGAACGTCCCGATAGAGGAAAAGCAGAGCATTAAAAGCCTGGTTCTGTGTCGATGAAGCCACTTTCCGTTCAACGGCAAGATAAGTCAGAAAACGTTTGGCATGCTTTGTCTCTGCATCAACAGGAGATTTAAGATTGGTGTATTGAATAAAACGTCTTATCCAGTCACGATACGTCTTTTCCGTATTGTATGAATAGTGTCGAAGCCGCATCCTGTCAGTAAATATTTTTTTTGCCTGTTTCCAGGACTTAATCCCGGTATATTGTTTTTTTCGCCCTGTTTTATCCTCATAAGAGATGGATTTGCCTAGAAATTTTTCAATATACAATACAACAGCTTCCTGTGCCTGCCTGATCTGCCATTCCTCATATCCCTGATGTTCAAGATTTTTTTCAAAAGTTTTTAAATCATCCAGAGAAATATTGTCCAGACTGCCATTGTGAACTTTCATGAATTTGTTCAACCATGTTTGATAGTACTTGACGACCTTCTGAGGAAGACCGCATTCTTTTATGAAGAAAGCCTGTAAATCCATTTTATTACATTTCTATCCATATCAAGAATATATTGATTATATTTTATGACGTACAATCAATATGGCATTATTCTCTTGACATTTCAATATCAAGGACGATATCTTCCGACAAAAATGCAGAAAAT
>CAYOYY010000057.1:17668-18300 GCA_964408295.1 uncultured Desulfobacula sp. | reverse complement strand
TGATTTTTAATTTCAGTCCTGAAGCGGAATAATATCCAGAGCATCTCTTATGTGTGAGCAGTAGATTTTTGTTATCATGTTTATATGGCCCATGCCGTGGTCTGTGACTTCAACTGCAATGCCGCGGGATTCAAAGGTTTTCTGCCAGGAATCAGGCCCGCCTGTAAGATCTTCCCTGAAATGGGTGCCTGCGACCAGCATGAAAGGAACAAGACGCACCTTTTTGAATCCTGCTTTTACAACACGTTCAAGGGTTATGTCCATATCTGGATAACCTTCCACAACTCCTGTGAACACTGAGTCTCCATAGAGCCTGCGCAGTACGGATTCAAATGCGGGATAAGAAGTCCAGGCAGGATGATCTGTGCCGTGTCCCACAAAAACTGCTGCCATGTCCTGTTCCATGGGTACAAACCGGGCAACAGCCTTTGCAGCGGCAATATAATCATCAGCAGAGGTCAGGAGAGGAAGGCCCATGGAGGTTCTGAATCCTTCGGGGCGTTCACCTGATACAAGACGGTCAAATTCATGGCCGCATATAAGGTGCAGAGACTGAAGCACAGCCCATTCATGCCCTGATGCTGCAAGCTCTGACATGAGTGTGACAGGATCTTTCAAAATTTTATTTTCCG
>CAYOYY010000057.1:0-17658 GCA_964408295.1 uncultured Desulfobacula sp. | reverse complement strand
CCATAAACTCTCTCATTGATTTTACCAAAAGCGTTTTATTTTCCGCTTTTTTCAGCGATGCTGTCACCATGCGAGAAGACCATGCCCAGTACACAGGATTGTCAGGGAAACCGGTTTTGAACACGGCATCCATTTTTTCATAGGTTGAAAAGGCACTGGTGGTGGTGCCGAATGCAGTAATTATAATGGGAATATCTTTTCTGGAAAATGAATTCATGATTTTTCAATCCTTTGCTTTTTCAACACAGAACACTGATATTACAAAAAAGGCCGACCCTGTGAGGCCAAGCACAATCCATGAGGTCACAGGCACATTGTTTCCAAAACATGCAGCTCTTATGGCTGTTGATGCATGTGTCAGGGGCAGAAACCCGAGAATTCTGCCTGCCCATTCAGGCAGGCGGTCAACCGGGAAAAATGTTCCTCCGAGAAAAGCCATGGGAGTTATTACAAATGAATTGAGCATGGCCTGATCTGCATGGGATTTTACAAGCATGGCAAGGCCCACGGCAAGGGAGGCAAAGACAAAACTGTTGAGAAGAACAGCAGCGGCAAACACAGGGTTATAATGTTCATGCACCCCGAACAGCCTGCCAAGTATCATGATCACGATAACTGCAAGAAAAGCCCTTGTCATGCCTGCCAGTACCTCGCCCGCCACATAGGCGAAATCCGAGACAGGAGCTGCCTGAAATTCTTCAAAAATATGCCAGTAAAACCTTGTGATATTGATTTCACTGGCTATGGCAAAGGCCTGGGTCATGCTGGTCATGGCAATCAGGCCCGGTATCAGAAACTGCATATAGGTATGGCCTGCAACAGGCGATGTGTGGCCGGCAGCATACCCAAAGGCAACAAGATACAGCAATGGTGAAATGGACCATGACGGAATCTGCCTTGTCAGTCTTTTGCTTAAAATCAGTATTTCCCGCATGTAAACCGCTGATATACCGTGTATCATTATATTCAAGTCCTGTTGTTTTTCTGTTTAAATTCAATGTTTGTCAGGCCCGGGTTTTCTGCCGGTAAAGCTTAAAAAAGCATCCTCAAGATTAACCCTTCTGAGGGTATAATGGGTAAAATTTTCAATATTGAATGCACGGGCCTGTTCCCTGTCCCTGAAATAAAGGGTCTGCATACTGTCATCTGTAAAGCGGTCAATGGCCCATGCTCCCACTGCTGACATGAAATTTTCAGGTGTATCAAGGGCCACGATCCTGCCCTTGTCCAGAAAAGCCACCCTGTCAGCCAGAAATTCTGCTTCTTCAATATAATGGGTGGTAAGAAAAATTGTTGTGCCCCTGGCCTGGATTTTTTTGATCAGGCTCCAAATCCTGCGCCTGATGTTAGGATCAAGCCCTGCTGTGGGTTCGTCAAGGAAAAGAACCGCAGGGGAATGCAGAAGGGCCCTTGCAATCATCAGTCTGCGTTTCATGCCGCCTGACAGGGTTTTTGCAGGAGCCTTGATATAGTCCTCAAGCCCCACATATCCCAGAAGCTCACTGGTCTTTGCCCTGATTTCCCTGAGTTTCATCCTGAATAAAAGCCCGTGTATCATCAAATTTTCCGCCACTGTCAGTTCCTGGTCAAGATTGACTGCCTGGGGCACAAGACCATACTGGCGCCTCGCACCGCCGGGATTCTTCCTTATATCGAACCCGTTTATAAAACATCTGCCTGCCCCCGGCCTGGTAAGCCCGGTCAGAATTCTGATGGTGGTGGTTTTCCCGGCCCCGTTGGGCCCGAGATACGCGAAAAGCTCACCCTGATTCACCTCAAGATTGATTCTGTCAAGCGCTTTCACGTGTTTATATGTTTTTTCCAGATTTTCCAGTACAATGGCCTGCATGTTTTTTTCGTCCTTTTTATGATGCCCTGACCTGTTCTTTATTTGCCTGCCTTAATGCATGAACATCAAAAGCCACTTCCTGAAGCGGCCTGCGCCTTATCCTGTGCGGAAGCACAAGCTGCGCTGCAAGGTCTATGTCGCCTTTTTCCACATTTTTCCTGCCATTGTAGGCAGCCAGGGTTTTTGCTGTTTTCAGCATGATAATATCTCCGCGGTGCCCGTCCACTCCCACATCAAGGCAGAAAGATGCTATTTCATACAAAAGGCTGCGGTCTATGGCAACTTCTGAATAAAGCTGCTTTGCAAGGCAGATCCTTTGTGAAAGCTCACGTGATGCGGGCTCCCATTCTGAACAGAACCTTTCAGGATCCTCATCAAATGCTGCCCTGCGCTCCATTACCATTACCCGGTCTTCAGGCGTGTCAGCTCCGGCAACATTGACGCACAGCCCGAACCTGTCCAGAAGCTGGGGGCGCAGTTCACCTTCTTCCGGGTTCATGGTTCCCACAAGGGTAAATTCCGCAGGATGGGAAAATGAAACTCCTTCCCTTTCAATTGTATTGATTCCCATGGCAGCCGAATCCAGAAGCACATCCACCACATGATCATCCAGCAGGTTGACCTCATCCACATAGAGAATGCCCCTGTGGGCATCGGCCAGAAGGCCCGGCTCGATCTGTTTTTCTCCCTTTCTCAAGGCATGTTCAATGTCCATTGTGCCTACAACCCTGTCCTCTGTCGCGCCAACAGGCAGCTCCACAACCTTTATCTGCTGTTCAACAATTTCAGGAGCCTGTTTTTCAGGATTGCAGTCTTTTTTGAAACAGTTTTCACAGATCCGGCCTCCTGTCTGTGCCATGTCAAGGTGAAAAGGACAGCCCCTTACCTGGGTTATTTCAGGCAGGATACTGGCAAGCGCCCTTACAGCCGTGGATTTTGCCGTGCCCTTTTCCCCGCGCACAAGAACTCCTGAAAGCCCTGGATTTATAATATTGAGAACAAGCCCAAGCTTCATGTCTTCCTGTCCCACAATGGCTGCAAATGGAAAAACCGGTTTGTCTTTCACTTCATGTCTCCTTTGTATGATTTAACGAAGATCCTTTACAAGGCTGACAAGCGAGTCTGCCTTAAGGTCCTCCATTTTGAAATATCTGGCCCCGGCAGCTTCGGCAAGTTTTTCCGCAAGGCCGAAACAGGTGATACCAGCGTCTTCCGTATCCACCACAACATAGCTTACCCGCTCATCCATGCCCATTCTGGACGCAAATGCCATGGCCTCGTCAACCGGCCTGTCACTGCCCTGTGACACATTGGCCTTGCCGTCTGTTATGATTATCACTATGGGCCTTATGCCGGGATCACAGACCAGCATGGTTCTCACCATCCTGTATGCCCTGTCAAGGCCGGCAGACAGCGGGGTTCTGCCTCCCACAGGCATCTGGCTTAAAAGCTGCGCTGCAAGCTCGATGGATGAGGTCGGGGCAAGATTGACCACTGCCTCATTTTTTCGAAAGGAAATCATGGCCACCCTGTCCCTTTTCTGGTACGCATCCAAAAGCAGGGACAGAACAGCGCCCTTGGCTGCTGTCATGCGCCCCCTTGCACCCATGGAGCCTGAGGCATCCACAACAAAAACAAGAAAATTGGCAGTTTTTCTTTCCCTGATCTTTTCCCTTATATCAGAAACTTCAAGGCTCAATGCCATACCCCGGGGAATCTGTCTTGTTTTCTGGTAAGGGGCTGCTGCCCTCAAGGTGGCATCAAACGCTATATCATTGTTCCGCAGGCCTGGCCTGGACCTTACATACCTGCCATGTCTTGAGCTCACCCTGGTAACGGATCTGCGGCCTGAGCCTTTTCTGAGTTTTCTGTCCCTTGACGATGATATGTTTTTCACACTGAATGAAGCACCGGTTTCAAATACCTGCTCCCTTTCATCACAGGGCGGAGAAGGCGCTTCAGGCAGGGAGCTGTCAATGCTGTCCCTGGTGTTGTCAGGCCCATTGTCAGATTTTTCCCGGCTGTCCTGTTCATCAGCATCAGGTTCAGAACTGTCAGCAGGACTGTGCCGGGAAGTGTCCTGTGCATCATGGTTCTGACTGCTGTTTTCAGACCCTGAAGAAGGCGGCGGCGGGCTGTGTTCTGTTTCCTGTTTTCTGTGCACAAGCGCAAATTCCGCCACTGCTGCCACATCTTCCACTTCAGCCCGGACCCGCCCCTCAAAAGCTGCATGAGCCCTTGCTGCCTGTTCAATGACAAGGTCTGCCCTGTGGCCTGCAACATTGTTACGGGAACACAGTTCTGCAATAAAACCGCGCAGTTCAGGCGTAATTTCCACCTCAGGCAGAAGCTTTGCTGCTGCTGCAATCCTTGCGGCAAGCCGTGCGGTTTCAGGTTCAAATCCGGCCCTGAACCCTGAAGGGTCAGCATCAAACAATTCTCTTTGCTCCATCAGGGTTACCCTGTCATCCGGGTCTTTGCGGGAAACCACTTCAACACACAGCCCGAACCTGTCAAGAAGCTGAGGCCTTAAACTTCCTTCTTCAGGATTCATTGTTCCCACAAGAATGAACTCAGACCTGTGGCAGAAGGAGATGCCCTCCCTTTCCACCCTGTTTTCTCCGGCTGATGCTGCATCAAGAATAATATCAACTATATGATCATCCAGGAGATTGATTTCATCAACATACAGTATACCCTTATGTGCCCTGTGCAGAAGCCCGGGCATGAAAACCTTTCTGCCTTCCCTGACAGTCCGGTTGAAATCAATTCCCCCTGCCACCCTGTCTTCAGTGGCATTCAAAGGCAGGGTAACAACATCTGCACCGGGCATAAGCTCAGCCATTGACCTTACCGCAGTTGATTTGGCAGTGCCTTTTTCCCCCCTGACCAGAACACCGCCCGTGCCAGGATTGACTGCATTTAGAATCAGGCACAGCTTCAGTTCATCCTGTCCTGTAATGGCTGCAAACGGAAACAGGGGCTTCACTGGGTAAGCTCCTCTATATCGCCTTCAATATCAAGGTATTCATCCCTCAAAGCCTTCTGCATTTTCTCGTCTGCATTCCACATCCCCCTTGAAACAGCTTCCAGCAGTTTGTTCACAATATTCTGACGTGCATATGGATTAACCTTCTGCATCCATTTTCTGACCTTTTCATCAAACACGTATGCACTGGCAATCTTTTCATACATGAAATCCTCAATCACGCCTGCTGTGGCATCCCATCCGAGCACCACATCCATCATATGGGAGATGTCTCCTGCCCCCTTGTAGCCGTGACGCATCATCCCGCTGATCCAGGCCGGATTGACAAGACGGGCCCTTAACACATGCTTTGCCTCCTCAGCCGTGGTTCTCATTCTGATTCTTTCAGGATCTGAGCTGTCTCCCACCATGGACAGGGGACGGGTTCCTGTGACAGCCTTGCCGGCTGCTATAAGACCTCCGTAATAATTATAATAATCAGTACACGACATCATGTCATATTCACGTGAATCCTCATTTTTAACGGTCAGGTCCATGCGTGACAAAAGGGTTCTGAAAACTTCCGGCATGGCCTTGCCATAGCTGCCCCGGCCATAGGCATGTGCAGAATATCTTATGTAATTATTGCCAAGATCATCACTGGTCTTCCAGTTGCCAGACTCCACAAGCTCTGCAACCCCGGCCCCGTATGTACCGGGCGGGCACCCGAAAACCCTGAAACTTGCCTGTCTGAATGCCTGGTCATGGTCAAGACCCTTTGCTTCATAATCTGCGCAGTCTTTTAAGACATGGTTTCTGATCATATTGGTTTCAAACGGTTCATCAAGCAGGGCCACCATGCGGACTGCCTCGTCAATCCTGTCCACAAGCACGGGAAAAGAATCCCTGAAAAAACCTGAAATTCTTGGCATCACATCAATTCTCGGCCGTCCGAGCTCTTTTGCAGGAATGATCTCAAGGCCTGTTACAGCCTGGGTTGTCTTATGCCATACAGGCCTTACCCCCAGAAGATAAAAGATCTGGGCAATGTCATCACCCTTGGATCGCATGGTGGCTGACCCATATACAATGATGCCCACGCTTTCAGGATACCGGCCTGTTTCCTGCATGAATCTGTCAAGCAGGGCATCTCCCAGTTTCATGCCCACCTGCCATGCACCAGGGCTTGGAATTCTTGCCGGATCAACCGAATAAAAATTCCTGCCCGTGGGAAGTATTCCTGCCTGGCCGCGGGTGGGAGCTCCTGAAGGCCCCGGCCTTACAAACCTGCCGTCAAGGGCTGCCAGCACAGACTCTGATTCCTGTACTGTTTTTTCAATATCAGGTATGAGAGTGTCTGCCATCCATGTGAGAACCTTTTCAATGTCAGGGCATGGGCCAGGAAAAAATTCAGCTATGATTCCGGACACAGCATCGTGCCATTCAGATCCATTGTTTTTTTCCTCATAAGAATGTAAAAGGCGTTCTGCCATTTCAAGGGCAATATCATGGGCCTTTGCAATTACATGCCTGCCTGTTTCCCCTGTTTCCTGGTTCACAATTCTGCCCCGGCCCGCATCAAGGGCATCATAATCATAGCCCATTGCCTTTATCACGGATTTGCGCAGAGACGGTATTCTGCCGTTATCCACCCTTGCAAGCTGTACCAGAAATTCGGCAAGCCTTCTGCTTTCAGGCGGCTTTCCAAGAATATGCAGGCCGTCATTGATCATGGTGTCGGAAAGTTCACCAAGATATGAATGCAGTTTTTCAAGAAAGGCCTGAAAATCATCCATTGCCTGTTCTTCTGTAACTCCCAGATCCTGATCAAGATCAGCCTTTTCAACCGCTTCCCATATCATGGGCCTTAAAACCTGTATTTTCCCGGGATCTTCCCTTACAGCGTCTTCATAATCCCTTAGAAGATTGTCCAGGCCTGCAAGGTCTTCATACAGATCAGCATTTGTAAAAACAGGAGTGAGATGATCTATGATGCAGGCATGGCTTCTGCGCTTGGCCTGGGTTCCTTCACCCGGATCATTGATTATATAGGGATAGATATTGGGAAGATCCATGATGGCGGGATCGGGCCAGCATGTGGAGGACAGGCCGAGAGCCTTGCCGGGCAGCCATTCAAGCGAACCGTGCTTGCCCACATGGATGACTGCGTCTGCCCTGAAAATATTTTTTATGTATCTGTAATGGGCAAGGTAATGGTGTGGAACAGACAGATACATGTCATGATAGATTTTCTCAATATTTTCAAAATATCCCCTTGGAGGCTGAATTGTAATAAAAATATTGCCATTATGAATGCCGGGGAACATCATTTCCCCTTTATGGACAAAAAGATCGCCCGGAAGCGGCCCCCAGTCCTCAACCTGTTTTTTTCTGATTTTCCCGGGCAGGGCCTCATGCCAGGGCTCATAATCACATTTCAATGCCCTTGCACATGCCCTTTCATACATCTGCTCAGGCAGAAGCCATCTGCGGTCACAGGTCATGGCTGACAATACAGTTTCTGACAGCTCATCTGCGGACTCATAGGTTGTGTCAACTGCATACCCTGCCCTCTTGAGGTCATCAACAAGATATTTGACACTTGCAAAGCTGTCCAGGCCGGCAGCGCAGCCTATGCGGTCATTGCGTGGAGGATAATGATGAAAGATAACGGCAACTTTCTTGTCCCTGTTTTCCTTTGCAGACAGGCGCGCCCAGTTCAGGGCAAGGCTTACAAGCCTGTCCACCCTGTCCTGAATGGGCATGTATTTTGTCACAAGCGCGCCTGTCAGGGGATCCATTCCGGTCTCGTTTCTGGCAGCAACAGGAACACAGATAAGGCTTCCGTCAAACTCTGGCTGGGCAGCAGCATAGGAAACTTCCGTGGTTGTCATGCCCTTTATGCTCTGTTCCCAGGCCTGAACAGGCTGCATTGTTATCATGGCCTGAATTACAGGCACGTCAAGCCCCGGATAAATATCCCTGTAATCAGGATCGGCAAGGCAAAGGGAAAACATCATGGGGTTTATAAGCACATCAATCAGGGGTTTTCCGTCTTTCATGAAATAGTGACGGGCAATATAATCAGCTCCGTTATTTGCAAGTTCCCTGTCCCTGTATCTTAAATGAAACACAGGAATCACACAGGCTCCTGCCTGCTCCACTGTTCTTATCAGGGCATCTATGAACTCAAGGTTGTTGTTGACCCAGTATGACTGGTTGAACCACAGGCCTGCAACAGGTCTGCCAGGAATAATTTTTGCCCTGAAATAGGTCTCAAGGTCGGGCAGGCCGTCAAAATCAGGATGATATATGCCTTCATAGGGCAGGGATTCAGGAGGATGGCATACAGGCTCGTCACTGCCTGAGCCATGTTCATGAATATGGGCCAGGTAAAAGAGCAGATTTTTGAAATTAAATGCTCCACCATAATGAATATATCTGTAAACCATATCCCATGATGAGGTTCCAAACCCTGTTGACCAGCGTTCTGCAAGTTCTGCCGCATCCTCGTCACCGCCTGTGGGCTGGATATGAATCCAGGTTTTTTCACCAGAATTTTTCACAAGCTCGTCAAATCCCGGGCAGGAATCCTTTCCGCCGTGAAGGGAGATTATGACCACATCAGCGGTTTTTGCCATATTCACAAAAGCCCTGATTCTGCTGTCATCAAAAAGCTGTGTCTGCGTTCTTGCATGAACCCTGGCCCTGCCGCCTGCTCCGGCAAACCGGTCAAGCCCGGCTGTTAATGAAGATATTTCCATGGAAGTGGCAGAATAATATACAAGTGTAAAAGGTTTCATATAAGACTCTCCTTCAGAACACGGGTGTTCTGGTTCATGGTGCATGTTCCGGCGCCAAGGGCCCTGTACAGGACACATCCAAGGCCTGGGTCTTTTTTTCTGTTATAATAAAGGCGGCCGGGGCATTCTCCGGGGCAGGCATCATTCAATGTGCATTCAAGGCACATGGATCTGGTCAGGGCATCTGATACCGGGCCGGCATTGCACCTGTCAAGTGTGCCCATAAAAAAATCAGGATCAAATGCTGTCTGGGTGCATGGGTACATATCTGCATCAGGCGTAACTGCAAGGCTTGATCCACTGGCAGCGTGACAGAATCCCTTTCTGCCTGAAGCGTTCTTCATGTTCCCTGCATGCTTCAGGCGCTGTGCCTCCCTTATCACCAGGGGTCTTTTTCTTCCTGCATTGACCCTTTCAAGGGTTTTGGCCATCAGTTCAATGCCTTTTTCCATATCTGCCCTGTCTGGCGGACAGACATTGTTCAGCAGGGCATCTCCTTTCATGACAACAGGATCAAGCCCTATGCCCACTGCGCCTGAAAACCCTGACAGCAGCATGACAAGCCTGTGAAGTGCCATTACATTGCAGGCAGTGACAACGGCTGTAACAGTAAAATCAATGTCTGAATCTTCCAGCATGCACATACCCTTGAACACGGCTTGTGAATTGCCCCTTGTCTTTTTCTGGATCAAAGGATCTCCGTCAAGGCTGACCCCTGTCTGGATACTGAACCTGCGGATCAGATCAACTGCATCTGCGTCAATGAGGGTGGCATTGGTCTGAATTCCTATTGTGGCTTCAGGCAGGTCAGACTGCACCTTTTTTGCTGCATATTCCACAAGTTCAGGCACAAGAAACGGCTCTCCGCCTGAAATCTGCACATGGACCTTTTTTCCTGACCCTGACACAAGGCTGACTGCCCTGTCTATGACGGCCGCAGGCATGTCAGCTTCCTTTCCGGCAGAAGGCCTGAGCCTGTGCCTGCCAAGATAGCAGTATGAACAGGACATGTTGCACCGCCTTGTAAGCATGAGTATGAGATATGAAGGAGACAGTTCCGGCATGTTCACACAGATTCTGGCATACAGTTTTTTATCTTTTTTTCCAGTATTCCTGTAATGGAGGTTTCGTTTTCACAATACACAATATCATTATCCCCTGCCTGCATTAATTTTTCCATGATCCTGCGCCTGTTTCCGCCAAGGCATACCAGTGTTTTCCCAAGTTCAAGCGTGCGGGATATCAATTCCATGCCAGGTTTTGTAAAATCATTCAGATCAAAGCCTGAATCAATTACAAAATCGCATGATTCAAGTATTGCACTGGCCTGTTCAACCTGATCATCCTTTATTGTGTCCTGCACAATACAGCTGATCCCAAGGGATCTTGCCACAAAACAGTCAACATCATTTTTCATAAGCACCCCTGTCACAACCTCAAATCCCTTGCGCACAAGAAGCCGGAACAGAACCGATGCACTGCCCATGCCACCTATTACAAACACTTTCCTTCCTGTGTGGGCAGGCATGCGGATTTCTATGCTGCCCAGAACAGGATCAAACCCTGCGCTTGTAAAATCATAAAGACAAGACACTGCATCTGCATCCATTACCTGCTCCGGCGGGCCAAATGCTCTGATTCCATTGTCCTTGACAAGAGCCACACGGTCTGCAAGCCTTGCTGCTGTTTCCACATCATGAAGGGAAGCTGCCACGCATATGCCCTTTTCACGGCACAATGTCTGAAGAATGGACATGACCTGCATGCGGTGTCTCAGGTCAAGGTGCATTGTAGGCTCATCCAGCAGCATGATATCAGGTTCCTGTGCAAGGGCTCTTGCAATGAGCACCTTCTGCCTTTCTCCGTCGCTTAAGCAGCTTATATCCCTGAAAACAAGATCATCTGCACCGACCAGAGCCAGAGCTTCCATGACAACGGCATCATCATGATCAGAAAGCCTGCCTGTCCATGCAGTATGGGGATATCTTCCCATGGCCACAAAATCATAGACACATAATAGTGCAGGCATGGTTTTAACTGTGAGCACAACCGACATTCTGCGGGCAAGCTGGCCTGAGGTAAATGATTCCAGGTCTTTTCCGTCAAGGATCACCTTTCCTTCAAGCGGGGCAAGATGCCCTGAAAGGGTGCGAAGCAATGTTGTCTTGCCGGCTCCGTTGGGCCCGAGCAGACATACGAATTCACCTGAAAAAAAATTCAAGTCAACATGGGACAATACCTGTTTTTTTCCGTATCCCACGCCAAGATTACAGGTTTCAAGCAAAGGGCAGGTTCTCATGATAATGTCATCCTCCGTTTCAGAACAAGGCTTATGACAACAGGCGCACCGAAAAAGGCGGTAATTGCAGAAATGGGAAGCTCAACAGGGGAGAACACCATCCTGGCCACAAAATCGCAGAACCCTGTGACCACAGCTCCTGCCAGGATACACCCGGGCACAAGCACCCTGTTGTCTGAAGTGGCAAAGGAAAGCCTCACCATATGGGGCACTGCAAGCCCTACAAAAGCCACAGGCCCTGCAACCGATGTAATCATTCCGGCAAGGGCGCATGAAACCATAAGAATAAGTATTTTAAAAGCCCTTATATTCACACCCATGGAAGCTGCATATTCCTCGCCAAGAAGAAAGGCATTCAAAGGTTTGGCAAGAGCATACACAAGAAGGCACAGAAGCCCGCCTGCAATGAGCATGATCTGGATTTCACTCCATCTGAATCCTGAAAAACTGCCAAGCTGCCACAGGACAAAGCCCTTGATTTTTTCCTTTTCCGCAAATGCCATCAACACACTGGTCACGCCATGGCACAGATATCCTGTCATGAGCCCCACTATCAGAAGCGTAATTGTGTTTTTCACCCTGGCAGCAACTGCCATGACAATCATCATGACACCGTATGCGCCCGCAAAGGCGGCAAGAGTGGCCATAAAAGGATTGATTGCTGTAAATCCAAGTGTAATGCCTGTAAGCATCACAAGGGAAACCATAAGGGTGGCGCCTGAAGAAATGCCCAGAATAAAAGGGCCTGCAATTGGATTGTTGAAAAAAACCTGGAGCAGAAGCCCTGCCACTGCAAGATAACCGCCGCCAAGGGCTGAGGCAAGGGCGCGGGGCAGCCGTATTTTCCAGACAATGAATCCATTGATGCCTGATGTGTCATGACTTGCCAGAATTGAAACAAGCTCTCCAAAGGATATGGAAACAGAGCCTTTCATGATGTTCAGCGCAATAATGCATGCAAGGATGATGGAGAATGCAATATATGCAGCTGTCCTGCGCTGTCCCATGCGCCTGTGTGCCACAGCAGCATGATTATTGTATGTGGAAGTGGATGCTGTCATTTTATATTTCCTGTATCATGTTTATTGTCAGGTTCTGATGCCGGAGGCGGGTCATTGGCAGGCAGTTCCCTGAAATAACGAAGTTTATGGTCAGGATAGCATTCAGGATGAAGAATTGCTGCAATATCAGTTAAAATCTCATCCAGCCTGTCCCCTGACTGGGCATATTTTGCAAGTGGAGAATAAACCCTTCCCTGCTTCAGGGGTTTGACTCCTGCCAGCATGGGGTTGGCACGTGCCAGGGCCTGCCTTGATGTTGCACCGTTTTCAGGGGTTCTGTAGGTAAACAATATATCTGCATCCCTGCCGGAATATAAAAACCTTTCAAGGCTGATTTCAATGCAGGATGCCCCGAACACATCGTCAAACTGATAATCGCTCAATGCAAGTTCCACAAGCTCTCCCACCCATGCATTTCCAGGCTCGACCAGCACCCTTTTTTCATAGATATCTCCCCACATTACCTTTGGATGATATTTTGAGCCTGCCGTGGTTCTTCTTATGTCTTCAAGTGCTGATGAAACCCTGTTAAAATACTGGCGTGCCTGTTTTTCCCTGTTAAAGAACGGAGCCAGAAACCCGACAAATTTCATTCTGGCACCAAGGCACATGGCAACAGGAGTCGTTGTTATGGCGCAGGCTATCTTCATTTCATCCAGCATGGGCAGAATGGACATATCCCAGGTCAATACAAGCTCAGGCCGTGATTTTTTAAGCTGTTCAAAATCAATGGCAGAATAACCGCCCAGAAAAGCTATGCGCCCCTGTTTCATGCCCTGCCTTACTTCAGGGATCACCCAGTCTTCCATGGGATTCACAACACCGGTCAGAGTATTTTTCAGCACCCCAAGGGCCTTCAGGATCGAAACATCAAAATAGGAATATGCCACAACACGCCTGACCGGGGTAAAAACCACCTGAGAGGGTTTATATCCTGTTGGTACAGGCTTTCCCCTGGGCACCAGAATAAGAATTCTGCCTGCTCCGTCCCTGACCCTTGTATATCCGTCTGCAAGATGGTTTACACTGAAACTGCCCATGCTCATGAAACTCAGTGAATTTACATCTTTTTTCCCGGTGTCAGGTGATGCCCTGTTTTCATTGTCCTGTGAACACCCGTAAATAACGCTCAGACAAAAACATATGGCCAGAACAGTCTTTTGTGCAGTTTTCATAGAATTTTCCTTATCTTTGCCAGGACATACATGAAAAGCCCGGCAGTAAAAAACAACATGCCTGTAAAATAGAACCAGATTCCAGGATCCTTTTTTATGGTCACCATGATGAATCTGCGCTTTGTCATGCTGCCGGATGCTGTTGCAGGTGAAATTTTTTTCAGATGAATACTCATCCCTTCAAACAGAACAGGGCGGTTAAACCCAAGAACACAGGTTTTTATTTTCCGGCCTGATTCAAGCCTTAAAAAGGCATGTACTCCTGTGGCTCTTTTGTCCATTCCGGCAATGCGGGTACCGCTGTAATAATCAATTTCAAGTTTTTCAAGATTTATGCGGATCATGCCTGCATCAATGGTTCTGCCGGGTAAAAGCACTTTGCCCTGCAATGTTACAGCGCACATATATGAGACAAGATAGCCAAGAAACATGACAAGCATGCTGTAATGCATTACATGGGGAGCAAATCTTAAAACATATACTGAAATGTTCTGAAACCTGGGGCGGCTGTGAAGAAGCTGCAACACCCTGTCCGTGGTACAGGAAAAAGTGTTGACAGCCAGCGCGCCAAGAAGAAAGATCATGGCAAAAAGCCAGGCTGTCTTACAGACAGATTCCACCCCCCATGTTGCAGCCCACCTGACAAAACCCAGGTCATTGATGGGGCTGAACAGGGAACCATGATGCCGGAGCATTGCATAGCCCCACATGAGGTCAGCCACCATTGCTCCCATGATCACCATTGTCACATGAATATTGCCTGCAAAATGCCAGATGCGCTTTATTACGTAACAGATCATGACAGGAACTCCGGCAGCCTGAAGGGGCCTGCTTCCAGTACGCAGTTGACAAAAAACATAAAAAGGCAGGCTGCAAGAGCAAACCAGGCC
The DNA here is from genome assembly GCA_964408295.1 of uncultured Desulfobacula sp. GTDB lineage: Bacteria > Desulfobacterota > Desulfobacteria > Desulfobacterales > Desulfobacteraceae > Desulfobacula. Next base: position 3,613 of record CAYOYY010000057.1, on the reverse strand, counting down.
TTTGACCGCAGGCCTGCAAACCGCGTCAGGTTGAGATGAAGCACAAAAGCATATAAAACCCAGGTTGCCATGGAACAGGCAATCAAAGGATCATCCCATACAATTGGAGAACCCCAGCCCAGCCAGGCCCAGACACCTCCTGAAAAAACAGACAATGTCCAGAAAAAGAATCCCCACAGAACAAGTTTTGAAATTGCCCTGCCTGCAATACGCTTTTTTTCACCCGAATAGACAAGAAAGCATGCGCCTGCGGTTCCAGACAGAAAAAACATGGCCCTGCCCATGATTCCAAAGACAAACAGGCCATGGGAAAAAATGCTCTGGGACTGAATAAAAGGCAGATAAAAATCATTGGGGAAAAAACAGGCTGACCATGCCAGTACATTGACCGGTAAAATCCACGCCATGTTCAGGCATGGCAGAAGCACAATTCCTGCCAGTCCCACGGTAAAAGGCAGAAAAAAAGCAGTCTGATAAAGCGGTATAAAAGGAAAACACACCCAGCAGCGCAAAACAAGGGATACAAGGTTGCAGGCAAGGCCGGCTTTAAATACACGGCCTGACCATGCTGTAAATTTTCCGGCATTCATTAACAGGCTGATCAGATAAAACACAGCTCCTGCCTGAAAAAACTCATGTATCAGAATCTGAATAATTTTTAATACCTCCAGAAAACAAAAATCCCCGAACCGTAATAATCTACGATCCGGGGATGTCCCTTTTTTATCCTTCAAGATCAGTTTTCAGGGGTTCGTGCATTGCCGTACACGGTTCCCCGCTATTTTATCAGGCAGGTCTTCTGACTTTCGGATCATCCTTGGACTGCGCCTTCCCATTGTAAAAACAACAGTGGCATCATGCAGCCCTTGTCCCCGATCACAGCGGCGGGCCCGTTTCCGACTTGCACGGAATTCCCTATTAAGCCTTTGGCACCGGATAAAGTAAATATGTGCTACAAAAGCCGGCAAAAAAAGTCAAGATGTTAAATAGAATCTTTAAAGAAACTTGGATTTTTTTGTTTGACTTCATGTTTTTTTTTCATTAAGTATTTTCCTGTCGTTTTCAGGTACCCTTCAAGGGTATAATAGGGAACTCTGTGAAATTCAGAGACGGGCCCGCCGCTGTGATCGGAGACGAAAGCTGCAGAAAATCCACTGGTTTGTAAAGGCCGGGAAGGAGCAGTGACTAGGATGACCCGAGAGTCAGAAGACCTGCCTGAAAATAAGAAAATGTCTGCCCCGTGGACAGGGAAAGACACATATCTGTGGAAAAATCAGGGAATCCCCAGATCATTTTTAATAAATTAAATGGTCCGGGGATTTTTTTATCAAAGCCCCGGAAAAATTCAGGTTCATTCATGTGAAAAAATGTCCACTTTTTTTCACATGGTGTGCCTGCCTTATGGAGGAAATCATGTTTAAAGGATTACACAAGTCAGCAATCGCCCTGGCCATGGCCATTTGCTGCCTGTACTGCCTGCCGGGGCCTGCTGGTGCACAGGAGAAAACTGCCACCTTGGATGAAATGGTTGTAACGGGAACCAGAAGTGAAGAAAAAATAAAAAATCTGCCCGTTAAAATCGAAACTATTGATTCAAAACAGATTGAGCTCACCACCGGGAATACCCTTACAGAGCAGCTGAAAAAAAATGCATCCATTGGAGTTATCGAGTATCCAGGTGCTCTGGCCGGAATCGGCATAAGGGGATTCAGGCCTGAATTTTCAGGAATCACCAAGCATTCCCTGATTCTGATTGACGGAATGCCTGCTGGAGCCACCAATCTTGCCACTGTTTTAACTGATAATATTGAGAGAATAGAAGTGCTGAAGGGCCCTGCTTCATCCCTGTATGGAGGAGAAGCCATGGGCGGGGTGGTCAATCTGATCACAAAAAAAAGCACAGGCAAACTGAACGGAAATGTTGAGCTTGGATATGGGTCGTTTGACACAAATTTCCAGAAAGGTGCCATTGGCGGCAGAATAAATGATATCTTTGATTTTGATCTGTCCGGTGAAAGATATGATCAGCAGGATGATTTCAAAATGGGCAACGGCAGCAAACGGGCCAATACAAAGTACAAGACCCAGAATGCAAATATAAGGCTGGGAGCTGATCTTGGTGATTTATGGCGCATGGATCTCAAAACCAATATTTACCAGGGACGGGACATTGAAACCCCGGGAGATATCTTTAATGAAGATCTCAAATCAGGGCACAAGGATATTGACCATTACGGGCTTGACATGAATGTTTCAGGCCAGATAGCAGAAAACATGCAGCTTGAACTTGCAGCCTACAGAACACAGGAGCTGTCTGAAAGCTACAATAATTATGCAGGATGGCCTGCTGCTACAGTTCCCACCTTTCGCAGCTATGATTCTGAAATCAACTGGACTGGATTTCAGATCAAGGATATCATGACATGGAAACAGCATAAATTCATACTTGGCGCTGATTACCAGTACATTGACAAGGAATCGAGAAGCTATAACCAGGACGGAACCAGAAAGGCCCCGTATTCACCGGATGAAACCCGTAAAAACAAGGCAGGGTACCTGGAAACAGTCTGGAAACTGATGGACAGCCGCATGACCATCACAGCAGGGGGCCGTTATGATACATTTGACGTGGGCACAAAACCCACACCCTATAAAACAGACTTTACTCCAAGAACTGAATCTTTTTCCACGTTCAGCCCAAGGGCAGGAGCAAATTATCTGTTTGATTCAGGAGCAAGGATTCATACAACAATAGGCAAGGCATTTGTTCCGCCCACAGCAGCACAGCTTGCAGGTTATTCCACCCGCGTGGTGGGAGGAGTCACCATGGTTACAACGGGAAATCCCAATCTTGATCCTGAGTCTTCCGTAACCTGGGACATGGGTATAGGCTATGCAAAGCCAAAAACAGGGTTCAGTGCAGATGTCACATATTTCCATACTGATGTTGATGACAAGATAACCAGTGAAACAACAGGCAATACAACTACATATAAAAACAGCCTCAGTGCGGAAATATCAGGACTTGAATACATGGCATCCTATGATATCGGAGTGCCTTTGAAATGGGATCGTTCTTTAAGCTTCTTTATCAACGGCACAAGGATATTCAGTGCTGAAGAACAGCAGACAACAGGGCTTATGAAGGATATCCACAATGTATCAAAACATGTTGTAAATTATGGTATCCGCTATGATGACGGTATGTTTGATGCAAAACTCACCTGCAGAAGCCAGGGCAAGATGAAGGACACGGACTGGAATACTGCAGGATATCCTGAAATCGAATACCCGGGATTTACCGTGGTTGACCTTGTGACAGGGATGAGCTTTATGAAGCATCACAAACTGATACTTAAGATAGACAACCTGCTTGACCACGATTATTATGAGAAAAAAGGATACCCCAAACCAGGAAGAGGTATTTTCTTAAGCTACAGGTATACATTCTAAAAAATAATTGAAAAAAATATGCTTTTTCAGGAAAACCAGCCCTCAGGCATGTATATTTCCTGAAAAAGCATACCCCCTTCTTTCTTCCCAATAGATATCATTTTAAGTAATCTAAAGTTATAATTAGTATTTTTATATTTATATATTGACGATTATAACT
>CAYOYY010000056.1:0-18432 GCA_964408295.1 uncultured Desulfobacula sp. | reverse complement strand
CAGAAGGATCATTTTCAAGATCAGAGGGAAGATCATTTTTTGCCTCATCAACCTTGTCCTTGACCCTTGACAATACATCGTCAATATCTGTGCCGGGCAAAAATTCGATATTGATTCTGGAAAGGCCCTGGGAACTGACTGAAGTGATGTTTTTAACCTTGTCCAGGCCCTTGAGCTTTTTTTCAATTTTGATTGTGATACCGGTTTCAATATCAGAAGCTGAAACACCACGATAACCTGTCTGCACAAAAACATATGGAATTGTTATGTCAGGTTCGCTTTCACGGGGCAGTGTCTTATAGGAATAAATACCGATTCCCATTATGATGAAAGCCAGGACCAGGACACTGACCCTGTTTTTAACCGCAGTATCGCTGATTATCATTGAACAGGCTCTCCCATGGCATTGGAATGTATGATTTTCACCACGTGAATCTTCTGACCATCTTCAATAAGCCCCTGACCTGAAACAACCACCCTGTCCCCGGGAACAAGCCCCTTTTTCACCTGAGTCTTCCAGCCGGTCTGAAATCCTGTTACAACAGGAGTAAATTTTGCTGTTCCGTTTTTTTCAACATAAACTCCACGTTCTGCATTAAAATTCACAATGGAATAGGTGGGCACTGCAAGCCCGTCGGGATCCTGGTTTTTAACAATTACAACCCTGGCAAACATATCAGGTAAAATCTGCATTTCAGGATTTTCCACCTGGATTTCAAGATTATAAAGTCTTGCATCGGGTGCTGCTGTTCTGGAAAGGTAATAATAGACACCGGTAAATGCTTTACCGTCCAGGGCATCAAATATCATGTCAAAAAATTTCTGGCGCCTTGCACTGCCCACATCAGATTCAGGAATCCCCACCTGAATTTTCAGTTTATCAAGCTCAAGAATCAGGGCAACAGGATCTCCTGGATTCAGAAACTTGCCGTTTTCAATATCAACACGGTCAACAATCCCGTCCATTGGCGATACAATTGTGCAGCGCTCAAGGTTCAGTTTTGCATTTTCAAGGGTTGACCTGGCAATTTTTACCCGTCCCACTGCACCATCAAGCTGAGACTGGGTAACAAATTTTTTTTTCACAAGTGCTTTTAAACGCTTTTCAGTGGCCAGGGCAGTTTCATAGGAGGCCCGGGCAGAATCGAGAGCATTCTGATAATCCCTTTTGTCAATAATGGCAAGCACATCGCCTTTTTTAACATGACAGCCTTCTCTGATTTTTTTTGCCACCACTTTTCCCCTTGTTTCAGACACCACTTCAAGGGATATCCATGGTTTTGCAATGCCTGGAAAGCTCAGTTTCTCCATGACAAGACAAGGTTCAACCTGCATCACAACAACATTGGTCAAAGGTTTTGGCTCTGCCTTCTGAGCAGCCTTCTGCCTGGCAATCCTTGATTTTTCAGAAGATATTTTCCAGCCCAGAGGAAGGATGACAAGCCCGGCCACAATAAGAACAGCAAGGAACGGGCCTGTCTTTATTATTATTTTTTTCAGTAGCCCCCCTGAACGGGCCTGGCCTTGTTTAATCTGCATAAATATAACCCCTGCAATTTTAAAAAAAACACCATTAGACAAAATAGGGGTTTTTCAGATTTTTTCAAGGGGGAAAAGAGCATTTATTTATTATATTGTGCTCTTATATCCTTTTTACTGATTTTTCCCACACTTGTTTTGGGAATTACAGCGTTGAGCACAATTTTTTCAGGCACTCCGTATTTTGGAATCACGCCTTTTTCAACAAATCCCATGCAGAATTTTTTGATATCATCTTCAGAAACCCTGTCCCTGAATCCATCTTTCAGCGTGACAAGGGCAAGGGGCCTTTCTCCCCATTTTTCATCGGCAATGCCAACAACTGCAACCTCATTTACTGCCTCATGCTGACTTATGATATCCTCAAGCTCAAGGGATGAAATCCATTCCCCGCCTGTTTTTATGACATCCTTGAGCCTGTCTGTAATTTTAAGATAGCCCTCGGAATCAATCACACCGATATCGCCCGTGTGCAGCCACCCGTTTTCCCACAGCTCTTCGCTTTTGTTTTCGTCCTTTATGTATCCCTGGGTAAGCCATGGCGCCCTTGTTATAACTTCACCGGCGGTTTTTCCGTCATGGGGCAGGATATTGCCGGCAGGATCAACAATTTCAATCTGAACATTGGGAACAGGAAGGCCTGTTCTGCACCTGATATCAACCTGATCTTCAAAGGATGAATCAAACATGGCAGGCTTTATATTTGCAAGGGTAAGCAAAGGACAGGTTTCTGACATGCCGTATCCTGTATAGATATTGATCCCGTGTTCAAGGGCCTGTGCACACAGTCCCCTGGAAAGCGCAGAACCTCCTATGATCACCTTCCAGCCCCTGAGATCCAGATTGCTGATGGACGGGCTTGTAACCAGCATATTCATTATTGTGGGCACACAATGCGAAAAAGTCACCTTTTCTCCCACAATCAGTTTTAAAAGCATTTCAGGTTCATATCTTCCGGGATAGATCTGTTTTGCCCCGAGAAGGGTCATAAGATAGGGCATTCCCCATGCATGAACATGAAACATGGGAGTCATGGGCATGTATACATCAGAAGAGCGTATATTTGCCTGTGCCTCATATGCACAAAGACCAGACATGGCGCCATAGGTATGAAGCACGATCTGACGATGGCTGAAGAAAACCCCCTTTGGAAGGCCTGTGGTGCCTGTTGTATAAAAGGTTGTGGCCATGGTGTTTTCGTCAAAATCAGCAAATTCATATGAATCTGAGCTTTCAGACAGCATGGCGTCGTATTCTCCTGCAAACTCAAGGCCTGATTCAGGCTCTGTTTTTTTGTCTGAAAGCAGGACAATATGCTTTACAGTTTCAAACTTGTCCTTTACCTTTTCAAGCAGGGGAATAAAATCCTCGTTAACAAGAATCACGTCATCCTCTGCATGATTTATGGTATATATAAGCTGTTCCGGGGTCAGACGAATGTTTATGGTATGAAGCACAGCTCCCATCATGGGAATTGCGAAAAAACATTCCAGATACCTGTTGCTGTCCCAGTCCATGACCGCAACTGTGTCGCCGGGTTTTACACCAAGGCTGGAAAGCATGCTGGCAAGTTGTTTCACCCTCTGGCCGAACTGCCTGTATGTATACCGCGACTGATCCCTGTACACAATTTCCTGATCAGGAGAATATATCAAAGGTGTATTTAAAAGATTTTTTATTAAAAGCGGATATGAATAAGCGCTCGGGGTTGGGTTTATAAGTCTTGTTTTCATGACATGATCCCTCCTTTTATTGAGTTGTTGACGGCACAGCTTCTGTTTTATAAAAAGACAGCAATAAAGTGTAAATAAGCTTAAAACCCATATCATGGTAGGTAAAACACCTGAATGAATGCAGGCAGATTACCTATGAAACCATTCTGCCGGTTTCAACCCATATGACGGCGTTTCGCACAAGCTCACCGCTGTGCCTGAACCCCAGTTTCTCCTTGATCCTCTCTCTGTGGGTTCCAATTGTTTTCACACTGATATTCAGGGTTTTTGCAATTTTTCCTGAGGAATACCCCCTGCCTATATACTGAAAAATTTCACGTTCCCTGTCAGTCAGGCGCTCCAGGGGCGATTCGTCCAGGCAAGAGGTTTTCTGATTTCTTATGCCGTCCAGGATATGGGTCATGATTTTACGGCTGACATGGATATGGCCTGCAAGGATCTGGCGTATGGCTGTCACAACGGATTCAGAGGCCTCCTGTTTCATGATATAGCCTCCTGCCCCTGCCATTATGCATCTTTTTGCATGAATGGATTCATCATGCATGGACAAAACAAGTGTTGCCATATCCGGAATATGATCATTTATATATTTTATAAGATCCATGCCACTGCTCTCCTTTAAGGAAAGATCCACAATCACAAGATCAGGCATGTTTTTTTCAATCATGGCAACAGCAGAATCCACATCGCAGGCACTGCCGCATACCTCCATATCAGATTCAGAGTCAATAAGTTCCTGAAGCCCCATCCTGAAAATCGGATGATCCTCAACAATGAATATTTTCATTCTGTCAGACATGATTCAGCTTCAATCTCAAGTTTAACCAAAGTTCCTCCACAGGCAGGCCTGGTTATGGTCAACACTGCCCCTATCCTTGATGCCCTGTACTGCATCAGCTTCATTCCCATTCCGGCAGACCGGCCGGCATCATTGATACCGATGCCCTCATCCCTGACATGTAATGTGACGGTTTCATCTGTATTCGTCAAGGATATGGCAATTTTTTCTGTGTGCGCGTGCTTTACTGCATTATGCACAGCCTCATGAACAATATAATAAATATGTGAAATACATGTATGATCTGTTATGCAGCATCTGCCATGCGATTCAAAGCTGCACTTTATGCCGTAGAAATCACCTGTGGCAGAAGCAAGTGCCTCAAGACATGATATCAGCCCGTGATCAGAAAGATTGGCCGGGAAAAGTCCGGAAGAAAGCTGTCTTGTTTTTTCAATGCTGTCCAGAATCAGTGCTCTTATTTTTTCAGCTTCCTGTGCATGAGTGCTGGATTCCTCACAAAGCCTGCGTGTCAATATTTTCACCATGAACTCTATACCGATCAACTGAGGACACAGGTCATCATGCAGATCCATGGCAATCCTGCGTCTCTCGTTCTCGCTTATGCTCAGTATCTGCCTCTCAAGAAGCCTTGATTCCGTGGTGTCTTCCAGCACAACAAGCATACATGGTTCTTCCCATACATTCACGATTTCAGCGGATATGACACCTGTACGCTTTTCTCCCTGTGCATTGAAAAAACCTGTTTCCATATTTTTCACGCGGTTTCCATGTCTGACTGCATTGATGAATTTTCCCGCTCTGGCAGGAGATGAAAAAAATTTAAGCTCACTCAGGTTGTTTCCGATCAGGTCAAAAAGTGTGAATCCGGTAATTTTTAAAAAACTGTCATTCACATTAATAAGCCTGGTATCTTTCAAAGTGGCGATGAACATGCCTCCGGGGCTGTTCCTGAATGCCTTGGAAAAAATCTCTTCTGAAAGGCGCAGAGCCTGTTCCCTTTTTCTGCGCTCGCTGATATCCCTTACCACACCGCTGAACCCTGTGATCAGGTCTTTATCACCCTGCCTTACCGGTGACATGGAAATTTCAACATAACAGGCAGATTCCCCATTCTTTAAAAGCTCAATATCAGATATCTGCCCTGGTTTCCCTGTGTCCATGATTTTCCTGAAAAAATCAGCAAATTCAGTCTGATCTGTACTCTTTAAAAAAGATTGTATTCTAAGCCCTGAAGGTGTGGTGTGTGCAAGGCCCAGCATATTTTTCATTGCCCTGTTAAAGAACAAAAAACACCCTGCTGTATCAATTTCAAAATATCCTTCTGCCATGCGTTCAAGAATGGTTCTGTATTTTTCCTCGCTGATTTTTAAAAACTGCTCTGTCTGCCTGTGTTTTTCTATCTCCGATTCAAGGCTTGTGCTGTAAGCTTCCAGCTTTTCCATGAAATCATTGAAATACTGCGCAAGCTGACCGATTTCATCTTCTGATTCCACGGGCATGCGCACGCTCAGATTGCCGGAAGCTCCTGATTCAAAACGCAGCATCAGAGATTTCAAAGGTGATACCACAATATGATTTATCATAAGCGAAAGAATAAACACAAAAATTATCAGCAGCCCTGTTGTAATGGCTATGATATCCCTTATGGTTTTCAGGGGAGAAAAAATTTCATCCAGATAGCTTGTGGAGGCAATTATCCAGTCATATTCAGGAATATACCGGAATATAACCATTTTTTCACGTTCATCTCTTTCTCCCGGATTTTTCCATCTGTAAAACATTTTCCCGTTTTTCATGTGGCACAGATTTTTTACAAAATGCTTTCCATCCCTGTCTGCCGCATCAAAATAATTGCCGGAAAGAAAAGGATGCACAACAAGATTGCCCTTTGTATCAATGATATATGCGTATCCTGACCTGCCGAATTTAAGGGACAGGATATTTTTCTTAAAATCAGATATATGTATAAGTTCCCTGAATTCCTCCCTGTAGGAGGAAACACTGATAATCCAGTCCCAGGGTTTGAAATAAACCATATACATGGCTTTGGGGCGTTCATGCCGATCCTCAGGATTTTTCCATTCATATTCAAGATAACCCTGTTTCATTGCAATCATCTTTCTCACAAAGGCCCTGTCCATGAAATTTTTGCCTGCAACCCCTGAATTGGGGTGTTCAACTGCAATTCCCCTGGAGTCTGCACAGAATATATATCCTGTCTTGCCTATGGTCTGGCTGAACAATATCCTGCGCGCCTGCTTCTTTGCCTCTGCCTGTGAAATCCTGCCGTCCAGACAATCCTGATATATACCTGCAACAATCTGCCTGTTTTCTTCTGCAATGGCCCTGAGATAATTTTTAATGGAAGTGGATGCAGCTGTTCTGACCATGTCCAGGATTGCTTCTGTTGAATGGGTCAGTTCGCTTTCTATGTTATTTTCAATTGTGGCACGGACAGTGGAATATATCACTGCTCCGCCCATCAGGGTGGCAAAAATAAAAATCAGAGTATACCCGCCCAGAAGTTTGAACCGTATCTTTAAATTTCTGAAAATTTTTTTCAAGATGATTTACCGCTGTCACCTCTGTTTCTGTGCAGTGCCTTATACCATTCCTGATCTCCATAAAGTTTTTTCTCGCATTCCGGACATATGCCGTGGCTGAACCTGGCATTGGAATGCTCCTGAAGAAAACCCTCAATCTGGTTCCAGTACCCTTTGTCATCTCTTATTTTTTTGCATGAAGCACAGATCGGCAGAAGTCCGCTCAATGTCTCAACTTCGGAAAGGGCTCTTTGAAGTTTTGCAATCAGTTTTTCCTTTTCTTTTTCAGCCTGACGGCGGATATTGATCTCCTTTTTCAGGGCATCTTCTGTCTCAGCTCTGGTAATTTCATAATAAAATGTAAAGACTGTGATGATAATCACATAAATGATTATATTGGAAAGGGCTGGCAAAGGCATGCTGGCAGCATCTGACATATGATATCTGAAAAAAAGCAATACAGCAGCCGGCAGAATAGTCATGCTGATAATCATTCCACCCCTTTTTCCCCACAAAAAAAAGCCGAAAACAGGAATAAGGGCATTCCATACAAAAATTGTCGGATAAGTTCCTGGAGCTGCAGAAGCTGTAAGCCCGAAAATGCACACCATGACAGTAAAAATGACCCTGACAGGATTAAAGTATTTAATATAGCGCACCAGAAAAACAAGGCTGACACATACTGGTATCAGTGTGATTTCCACCGCAGCAAGCGTCATGACTCCCCTGCGAAGATTTATCAGAGAATATCCACAGCATATTAGTGCAATAATCATAAGTGAAGTTCTTAACAGGGCATATCGCCTGTAGTCATTTATGGTCTGATGATCAGGCAGTATATCCGGATCATGATGAAACGATTTAAAACGGGCATGACGCAGGCGTGTATCACAATTGTCTTCTTTCATTGGAATCTACCTAATTTATAAATGTAGTCTGATAACATAGCAGGTATTGTGGATATCATAATTAATATTATTAAATACCTCTGAAAACAGAAGTATTAGTCATAAATGAAATATCAGGAAAACAATTGTCAGACAACAGGAAATTGAACATTTAAATAAAATACAGACAACAAATTCATGTTAAAACGAGGCAGGACACATATAAAATGACTGAGTTCAGCTATTGATCTTTATGTTTACCTTTCCCTATAGTGATATCAGAATTAACCAGAAATAGTATCAGGGAGATAATATGGGTCTTACAAAGGAAGTGCAGATCACTCTGTACACAAATATGGTGCGTGCCAGAAGATTAGACCAGTACCTGGTGGAGGCTTTCAGTAAGCAGCAGATATCGGGTCCCTATTTTCACAGTCAACAGGGTCAGGAAGCAGTTGGTGCAGGTTTCTGCTCATTTTTACGCCAGGATGACTATCTGTTTTATACCCACCGGGGCCACGGACTTTGTGAACTCATTGCCAAGGGCCTTCCTGTAAAATTGCTCATTGCCGAGCATGATTGCCGGAAAACCGGATCCTGTCAGGGAATTGGATACATGAATACCTGTTACCCCAGCCATGGAATATTCGGATTATGCGGCACTTTGGGATCTGACGGGCCGCTTGCCGCCGGTACTGCCCTGGCTGCCAGGTTCAATGGACGGGGTCAGATCACAGCTCTGCTATCAACAGACGGAGCCATGGGAGAAGGTGCCATGCATGAGGCTATGCTGATGATGGCCAATTGGAAACTTCCAGTGGTATGGGTTATTGCCAACAACGGCTATCAGATGTGGACTCCCTCTTCTGTAGCTTTTCCTAAAAAAGATGTAAGCGATCTGGCCTTTGGGTTCGGAATTCCTGCGCAGGTTGTGGACGGCCAGGATGTCCTGGCTGTGCACACAGCAGTGGATAAAGCTGTCAGAGGTGCCAGAAAAGGAAAAGGGCCCTCAATAATTGAATGCAAGACCAAACGGGCACGTTCTCATATGGAAGGAATCCCACCGTATAATATGGATCGCAGATTTACTTCAGATGAAATCGCAGCATGCCGGCAGGATGATCCCATTGAGCGCTTTGAAAAACTTCTGATAAACACTGGGGTACTGACCCAGGAAAAGATGGATGCCATTGCATCCGATGCCCACAGGGAAATTATGGAAGCAGAAGCCTTTGCCAGGCAGAGTCCCTATCCAGAGCCGGATATTCTGGAAACAGCACTTTACGCTGATTGACAACTTAAAAAAAAGGAAGGTATCAGGTGAGAAAAATTACATATGCCCAGGCCATCAATGAAGCCTTGCACGAAGAAATGGCAAGGGACAGCAAAGTATATATCCTTGGAGAAGATGTCTGCCATGATTTGTGGGAAACACATGACGGGCTTTCAAACCGGTTTGGCATGGACAGAGTCAGGGAAACCGCCATAAGTGAAAAAGCCATCGTGGGATCGGCGGTGGGTGCTGCGATGGCTGGTTACCGGCCAATTGCAGATCTGATGTTTGCCGATTTTTTCTTTTGTGCAGCAGATGAAATATTGAACCAGGCCGCCACCATACGCTTTTCCAATGGAGGACACCTCAAGGTGCCAGTGGTGATCAAGGCCCCCATTGGAGGCGGAGGAGGAGCCGGTCCCATGCATTCCCAATGTCCGGAAGGTCTGGTGTGGCACAGGCCGGGACTTAAGGTGGTACTGCCAGCCACACCTTACGATGCCAAAGGGCTGTTGAAAACTGCCATCCGGGACAATAATGCTGTGATTTACTTTTATCACAAGGAACTGCTGGGTATAAGTGGAGAAGTTCCGGAAGAAGAATACACCATTCCTTTTGGACAGGCAAAGATCACACGCCAGGGAACGGATGTTACGGTAATCGCCACATCCATGATGGTTCCCATGGCTGTCCAGGTGGCTGATGTTCTGAGTGAGCAAGGGATCGAAATGGAGGTTATTGATCTCCGGACCCTGGAACCTCTGGATATGAATACCATCCTTGCTTCAGCGAAAAAGACCAGAAGGGTGGTTGTAGTGGATGAGGACAACCTGCGGTGCGGAGTGACCGGTGAGATCGGCATGCAGATCATGGAGCAGGCATTTGATTCACTGACAGCACCCGTAGCCCGGGTGGCAGCCATGGATGTACCCATTCCTGCGGGAGTCCTGGAAGAAACTGTGTTACCGGGGCACCAGGATATTGCTGCTGCCGTGGGAAAGGTTCTGGGTATGCCCCCCCCACTGACTGTATCTGTCAAAGCGGAAAAAAGCGGCTGGCTGGTGGGATAAAAATGGCTGATTTCAGTTATTGATTTACCATTTACAGCCATTTAAGATGATATCAAACCAACCAGGAGAGATCCATGAACGGAGACCAGATCATTGCCATATGCCAGATGGTTCTAAAACAGTATGAAAAAAAGGCTGATGCCATAGAAGCCCTGGACAGGGCTATTGGGGACGGGGATCATGTCATCAACATGAAGCGGGGTATGGCAAAAATCGTGGAGATGGAAACAAGCTTTGCAGGCCTGAATCTGGAAGAAGGATTTAAAAAAATTGCTCTGGCACTGCTGTCCGGCATCGGCGGAGCATCTGGCCCCCTGTTTGCCAGTCTTTTCATGGGGATGGCAAAGCCAGGACCTGACACCTTTGCCCAGCGATTTGCCACAGGTGTGGCAGATGTTCAGAAACGGGGCAAAGCCAGGGAAGGAGAAAAAACAATGCTGGACGTTCTGATCCCGGTCTCGTCGGTCTTTACAGCACTTGAGGCCCAGGGTGCAACCATAGGTCAGATCTTGAAAACCTTGAAGGAGACTGCGCAAAAAGGCGCGGAAAACACCCGGAATATGGAGGCCAGGAAAGGACGGGCCTCATTTCTTGGCGAACGATCCATAGGAACAGTGGATCCCGGAGCCCGCTCCTGCGAAGTGATCATTTCAACCATATGTGATTGTTTATCAGATGGAGAGATCAAAATATGAAAAAATTCATCAACAATGCAGATACCATGCTTGAAGAAAGCCTGGCAGGGTTTGCTCATGCTCATAAAAATTTGATACAGGTACAATTTGATCCCTGTTTTGTGCTACGGGCCCGAAAAACCGGAAACAATAAAGTGGCTCTGATTTCAGGCGGGGGATCAGGTCATGAACCTCTCCATACAGGGTATGTTGGGTATGGCATGCTGGATGCAGCCTGCCCCGGCCAGATCTTCACATCCCCCACCCCGGACCAGATCATGAGCGCTGCCATGGAAACAGATACAGGGGCCGGTGTATTGTTTATCGTGAAAAACTACTCCGGCGATCTGATGAATTTCGAGATGGCCGCTGAGATGATTGATATCCCGAACCTCACCGTACTGGTCAACGATGATGTGGCAGTCAAAGACTCCACATACACCACAGGTCGCCGTGGAGTGGCCGGCACTCTGATTGTGGAAAAAATCCTGGGCGCGGCTGCAGAACAGGGTGGTTCTCTGGACCAGTGTCAGGCCTTGGGAGAGCGGGTGAACCAGTGTACCGCCTCCATGGGTGTAGCCTTTACCAGTTGTACAATACCAGCTGCAGGGGTACCAACTTTTGAGATTAATGACAATGAGATGGAGATCGGGGTTGGGATCCATGGAGAACCAGGGCAGCGTAGAGAAAAAATCAGGACAGCTGATGAAATCGTCCAGGAACTAATGGACAACATACTGGCAGATCTCAACCCCGGGGATGGCAGCCAGGTACTTCTCCATATAAACGGATTTTCCGGCACTCCTTTAATGGAGCTTTATCTGCTTTACAACAGTGCGGCAGCTGTGCTGAAAAAAGAAAAAATTAAGGTGGCCCGCAGTCTGGTGGGCAACTATACCACGTCCCTGGAGATGGCTGGAGCCTCCATAACGCTGACAATTCTGGACAAAGAACTGCTGGCATACTGGGATTTTCCAGTCTTAACCCCAGCTCTTCAAAAAGGATGGAAAGTGTGACCATAGAGGTTGCGATAATCCAGACCCGTTCCAGAGGTAGGACCGGATGAGGTGCTGTTAAAAGTGACATTCTGCGGTATCTGCGGATCAGATCTCCACGGGTATCAAACAGGCACCCTGATGCCGGTGGGAACTGCCCTGGGTCATGATGGAACTGGCTTCACCGGATATGGTGAAAATCCTGGTAAAGTCTTAATACAATAAAGGAGGAAAAAATGAAATTAAGCCAATGGTTTAAAACAATGATCGCCTGCAGTGCCATGATCGCCCTGATGGGAACCGGTATGGCCATGGGGGCAGATGCTCCCAAAAAACTTCGCATTGGTTTTTTAACAGGCCTGTCCGGGTTTGCATCAGACTCTGAACGGATTCATTTCCAGGGAGGTGAACTGGCAAGGGACTGGATCAACCAGAACGGAGGGATAACCATCAAAGGACAAAAATACATGGTGGAATTGGTGCCTGAAGATCATAAATGCACGGCAGACGGTGCTGTAGCAGGTGCTATGAAACTGGTATATGACCAGAAAGTCAAATACATTGCAGGAACCATAATGCCATTTACCGTGGCAGCAGTCACCACTGTAACCGAGCCTGCCAAGGTAATCCGGTCGCTGGCCTATAATTGCGGCACTCCTCAGGAATTCAGTGCAAAAACTCCTTATACCTTCCTGTCCCAGAATGGTACACTGGGTGCCATCAAGTCCGGACTGACATTTCTGAAAAAACAGAAGCCAGAAGTGAAACGGATTGCTGTCCTGATTCCGGATGACGGAGCCATTCCCTTTATAAAACCACATCTGGTAAAATGGGCCAGGAAAAAGGGGATAGAACTTGCAGGAGATATCATTGGATGGCCCCTGGATACAGTGGATTTTACCCCTTTTGCCCTTAAAGCGGTACAGATGAAACCCGATGCAGTGGCCATGATCAACGGCTGGCCTGCCATGGTGGGCGGAGTATTGAAAGCACTCCGTGAAGCAGGATTTGACAAACCAGTAATTGGTTTTCATTATCTTCAGGTGCAGGATGTACTCAAGATAGCCGGGAAACAGGCATCAGACAATTATTTTGTCCATGGCATCATCATGGATGACCCTGAAATCACTGATTTAATAAAATGGATTATCAAAACCGGTAAAGCCAGATACGGTCATGACAGAATGGCATTCTGGATCGAAGGATTCGATTCCGTATACGTGCTGGCACAGGCCATTAAAAAAGCTCAAAGCCTTAATACTGATGATGTCAAAAATGCATGGGAAAAGATGGATACCATTGATACGGCCTATGGAACAGCCCACATGTGCGGAAAACGTACCTATGGTTTAAGACATGCTGTGGTAGGCCCAAGACCCATTGCCGGTCTTGAGAAGGGAAAACCAGAATATTTCGGTTGGATCAGGAATATCGTGATTCCCTGATTTCAAATTTCATGCTGCAGGTATAAAGGAAAACCAATGGGAACAATTATAGCTGTAATTATAAGTGCCATACTTCTTTCCTCCATGTATATTCTGGTGGCTTCAGGTTTTGCCCTGGTACTGAGCATCATGGGAATAATGAATTTTGCCCATGGCGCACTTTATATGGTGGGAGGATATCTGTGCTATCAGCTCTCTGTGGGATACGGAATCAATCAATGGATATCCCTGATTCTGTCATCAGGCATAATGGCTCTGGTCGGTCTGTTTCTGGAACGGTTCTGCTTCCGTCCATTTTATGGAGATTTTTACAGATCTGTAATCATGGCCATTGCTCTGATATTTATTCTTCAGACTGGAATAAATATCACGGTCGGAGTGCATGTCCGCTCCCTGCCGGCCTTTGTTCCGGGCTCTCTTATGATAGGTGGAGTATCGGTCTCCATGGAAAGATTGTGTGCAGCTGCAATCGGAGTATGTCTACTGCTGGCCCTGACCGGATTTATCCACTTCACCCGCATCGGACACCAGATGCAGGCAGTAGCCCAGGAACCTGAAGGGGCAGCTCTTCAGGGAATACGTATACACAGGGTTGCTGCCGTTGCCATGGCTCTGGGCTGTGCCCTTGCTGCAGTGGCAGGCTCCATGATGGGAGCTGTGTTTGACCTGAACACCTTTATGGGGGATCTGATTCTTGTCAAGGCAATTCAGGTAGTAATTTTGAGCGGGATTGGCAGTATAGGAGGGATATTGGCCGGTGGCCTGATTATAGGCACCCTGGATTCAGTGCTGCCTCTTTTCACCACCCCTGCCATCACCCAGACAACCGGCCTTGCCATTATCATTATTCTACTGCTTGTTCGGCCGCAGGGGCTGTTCGGAAGGGAAATGGATTAATCATGAACCGGATACACAATTCATCATCAAAATCCGGCAAGGGTCTTTATATTTCTTTATCTGCCCTGATTATTCTGAGCTTCCTGCCAGTTTTTATCACCTCCATGTATACATATCATATTTTTATTCTAACCTTTATTTACATAACAGCCACAAGTTCTCTGCGCACTCTGGCATTGTCAGGCCAGATTTCAATGGGCCATGCAGCTTTCATGAGCATCGGCGCCTATACTTCAGCTGTTCTTGCACGTTATCTGGGATGGTCTCCATGGCTGACCATGCCTGTCGGGGCCTTTGCCACCATGGCTGCAGCTGTGCTGGTCGGGTTTCCATTTGCCCGAGTCAGAACCATATATTTTTCCATGGTCAGTCTTTTTTTTGGCATCGGAATTCTTTCCATTAATGCAATTTTTGGAAAATACACCGGCCACATCAACGGACTGATCGGTATCCCACCTCTTTTCCCTGGTTCCAGAACAGCATATTATTTTTTCTTTCTGGGATTGATGACAGTATGTCTGATTTTCCTGTGGCGCCTTGAGAACTGCCGTATCGGGGTCTGCCTTAAAGCCATTGACCAATCCCATGCTGTGGCGGAAAGCGTTGGAATCAGCGAAGTTCAATACCGGGTGCTGGCCATGGGAGCCTCATGTTTTGTTGTGGGGCTGGTGGGGGCAGCATATGCCCACTATAATATGGTAATTTCATATTCCAGCTTCAATCTGTTCGCAAGCATAAATCTGCTGGTATACATGCTGGTGGGAGGAATTGACAGCTTTGCAGGCCCTGTCATAGGCGCATGCGTGCTGATAATGGTTCCGGAAATTTTCAGGGACCTGAAAGAATATACCCCGTTTCTTTTTGCTGCCATACTGCTGCTGGTGGTGTTTGCCATGCCAAGAGGGCTGGTGGGACTATGGGATCAGATAAGAGGGAGAAACTGATGTTCCTTGAAATAAACAATCTTACAAAATCCTTTGGAGGCATTACCGCAGTATCAAATGTGGATATCAATGTAAAAAGAGGTCAGATACTGGGAATCATAGGGCCAAATGGTGCTGGAAAAACCACATTATTCAATCTCATCACAGGCTATTTAAAACCTGATCAAGGCAGGGTAATATTTAATGGCCAGGATATCACAGGCAAAAAACCGCATATTATTGCATCCTGCGGAATAGGACGGACCTTTCAACTCAATCCATTGTTTGGCGATTTCACTGTCATGGAAAATATAACAGCTTCCTTTTATCTTCACCCCCATTCATCCTGGATGGCAGCATTTTTTAATTTGCCGGTCTACAGGTTGAATGAAGACCTTATTCAGGAAAAAGCCCTGGCAATCACCGATCTTCTGGGCCTGGACCGGGTAAGGGATGAACTTGCCTGCAATCTTCCTCAGGGGTATCAGAAAATGCTGGGAATTGCCAGGGCGCTTGCCACAGAACCAAAACTGCTTCTTCTGGATGAACCGCTGGGAGGAATGAGTCTTGGAGAGATTGAATTCACCATGAAAATCGTTGAAAAAATAAGAAAAAGCGGTATTACCATTTTACTGGTTGAGCATAATATGCAGATCATGGACATTGTTGACCATGTTATTGTGATCAATTTCGGTCAGCGTATAGCTTCCGGAACCATTGATGAGCTCAGAGAAAACCAGGAAGTGATAAATGCCTATTTCGGAGCGTGATAAATGTTGCTCAAAGTTGAAAATATCACTGTCAGATATGGCAAAGCCCTGGCTCTGGACAATGTAAGCATTGAGGTTTCTGACCAGAGTGTGGTCTCCATTATAGGGGCCAATGGAGCTGGAAAATCCACATTAATGAAAGCATTATCCGGGCTTGCCCCGATCACTATCGGAAAAATATGGTTCAATAAAAAACGCATTGACAACCTGAAAACCCATGAAATTGTAAAGGCAGGTCTGGTACATATTCCTGAAGGCAGAAAACTGTTTCCATATCTGAGCGTTCTAACCAACCTGCAACTGGGTGCAAGTCTCAGACATGACAAACTTGGAATCAAACGGGATCTTGCCCAGGTATTTGAACATTTTCCCATACTGGCAGAACGGCTTAATCAGAAGGCAGGAACCCTGAGCGGAGGCCAGCAGCAGATGCTGGCCATTGGCCGGGGCCTCATGGCAGGACCCAGACTTCTTTTAATGGATGAACCTTCTCTGGGCCTGGATCCCATAAAAGTCAAGGAGCTCCAGCCAGTAATAAGAAACATACGTAAAAGGGGAGTAAGTGTACTTCTTGCCGAACAGAATATTCCTCTGGCGCTTGGTGTGGCAACCAGAGGATATGCTCTCCAGGTGGGCAAGGTTGTGCAGCAGGGAGATATTGAAACATTTCAAACCAGTGATCTTGTGAGAAAAGCCTACCTTGGAGGCTGAATCCCAGATCAAAAAGAAAAGGGAGGAAAGATGAAATTTATCAGGGTCGATATGAAACATCTCAAAATCACCGCGCAAGATGTTCCCAAACCCTATCTGGGGCTTGGAGGGCGTGGACTGACCTCTGCCATTATCAATGCTGAAGTACCGCCTGCCTGCGATCCAATGGGGCCTGAAAACAAACTGATTTTTGCTCCTGGAGCACTTAGCGGGACAATGCTGGTTAATACCAGCCGAATTTCCATAGGAGCCAAAAGTCCCTTAACCCGCGGCATAAAAGAAAGCAATGCCGGCGGTAATGCCGGAGCTGCCTTGGGACGCTTAGGCATTGCCGCTATTGTCATTGAAGGGCAGACAGACAAAGATCCGGTTCATCTACTGCGAGTCGATGCCAAAGGGGAAGTATCGCTGGAGCCTGCCCCATCACTCAAGGGAGAAAGAACCTATGCAGCCACGAAAAAAATTCTTGATATATACGGCAAGAATAATGCTGTGCTTGTCATTGGGCCTGCCGGTGAAACAGGATTAGCATCTGCCTCTGTTCAGGTCACCGATGTTGATGGACGCCCATGCCGGGCTGCTGCAAGAGGTGGACTTGGTGCTGTTATGGGTGCAAAAGGACTGAAAGCCGTAGTCATTGATCTTAAAGGGGAGAATAAGAATGCTGCTGTAGATCCTGAAGGCTTCAAGGCAGCAGCCAGAGATTTTGCCAAAGCCATCAAAGCCCACCCAATGACAGGTCAGATGCTGCCGGATCTGGGAACTGCAGGACTTGTGGCCCCTGTCAATTCCATGGGAGCATTTCCCAGCCTTAATGCCACAAAGGGAGTGATGGATGGATGGGAAAAAATCAGTGGAGAGACCCTTGTCAAGCTGATGAAAAAACGGGGTGGCAATCCTTCACATCTTGGCTGTTCCCAATGCATTGTACGGTGCTCCAATGAATTTGTAGATCAGAATGGACAATATGTTACATCGTCTCTTGAATATGAGACCATCTGGTCTATGGGAGGAATGACCGGAATTGACGATCTGGATATTATTGCACAGCTGGATCGTCTGTGCGATGATATTGGTGTGGACACTATGAACACAGGAGTGGGCATTGCCGTGGCAATGGATGCTGGGAAAATCGCATTTAAAGACGGTGCAGCAGCCCTGGGTTTGGTTGAAGAAATTGCAAAGAATACCCGGTTTGGCAGAATTCTTGGCACAGGGCCTGATGCTGTGGGAAAACACCTCAACCATCACAGGATACCAACAGTCAGAGGACAGAGTATTGCAGCATATGATCCAAGAGCAATGCAGGGTAACGCTGTCACCTACGCTACTTCTCCAATGGGCGCGGATCATACTGCCGGCAATGTTCTGGGGGAATATATGACAGGAGCTCTTGACCCACTGAAACCCGATAATCAGGTAGAAGCATCCAGAAATACCCAGATCGCGATGGCTGCCATAGACTGTACTGGATTATGTCTGCTGGCTAGCTTCACCCTTACAACACCGGAAGGAGGAGAAGCCTTTTTACGTGCCATGAATGCCAGGTTCGGCACCAGTCTTGGGCCGGATGATATCCCGGCAATGGGTATAAGGGTATTGAAAGAAGAACTTGAGTTCAACCGTAAAGCTGGAATAAGGCCCGAAGACAACAGATTACCGGCATTCTTTTATGAAGAGCCCCTGTCTCCCCATAACAAAGTGGTGGAGATTACTGGCGCACAGATGGATTCTGCTCTTGATTTTTCTTGATATCACGGTACAGGTGCTATACAGTTTGTACAAGAGGACAGGCACCACAAAAAGGATGTTAAACAGTTCAGGGGTCAGGTATGGGCATAGAGACTTTAACATCAGAAGATTTAAGGGATATACTGCGGATCAGTGGTATTGCACTGGAGATTTCCCAGAAAAAAGACCAGATTTCCGAAGTGCTTTTTCAGCTGGAAGAAACTTTCAAAACAGGAAATAACAATTTTTATTTTGCAAGTGGGCAGTCCCTTGATTTGAATGCTGTAATTGGTAGAGGCATTGATAGCCGATTTTTCCATGAATTCAAAATAGCTTACCACAAACTTGACCCCTTTTACCAGATTTTATCGAGCAAAAGGCTGCCCACAGTTGTTACACGGGATCACTCAGAAAACAAAGGAGAGCTGAGCCGTTATTA
>CAYOYY010000055.1:0-19504 GCA_964408295.1 uncultured Desulfobacula sp. | reverse complement strand
GGGCCTGCTGCTGTCACTGCCGGTGCAGACGCTGTCAATATGGTGAATAATGCGAAAATCATCAGTGTGCAGGGAACTGCCGGCAATTTCAGCATATATTATGAATCAGAAGGCGAAAAAAAATACCTGACCTGTGCTGCAATCATTGCTGCTGCCGAACCTGACAGATTATCCTCAGAACCTGAAAACCTGAAAAATTCATGCTTAAGCCTTGAAGAATTCTGCCGAATGGCTGACCAGGCTCCTGATAAAATCACGGATAATACTGCAATTGTGCTGGACTATTCCGGCCCTGAATTCAAGGCTCCTGCAAGGCTTGCCCTGACTGCGGCCGAACAGGCTGCCAAAGCAGGCAAAAACGTCAGCATCATTGCCGGCAAAATGCTGGTTCACGGCCCTTCAGGACAGCAGCTGTATGACTCAGCGCGTCAGGCAGGAGTTGATTTTTTAAGATTCAGGACAATTGACGACCTGAAATTTGAAAACAACGGCAATGAATTCATAATAAAGATAAAAGAGGCAACCCTGCCTTCCCTTGAACTGAGCCTTGAATGCAAATGCATTGTATTTCCTGAAAAACAATTCCCCAACCCTGTTTTTCAGCACATGGCGGAAAAGCTTGACCTTGATCTTGACTGCGAAGGATTTCTCCAGGCCGCCAATATCCGGCACCGCCTGACCGGCAGCCCGCGCAAGGGAATCTTTTTCACAGGCTCAGGCCACGATGACATTGACATGGACGATCTTGACAGGGAAATACAGGAAATCGCAGCCTGCCTTGCAACACAGGGCTTTGATCTTCCCCATGTGGAAACAGGGGTGGAAATCAACCAGAAAAAATGTGCCCAGTGCCTGACCTGCATAAGGGTCTGCCCCCACAATGCCATTGTAATGAACGACAAGAACAGGCCGCAGATCGTGCCTGATGCCTGCTGTTCATGTCACCTGTGCGTTGCAAACTGCCCTGCATATGCAATTGATTCAAAGGAGCTGACCAATGACCAGATTGCTGCCAGAGCTGAAAAGGGAAGGGTAATGCTGCTTGCCTGCGAAAGATCGGCAGCCCTTGCAGCGGGAAATCTTTCCCTGCCCTCCCATATCGAGCTTGTACAGATTCCGTGTGCATGCAGGATAAGCAGTGATATCATACTCAGACTTCTTTTAAACGGCGCATCAAAGGTAATCATAAGCGGGTGCCACGAAGACAACTGCAGATCGCTTGAAGGCAGCAGAACTGCCGGAGAAAATGTGAACAAGGTATTGAGCATACCTGGAATCGACAGCTCAAAGGTTCTGTGGGAGCCTGTTGCAGCCAATGAAAGTGTCAGGATAGAACAGATTATTGCCAAGGCATGAAAATAAAGGAAAACCATTATGGAGAATGCAACAATAAATAAAAATTCTGATCTGTATAAAATGCTCAGACAGCTTCCGCGCGGGTATAATTCTTCAGAATGCCTGACCTGCGGCGCATGTAATTCAAGATGCACCTGGTTTGAGGGGGAAGGCGGGCCCATGCCGCGCCAGATCATACGCATGGCAGCACTGGGCCTTGATGAACAGCTTGCAAAAAGCGGAATGCTGTGGGACTGCCTTGTATGCAACAGATGCACACAGGGATGCCCCATGGGCATAACCATGGACAAGATTGTAAGAAAGGCCAGAAGCCTTGCTGTTTCAGAAGATATAATGCCGCCTGATATAAAGAAAGGGGTTAAAACCCGCCTTGAGACAGGTGATGTAAACGGGCTTACAACTGAAGATTTTGTCGAGACCGTGGAGTGGATCAGTGAAGAATTTGTCGATGAGGTGGATGATCCTGAAGCTGAGATACCCCATGACATAAAAGGCGCAAAATTCCTTTATCTCCCCAATCCAAGGGAACTTGGACTGAACCTGATGCATCTTACGGCCATGGCAAAACTTTTTTATGCATCAAAGGAATCCTGGACAATGTCCTCAAGACATACTGATGTCACCAACTGGGGCTATTTCACAGGCCAGGATGATGTTTCAAAAAAAATGGCCCTCATGGTTGTTGAAGCGGCAGAAGACCTTGAAATCGAAACTCTTGTATTATCAGAATGCGGGCATGCCTATCATGTTCTCAAGTATCTGCTTGAAGACATCATAGGAAGAAAACCGGGATTTGAAGTAATAAGCATACCTGAGTTTACCCTGCGTTATGCACAGAAAGGCGTTCTGAAATTTGATCCAGGCGTTCATCCATACAAGATTGCATATCATGATCCATGCAATATAGGCAGAAAATCAGGAGGCTATGATGCTCCGCGCCAGGTTCTTGCCATGGTATGTGAAGGAGTTGTGGAACTGACTCCCAACAGGGAAGACGGAGTCTGCTGCGGAGGCGGAGGCGGCATGCTTCAGGACAGTACAAGCACGGCCAAAAGAATGATCACAGGCAGACCAAAGGCAGAGCAGATGAAGGCAGCAGGCCTGCCAAACCTTGCAACTGCCTGCCTGTCCTGCCATCGTCAGCTTGGAGAGCTTTCAAAACATTACAAGCTTGATATCAAGGTGGATACAGTGGCTTCTCTGGCATCGGAAGCTCTTGTGTTATAGCAGGATCAGGAATCAGGACCGGTTTCCCGGTCCTTACATTTTCATATGAAGATTGTGCCTTGAAACACAAACCTGGCAGGACCTGTCTTGAATATATGATTTGTTTTTTCATCCCAGGCAATTTCAAGGTCTCCGCCATCAAGGTGAACAACAGCGTGCCTGCCGGCCCTGCCAGTGGCTGCTGCCGCGGCAAGGCTGGCACAGGCTCCTGTGCCGCAGGCAAGGGTGATGCCTGCACCCCTTTCCCATACCCTCATTCTTAGCTCGGAACCGGTTATAACCTCAACAAATTCAACATTGGTTTTTTCAGGAAATTTTTCATGATTTTCAATTGCAGGCCCGACTTTTTCAAGATCAATTTTCTCTATATCATCCACAAATATGACAGCATGGGGGTTCCCCATTGACACTGCATTGACATGATAATCAATCCCGCACGCCTGTAAAGGATAGTCAAATGGCATGTCAGCACATGAGAACTCAGGCTCACCCATATCCACCCTGACCTTTTCAACCTTTTTGTCTGCATCGGGCATAACCTCCGGGATCACTGTGCCGGCCTTTGTATCCACCCTGATTTTTCTTTTTGCCAGTATATTTTTTTCATACACTATTTTTGCAAAGCACCGCATGCCGTTGCCGCACATCTGGGCCTGTGACCCGTCACTGTTATATATCCTGAATTTCATGTCATGATCTGAATCGTCAGGATCAAGAATCAGAATGATTCCATCAGCTCCTATGCCAAAATGTCTGGGACATAATCTGCGTGCAAGCTCAGAATAGCTTATATACTGTTTTATTCTGCCGTCCCGGTCATCCAGAAACACAAAATCATTTCCTGTTCCATGCATTTTCATAAATTCAAGTTTCATTTCATACTTCTCCGTTATGCCCGGCACCGGCCCAGTGCTGCAAGAATATGGGCGCCCATTGATTCAATCTGCCAGTGTCTTATATTATCAATTGTCTCAAGATGGTCAATTGTGACAGGATTCTTAAAGGCAAGCGTGTCTATCATTGCATTGTTAAGCAGGAATCCAGGTTCCATGCCCATTGACCGGCTCAGGCTTTCCCTCATTGCCTTGAGCTCCTTTATTCTTTCAAGCACAAGACTGTCTTTTTTCCTGTATCTGCCGTTTTTAGGATAGGATGGCAGGTCTTTTTCATCAAGGGACATTGCCTTTGCAACTGCCTCAAGGCACAGATTTCCGTACATGGACATCTGTTTTCTGCTAAGGGCTGCTGATTTCACCAGCTGATCCTGGTTCACAGGTTTGCTGCGTGCAAGATTTATCAGGGCTGCATTGGATATTATCTTGAAAAGAGGCTTGTCCTTTTTTCTGGCGGCACAGATCCTCATTTCAAGAAGATTCTCAAGCACAGCAAGTGTTCTGGGATCCATCCTGCCTGCGCCCTTGATTTTTTTAAACAGAGGCAGGCCATGGTTATCCTCATACCTCACCTCTGCCTGTATGCGTGATTCCTCCCATGCCCAGTCAAGCCTGTTTTTTTCAGCAAGAGCTTTGCATATGATATCATAAAGCTGCACAAGATGGGATACATCTGCCACTGAATATTCAATCATCTCCTGTTTCAAAGGACGCATGGCCCAGTTTGTCTTCTGGAATTTCTTGTCCACCTCAAGATTGAAATTGCGTTTTAAAAGAGCTGCAAGCCCGCGTTCCCTTATGCCCAGAAACCTGCACGCAATTTCCGTATCAAAAAGTCTTTTCACCCTTGCCCCGTAATCCCTGTCAAGACTTCTCACATCAAAATCAGATCCGTGAAAGACCTTGATTATATCAGAATCTTCAAGCACTTTTCCAAAAGGGGACATGTCCTGAATCTCAAAGGGATCAATCAGAAAAGCCCTGTCTTTTGCAGCCACCTGGATCAGACATATTTTTTCCCTGAAACAATGCAGGGAATCTGCTTCAAGATCAACACCAATTATGTTTTCGCATGAAAGCTCATCACAGGCTGCTGCAAGCCGGGCATCCGAGTCAATAAACTTATATTTCAATATTTTTTCCCTTGATTGTTTAATCCGCTTCTTCTAAAATTCATGTTTTATATTGGCAGACAACAAAATACAATGGAAAATAAAATGATTAACATAACATTTCCGGACAATACCATAAAACAATTCGAAAATACCCCAACCGGCGAAGAAATTGCAAAAAGCATTTCACAGGGCTTTGCAAGGAACTGTGTAGCAATGAAGGTAAACGGCACTCTGATGGATCTGAACCTTCCTGTGAAAAAAGACTGTTCCATAAGCTTTATCACGGTAAATGATGACGAAGGCCTTGAAATCTTAAGACATTCCTCAGCCCATGTAATGGCAGAGGCAGTTCTCAACATTTACAGGGATGCAAAGCTTACCATAGGGCCTGTTGTGGAAGACGGATTCTATTATGATATTGATATGCCACCCATCTCCACTGATGATCTTGAAGCCATTGAAGCGGAAATGAAAAAAATCATCAAAGCAAAAAACAGATTTGAAAGAAGCGTTGTCACAAGGGAACAGGCCCTTGAAATTTTCAAAGACAATCCATTCAAGATTGAAATCATAAATGAGCTGGAAGAAGATCAGGAAATATCCCTTTATAAAAACGGCAGATTCATTGATCTCTGCCGCGGCCCCCATATTCCCCACACAGGAATGATCAAGGGGTTCAAGCTTATGAAAATATCAGGCGCATACTGGAGGGCTGATCAGTCAAGACAGCAGCTTCAGCGCCTTTATGGCACAGCTTTTTTTGAAAAAAAACAGCTCAACCGCTACCTGAACATGATTGAAGAGGCAAAAAAAAGGGATCACAGAAAACTTGGAACCAAACTTGACCTTTATTCCTTTCATGACGAAGCTGCCGGGATGCCTTTTTTTCATGCAAAGGGCATTGAAATCTGGAACAGCCTGCTGGATTACTGGAGAGACGAACACAGGGCGGCAGGCTATGTTGAAACCAAGACCCCTGTGATGCTCAACAGAAAATTATGGGAACAGAGCGGTCACTGGGAAAATTACCGTGAAAACATGTACACCTCTGTAATTGATGATGAAGAATATGCCATAAAGCCCATGAACTGCCCCGGCGGCATGCTGCTTTACAAGACAAAGTCATATTCATACAGGGATCTTCCACTGAGGGCCGGAGAAATAGGGCTTGTGCACCGCCACGAATTTTCAGGCGCCCTGTCAGGGCTTTTCAGGGTAAGGGCTTTTCATCAGGACGATGCACATATTTTCATGACTCCTGACCAGATAGGAGAAGAAGTTCTCGGAGTTCTCAAGCTTGCAAAAAGAATTTACACAAGGTTCGGGCTTGATTTTCACCTGGAGCTTTCCACCCGTCCCAAAAAATCCATTGGTTCTGACCAGCAGTGGGAAGAAGCCACAAACGGGCTTAAAGCCGCACTTGAAGAATATGGGCAGCCATACATGATAAACGAAGGGGACGGCGCGTTTTACGGCCCCAAAATAGACATACACATCAAGGACGCCCTTGGAAGAACCTGGCAGTGCGGCACAGTGCAGCTTGACATGGCTCTGCCTGAACGTTTTGATCTCACCTACAAGGGCCGGGATAATGAAAAACACAGGCCCATAATGGTGCATCGTGTAATTTACGGATCCCTTGAAAGATTTTTCGGTATTCTTGTTGAGCATTTTGCAGGGCGTTTTCCTTTATGGCTGGCACCGGTGCAGGCTGTACTGCTGCCCATAAACCAGGAACTTGCGGACTATGCAGCCATTGTCAAAGCAGAGCTTGAAAAACACAGAATCAGATGTGAACTTGACAATAAAAATGAAACCTTGAAAAAGAAAATCAGAGAAGCTCAGCTGAATTATATTCCTCTGATCATCACAATAGGCGAAAAGGAAAAACAGACCAACACTCTTTCAGTCAGAACACTGGACGGCAAGGTCAGGATGGGAATTTCCACTGAAGATTTTCTAAAACCTGTACTTACCCATATAAGGGAAAGAATACTGGATGAGCAGATTTTCTAAAACCATAAACATGGTTGTCTCCTACAGGCTGCCGGTAATCATTTACTGCATAATGATTTTCTGGCAGTCTTCACTTCCCAGCATTATTTCAGGCCCGTCCTTTCCATGGGAAGACAAGATCCTGCACTTTCTGGGATATGCTTTTTTAAGCCTTTTGTGCGCACGTGATCTTGCATTTGAAAAACCTTTCTGGTCTGCATCTAAGATTCAGGTTCTTGCCATAGTTTTTTCAGCCCTGTACGGGCTGTCAGATGAAATTCACCAGACATTTGTTCCTGCACGTACAGGTTCTGTATTTGATTTTCTTGCTGATTTTTCAGGCAGTATTACAGGCAGTGCTGCCTATATAAAATTTTTGATTCATACAGGGCGCAGAACAATTTAACACCCTCACCCAAAACTGATAAGGAGAACCGGAAAATGGCACAAAAGGCATTCCAGGACTATTATCCTGATGACTACAGTTACTGCTATGGATGCGGAAGGCTGAATTCCCACGGGCTGCAGATAAAAACCTTCTGGGACAATGAAGAAACCGTGACAAGATTTACGCCGGACGAGGATCATATTGCAATCCCGGGCTTTGTATACGGAGGCATGATTGCCTCGCTCATCGACTGTCACAGCACAGGCACGGCATCTGCCGCAGCATACAGGGCACAGGGACGCGCCATGGATACAGAGCCTGCCCTGCGCTTTGTCACGGCATCCCTGAAAGTTGATTTCCTTGCTCCAACACCTCTTGGGGTGGAACTTGAAATCCGCGGAAAAATTGTTGAGCTTAAAGAAAAAAAAGTGATTGTGGAAACAAGGGTCATGGCAGGGGAAACAATATGCGCAAAAGGTCATGTTGTTGCCGTGATGATGCCTGAGACCATGATCAGAAAATAAATGCAGAATTTCGGAGGTTCTTATGAAATGCCATGAAGTTGACTATGAAATTTTTGGGAATGACATGCAGACCGTTGAAGTCGAGCTTGACCCCGGCGAAACCGTAATTGCCGAAGCCGGAGCCATGAACTGGATGGAAGACGGGATCAGTTTTGAGGCAAAAATGGGAGACGGTTCCGAACCTGAACGCGGGTTCATGGGCAAATTATTTGACGCAGGCAAAAGGGCGATCACAGGAGAATCCCTTTTCATGACCCATTTTACAAACCAGGGCATGGATAAAAAACGGGTGGCATTCAGCGCTCCATATCCCGGCAGGATAATTGCCGTTGACATGGCAGAAATAGGCGGAGAACTGATCTGCCAGAAAGACGCTTTTCTTTGTGCCGCACTTGGAACCAAGGTGACCATTGCCTTCAGCAAAAGGCTTGGAGCCGGGTTTTTCGGCGGAGAAGGCTTTATACTTCAGAAACTTGTGGGAGACGGCATGGCCTTTGTTCATGCAGGAGGAACCATAGTTGAAAAAAAGATGGAAGGCGAAACAATAAGAGTGGACACAGGATGTATTGTGGGATTCACCCCTGGAATTGACTATGACATACAAAGATCAGGCGGACTGAAATCAATGTTTTTCGGCGGAGAAGGCCTGTTTCTGGCAACCTTAAGCGGCCATGGAACCATTTATCTTCAGAGCCTGCCGTTTTCAAGGCTGGCAGACAGAATCATACAGCATGCCCCTTCAGTGGGAGGCACAGACAAGGGAGAAGGCTCCATACTGGGCGGTATAGGAAGGCTGCTGGACGGAGACTAGAATATATGCCGGGCCATGGCAAAAGCAATGGATCTGACATGGCCCGGCACATGATTGTATCTTTATTGCTTATATCCTATCATCCTTAAAAAACCTTTGCGTTTTTCAATATCCTCATCTGTCTCAATACCCTTTGAGGAAAACCCGTCAATCACACCCAGGATTCCACGGCCCTGATCTGTTTCAGCCACAATTACCTGAACAGGGTTTGCAGTTGCGCAATGTATTCTTGCAACCTCAGGAATATTTTTAATTGTATTGAGAATATTGATTGGAAACATATCCTTCATGAAAATAATAAAGGAATGACCTGCTGAAAGTGCAAAGGCATTCTTTTTTGCAAGTTCAATCAGGTCTTCATCTGTTCCGCTGTAGCGCACAAGACAGTCCATGGAAGCCTCACAGAATGCAATTGCAAACTTTGCATCAGGTACGGTGCAGACAATTGCCTCGTGTATGTCCTCAACGGTTTTTATGAAATGGGAATGTCCCAGGATGAAGTTCAGTTCATCAGGGTTCTCGATTGTAATGGTTTTAAGTTCCATCATTACCTCCAGCAGATATTAAAATTTTCAGCAAAAAAATTATGTTCTGTAAAAACGGATGCTCACTTCCTCAACAATGGCCAGTCCCTCATTTATGGTCTGGTCAACAACAGGCATGAATTTATCAATTTTTTCCAGGGTATCCACAATTTCTATAATCATGGGCATGTCTTCAGAAAGCCTTAAAATTTTTGAGGTATGGATCCTTGAATGGGCTCCGAATCCAAGAACCCCTTTTGTGACAGTTGCTCCTGCAAGCCCATGCTCCCTTGCTTTTTTCACAAGCCACTCATATAAAGGGACACCATCTTTTTTATCGCTTTCTCCGATATAAATCCTGAGCATATGCCCTTTTTCCGGCAGCACCATGAACCTGTCCTCCTTTTATAATACCCTTGATATGGAAAAGCCTGTCCACACGGCAGTGAATCCAAGTATGAGATGCAAAACAAGGTTTGTCAACGCGGCAGCAAACTGGCCGTCCCGTGCAATCGTGAATATCTCATACCCAAAGGTTGAAAAAGTTGTAAATCCCCCGAGAAATCCTATGAGAATAAAGGCCCTTATTTCAGGGGAGAATATCTGCCTTGTTTCAGACAATCCGCCAAGAAATCCAATGAAGAGGCATCCTGCAACATTGACCACAAGTGTGCCATAGGGGAAAAAAGGATCACTGAACAGCCTTTGAACAAATCCTGTTGCAATATAGCGGCATATTGATCCTGCAAATCCTCCCAGACCCACCATCAGCACTCTGAACATTTCCATCTCCGATCACTTTTTTATTCTAATATTTTTTTTCCCGCAGGTAAAGTAGGGAAACAGCATGGCCTGTGTCAAGCAAAACTTCAAAGATTATCTTTATACAGAGTCAATTTTCTTGACCCGGCTAAATTTTTATGTTTTATTACAATTTTAAAAAAGGAAATAATGAATTGAACATGCGCTTAACAGACAGATTTTATTTCAGGTATTTTTATTATACAGGTCTGCCTGTCCGGCGCTGATAAGCACTATTCATCAAAAGCCGCAGGCAGCAAGGGCCTGCGGCTTTTTTGTTTTTTTCTCCACAGGCTTTTGACAAAGGGCCTGCACAAAAAGGAGAAAATCATGAAACAGACCTATGATGTAAATGTTGAATCCTTCACCCCCATTATCAGTCCTGAGACAATAAAAGAGCTGCTTCCCATCAGTGATGCTGCTGCAGGCACGGTTATAGGTGCCCGCCGTGACATTGAAAACATCCTGACAAAAAAAGACCCCAGGCTGCTTGTGATTGCAGGGCCCTGTTCAATACATGACACTGATGCAGCCCTTGAATATGCATATAAACTGACAGAGCTCAGGCAAAGGGTAAAGGAAAAAATCAATCTCATCATGAGGGTTTATTTTGAAAAGCCGAGAACAACCATAGGCTGGAAAGGATTGATAAATGACCCCAATCTTGATGCATCATATAATATGGATGAAGGCCTGAAAACTGCCAGATCCCTTCTGATAAAAATCAATGAGATGGGACTTCCTGCAGCAACGGAAATACTTGATCCTGTTGTTCCACAATATATTGCAGGGCTTCTTTCATGGGTGGCAATAGGAGCAAGAACAACCGAATCCCAGACCCATCGTGAAATGGCAAGCGGGCTTTCCATGCCCGTGGGATTTAAGAACAGCACGGACGGAAGCATTGATGCTGCTGTCAATGCCATGATGGCTTCAGGCTCTCCCCAGCATTTTCTCGGAATAGATCCCAAAGGCCATTCAGCCATTGTCAGCACAAAAGGCAACAGATTCTGCCATATTGTCCTGCGCGGAGGCCCTCATCCCAATTATGATCCTGTATCTGTTGCAAAAGTTAAGGAAAAACTGAAGGCCAAAAACCTTATGGAGGCTGTGGTAATTGACTGCTCCCACGACAATTCAGGGCAGAAATACCAAGGCCAGCCGTTTGTATTTAAAAGTGTTCTGGACCAGGTAAAGGAAAACAATACCTGTATCACGGGACTAATGCTTGAAAGCAATCTGTTTGAAGGCAGCCAGAAATGTACAGGAGAATGCAGCAGTCTTAAATATGGAGTCTCCATTACAGATGAATGCATATCA
The DNA here is from genome assembly GCA_964408295.1 of uncultured Desulfobacula sp. Lineage (GTDB taxonomy): Bacteria > Desulfobacterota > Desulfobacteria > Desulfobacterales > Desulfobacteraceae > Desulfobacula. The sequence goes on along the minus strand of CAYOYY010000055.1, from coordinate 8,550 downwards.
TGGCAGACAACAGAAGAATTAATCTGCCATGCATTTGATATATTATGAACAAAAAAATTACAGGCTTTCAAAAAAGGGTTAAAAGGCGGGTAAGTGCAAGAAACCATGTTTTCTTCATCATATGCCCGCCAGGCCTTAAACAGCTATGTCTCAAGGAAATCATGGCCCTGGGACTTTGCTGTGACAATATTAAAGCAATGCCGGGAGGAATCGAATTCAAAGGCAGGCCAACAGACTGTATGCTGCTGAATCTCTGGCTCAGGACTGCATCAAGGATATTGATGAGGATAAAAAAATTTAAAGCTACCTCATTTAATCAGCTTGAAAAAAAACTTGGCCTCATTGACTGGGATATCTATCTTCCCCAGGGCTGTGTACACCCTGAAGTAAAGGCTGTCTGCCACAATTCGCGCCTGTATCATTCAGATGCAGTTGCACAGCGCTGCAAAAAAGCCATTGCCGCAAGAATGAACAATCATCAGAAGGCTCTGTTTTCCAGCCAGACTGTTTATATAAGGGCTGATCATGATGAATTCACAGTCTCTCTTGATACCACAGGAGATTTATTGTTCAAACGCGGAATAAAACAGATAATAAACAAAGCTCCGCTGCGTGAAAACCTGGCATGCGCACTGCTTTTCAAAGCAGGATTTTTAAAGGACGACATGGTCATTGACCCCATGTGCGGATCAGGAACATTTTCCCTTGAAGCTGCCATGATCCAGGGTAATATACCTGCCGGGTTCTTCAGATCATTTGCCTTTGAACAATGGCCCGGGTTCAGCAAACGCACATGGTCTTATCTGAAAAAAAAGGCTGAAAACAATTTCACTGAATTTAAAGACACAAGGATATATGCATCTGATAACGATGAAACTGCAGTCAGGGCAGTCAGGCAGAATATCAGCTGCCACGGGTTTGACAAAGCCATTGAAGTTTCAGAACAGGATTTTTTTTCAATTATTCCTTCCATGACGCATAAGGGGCAGAAAGGAGTCATAGTATTAAACCCGCCCTATGGGAAACGCCTTGATAATACGGATATGCCGGAAAAATTTTACAGAGAGATGGGCAAAAAACTTATAAAGGATTTCAAAGGCTGGCGGGCAGGTATTATTCTGCCTGCCCATGCATGGAAATCTGTACCAGATCTCAGGCTCAATATGAGCCCGATTTTCCATGGTGGCCTTGATCTTGTTGCGGGCAGTGGAAAGATAAGGTAACTTCCCGGCATATAAGGTCATCCAAGCCCTCAATGATTCCAAGATGACGAGTCAGTGTAAATTCAGCGGCGGGAAATTTTTGTCTGGCCTTATTAATCAGTTCCGGTAAATCAGAAGAAATATGGCTGCCCCTGCTTATAAAAAAAGGAAAGACAACCACATGATCTGCTCCTGCCAGTACCAGTTCTTCCAGTTTTTGCCCCAGCTCAGGCTGTGAAAACTGCAAAAATGCAGGATCAACCCTGTCAAAACAATTGTGCAGCCTTGCACGTATCCTGTCAGCAAGTTCCAGAATCTGCTTATCTGCATCTTTTTTTCTGCTGCCATGGGCAGCTATTACAAGTGCTTTCAAGTATCAATCTCCTGTGGTGATAAAAAAATAATCACACCCTGAATATATGAATGGCTTTTTTCAGGTCTTCTGCAAGGGCTGCAAGTTCATCTGCACGGGTCTTGATTTCCTCAATCCTTGATGTGGAATCCTTTACAGATTCATTTGCAAGATTAACATAATTGAGCACTTCTTCCACACCTCGGGTTGTGTTCCTGACATCTTTCTGGATCAGGGCAGATTCAGATGCTGTGGCTTCTATGGTGGAGGCAACCTTCCGAACTGCTTCGATATTGGTCTTGATTTTAGTGTTCAGCTGACGGGCATTATCAGCTGTCATGCTTATATTGGAAGAAATTTCATTGGTTACACCGGTCTGTTCCTCCACAGACGAAGCAATGGCAACCATGATCTGATCTATATCTGAGATCACATCCACAATCAACTGGTTGACTTCCACGGCTTTTCTGGTATGGGCCTGCATACCAAGAATTTTGGAACGTATGATACCAGCTGAGGTTTCAGTCTGATGAGCAAGCTCCTTTACCTCATTTGCAACCACGAAAAAGCCCTTTCCTGCCTCTCCTGCGCCTGCTGCCTCTATTGCGGCATTTAAAGACAGAAGATGGGTCTGTGATGCAATTGTCTGAATAATTTCTATTATTTCACCAATTTCCTTTGCAGAATCATCCAGCTGACGCATTATGACAGATGTCTGCTTTGCCTGTTCCGATGCTTTTTCCGTAACTGCCGCCCCTCTGGTTGAATTCTGGGCGGTTTCATTAAAGGAAGCATACATCTGCTCAACCGCACATGCAGCAAATGTGGTTGATTTTGAAACAGAATCTATTTTCATTCCCACATCAGACATATTTGATGAAACATTTTCCGTGAACCCTGCAATATTATCTATCTGGGAATTGATTTTGTCGGTTGCAGACAATATGTTCTTCATATGTTCTGCAATTTTCCAGGTTTCCCTTGTGGCATTTTCTGAATTATTTTCCATTTCCTTTGACGAATCATTAAGGTCATAGGCAATTGCAAGAAGATGAGAGGAAGATTCTGCAATTGTGGTGGAACTTGCAATCAGCTTGCGTATGAGATTACCAAGTTCCTTTGCTCCTCTTCGCATGGATCTTGCCATTTCCCCTATTTCATCACGGCCGTCATATTCCAGAGGAACAACAAGATTGCCCCCGCCTATCTGGCTCGCAAACTCAGCCACCTGTTTCACAGGAGCCAGCAGCTTTCCTGCAATAAAAACGGACATCAGAATAAAGCACACGGAAAAAGCCAGAATAACTCCTGCAAATACCCACAACCTGGTTTCAAGTTTCTTGCGGAGCACCATCTCCTTTTGCATTGCAATGTCTTTTATGTCATCATTGCAGATTCCAGTACCAATAACCCACTGCCACTTGGGTATGTATCGGAAATAAGTGAGCTTTTCAAATCCAGGGCCTTTCTGCCCCGGATCTTTCCATCTATATGTAATAAAGCCCTGTTTTTCTGATTTTGCCCTGCGAAGTATTTCTTTTATAACATATCTGCCATCAAGCGATTTTAAGCCTATCTGACTTTTGCCCACAAGATCCGGGCGTGCAGGATGCACGATAAACCTGCCATTTTCATCTATGACAAAAAAATAATTCTGCCTGTCCCGTCCAAAACGCATTGCATTTATGGCCTTTATGGCATAATTATTGAAATTTGTAGTCTGCAGAACAGCAGAGGCATTGTCAGTCAGTTCAACCAGTTTTTCCATCCTTTCATCATAAAGGATACGGTGCAATTCTTCCTTATTTATTTTTTTAATGTCTGACAAAGAAAAAAAAGTACTGCAGAAAACAATCGCCAGAGTGGATAATATTGCAAGAAAAACAAGAAGACTTATCTTTCCTGCGATACCGAATCTTATAGCCAATTTTTTCTCCTTTTATGCCTGTCCTGTCCCAAAAAATGTATTATGCCATGCATGGATGCATAAACTTTATAAGTGGGTTTTATTATCCGCATGAATTTATGTCAAGCAAATCACAGTTTCACCAAATTCAGGACAGTCAATGAGCAGGAAGTTTAATTTAAAATTCTATTGCTTTTCCATTGCATTTGGTTCAATTAAGAACAGAAATTAACATAAATATGGGAATTAAAATGCACAATTCAAAATCAGAACCACATATTTTTTCAGTCAGAGTATATTACGAGGATACAGATCATTCCGGTGTTGTCTATCATGCCAATTACCTGAAATTTTTTGAACGCGCAAGGGAAGATATAATAGGAGTTTCAACTCTTTCAAAGATGTGGCATGAAAAAGGCATGGGTTTTGCCGTTTATAAGCTTTCCGCAGGCTACCATGAAGGAGCTGTTTTTGCAGATCTTTTAACCATTAAGACAACATGGGAAAAGCAGGGGCCGTACAGGGTTGTTTTCTTTCACGAGGCATGGAGACCTGAAGGGAAAAAACCGGCTGTCACCTGTACGCTGGAGCTTGTATGCCTTGGCCCGGATAAAAGAGTCATGCCCATACCTGATCTCGGGTTTCTGTCACAATAAATCACATCCTGATGCGTATTGATTTTGTCACAAGATTCCTTCGTCTGTACCGGGCTTTTTTCTTTTTAAGGGCAGAGGCTTTTCTGACCTCCTGAAGCGCTGTGCTGGCAAATTCAGGGTCATCTTCAACCCTGAACTGTTCAATGGACCCTGAACTTCTTGCATCAGCAAGCACAGCCCTTCCAAGCGGTGTTCTTGTAATGACAGTAGTCCATTTTTCCATTGCGCCTATGCCGCCAAATGAAATATCTGCAAATTCTGCGGAATAATCTGAGCAATAATGGCATGCATACCGCTTCATTGATTCCATATCTTCAAGGGATATGCTTTTTTTCTCTCCTGAATTCAGGGTAATGATAAGCCTGTCCTTCATGTTTATCCTGCTGACATCTTTCCAGCAGATATCTGCCATGGCAGCAAGTTTTTTCTGTTCCTGTGCCCCAAATATGAAATTACCGGAACAGAAAAGCCCGAAACATATTCTTATGCAGTCAGAAGGGATCAGGTTCAATACCTGCATCTTGCGCAGAGACTTGATCTGGCATGGAGTTCCCACCAGAGCAACCCTTTTAAGGCCTTTTTTGATCATTGTATCAAATTCTCTGATACTTGAATAAGTCATATATTCATCATTGAAGTCCTCTGTTCCCTGGAATGCATCAAAAAAAAGCCCGGCAGACTCTGCAATTTCATCCCTGGTGGTTGCAAGAAAAGGCTTGCGCCTGAACCTGCCCACCGGCCTTGTCACAATGGCGCCATCAATCCTGTTCCTGTCAAACAGGTGCAGTAAAAGGGCTGTAACTGAGCCTCCGTCAGTTGCTTTCTCCCTTACCTTTATATCTGCTGCCCTGGCAACGGTTGTTTCAATAACCCTGCCCATGGGTTCGCTCCATGCAGCCTTGCGCTTTGTTTCCTCATCCAGATCATTGATCTCCGGACATATGGAATAGCATATACCGCATTCAACACATTTTTCTATATCATCATAAACAGGTTTGCCATTTGCATCAATTTTAAGCGCCCCGTAATTAATGGCGGTACAGAATGCTGCACAGCCGCCGCATCTGTAACATAAGCCTGGTTTCTGAACTTCCTGAATCAGGTTAAAAAAAGTTTTCATTATCTGTTTCCATACTTGAATTCTGCCATTATAAGGTCATCACCCAGATATCTGCGTTCTTCGATCCCCAGAACACCCATGGACATACACAGCACTGTCCACAGGTGGACTGGCCTGAAACCGGCCCCGTAATTGCGGCTTAGATCAAGTATCTGACGATGGCAGTTATTGCAGGGGGTAATGCAGTAATCCGCACCTGTTTCAAGAATCTGTTCCAGCTTGATTCTGCCGCAGGCAAACCTTTCAGCATCAAAATCAGACAGCACAGCACCCCCACCGCCTCCGCAGCAGTAATTATTGGAACGTCCAGGAACCATATCCACAAAATTTTCTTCACCGACAGCTTCTTTTATGACAAATCTCAAATCATCTCCAAGATGATCACCATGATCTTTTCTTATTACCTGGCAGGGATCCTGAACTGTAAATTTCACTTTTCTGTCATGGTTCCAGTCTGAATTGACCTTAAGTATACCTGCCCGTATCCATCTTGCATAATATTCAATAATGCTTTTAACTTCAAAGGAATGCGGTATATCAAATTTTTCAAGTCCCTGCTTGAATGCAGGAAAATCATGTCCGCTTTCCGTGCACAGAACCACCCTGCATCCTAGCTCTTCAACTGCCTGAACTTTTTTACGTAAAATTCTTTCCCATGCCCTGTCATCACCAAGCAGAAATCCTGGGTTTTCAGCTGCCCACCCTCTGGATCCATAAGTCCAGTCAGCACCTGCAAGATGCAGTATTTTCCATAAAGGAGCCATTTCACGGGGGGTTTTAAAGGCTATGGAAGAGGACTGGGTTAAAAAGAAACGGGCATTTTTTCTGTCCACCGGAGCATTCAGATTTTCAAAACCCGGCTGGGTTTCTCTGACTTCATCAAGTAAATCTTCAATGACAAACTTCCAGTCTCCGGAACCCATTCCTGTCATGGCGCATGTTTCAGTTTCAAGCGCCATTTCACATCCTTTTACCAGCTCATCCGGACGTCTGTCCAAAGGCCACAGGCTTCTGACTGCAAAAACAGCAGAAGGAATATCAATCATCATGGGACAGGCATGAACACACCGGTCACAGGCTGTACACATCCAGACCCAGTCACTGTTCATTATTTCCTTATCCATCCCAAGGGCGAGCATGCGGACAAATTTTCTGGGATCCATGTTTTCAAGCCCGCTGGCAGGGCATCCTGAAGAGCATATCCCGCATGAAAAGCATGAATTGACATTGCCGCCTTCAGGCAGGGCAGATACAATAGTATCCCTGATCAGAACCCTGTCCCCGGAATGCCGGCCTGCATCAATTTCCATATATTCAGGATTATCCATTATTTCACCTTTACCGGCCCGAGTTTCTGTATTTTCCGCGTGAACCGTGTAACAAACTCTGCAAAGGCTGAAGCCTCTGCCGATGATATCCAATGAAGTTCAAAACGTTCCGGATCGATTCCCCTGTCTTCAAGTATCATGGAAATAACAAGGGCCCTGGCAGCTGTTTTTTCATTCCCGTCACCATAATGACACGATCCTGGATGGCATCCCATTATCATTACCCCGTCCGCACCTGCATCAAAGGCCTCCATTACAAGACCAGGATGAACCATACCCGAACACATGACCCTTATGGGCCTTAAATTGGGCGGATACTGAAGTCTTGCAGTACCGGCAAGGTCTGCACCTGTATATGAGCACCAATTGCACAGAAAACCTATGATTACCGGCTCAAATTTCATTGTTCATGCTCCGCAGCAGTACCGTTGACAGCAGCCCTCACCTGGGCTGAAAGCTGATCAATGGTGAATCCATGGACCATGATGCCTGCACTGGGGCAGGTGGCAGAACAGATACCGCATCCCTGACACAGGGCAGAATCAACTGCAATCCATGACCTGTCATCGCCAGAAGACTGGTCTTTTAAGGATATGGCGTGAAAAGGGCAGACATCCACGCACAAGGCACATCCGTCACAATTATCCGTGACAAATGCTTTAATGGCTTCTGATTTTATCTCCTTTTTCAAAAGCAGGGAAGAGACTCTGAAAGCTGCTGCCCTTGCCTGCTCAATGGATTCATCAACAGGTTTGGGATAATTGCATATTCCGGCAAGAAACAGGCCTGCCACAGATAAATCCACGGGTTTGAGCTTGGGATGGGCACCGTTGAAAAAACCGTCTGAATTGACACTGAATTTAAAAAGCTCTGCAAGATAATGATTATCATGAGCCACAACCCCTGTGGCAAGTACAATATAATCTGCAATAATCTTTATCCTGCATCTGACAACAGGGTCAAATATTCTGATCGCAAGTTCCTGTTTTACCTGATTGACTTCGGGTTTTGATTTTCGTTCATACCGTATGAACACAACGCCAAGATCCCTGGCTTCCTTGTAATATGACTCCCATTCCCCGTAGGTTCTGAGCTCACGGTAAAGTATATACACCTGAAGGTCCGGGTTCTTATGTTTCAGATCAATGGCCGCCTTTACGGAATGGATACAGCAGACCCTGCTGCAATAAGGCCGTGATGTCTCCCGTGAGCCCACACACTGGATAAACACCACAGTCTGGATTCCAGAGGGTTCGCCTGAGTGATAAAGAATTTTTCTGTCAAATTCCATCTGGGTCATAACCCTTGGATCCTTTCCGTAAAGGTATTCTCTGGTCGATGCCTCCCGGCCTCCTGTGGCCATTATGGCTGCTCCGAACTCTATTGTTTTTATCTGCCCGTCAATTCTGACCCCTGCCCTGAAATTGCCGACAGATCCTGAAACAGAATCAAGTTCAGCATTCTTGTAAATCCTGATTTTGCTGCTTTTACCTGTTTTTTCGATAAGCTCATTGATCAGAGGCTCAAGGCGTTCACCCTTGAAACAGGTATCAAGCCTGCGGGCATTGCCTCCGAGTGTGCCGGTCTTTTCTATCACAATGGTTTCAATATCCATCCTGGCAAGGCTCAGGGCTGCTTCGAGCCCCACAAGGCCTCCGCCCACTATGAGTGCTCTTTTGATAAGGGATATACTGTCCTGTTTAAGCGGATAATGATGCACCACCTTTGCAATTGCCATGCGCACCTGATCCTTTGCCTTCTGGGTGGCGCTCCTGGCGTCCTGCTGATGTACCCATGAATTCTGATTTCTGATATTTGCCATCTCAACCATAAACCCGTTAAGCCGGGCTGTCTTCAGGGTCTCCTGAAACATGAGCTCATGGGTTCTGGGCGTGCATGCTGCAATCACGATCCTGTTAAGGCCAAATTCACGTATTCTTTCAACAATCACCTGCTGGGCATCGGCAGAACATGAAAAAAGATTAT
>CAYOYY010000054.1:0-19584 GCA_964408295.1 uncultured Desulfobacula sp. | reverse complement strand
ACTGGTGAAGGCAGAACCAAAATCACCGGCAATATTAAATCAAACATTCTGATGCTAGGGCCGACAGGAATTGGAAAAACCTATATTGTCAAGCTGATAGCAAGAAAAATTGGAGTACCCTTTGTAAAGGCAGATGCCACAAAATTTTCCGAAACAGGCTATGTGGGCGGAGATGTTGAAGACCTTGTCCGGGATCTTGTAAGGGAAGCCAATGATGATATTGAGCTTGCCCAGTGCGGAATCATATATATTGATGAAATCGACAAAATTGCTGCAAGCCCCAATGTAATAGGGGCCCAGGTATCAAGAACCGGAGTTCAGCGTGCCCTTTTAAAGCCCATGGAGGAAACTGATATTGATCTCAAGGTTCCCCATGACCCTGTGTCCATGATGCAGGAACTTGAAAGATACCAGCGTACCGGGAAAAGAAAACAGAGGCGTATCAATACCGGCAATATACTGTTCATAGTAAGCGGTGCATTTTCAGGGCTTTGTGATGTTATACGCAAACGGCTTTCAAAGCAGAGCATAGGATTTGGATCAAGCCTTGTGAAATCCGTGAAAGAACCTGATCTTCTGAAACAGACCAGAACCGAGGATCTTGTGGAGTTCGGGTTTGAAACTGAATTCATCGGCAGGATTCCTGTGCGTTGTGTTCTTGATCCTTTAAGTGAACAGGATCTGTACACCATTTTAAAAATGCCCAATAATCCGGTGATCTTAAATAAACGCCTTGATTTCAGTGCATATGGGATAAAAGTTCTTTTTACGGACAATGCCCTGAAACTGCTTGCAAAACGGGCATATAAGGACAACACAGGAGCCCGCGGGCTTGTAAGTGTTGTTGAAGAAGCTCTGCTTGAATTTGAGGAAAAACTTCCTTCTGCTGCTGTCAAGGAATTTGTGGTGACACAGGATCTTCTGGAAAACCCCGGCACCTATATTGATATGATGGTTTCAGGCAGAAAAACAGAGCAGATCAAAAAAACATATGACAAAGTTTTTCTTGAATATAAAAATTATATTGCAGAATATATCAAGGATAACTGGAAAAATTTTTCCATTCAGCACGGGCTTACGCTCTCAGAAATCCGGTGCAATATGGTGGCCCTGTATTTCTGCCGCAATGTCATGGAAATTGAGGATGCTGTGAAACAGATCAAAAAATTCCATGATTCTGTAAAGGAAATTGAGCTTGAAATATCAAAAAGCTATGCATTGAATATTGTTTTTGAAGAAGATGCAGTTGATTTTCTGATTGAACAATTTATCACCCATAATGCCACCATTGAAGAAATCCTGTCAAAAATATATGACAGCTACTATGACGGGTTTAACCTGATCCGCGAAAAAACAGGGAAAAGCAGATTTTGTCTGTCAAAAAAAGCCCTGGTAGATCATGAAACCTATCTTAATGACCTTATCAGGAAAGAAATAACATGATTGGAATCTCAAAACTTTATTGCGCGACTGTGGAGCCTTCAGATGCCCTGAGATATTCAAGGCATTCAGGCTGCCTTCCCTCTCATCTTCTTCAGTTTTCAAAGGACAAGAAACCTGTTGTGGTCTGGAACATGACCCAGCGCTGCAATCTTAAATGTGTCCACTGCTATGCAAGGTCAGAGGATATCTGCTATGACAACGAACTTGATCATGATCAATGCATTGCAATGATAGATGACCTGGCGGATTTCGGGGTTCCTGTCCTGCTGTTTTCAGGCGGGGAGCCGACTGTGCATCCTTATCTTGCTGAATATGCAAAACACGCTGTGAGCCGCGGAATGCGGGCGGTAATTTCCACCAACGGCACCCTTATTACAGAAGAAAAAGCAAGGGAATTAAAGGAAATCGGGCTTTCATATGTCGGTATAAGCCTGGACGGACTTGAACCCACCCATGACAGATTCAGGGGAGTAACAGGAGCCTTTACAAAGGCCATGGCAGGGATTGAAAACTGCCAGAAGGCAGGAATCAAGGTTGGCCTGCGCTTTACCATAAACAAAAGAAATGTAAAGGATATTCCAGGCATATTTGATCTGCTTGAAGAGAAAAATATTCCAAGGGCCTGCTTCTATCATCTGGTTTACTCCGGCAGAGGCTCACAGATTGCAAAGGAAGACCTTTCCCATGAAGAAACACGTGAAGTGCTTGACCTTATAATGGACAGGACAAAGGATCTTCATGACAGAGGCATGCCAAAGGAAATCCTTACCGTGGACAACCATGCAGACGGGCCATATGTTTATCTCAGACTTCTGAAGGAAGACCCTGAGCGGGCTGCTGAAGTTCTTGAGCTTCTTAAAATGAACGAAGGAAATAATTCAGGCAGGGGCATAGGATGTATCTCATGGGATGGAGAAGTTTATCCAGACCAGTTCTGGAGAGACAAAAGCCTTGGCAATATAAAAGACATGCCCTTCTCAAAGATCTGGACAAACACTGAAAACAAATTTTTAATGAAGCTTAAAGAAAAGAAAAAACATATCAGGGGCAGGTGTGCACAATGCCGCTGGCTTGACATATGCGCAGGAAATTTCAGGGCAAGGGCTGAATCCGTTGCAGGCGATCCATGGGATTCCGATCCTGCATGCTTTCTTACAGACAAAGAAATCAAAAAGGAGAATTCATAATGCTGTTTCCTGATTTCAGGGCAAGAAGATTAAGGGCAAGTGATAATTTAAGAAGAATGATAAGGGAAACAAAGCTTTCCCGTGATGATCTTATTCTTCCTTTGTTTGCTGTGGAAGGCAAATCCGTAAAAAAGCCCATAGAATCAATGCCGGGGCATTTTCAGCTTTCACGCGACCACATAGCAGACATTGCCCGGGAAGCCTGTGACGCAGGAATTCCGGCAATCATATTGTTCGGAATCCCCGATAAAAAAGACCCCCTTGCAACAAGGGCATATGCTTCTGACTCCATTGTCCAGAAAACAATAAAACATGTAAAGGACAAGGTGCCTGATATCTGCATAATCACTGATGTATGTCTGTGCGGATATACAGATCACGGCCACTGCGGAGTGGTGCAGGATTCAGTCATAGACAATGATGCTTCCCTTGACCTGCTTGCCAGAACCGCCCTTTCCCATGCAGAGGCAGGTGCAGACATGGTGGCCCCTTCAGACATGATGGACGGCCGTGTGGGCGCCATAAGACAGACACTTGATGAAGAGGGATTTTCCAATATCCCGATCATGTCATATGCTGTAAAATATTGTTCAGCATTTTACGGGCCTTTCAGACAGGCAGCAGAATCTGCGCCGCAGTTCGGCGACAGGAGAACATATCAGATGGACCCTGCAAACTCGATTGAAGCATTAAGGGAAGCCACCATGGACATTGAGGAAGGGGCTGATATCATAATGGTCAAACCTGCGCTGTCCTATCTTGACATCATTTACCGGCTGAAGGAAGAAATTGACCTGCCCGTTGCAGCCTATAATGTAAGCGGAGAATACTCCATAGTAAAGGCAGGGGAAATGATGGGCTGGGTTGATGCAAAACAGCTTGTCATGGAAATCCTTTTATCCATTAAACGGGCAGGAGCAGACCTGATTCTGACATATTCTGCACTTGATGTTGCAAGGGAGCTTGACCTGTGATGAAAAATCATGCAAATACCCTGCGCCTTGTGGCATGGGAAACCACCAGAAGATGCAATCTTGCGTGCAGGCACTGCCGCGCTGTGGCTGAAAATCATCCCTATGACAACGAGCTTGACACTGAACAGTCCTTTACCCTGCTTAAACAGATAAGGGAAGTGGGAACACCAATAATTATCCTGACAGGCGGAGAACCCCTTTTACGGGATGATATTTTCGATATTGCAGCATTTGGGACAAAAATAGGGCTTCGCATGGTCATGGCTCCCAACGGCACTCTGATAACAGAAGAAAATGCAGCCAGGATGAAGGAATCCGGGATCAAAAGAATAAGTGTCAGCCTGGACGGGTCCACACCTGAAACCCATGACAGTTTCCGCGGCCTTGAAAATGCATTCAATGATTCCATAAGGGGAATCAAAATTGCAGAAAAGGCAGGCCTTGAATTTCAGATCAACACCACCATAACCAAGACAAACCTTGACCAGATTCCAAAAATTCTGAAACTTGCAGAAGATCTTGGTGCCGTGGCCCATCATATTTTTCTTCTTGTTCCCACTGGACGCGGCAAATATATTGTGGACAGTGAAATCAATGCCCAGGAATATGAACAGACCCTGAACTGGTTCTATGACCAGAGAAAAAAGACAAAGCTCCAGCTCAAGGCCACATGCGCGCCCCACTATTACAGGATACTGCGCCAGAGAGCCGCCCAGGACGGTGAAAAGGTAAGTTTTGAAACCCATGGACTTGATGCTGTCACAAAGGGCTGTCTTGCAGGAACGGGGTTCTGCTTTGTTTCCCATGTTGGCCGGGTGCAGACCTGCGGCTTTCTTGATGTTGAATGCGGCAATATCACCCGCCAGAGTTTCAGGGATGTATGGGAAAATTCTCCTGTGTTCAACAAACTGAGAGACATTAAGACCCTTGAAGGCAAATGCTCCATCTGTGAATACAAACATGTATGCGGAGGATGCCGGGCCAGAGCATATGAGGCAACAGGGAATTATCTTGCAGAAGAACCCCTGTGCTCCTACCAGCCGGCAAGAGCAGGCAGGCATCCTGAATAACCAAGCCAGGTCTGTTTTGGTTTCTGCCCTGCTGCTGTCAGGCAACAGGGCAGCCAGTTCCGGGTCAGATGGAATTAAGCAGAAGGGTTATTGGCCTGTCCTCTTCACTGTCCTTTGAAAAACGCACAGGCCCGGGACGCCTGTAACGGTCACTGGCTGAATCATGGGCCATCCACTCATCCCTTAATGCCCTGAAAATTTTAAAGGCATTGGAATCAAGATCCACAAGGCTCTTTTCCATTACAAGGCTGAGTTTCCCCTTTCTTTCCTCAAGGTGCATCAGTTTTGCAATCGGGATTCCAAGCGGCTCCCACAGTTCAAATTTCTGCTCAAGATTTTTTATGGCTGCCATCTGCCCTGTTGCTCCGTGGGCAATCAGGTGAAAAGCAGTCATGCCGAGATTATAGGCATAATTACAGTCAAAATGAGTGGGGTCTGTTCCCCTGCCGTCATATCCGTAAAAATGGGTCTGGGTTTTAAACACAGGCTGGGATTTTCTGAAAATTTTCACAAAAGGCCCGGCAAGTTCCTCATCATCTTTTATCAGGTTTTCCGCAGCAAGGGCCTGCTTCATGGTCTTAAGCGAAATTATGGATTCCTTCAGCATAAGATGAGGGTCATCCGGGTTTTTAAAAAGAACCTTTGCAAAATCATCAGGATTCATGCCTGCTTTTTCCATCACCATTATGTAGTCATTTCTGTCAATGGCTGTTTTATATATTCCCTGTTCCCTTAAAACATCCAGATATTCCTTTACCATATCCATTATTATCTTTTCTGTTTTTACCTGGGAAAACTGAAAATTGCCGTGCATGTCCCTTTCCTTTAAAAGGCCTTCCTGAAAAAATGCAGGAAGCTGGTTAAAAAGCTCATCATCACGTGAATTCCAGATGGGAAACCTGAATTTATCCCCCATTCCCCTTGCAAGCCGTCTTAAATATTCAAGCTTTTCAGAAAGGGAAACAAAGCTTGTGTGAAAATCTTTGTCATGAATATGATTATAATCTGCAATAATGGTATTGAGCTTGATTATGAAAATCTGAATTTCATTTATGAATTCAAGTATGCCCTCTGGAATTATGATCACACCGTAATTTTTACCCCGGGCAGCTCTTTTGACAATTGTATCACAGATCAGCCTTGAAAGATGCCTCAAGGTCATTCCAAATGCAGTGTAATCCACTTCATTTCCTGAACGTTCAAGGCGTGAAATATCAATATAATCTGCAAGCTCCTCTCCTATGAGGCTGAGGTTGGCATGGGTCTGAAATGCGCATTCAAGGGTCAGGTGGCTTGCAACCCTGCCCATTACCTTGCATATATGCCAGTATTTGACATCTGAACCTGCATCGGTTGCAAGATGGCTGATATTCTGGGAAAATGCCCTTGCAGCAGAATGGAACCCGAATGAGACAGCGCATAACACTTCCCTGTCATCAGTTCTGACCTGTATATCACCGTCAATGGTCTTGGGAACTCCTATGACGCTGATCCCGGCTTTCATGAACCTTTGAGCAAGAAAGGCGGCATTTGTGTTGGAATCATCTCCACCGATCACAACAAGGGCATTCAGGTCAAGTTTTTTACAGGTGTCCAGGGCAGCTATGATTTTATCCTCAGAATCAATCTTGGTTCTTCCGGTTCTTATCATGGAAAAACCGCCCATGTTGCGGTAGGTATCCACAAGGCTTTTTGTGATTTCAATGTACTTTGAGTCAATAAGACCGTCAGGGCCTTCAAGAAAACCGAACAGCCTTGATTCCGGGTTATAGTTTTTCATCTCATCATAAAGGCCTGCAATCACATTATGGCCGCCCGGCGCAGGCCCTCCTGAAAACACAACACCTATATTTCTTATGCGCTCAAATTCCTTTTTCAGGGTTTCATCACAGGCTTCATAAGGTTTCAGGCGCTGGACATGGTTTGAAATTATATCTGGAAGCAGCCTTTCCGCTTCCCTGTCAGTTGTAAACTTATATTCAGGGCAGTTTTCAATTTGTGTAAATTTTGATGTGAACACCTTGATGCGCCTTGGCAGAAAGGATCGTCTCTCAATGGTTTCAGTATTCACATCAGAGGTGGCTCTTGCTGTTTTGGGGTGGTTCAACAAAAACTCAAGTGAATCATCTTTCAGGTTTTCCATTAACGTTCATACTCCTTGTGTGTTTTTCCATCATTGTGCAACTACCTGGTTTCTGCCGTTCTCCTTTGCCTTATAGACTGCAATGTCAGCACGTTCAAAAACCTGCTGATGGGTCTTGTCTCCTTTGCGTGCCTGTGACACACCAATGCTGACCGTAACCCTTACCGTTTCCTTTTTATAGATGAACTCTATTTTTTCAATGGTTCTGCGTATTTTCTCGGCAGCTTCCCTGGCGCCTTCAACATCTGTTTCAGGCATGATAACCATGAACTCCTCCCCTCCGTAACGGGCAAGCATGTCATTCTTGCGCAGCAGAGGAAGGGTGCGCTTTATGATTTCCTGAAGACACCTGTCTCCGATTGCATGCCCATAGGTATCATTTATGGATTTGAATTTGTCAGCATCTATAAGCAGCAGGGAAAAAACAGTTCCATAACGCAGAAACCTTGACATTTCCTGCTCAACCCTCCTGTCATAGGCGCGCCTGTTATAGGCTCCTGTAAGCTGGTCATGGTTGAGTTTCTTTTCAAGTTCTTCTGAATATTTCGTTGCCTGCTCAAGCTCATGTTTCAGCTTTTCAAACCCTGATTTAAAGGCATTGCGGTTTTTCTTCACCTGATCTCTTATTTCCCTGTCCTTTGCCTGTTTTTCCTCAAGAGCCTTCATGATGGCTCCAAGACGGCGGGACACCTGGTTTTTCAGTTCATCAAGACTTGAAGCAACATCGCAGCTCTGACGCATGCCTGTCATTTCAGAAGTCAGGGTATTTTCAAATCCTTCATTGGATCTTGCCATTGAATCTGTCTGACGGAAACTTTCAGCAAGCCTTGATTCAATATCAAGAATCTTGCCCACAACTTCCCTGACAAAGGCATTTACTTTTTCCCTGTCCTGGTTTGTTTCGGAAATATAAACAAAAATCAGGCTGAATACGCTTTCCCTGATGTCGCTTATATCATTTGTATCCCGTGCTGTTTTGATTCTTGCCGCAATATTGTCCAGCCTTGAGGCATATTTTTTGTCCAGAGTGGAACGCAGCCTGTTGACAACTTCATTGTAACTTTGCCTGTATTCATCGAGAAAGGACTCCGGCCCTGATTTTGAAAAGGCGGAGAACAGACCCTTTTTGGGCTTTGGCGGCCCTGCTATTATATCCTCCTTTATCATGGCGGTTTTAAGCTGCTCAAAAATATATTCAATTCTTGCATGGGACTGCCCCTTTTTAAGAGCAAGGGCAAGCTCCCGGCAGGTTTTTGCAAACATGGAGTCGCCTGCTGCGGCAGATTCAATAACCGCAGGCAGATAACGCCTGTAAAGCCTGTCCATCTTTTCAAACCGCTCTTCAACCTCATCCAGTTCCTTTAACAGGGTGTCTTTCTGGGACTGAAGTTTTTCGATCCTGTCCTGCAGGGCCATCAGTTTTTCATCACCCGGAGAACTCATAAGACATGTCCTTTCCTGAATATTATCGGCTTTTTTATTAATGTTTAACCACAGACAGAATAAAAGTAAAGATATAAGTTGTTACCTGCTGCGCTCTTTCCTGCCCATTTCAGTGCTGAGAAAACCGTCAATCATAAGATGCACAACATGATGGATGACACAGACAAGCAGGGCTGTTCCGAACTGGGGAAAATATGTAACCTGAATCACTATTGACAGGGGCAGGGTTTTCTGGGATCCCATGAAAATTATGCTTTCCCTGCGGCCCCTTTCAATACCGGATAGTCTGACAAGGCAGAAGGATGCAGTAAGAAGCATTATATGAAATACAAAGGCAAGCAGGGCAACATAAAAAAACACCCCTCCCCTTTCAAGAAGCACATTTTTTGCCCCTGAAATTGAAATAAAAACAACTGCTATCACAAGGCACTGATTAATGACCTGAAGCTTTGACGCAGGAATGTCCCTGTTCCTGAACACAGACCCTTTTATGAACATTCCTGCTGCAAGTGGAAGCACAACCAGAAAAAACAGTTTCATTACAATTGCAGACTGGTCAATTGAGAACTGCCCTCCGGTATGGTGCAGTAAAGTCAGAAGATATGACAGCACGACAGGAATGGAAACAACAGCTATAAAATTGGATAATATGGTGACAAAAAGAGCATGGGCCATGTTGCCTCCTGCTGTCCCTGTCATCACAACTCCGGAAGACAATGTCGTTGGCATGGCAGCAACAATGAAAAAGCCTAAAGCCACCCCTGTTTCCATGGGAAGCATGTATAAAACCCGTGCAGCAAGCGGAGCTGCCGCCAGTATGAGGGCAAGGGCAAGAAGCGTTGATCTTATATCCCTGATGCCTGCCCTGATCTGGCTGGTTTCAATTACAAGCCCTGAAATGATGAAAATTGCAAAAATCATGAATTCAGGGCCATGATGATTTTTAAGAAAAATACCGGTTCCTGACAATATATTGAAAGGTTCATATATCACTGCCAGAAAAACAAACCCCAGGCTTGCAAGGAACCATTGTTCTTTAAGTCTGCTTAACATAAAATATGCTTTCCATTGGAATCAGTCAGGCATATCTAAGATAAATAAAGCCCTGAGTCAATATTTTCATTGAAGTTTCTATATGAATCTTGATATCTGACCCATAAAAGGTTAAAAGTTTTTTTGTATAAAATAACCACAAGGAATAATAAATTGGCATTTAATATATTTAAAAAAAAAAAACAGGAAAAAACAAAATCAGAATCAGGTATTTTTTCAAGGCTGAAAAGCGGTCTGTCCAGGACAAGAAAAGTCCTTACAACAGATATAAATGAATTGTTCACTTCTGCCAAAGCCATTGATGATGACCTTTTTGAAGAACTGGAAGAACTGCTTGTAACATCTGACCTTGGAATAGATATTACCATGTCAATGATGGACAAGATAAGAAAAAAAGCCAGTTCCCTTTCCAATGCTGATGAGCTTAAGGATGTGCTCAAGGAAGAACTGATTGCATTGTTTCCGGATGATTCCGGTCCTGAACATACTTCCATGGCAAAACCCCATGTCATCATGGTTGTGGGTGTAAACGGCACAGGAAAGACAACAACCTTAGGCAAGCTTGCCATGAAATTCTCATCACAGGGCAAAAAAGTTCTTATTGCTGCGGCTGACACTTTCAGGGCGGCTGCAATAGAGCAGGTGGAGATATGGGCAGAGCGTTCAGGAGCATCAATTGTCCGACACAGGGAAGGAGCTGACCCTGCTGCTGTGGCATATGATGCAATTGAGGCATCGCTGGCAAGGGACATTGACATTGTCCTCATTGATACGGCAGGCAGGCTCCACACCCAGAAAAACCTCATGGAGGAATTAAAAAAAATAAAACGTTCCGTCAACAAGAGGCTTCCCGGAGCACCCCATGATATATTAATGGTTCTTGACGCAACAACAGGACAGAATGCAATTTCACAGGCAAGGCTTTTTGATGAGGCAGTGGGCCTTACCCAGATAGCGCTTACAAAACTTGACGGCACGGCAAAGGGCGGTATTGTGGCTGCCGTATCAAGCACCATGACCCTGCCCATAACCTACATAGGAGTAGGCGAAGGCATAGACGACCTTCAGGAGTTTGATTCACGCATTTTCATCAATGCATTGTTTGACTGACATTTGATCACAATCTGCCTCCGGCAGCCCCGGGTCCGGTTTTATGCAGTATTTCCAGGACAGGAAGTTCCCAGGCATCACACTTAAGACGGGATATGTTCCCGCCTGTTTCTTCCTGCCCTGTGCGTCTCACAATGCCAAGAACTCTTGCAGTGACTATCAGATCAAGGTTTTTCCTCCATTTTTCACTGCTTTTTTTTGACAATGCTCCGATTGTTATATTATCCGGCACTGACTTTATGTATATTCTGCCGGCTCCCTGGCGCAGCCTGACCCTGTCTCCTGTTTTCAGTTCTGACAGACGCGCGTGAATTTCATGAGAATCAGGAAACTGCCCTGGATAGGACAGATAAAGGTCCTCCATCCCAAGAATGCTTATGGTAAGATTACGGGAAAAACCGTCAAGCCTGGATTCAGGCCAGTTGATTGTCCGCACAAAGGCAGAATTTTCAAGTGCATCTGCATGGGGGTTGTCTGAATTCTCAAACCGGCAGATATAAAGATTTTCACGTGCCCTTGTCATGCCAACATAAAAAAGACGCCTTTCCTCTTCAATATCAGAAGATTTCCAGCCTCCGTCCAGGATAAACACAGAATTGAACTCCATTCCCTTGACACTGTGCACGGTTCCAAGAAAAACACCTTCTCCTGCCTTGAATTCCCTTTTTATCCCGATCAGGGACTCAACAGCAAAATCCCTTGCCACGGCAAGGGAAACCGAAGTTTCACTGTTTATAATACACCATGAATCAAGTATGGTTTCAATATGATCTGTCCAGATATCCCTGACATTCCCGAACATGGCCATTACCCTGTCTTTCAGCTCATCTGGCGTCAAACTGTGTTTTTTATGCTTTTCAAGATAATGAATGAAATCCTGAATCTGCCTTATTTTCAGGATGGAAAATCCTGCGCTGTTTTTAAGGGTTCTGCAAAAACTGATTTTCTGTTTTGCAAGTGCGATTCTCATGGCAACAAGGCAGGGATATGAAATACCATGCCTTGAAACCACAGCAATATCTCCAGGACTGATTTCAGAATTCTCAGATAAAATCTGCTTTATTTGTGAAGCCACAAAAACAGCCTGGGTTTCGATATTTTTTACGTTCACAAGATGAACAAAAAGGCTTTCATCTATATTTTCAGGATCAGATATCTGTGAATGCCGCCTGCGGTTGATACAGCAGGGATGATCTGTTTTCATTCGGTTGCGGTTAAGGGCAATGAATGAATTGGCAGTTTCAATTATTGGAAGTGATGACCTGTAATTTTCAACAAGAAAATATGTTTTTGCTCCATAATCATTCATGAACTGCCTTATAAACCGCACATTTGCATTTCTGAAACCATATATGCTCTGATCATCATCTCCAACTGCCATTATGCTTATTTTACTATCACGGTCTTTTTCAAGTCTGCCGGTCAAAGCACAAATAAGCCTGTACTGCCTTTCATCAATGTCCTGGTATTCATCCACCAGAATACACCTGTAACCTGCAAGAAAATATTCGCGCACCTGGGACTGGTCAATGCCCGGAACCTGTTTACGCCCGTCCAGAATATCAATGGCTTCATCAATAATCAGATCAAAATCCATGTTTCCGGCAATTCTGCCTGGCATATAATGTTCAAAAAAAGCCCTTCCGGTCAGACGCATGGCAAATCCATGATATGTAAGCGCTGTAATCCTGCCGGCAATTTTTCCTGCAAGAGCCCTGATGCGTTTTCGAAGCTCTGTCATGGCCTGATGATTAAAACACAAAACAAGGATGGAAGAAGCAGGTACTGATCCTGCCCTGATGAGCCATGCGCACCTGTGAACAATGGTTTTGGTCTTGCCGGAGCCCGGTCCTGCAAGCACCAGGATATTTTTCTCAGGCGGTGCTGTCACGACTGCCTCCTGAACAGGATTTCCAAGAGACTGAACTATTTTCTGATATGCATCTGCCGTCATTGCAGTCTGAATTATCTTTTTGCGGCCCGGGAAATATTGTTTTATGAAGGTTTCATATGAAGATTCAAAATAATCACTGACAAACTTTCTGGCAGCCCTGATTTTTTCAAGACCAAGGCGGGCATATTTTTCCATCACATGAACCTGGACATTTTTCTGGGCATAATGATGTGATAATGGCGCATAATCCGCTCTGGTGTACTGCCTTGTATCTGCACCCGGAAGAAGATAAAGTGTCATTGCCTGCCTGAAAACACTCAGGCCGTTCTGCAGGGTTATCACCTTTAAATCGTGCATGAACAAAAGGCATGATTCAATAAGAGAATTTATATCGCCCCTGTATCCTGACAGAAATACATCAGACCTCATGGCATTTGCCATGTCCGAGATAAAAAACTCAGCAAGAACCTGGGCCTGGCCCTTTCTCAGATGATCAGGCAGGGCCTGTATCATGGTTTCAAGGCACACGCGCGCTGCATTGTGCCGAAGCTTCATTCTTCTTTCAATTTCCTGCCACGGAAACCTGATATAAACCCTCTGATGCTCGCTGCCGCTTCTGCCTGATATTTTAAGGCTTGTTCCCTTGTCCTTTCCCTTGTCATTTGCCATTGTTCTTAAAATTTTCTCAACCGCATCGGTATTGGCCTGTTCAAAACCCATGTCCTTGAGGTGCTGGGACATCATGCGCAGGTTGATTATATCCGGAGTATCAGAATTCATATATGAATCAGGCGACATGACCTGCATTTGAGCCAGCATGTTTTTTTCAAGGTCAATAAAATAATCAAGCAGTTTTCCTGAGCTCTGCCTGCCTTTAGGCCTTACAAAGGCTGTCATGACAACCCCCTGCCTGATCAATCCCGCTTCAGCCATGTCAGACAGCACACGGATCACATTTGCAGGATCCATATATTTTTCAGGAAGGTTGGCAATGGTTCCAAGTCTGTCGCATATAGCGTCTGCTGACAGTATATCGTCCTTTTCACTGTTAAACAGGGTATGGATGATAGTTTTATAAATTTCCTGCATCACCCTGGACAGGCCAAGGCTGTTGATTTTTTCAACTGCCTGGTCCATGTCCTCTACAAGCGGAACTCCGGTGAAAAAAAGCGTTCTATTGTAAAAGCGTTTGATAAACCCTCTTTTCTCAAGCCATGCAACACCAGCCCTGGCCTTTGTATCACTGGCCTCAAAGGAGCTGCTGCCTGCAAGCCGCATGATTTCTCCCGGGGTAATTATAATTTCAGGAGTTATTTTCCCTCTTTTCTTGAGCACTTTTAAAATTTTTTTTATATCTCTCAGGGACAGTTTTGAATATGAATTAAGGGTGAACTGATTTTCTATATCCTCCTGTTCATACAAAAGTATACACTCAGATGTTTTCATGTCCCGCCCTGCCCTGCCCGCTTCCTGAAGATAATTTTCCAGAGACCCGGGAATGTCGGCATGGATGACAAGCCTTATGTCTTTCTTGTCTATGCCCATGCCAAAAGCATTGGTGGCGCAGATCACAGGAATTTTGCCACCCACAAAATCATCCTGGATATTTCTTTTTTCAGGCTCGCTTATGCCGGCATGAAAAGCCCTGGAATCAATATTCCTTTCATTTAAAAACCTGGTGATGTTTTCAGTATTTT
The DNA here is from genome assembly GCA_964408295.1 of uncultured Desulfobacula sp. Classification (GTDB taxonomy): domain Bacteria; phylum Desulfobacterota; class Desulfobacteria; order Desulfobacterales; family Desulfobacteraceae; genus Desulfobacula. The sequence continues at coordinate 5,570 of CAYOYY010000054.1, read as the reverse complement.
TTCTGGACGCACAATAAACAATGACGCCGCCCTCATCATTGTCACCAGATTCAATGCATTCCTTTATGCAGTTTAAAATCACATCATATTTTTCATTTGCCGTAACAGGCCAGACCTGAAATTTCAGGTTATTTCTCTGGACTCCTCCAATGAAACCTGCAGGTTCAAAATTCAGTTTATCTGCAAAATGCTCTTTTATTTCCTGAATCACATCCTGTTTTGCAGTGGCAGTAAAAGCACCCACAAGCGGCCCGGTATGCACGGCCTTGTGATACTCCATGATAAATTCTGCAACATACAGATAGTCCGGCCTGAAATCATGGCCCCATTTTGAAAGGCAATGTGCTTCATCAAATACCCAGTATCCTACATCCCGTGACCTTACAAGCTCTGCCACTGAAAAATTCCTGAGCTGTTCAGGAGAAATATATAAAATTCCAATATCTCCCAGCCTGACCTTTTCCATTACAGCCCCGCGTTCAGGAAGAGTCAGGCTCCCGTTGATTGCAGCAGCAGCTTCCAGCCCTGTGGCCCTGTTCAGGTTATCCACCTGATCCTTCATCAGCGCCTTTAACGGGGATATGACAATTGTAAGCTCTCCTGTTCTGTGATAACGGTGAAGGGCCGGGATCTGGTAACATATTGATTTGCCGGCTCCGGTGGGAAGCACGGCAAGATGTGAAATACCTGCAAGAGAAGCCTCAACTATTTCCCTTTGAAGCTGTCTTCCATCATCAAGGGTTCTGTAGTCGTTAAATCCGAAATATTTTTTCAAAAGCCGCCTTGAATCATTGATGCTGCGGCAGTACACGCAGTCAGCCCTGCCGCAGGAATATCTCAGCTTCTGAACTGCAGGCATAATAAAACTGAATTCATGCCTGACCCATGGAGGTATGACCGAGTTTGCCCCGCTGACCCTGATCCAGGACAGGATATAGGCAAGGCCGGGCCTTTTCCTGGAATCAGTGCTAAATTCATTCCAGATTTCATCCAGAGCATTTGTGCATATTTTTTCCCCGGCTGTCCGGGTGAATATGGCCTTAGCTTCATCCAGGCCCGGGGCTTTGCCTGCCATGGAAGTAAAAACACGTGCAATTCCTGAAAAACCAACCATATCAGAGCCCTCATCCTGCGCGGGGCTGAAGGCAAAGGCAAAAAAACTGATCAGATCAGGCTCATTTTCACGAAAAAACTCAAAAGCTGCCATCTGATCTTCAAACACTGCAAGGGCAAGCCTTATGTCCTCCACAGGATTGTTTTTTGAGGTTCTGACAATCTTATAATCCTTCACAAGCTTATGATAGGGGTTTTCAGGAAAAGCAAGAGGAGAAAGATAAAGGGTGTCAACAGCAGGAAGTTTTAAAAAACCTGCATCAGGTAAAATTCCGGCAGCCAGTGCAAGATCGTGTGCAATGATGTTATGACCTAGCACATATTCTGCGCCCCTTGAAAAGTCAGACAGTTTTTCAAGTGCGGCACGGGCATCTTTGATGTCTCTGAGTTCAAAGGACTCAGATCCAAGAACCGCAGCCATATGAAAAAGATCCCCGTCAGGCACTGCCTCAAAATCAATGGCAAGTATTCCGGCAAATTGTTCTCTGGCCCTGGAAATCATATATCCTGCGGCGCGGCCCTGTCCTGACCGCATCTGTCTTTATAGTCTGAAACAATGGCCAGAATGGCGCTGCCATAATTTTCAAGGGTTTTTCTGCCCACGCCTTTTATTTTTTTCAATTCATCTTCTGTCTCAGGCATGCGGACTGCAATCTGAATCAATACCTTCTGGTGCATGACCATAAACACTGCAATGTTTTTGTCCCTTGCAGTTTCCAGCCTCCATTTTTTAAGCATGGCAAACAGTTCAGGATGTTCAATATCAGATTCAGAAAACACAGGGCCCTCAAACTTTGCAGGTTTTGCTTTTGCAGATGCAAGCTTCACCTGTGCAATGCTTTTAAGATACCCTGACACACAGAACCCGTCTGAGCAGGATTCAATACATGAAAATTTTATGGCAACCTGCTGTTTCAGCTCATCCAGCACCCTGTTCGCTTTTCTGCCAAGAGCTTTATTGTCCGTTTCAACGGCCAGGTTCTGCAGGGTGTCCGCAAACACGGCATCCATGTTTTCACGGAACCATGCAGAAGCCTTTTTCACCCTGTCCTGTATATATTTATCAGACACAGGCAGGCAGGTTTCGGAAAAATTTGCAGCCAGCTGATTTTTGAACTTTTCACTGACTGAAAATATACCCTGTTCAGCAGAATCTGTCATTTTGTCAATATCTGCTGCACCTGAAATAAAAAGAACACCTCTGCTGCCGGACACAAGGCTGCGAAAATACCGCAGCCTGCCCTGCAACACCCTGAAATCAAAACAATTGATCAGCATCTGCTGCTGATATGACTTCATTGCCTCAAACAGACAGGCTTCAAGGTTCTCATTTCCTGCTGCTGTTTCAAGGAACTGTGTCACAGCCCTGTCCACCCCGATTCCGCGCATTGACACAGGTTGTGTCAGTACAATGCCCTCAAGGGTTCTGCACCGGCTCAGGGCAACATAGGCCTGACCTGAGGCAAATGCATCACCAATGTCAACCACGGCCCTGTCAAAGGTAAGCCCCTGGCTTTTATGAATGGTGACAGCCCATGCAGGCTTTAAAGGAAACTGCCTGAATATACCGATAACCTCTTCTTTAACCTCTTTTCTGTCCTCATCAACAATATATCTGATATTCTGCCATTCCACAGGTTCCACAGCTATTTCCTCAGTGTCCTGCGGGCATCTGACCATGACTTTTTCATCAGACACAAAGGTTACCCTGCCTATCTTGCCGTTATAATACTGTTTTCTGGAAGAAAGGTCATTGCGCAGAAACATCACCTGGGCACCTTCCTTAAGCACCAGCCTTGCAAAATTGGGAAACCCGTATTCAGGAAATTCTCCTGACACCTCGGCATCCAGCACACAGGGTATAGAATTTAAAGCATCAAGTCTTGTTCGGTTGATCCTGTCTGCCTTCCGGTTATGGGTCGTAAGGGTGATATAATCCTCTCCTGCAGAAGGAATAAAATCCTTTATGTATCGTCTGTTAAGCCTGTCAACATCATCACGGTCAAGAGTATTATTCCTGACTTTGTTGAGAAGGCTGATAAACTCTTCATCAGACTGACGATATACCCTGTCAAGCTCTATTGTGATGCAGTCAAGGCTCCTGAATGCAAGGCTGCTGAAAAAATATGCATTTGGATAATACTGCTTTAAAATCTGCCATTCATCAGGTTTCACCACGGGCGGAAGCTGATGAAGGTCTCCTATCATAAGTACCTGTACCCCGCCAAATGGCAGGGAATTTCTGCGATGCCTCTGCAGCACCTTGTCAACGGCATCAAACACATCTGCCCTGACCATGCTGATCTCGTCTATCACAAGCAGGTCAAGTGAATTTATTATCTGTTTTTTTTCCCTGCTGAACCTGAAAAACCTGTCCCTGTCTGAACCGAAAACATCGGTTCCAGGCACAAACGGGCTCAGGGGCAGCTGAAAAAAAGAATGAAGCGTAACACCTGCGCAATTGACCGCTGCAACCCCTGTGGGTGCAGTAACAATCATGGTTTTGGCGCATTGTTCCCTGAGCTGCCTTAAAAATGTTGTTTTGCCGGTTCCGGCCTTGCCAGTGAGAAACAGGCTTGTACCGGTATTTTCAATAAATTTCCGGGCAAGGTCAAGCTCCCTGTTTTCCGATGCTGCATATTTATTGATAGATTCATCAGCCATGGCTAAATATTTCATAAACAGGTTTATAAAACAGTCCCATTCAGAAACAATGTTTAATATAAAGCATGGTTCTTGACAATAAATTTAAATAAATTTTGAAATTCTGCATTTTTTAATTGATTAAACAAAGACAAACCTTTATTGAAAACGGGTGATTGAAAAAATTAAAAATTGTCTTCCGGTTCTTTCCATACTCGGAGCTGTTTTTCTGTGGGCAAGCTCGTTTTCCGCCATGCGCATTGTCCTGAAAGACTTAAGCCCGTCTTCTGTGATGTTCTGCAGGCTTTTTCTGGCCTGCATCGTGATTCTTCCTGTTTTCATCAGAACCCTTCCCCAGCCATATGAAAAATCAGACTGGAAAACTCTTCTTGCCATGGTAATCTGCCAGCCCTGCCTGTATTTTCTGTTTGAATCCAATGCCTTGAGATTCACAACCTCATCACAGGCCGGCATCATATCTGCGTGCCTGCCGCTCATGGTGGCTGCGGCAGCTTTTATATTTCTGTCTGAACCCATTTCTGCCAGAACAATAACAGGGCTTTTTTTAAGTATTTTCGGTGTAATAATGCTGACAGTCTTCCAGGAATGCACATCAGCTGCTCCACGCCCGGTGCTTGGCAATTTTCTGGAAACATGCGCAATGATCAGCGCATGCATAAACATGATCCTGATAAAAAAGCTCAGCCTGCGATACAATACCTGGTTTCTGACAGGGCTCCAGGTTTTTGCAGGAGTAATCTTTTTCATTCCCGGTTCTTTTGGGCTTCATTTCAATGACACATCCATATGGACACCAAAACTTATCCTGACACTGTTCTATCTTGGCGGATGTGTCTCTTTTCTCTCCTTTGGCCTTTTCAACTGGGGCATGAGCAGGACAGACGCTTCAAAAGCCTCTGTATTCATCAATCTCATTCCCATAATAGCAATCTTTCTGGGATGGACAATCCTTGACGAATACCTGAATCTGAACCAGATATTTGCTGCCTGCCTTGTTATTCTGGGAGTATTTATAAGTAATCAGCAGTAAAAAACTTCTTCAACTAGGGAATTATACCTATTGATTTTTTCTTATAGGCTCTATAAAACCAGAAAAAATTCGTCGGCAAATATAATCAGCAATGCGGAGATATGGGTTTTATAAAGGCAATAATTCATTCTGTATTATAACTATGCAAAATTAAAGTAAAAATATAGCAAAGCAATATTTTCACTATAAGGAGATAATTATGACAAAAAAAATTCAGGAGCTTGCATTATCGTTTTTTCTAATAGCATGTGGTATCAGTATTATTATAGGCGTACTATGGGTGAAACCTGTAATCGATGCCCAGCAAAGACTAATTGAAGAGACAAGAATAAATCAGGAACAAATCATAAAAGGAGCAAAAGAAACAAAAACAATTCTTACAGAGTTAGGCTATGCAACTGCTGTGATTGCAATGATGGAAAACGGGATGATTCAGCCTGCTGATGCCAACAAGATGATTGAGAAATCAATCACCACAATAGAAGCAAATTCAAAACGTCTGGGTAAGCTGGCCAAACTCATCAATGATTTCAGAATCAATCAACAATCACATAGCAGAAAAAACAGATCCATCTTCAGGTAAGCTGTTCAAGAAATGATGCTTAAATTAAATGCAAAACTATCTTGATATTTAGGGCCACTATAACCATAATGCCGGGATAAAATTATTAAGTCAGACTCACGTAACAATTCCTGCCCGGGCAGAACAAAACTGCCCGGGCAGGAAAAACCGGTTTGAATCAGGTGCGGTCAGCCAGGATTT
>CAYOYY010000053.1:0-19774 GCA_964408295.1 uncultured Desulfobacula sp. | reverse complement strand
TAATCCTGCGTGCTTCATGATATTTTATATCGCCTGTAATATATACAGCTGCTTCTGAATTTAAGAACACATCGACAAGAGAACCTCCGCTGCCTGTGCAGACTGCTGCCATGTGCACATGCCTGGCAGCATCACCTGTTATGCGCACATGGTCAAGACAGAATTTTTCTTTGATATCAATGGCAAGCTGCCCAAGGGTTACAGACTGTCTGAAAAGACCTGTTCTTCCGATACCTGTCACAGGATTATCAGAAAAAGAATCCCTGGCAGCGGATGTAAAAAAACCCTCCAGATGTCTGAGACCGATTTTTTCAGCAAAAAGATCATTCAGGCCGCCTTCTGCCTTGTCAAGATTTGTATGTGCACAGATTATGCTTATTCTACTGCGGGCAGCAAGTTCAATAACACTGCCGGGCATTTTTGAAAAATCAATTGATTTTTCAGGTGTAATCATCAGAGGATGATGAGCTAGCACAAGGTCACAGCCTGCCTTTTCAGCGTCAACCATCACAGACTCTGAAACATCAAGGGCAACCATGATTTTTTTTACTTCCCAGTTCAGGTTGCCTGCCTGCAATCCGGAATTATCCCAGTCTTCTGCCAGGCTGAAGGGAAATGCCGCGTTCATGAGCTTAAGTATATCTGCAGTCCTGGTCATGATAGTTTTGCCTGAAAACTAAAAAAAGCGTGGCTGGCTGCCACGCTTTTTATCCTGATGATATCCGTTATGGTAACATTCATATGCAATTTACGCATCCTTTCTGTTTTACCGCGTCTTTCACAATAATGTTCCCTTAACATAATTACAATAGCAATTTAAGTCTGGTGGGCCCACCTGGGTTCGAACCAGGGACCGACCGGTTATGAGCCGGTGGCTCTGCCAAACTGAGCTATGGGCCCTCACCTGACACAAACTTGCCATATATATATAAATACAGGATTTGTGTCAAGATTTAATTCTCAATAAAAGTTTTAAGTTTTTTACTGCGTGTGGGGTGGCGCAGTTTTCTTAAGGCTTTTGCCTCAATCTGCCGTATACGCTCCCTTGTCACGGTAAAGTCCTTTCCAACTTCTTCAAGTGTATGATCTGATTTTTCTCCTATGCCAAACCGCATCCTGAGCACCTTTTCCTCCCTCGGGGTCAGTGTGGCCAGAATTTTCCTGGTCTGTTCTGCAAGGCTGAAATCAATGGCTGCCTCAGATGGTATGGAAAATTTCTTATCCTCTATGAAATCCCCAAGATGGCTGTCTTCCTCTTCTCCTATGGGGGTTTCAAGGGAAATGGGCTCTTTGGCTATTTTAAGGACACGCCTGACTTTTTCAATGGGAATTTCCATTTTCTCGGCAATTTCCTCAGGAGACGGTTCCTTGCCCATTTCCTGAACAAGATACCTTGAAGTTCTTATCAGCTTATTAATGGTCTCTATCATGTGAACAGGAATTCTGATTGTTCTTGCCTGGTCTGCAATCGCCCTTGTAATGGCCTGCCTTATCCACCATGTTGCATAGGTTGAGAACTTATATCCCCTGCGGTATTCAAATTTATCAACAGCTTTCATAAGACCTATATTGCCTTCCTGGATCAGATCCAGAAACTGCAGGCCCCGGTTCGTATATTTTTTGGCAATACTGACCACAAGCCTTAAATTTGCCCTTACAAGCTCCCGTTTGGCTGTTTCAGCATCTTTTCTGCCTTTATCAATATTTTTGACAATCTGCTGCAAAGAGGCTGCATCTCCCTTAATTTCATCCTGTTTTATGGCAACCTGATACTGTATGGAGCGTATATCCTGATACAATTTTTCTGCCCTTGCATCTGAAATACCTGTTCTGGCTGTGGCAAATTCCACAAAGGATTTCTCATCAGACATATGATCCAGCATGGATTTGGTCTTAATATTAAAGGTTGCAGCACAATCTTCCAGAAGTTCATCCACCCTGTCGAACCAGGCAATTGTATTTCTGATACTTTTTTCAATATTATCAATTACATTGGATTCAAAACGCCATTGCTTCAGGTGCTCAAAAATTGTTTCAGTATTTTCAAAAATCTCTTTGGATACCTTTTCATATTTTTTAGTCCTTTTGTTCAATGAAAGGAGCTGATCGCGTTTTTTCTGGTTCTCCAGATGAATCTGCCTTATGATTTTAAGAGAATTTAAAAATTTTTCCTGTTTTGAAACCTCGTCAACCACCCCGTCCCCTTCGTCCACATCCCTTAGTACATGCTTGGGGCGCATGGATTTCTTCTCCATTTTATCTCCATACATGAATATGGTAACAAGGGATAAAGGGCAATCCAACATGGCTCTCAGCACACTGCGTTCACCCTGTTCAATCTTTTTTGCTATCTCTATTTCACCCTCTCGGCTGAGCAGGGTAACCATGCCCATCTCTTTGAGATACATCTTCACAGGATCGGTCACAGCGCCGAATTCTATGTCTGAGCGATCCTTTTTGGAAGCGAATAATTCTTTTGGAAGTTTCTTTTCTTTTGTTTCAGCAACTTTTTTAGCTGCGGTTTTTTTCTTGAGTTTTTTTATTTTTTCCTTTTCTTTGTCCACAAGCCTGATACCAAGCTTTTTTAGTTGTACAACAATATCTTCAATCTGGTCCAATGATTCAATATCATCTCCCATGACGTCGTTTATTTCGGCAAACGAGAGAGAACCGTTCTTTTTCCCGGTTTCAATTAATTTTTTCAAAGCTTCCTTAGCAAGCTGTGTTTTTTTCTCCCCAGACTTAGTTGTCTTACCTGCCATAAAATGCCTCCCAAAGGCTTAAAATTGTTACCGATCATGTAATTGCCGAATTTCAGCCTGCCTTTGTTTCAGCAGATCCATCCATTCGGAATCACAGCCCTTTTCCGCACTTATAATCTTACCTGTTAAAGTGTTTTCCTGTCGTTTTTTTATTCTGATTATCCTGGTGATCAGATTCTTTACAACCCCCTGGGCATCCGGGCCCAGATCTGAACAGGATTCGTCCATGGCACAGGCTGCAAGAATCTCCCTGTCTCTGTCATCTTCCAGGTCTTTCATGATGTCTGCAATAAAGATATCATCATCCTTTGTCTGCACCGTCCGGATAATCTTCCAAGCCAGATGCTTTAATTTTTCAGAATAAAAATATTCCGGAACATTCCGGGTTCTGAGTTCGCTTATTATCTGAGGATAATTAAGCATCAAAGCTATAATCTGCTGCTCCCTTCTGTCGGATTCCAGAGAGATATCCTGTTCCTCGCTTTCCCTGGACAAAAGCCGCCCCGGATCTGCACCAGAAGAATCGGAACAGGCATCTCTTACCTTTTCAAGAACAGCTTTTTCATCTATGTTCAAAGTTTCTGCAAGTTCTTTTACATATAAGGATCTTAATGCACTGTCAGAAATTTCACTGATATGAATTTTCATATCATCCAGTATCTTTACACGCCCCTGCACTGACATCCCGTGGGTATCAACCGACACCCTGAGAAGAAAATCCATGACTGTATCTGCATTTGTAACCAGTTCATTAAATGCATCAGGGCCGTGATCCATCACAAATGAGTCAGGATCATTGTCCCCCGGAAGTATGAGGATTCTTGTGTCAACCCCCTCATTGACAAAAACCCTGATACTTCTTTTGGCTGCATTGATTCCTGCATTATCAGAATCAAACACTAGAACCATTTTAGGGGCATAACCCTTTAAAATCCTGACATGATCTGCAGTAAGCGCAGTCCCCAGACTTGCAACTGTATTTTTGATTCCATGCTGATACAGGGACAGAAAATCAAAATAGCCCTCAACAATATGAACATAGCCTGCCTGCCTGCAATACTGCTTTGCAGCGTGGAGTCCGTAAAGCATCCTGCTTTTGTGATAAACAGCAGTTTCAGGAGAATTCATATATTTGGGCATGGAATCATCCATTACTCTGCCGCCGAATCCTGCCACCTGCATATTTATATCAAAAATCGGAAACATGATCCGATTTCTGAAACGATCATAATAACCTGATTTTTTTTTGTTTTCCAGAATAAGGCCGGAATTGAGAGCAATGTTTTTCCTGATCTTATGTTTTTTAAAGCTGTCAACAATAAGATCCCATCTGTCAGGAGCAAACCCAAGCCTGAATTCTTTAATGGTGTCGCCGGAAATACCGCGCTGTTTAAGATAGGTTCTAGCTGTTTTTCCGGAACCTGATTTTTCAAGCATATCCTGATATACGCCCATTACCATTTTATTCAGCCTAAACAGGCTTTCCTTCAGATTTGCCACACCTGCTCTGCGGGGGTCCTTCTGTGCAGTTTCAATTGTTATATTATATTTTCTGGCCAGCATCATAGCTGCCTCAGGCAATGAAATACCATGATATTTCATGATAAAAGACAATACATTTCCACCTGCGCTGCAACCAAAACAATAAAAAATCTGTTTGGCCGGGTTCACAGAAAAAGAAGGAGTTTTTTCAGAATGAAACGGACACAGACCAAAAAAATTTGCTCCGGATTTTTTTAAAATTACAGATTCTGAAATAACATCAACAATATCTGAAGTATTTAAAATTTCTGAAATTTTATCTTCAGGAATGTACATCGTTAGCAGTGCCGACTCCAAAATTACTGGTTATACAGTAAAACAAGCTAAGTATTTATAATCACATGTCAATGATTATATTCCGGGAATAATTGCTACCGGGCAATCCTGATGGCCTGTTTTAAATCAAGAGTGCCTTCATAAATAGCCCTGCCGGTAATAACTCCTGTAACGCCTTTTTCTTCAATTTCAAGCAGATTCTCAATATCCTGAATTGTACTGACTCCGCCGGAGGCCACAATGGGAATTGAGACAGATTCTGCCATGGCACAGGTTTCCTCGATATTGGGGCCTGTCTGCATTCCGTCCCTGTGGATATCTGTAAAATTGATGGCAGCAACCCCACATGATTCAAATTTCTTTGCAAGGTCAACGGCACGGGTTTCAGATATCATGCTCCATCCTTCCACAGCTACCATCCCGTTTCTTGCATCAATACCCACAATAATTCTGTCCGGAAACAACCTGCATGCCTGGTTTACAAAATCAGGGTTATAAACTGCTTCACTTCCGATAATAACCTTTGAAACACCTTCATTCAAAAGCATTTCAATGGTTTCAACATCTCTTATTCCTCCGCCCACCTGTATGGGGACATCCACTGCATTCAGAATATCACGAATGGCAGCAAGATTGCGGATCTGTTTTGCAAAGGCACCATCAAGGTCAACAACATGAATCAGGGAAGCACCTTCAGATTCCCAGCGTTTTGCCATTTTGGCAGGATCATCACAATAACAGGTGGAATCTTCCATACGACCCTGAAGGAGTCTGACACATTTACCCTGTTTGATATCAACAGCAGGTATTATAAGCATTTATTTTCTCTTGGTAATTTTCTGATTTGTCAAAATATTTTCCAGCATCAGCACAATGAAGAACCATCAGCCCTAAAGGCTGCCCTTGCTGGACAGAGTTGACTCTATTTTTTCATCCAATCTCGTTGCCATGTGCAGGGATTTGCCAAGGGCCTTGAAAATGGACTCAAGCACATGATGCTCATTTTCTCCGTAAAAACAGTTTATATGCAGGTTGAAATTTCCATGCACACAAAAGGCGCGGAAAAATTCCTTTGCAAGCCAGGCACTGAATTTTCCGGAAACCTTTAGATCATCCGGGAAATTATATACAAGATAGGGCCTGCCTGACAGGTCTATTGTAACCTTGGACAAGGCTTCATCCATGGGAACTGTGGCATCACCGAAACGCACAATCTGTTTTTTGTCTGCAAGGGCACGTGACAATGCCTGACCCATGACAATACCGACATCTTCTATTGTATGGTGAAAATCCACTTCAAGATCTCCCCTGGCTTTAAGATCAAGATCAAAAAAACCATGGACCATAAATGCTGTCAGCATATGATCAAAAAAAGGAATTCCAGTGGCAATACTGCCCTTGCCCGAACCATCCAGGTTGAACCCGACAGAAATATCGGTTTCCTTTGTCTGTCTGGAAACACTTGCTTTCCGATTCATATGAAATCCTTGAAATTTCCCCTTAAAGTTTGATAAAAATGAATCCTTTAATCTAAACCAGAGAACTTTTTTTGTCAAACATTATTTCATATTGACCCTTAAATGCTTTAATGATATAAGAAATAGTTTTACAGGACACCTGAAAGGCAGGTGTTGTTTTTTTATTAATCCTTGCTCTGGCCATTGTGCCGGGGCTTTATATCCGTAAGGAGAAACAATGAGGAAGTATGAAACCATCTTTATTTCTGACCCGGATCTTCAGGACCAGGCCCGTACCGATCTGTTCGACAAGGTCAGAAATATCATTGCCAGAGAAAAGGGCATTCTTTTGGATTTCGATGAATGGGGCAATAAAAAACTTGCCTATGAAATCAGAAAAAAATCACGTGGGCATTATGTATGCATCACCTACGGCGGAACAGGCGAGCTTGTAAAAGAGCTTGAAAGAAACATGCGCTTGAGTGATGATGTGATGAAATTCATGACAATTCTTCTGACAGATGATGTAACGCCAGAACAGCTTGAAGAAGAGCTGCGCAAGTCACAGGCAGAATCTGAACCTGCTGCTGAAGCGGCACCGGAACCGGAACAGACTCCTGCCGACCCCGGGGATACCCCTGCTGAAAGCACAGAAGAAAACACCAAGACTGATGATTCAGATACTGCAGAGCCTGAGTCTGAACCTGAAACACAAACATCACAGGAAACCGAGTAATCACAAGCGGAGGAAACATAATGTATCAAAATCGTAGAACCCAGAGAGGCGGGGGAAAAAGCAGATTCTACCAGCGCCGTAAAATATGCAGATTCTGTGTGGATAATGACCTTGAAATAAATTACAAGACCCCGAAAGCCCTCAGGCAGTTTATTACGGAACGGGGCAAAATCATTCCCAGAAGGATCACCGGAACATGCGCCAAACATCAGCGCCAGCTTACACTTGCCATTAAACAGGCTCGTCAGATCGCGCTTCTGCCCTACGTGGGCAGGCCCATGTATTAAAGGTACAGGATTCAGGGAGCAATGCAGGTGACAGACACCCTTATCCGGCCGGCAGCACTCAGGGATATCCTTACAGGGATTCTTTCATGTCTTGCTATAATATCTGTCATGTATGGAATACCTCTGGTGGGAATCTTTGCCTGGGTATTACTTCCACTGCCCATACTGTTTTACAGGCTTAAAACCGGCAGAAAGTACAGCGGTGTGATCATGGCTGCAACAATTGCCATACTCGGAATTGTCACGGGCCAGCCTGCATTCAACAGTCTTTACTTTGGATTTATGATGGTAACAGGTTTTTTCCTCGGCGAATTCATTGAACAGCATTTAAGCATTGAAAAAATAATGATATATTCGGGGATCGCAGTATTTGCAGTATGTATTCTGGCAGTAATGATATATGCCATGGCTTCAGGCCATGGCCCGGTAAATTTCATTACCTCATATGCTGCAAGGTATCAGGCTGTGTCTGCAAAAATATTTTCAGATTCAGCCTCCATGTATTCGGACATGCCGATTGACCGTCAGGCACTGGAAAAAGCAGGAGCATTATTTGTTTTTGTTCTTCCTGCAATTTTCATTAATTCATATATGACCATGGCATGGCTGAATATACTGTTCATCAGAAAAATACTGGCAAAAAAAGCAATCATCGTAAAAAGCCTTGAAAACCTCAGCCATTGGAGAGCTCCCTGGTTTCTTGTGTGGGGGGTTATAGGAGCATCTGCTTTGATGTTTCTGCCGTCCGCTGCCATAAGAATACCTGGTATCAATTGCCTGATTATTTTAATGTTTATATATTTTTTTCAGGGAATTGCTGTTGTATCATTCTTTTTTCAGAAAAAAAATGCACCATTTGCATTGAGAATACTGATCTATGTCCTGATTGCAATCCAGCCTCTTTTCATGTTTTGTGTGATCGGATGCGGCCTGTTTGACAACTGGTTCAATTTCAGGAAACTTGATACAACATTATAACAGACAATTAAAATCATCCGCCATTAAACGGCGGAACCTTTTTGGAGGGTTAAATGAGAGTTATATTAAAAGAAACCATTGATACACTCGGCATTGCAGGCTCAGAGTGTGATGTGGCCCCGGGTTACGGCCGCAACTATCTGCTGCCCCAGGGCAAGGCTGTTCTGGCAACTGATCAGAACAGAAAAATCATGGAACAGGCCAGGGCAAAGCTTGAGCTGCAGATTGCAAAGGAAAGAAAACTTGCCGAAGAAATGGCTGAAAAAATCAAAACCATTGTCTGCACCATCAAGGCCAAGGTTCATGAAGAAACCCGCCTTTATGGATCTGTGACAACCCATGATATAAAAGATGCTTTAAACAGCCAGGACATAAGCCTTGAACGCAGATCCATACTCCTTGCAGAACCCATCAAGGAGCTTGGTGAATACAAGGTGCCCATCCGCCTTTATAAGGATGTTGAACCTGAAATAACTGTAAAGGTTGTTGAAGAAGAAAAAGAAGCAAAATAGCATTTATACCCTGTCCGGGGCAAATTGCCCCGGACACAACCCCCACCGGTAAAATCATATGGCTCCAAAAGGAAAAACCAAAGCTTCAGACCCCCTTTTAAACAGGACTCCACCCCATGATATTGACGCTGAAGAAGCCATATTAAGCGCTATCTTCATAGACAATGAATGTCTTCATGATATCATTGACATCCTGTCATATGAGGATTTTTACAAAGGTGCCCATAAAAAAATATTCAGGGCCATTATTGAACTTGCCCTGAACCAGGAACCTGCTGATCTTGTAACCATTGCCAACAGGCTGAAGGAAAAGGAGGAGCTGGAAAGTATAGGGGGGCCTGCTTTTCTTGCAGCAATTGCAGATTCTGCGCCTGTTGCTGTAAATGCAGTACACTATGCAAAAATCATAAGTGGCAAGGCATGCCTGCGCAGGCTTATCACAGCTTCTTCCCAGATAATTGAAAAATGCATGCAGGACAGGGGAGATTTTGAAGACATTATTGATTTTGCAGAAGCATCAATTTTCAGTGTTTCAGAAAAAAAATCAAAACGTTCATTCCAGAGCCTTGGCGAACTGATAGGCCTTAACATTGACAAACTTGAGTCGCAGCAGGAAAAATCAGGAGGACTTTCAGGGCTTTCCACTGGCTATCCCAGGCTTAATAACATCACATCAGGACTACAGAAATCAGACCTTATAATACTGGCTGCACGGCCCAGCATGGGTAAAACAGCCTTTGCGCTCAATATTGCCAGAAATGTGGCCCTTGAAGAGCGTAAACCAGTTGCAATCTTTTCCCTTGAAATGTCCAATGAACAGCTTTCCATGCGTCTTCTTACCTCTGAAGCCCGCATTGACTCAAACAGACTCAGAACAGGGTTCATATCACAGGAAGACTGGCAGAACGCAACAGATGCAGCTGTAATGCTCAATGACCTGCCGATTTTCATTGATGATACTCCAAACATAACTGCAATGGAAATCAGGGCAAAGGCACGAAAGCTTTATCAGAAGCACAATGATATCGGCCTTATCATAATTGACTATCTTCAGCTGATGAAACCGCCTTTCAGATCAGAAAGGCGAGACCTTGAAATAGCAGAAATATCAAGATCACTCAAGGCACTGGCCAAGGAACTTGATATACCCATAATTGCGCTGTCCCAGCTGAACCGTATGCTGGAACAGCGTTCTGACAAGCGTCCCATGCTGTCTGACCTGCGTGAATCAGGCGCGCTTGAACAGGATGCCGATATTGTTGCATTCATATACAGGGATGAAGTCTATAACAAGGAACCTGACAATCCCAAAAAAGGCACGGCTGAAATCATTATTGCAAAAAACAGGAACGGCGCCACAGGCACTGCCTTGATGCATTTTCACGGCCAGTATACAAGATTTGAGGAGCTTGCTCCGGATTCATATCAGGAATTTGCATGAAAAAAAAGCTGTACGGAAATACCTCCGGCCTTAAAAACACACAGATAAAACAGCTTGAAACCCTTTACGATTTTACCTCTGCGCCTGAATACATTGCCGACCCGGACCTTATACAGGCTCTTGCACAATTATCCCACAGAATAAGACGGCAGATAGGCCTTCTTATCGACAGAAACGGAAGGATAATTTATGTCATTGCAGGAGAGCCCCACAGAATCGTGATTCCTGTTACTCCTGACTACAGGGCGATTCCGGGAAAACTCAAGGGCTTAAGGCTTGTACATACCCACCTTAAAAACGAGCCCCTGACCAGGGATGACCTGACTGACCTTGCCCTGCTTCGACTTGACTATATCACCGCAGTATGTCTCAGTGATAAAGGCCGGCCATCTCTTATCTACTCAGCCCATATTCTTCCGGATGAGACAAAGGCTCCCTACCAGGTGCTTGAACCTGCATATATTGAAGATATGCACAATGACTGCCTTGCCCGGATACTTGCACTGGAATCTGAACTTACACGCAAAAATTCCCTTTACAAACCTGAAACAGGCAAGGAAAATGCTTTTCTGATCAATGCCGCACCCCACAATGATATAGAAAATGCTGCCTCTTCAATGGAAGAGCTTAAAGAGCTCTGCAAAACAGGCCATATCAATGTTATTGGATCCTGTATCCAGCACAGAAAAATAATTGACTCAAAATTTGTGGTTGGAAAAGGCAAATTATCAGATCTGATCATAAGGGCCATACAGAATCATGCAACCATGCTGGTGTTTGACCGTGAACTGTCATCTTCCCAGGTGGCAGCCATTGCAGATTTTGTGGAAATGAAAGTCATTGACAGAACCCAGCTTATTCTTGATATTTTTGCAAAACAGGCAAAATCAAGGGAAGGTAAATTCCAGGTGGAACTTGCGCAGATGGAATATCTTCTGCCTCGGCTTGGATCAAAGCATACTGCAATGTCACGCCTGACCGGTGGAATAGGCGGCAGAGGCCCCGGAGAAACCAAGCTTGAGATCAACAGAAGACGGGTCAGGGAAAAGATCACGCGCCTTAAAAAAGAAATTGCCAAAATCAGAAAACAGCGCATCCAGCAAAAATCCAGAAGAAAGAAAAAAAACCTACCTGTTATCTCAATTGTAGGATATACCAACGCAGGCAAGTCAACATTGCTTAACACTCTTACAAAAAGCTGCATCACTGCTGCAGACCGTTTATTTGCAACCCTTGACCCTTCCAGCAGACAGCTGAGATTTCCAAGGGACAGGGAAGTGATAATCACTGACACCGTGGGGTTTATCCAGAACCTGCCTGCAACCCTGATGCAGGCATTTCATGCAACCTTGGAAGAACTCAAGGATGCAGATATCATCCTGCATGTAATTGATATAAGCAATCCAAGATATCAGCAGCAGAAACAATCTGTTGAAAAAATCCTGAAAACACTGAAGCTTGACCGCATCCCAACCGTGTGTGTCCTGAATAAAATAGACAGAATCAATCTTGAAACATTTGATGACCAGTGGCTTTTAAAAACAGGAATTCCGGTTTGTGCAAGGCACAGGCAAAGTTTGAAGCCTCTGGTTGAAAAGCTTGAATCAATGGCCTTTATGAAACAAAATTAGGTGTTGACCACCAGCTTTTTTTAAACTAAATAAAAGGAAAAAAACAACCTGAAACTGGAACGAACATGGAAATAAAACAATTGGACCAGATCATCACTTCAGATTCAATGGAAACTGACTCCATAGATTTACCGGATTGTTTTGGAGATTTTAACAGAGCAAACAAAATATGTGCAAAATATTGCTCCATATCCATACGCTGCTGTGTTCAGTACAATAAAAACCCCAAAATAGACCTGCTGGAAAAATTATTGATTCAGAATCAATATGCCATAAAGCTTCACTAATAAATACCCAGGCAGCACAAATCATAATCACCAGGCTCAGAAAATTTTGCCTGGATTCAGAATATCTGAAGGGTCAAAAACTTTTTTAATGCCTTTCATAAGTTCCAGCTGCGTACGCCCCAACTCTGCCGGGAGATATTTCATTTTGGTTATGCCCACTCCATGCTCGCCAGTGATGGTTCCCCCAAGTTGCAGTGTTGCCTCAAAAAGCTGATCCACAGCCTTTTGAGCTCTTTGTGATTCACTGGAATCTGATTTGTGATACATTATATTGCAATGGATATTGCCGTCTCCTGCGTGGCCGAAACTGACAATTTTCAAACCGCTTTCTTTCTGTATCTTCTGGGTTATCTCCACCATGTCTGCAATTTTATCAATGGGAACCACAATGTCCTCATTAATCTTACCAGGAGCAATCTTATAAAGAACCGGAGACAGAGCTTTTCTGCCCTTCCATAAATTCATGGCTTCAGCCTGATTTTCAGCTGTAATTACCTTAAGTGCCCCAAGTGCAGTACAAAGCTCTCTGATTTTCCGGGCATCATTTTTAACACTTTCTGTACTGCCGTCCACCTCTATGATCAGCATTGCATCCATATCTTCGGATAAATCAAAATCAAAATACTGACCCACAAGGCCAAGACAGGCCCTGTCCATGAATTCAACACATCTTGGCACAACAGCTTCACGCATTATGGCCGATACTGTGGTTGCAGCCTTGTGCATGCTGTCAAACATAACTGCCATTGTAATAATTGATTCCGGCTTTGGAAGAAGTCTGAGTGTGATTTGTGTAACAATGGCAAGAGTCCCTTCTGAACCCACAATGAGTCGGGTCAGGTCATACCCTGCCACCCCCTTTGCCGTATCAACACCTGTACTGATGACCTTACCAGAAGCAAGCACAGCCCGAAGGCCCAGGACATAATCCCTTGTGACCCCGTATTTGACAGCTCTCGGCCCTCCTGCACATTCACCTATATTGCCCCCTATTGTGCAGACGGCAGAACTTGCAGGATCAGGCGGATAGAACAGGCCTTTTTTCTCCACAGCTTTGTGTATATCACCCACAACCACACCAGGCTGAACCCTGGCAAAAAAATTATTGTCATCAATTTCAATAATTTTATTCATCCTGGCTGTAACAAGCACAATACCGCCTTTTACAGGAACAGCACCGCCTGTCATACCCGAGCCTGCACCCCTTGGAACAACTGCGATATCGTATTGAAAGGCAAGATGCATGATTTCAGATATCTGTTCTTCTGATTCCGGAAAAACAACAAGATCCGGCAGAAAGCTGTTCCCGGCAGCATCATAGGAATAGCATATAAGCTCTTCTCTATCAGAACTTATATTTTTTTTACCCAGTAATTTACAAAGCCTGTTATAGACCTTAATGGACAATCCCATTTATAATTTCCCGGCTTCAATTTTCCTGGACAGATATGCAATCTGTTCAAACAATACACCCTTGTGTTTCAATTCCTTTTCAACGGCATTAATGGAATATATGGCAGTTGCATGATATTTATTAAAGGCAGCCCCGATCTTTTTTATGGGCTGGTCAGTATATTTGCGGGCAAGATAAATTGCTATCTGCCTTGGTTTCACGATTCTTTTTTTTCTGGAGGCAGATACAATGTCTTTTTCTGATACTGAAAACTCCCTGCATACAAATTTTTTAATGGATTCCACTGTAATTTTATTTTTAATACCTGCAATATTTTCAACAATGGTTTTTGCAAGGTCGATATCAATATGGCATCCCATAAGCTGCCCCTTTGCTGCCACACCAAACAGGGCGCTTTCAAGCTGGCGCACATTGTCACACAGTTCCTGGGCAATATATTCCGTAACCTGATCAGGGATATTATAGCCAAATGTCTTTGATTTTTTCCTGAGAATTCTTACTCTGGTTGAAAAATCAGGCTTTTCAATTTGCGTCACAAGGCCAAAGGTAAGGCGGGATTTCAACTGGTCATTGAGTTTCGGGATATCTCCGGGAAGTTCACATCCTGAAAAAATAATTTTTTTATTGGCTTCAAGCAGATAATCAAGAGTGATTGCAAGCTCTTTCTGGGTGGCATCCTTGCCAGAAAGAAAATGAACATCTTCTAAGATCAGCACATCACATTTTTTTCTGAATTTTTCCTTGAAATGTTCAATTTTTTTATTCTGAAGGGAAAAAATCATTTCATTGGCAAAATCCTCAGCCGTAACATAATAAACCCTGGAAGCAAGATTATTTGTAATTATGTGATGTCCCACTGCCTGAGACAAATGGCTTTTGCCAAGCCCTGTTTTTGCAAGAAGATAAAGTATGCTGGACCCATTGATCCTGCCCTGGGCAAGAGACAAAGAAGCTGAATATGCAAAATCAGAATTATTTCCAACCACAAAATCATCAAAGGTAAAACCTTTTTTTAGTATCCTGCCGTTGTTAAATCTTATATTCAATCCGGGAAGTTCCATTTGCCTAGTTTTTTTCCGGGGGAGAACAACAGCAGGGAAACTTCCAGGTTCCTTGATTTTTTTACGGGAACCTGATTTTCTGGATGTACTGGCAATGAATTCAATGTCAACGCCGTTTGCCCCAAGCTTTGAAAATTCCCCCTCAAGCATTGAAAGGTAATTTTCTTTCAGGCGTTTAATGAAATAGGCATTTGGAGTCAACAGCCTGACACAATCATTATCAGATTCAAAAAACTTCACAGGGTCAATCCACATCCTGTAACAATGTTCCGGCAAACTTTTTTTAACCTGGCATTTTACCTGTTCCCATAATGATTCCATAATTTTTAAAACAGCCCTTTCCTTTATTACAACTGTGGTCTGAAATACCGGTTAATTAAGTAAATTTAATAATTAGTGACGAATTAAAATGATTTTCCAAAAAAAGTTGTTTTTTTTTATTCAAATATTCATGTCCGGTCAAACCTGATAAGAAGCCTTACTCCAATTATTGTTTTTGCGCTGGCATATTTTTTTAATTATTTGATTTTATTGCCTTTTTTTTGTGAAACAAAAGTTTTTGCAAACATTACAACAAGTTTTTACAACCCCCTATATTTTCAGGAAATTCTATGCTTTAATCCCTGGTGCATTTAAGAGCCTTAAAAAAATAATCTCTTATTTTCTCCTGATTGCTCTTTATTCTTCTCAATTTCATAAAAACAAAAAATTTTCTTCAAACCCGATTTTTACAATGGTTTCACAATTTTTAAATATAAATCTTATTTACACATTAAATTTCCGATAGTATATTGCAGTTTATTTTATGAATAACACTTATTAAACTTAACCAATGAACAATTCAGACCAACTTCCCATCATAGGTATAACCATGGGTGATCCCATCGGTATAGGCCCTGAGATTCTGGTTAGAGCCCTCAGCTGCCCGAATCTCTATAAATACTGCCGCCCACTTGTAATAGGAGATATCAATATTATCAGGCAGGCATTGAATTTTCTGGATCTTGACCTTGAAATCAATATTGTCCGGCATCCTGACCAGGGTTTATACAGATTCAGAACCCTTGATATAATCCAGGTTTCACAACTTGACATCAACGCGGCAAAACTTTGCTCACCTACTTCTGAAACAGGCACTGCCATGCAGGACTATATCATAAAAGCTGTGAACCTTGCTCTTGACAACCATATTTCAGGCATTGCCACCTGCCCCATAACAAAAACAGCCATGAAACTTGCCGGCTCAAGATTTCATGGACATACCGAACTTCTTGCACACATGACAAAGGCGCAATCCCATGCCATGATGATGGCAGGCCCGACACTTAAGGTGGTGCTTGTTACAATACATATCCCACTTTGCCGTGTACCTGAATCAATCACAACGGACAAAATTGCCGGAACAATTGAGCTGACAGCCTCCTCGCTTGCTGAACGTTTTGGAATTGAGCGTCCGCGGATTGCTGTTGCAGGATTGAATCCCCATGCAGGAGAAGAGGGCATGTTCGGCAATGAGGAAAATAAAATCATCAGGCCGGCTGTTGAACTTGTAAAAGCTAAAGGCATTCAGGTTTCAGGGCCTTTCCCTCCTGACACTGTTTTTTTCAAGGCTGTGTGCGGCCAATATGATGCAGTTATATGCATGTATCATGACCAGGGACTTATCCCGTTCAAGCTCACACATTTTAAGGACGGAGTCAATACAACGCTTGGGCTTCCGATTATCCGGACTTCCGTGGATCACGGAACAGCCTATGATATTGCCTGGAAAACAGGAACTGCCGACCCTTCAAGCCTGATACAGGCAGTTAAAATGGCAGCATTCCAGGCTGAAAACAGGAAAAACTCAATAAATGACAATACCGTTCATCAACATTGAAGGCGCACGGGAACATAATCTGAAAAACATAAATGTTCAGATTCCCAGAAACAGCCTGACAGTTATAACAGGACTTTCAGGATCAGGAAAATCAACACTTGCCTTTGACACTCTTTATGCTGAAGGACAAAGGCGTTATGTTGAATCTCTATCAACCTATGCACGGCAGTTTTTAGGGCAGATGGACAAACCTGATGTGGATGCCATAACAGGCTTAAGCCCTGCCATTGCCATTGACCAGAAAACAGGTTCACACAATCCAAGATCCACCGTTGGAACGGTTACGGAAATATATGACTACCTGCGGCTGCTGTTTGCCAGGGTTGGAACACCCCATTGTCATAAATGCGGAGCTGCCATCACATCAATGTCCATTGATCAGATTACAGACAGAATAATGGAATTTGATGAAAAAACCAGGATAATAATTCTTGCGCCCATGGTAAAAGGTCAGAAAGGCTCCCATGAAAAGCTGCTGTCACAGATTAAAAAAGACGGCTTTGCCAGAGTCAGGATTGATGGAGAAATTTTTCAGATTGAAACACCACCAAAACTTATAAAGACAAAAAAACATTTCATCGATATAGTAGTAGACCGCCTGATCATCAAAAAAGGAATTGAAAAACGCCTTGCTGACTCCCTTGAGCTTGCCCTTTCACTGTCCCGGGGCGTTGCGAGCATACTTGATATAAGCAACAACACAGAAAAACTGTTCAGTGAAAAAAGTTCCTGCCATAAATGCGGAATAAGCTATCCTGAATTTACTCCTGCCTCTTTTTCATTTAATTCTCCACAGGGAGCATGTCCTGAATGCAACGGGCTTGGATATGTAAATGAATTTGACCCGGATCTAATTGTTCCTGACCCTGAACTTTCTTTAAGACAGGGAGCTGTTGTTCCATGGAGGAACAAGGATTCTGTAAGATTCATGGAATTTCTTGATGCCCTTGTAACACATTACGGGGAAGATATTTACAAACCCTTTAAAAATCTGTCTTCTGAATTCAGAAAAGTCCTGCTGTTTGGATCAGGCAAAGATCAGATTGCCTTTTACATGGAAAGAGCAGAAAAAAAAATCATATTCAAAAAAACATTTGAAGGAATAATACCAGAACTGAAAAGGCGATATCAGGAAACCGGGTCTGCCTGTGTAAAAGAAGACATAAAAAAATTTATAAACCTCAAGCCCTGTCCTGAATGCAATGGCTCACGCCTTAACAGGGCATCATCCAATGTAAGGATTGCAGGCAGAACCATATGGCAAATAACACATATGCCCATAAATGAGGCTTTGCAATTTATTAAAACCCTGGACCTTGACACCAAGGATCAGGCCATTGCAGACAGAATTTTAAAGGAACTTGTCCAGCGCATACAATTTTTACTGGATGTCGGACTTGAATATCTTACCCTTGACAGAGGCGCTGCCTCCCTGTCCGGAGGAGAAGCACAGAGAATACGGCTTGCAACCCATATAGGTTCAAAGCTTACAGGTGTGGTCTATGTTCTTGATGAGCCAAGTATTGGGCTGCATCAAAAGGACAATGCAAGGCTTCTTACAACCTTGATGAATCTTAAAAATCTCGGCAATACTGTGCTTGTAGTTGAACATGATGAAGAAACCATACGATGTTCAGATCATGTTATAGATATAGGTCCAGGCGCAGGTATAAACGGAGGAAAAGTAATTTTTTCAGGGCCTCCTGAAAAAATTGTGGAATGCTCCAAATCTTTGACAGGACTCTATCTGTCTGGAAAAAAAACAATCAAACTGCCTGAAAAAAGAAGAAAGGGAACCGGTCGTTTTCTAAAAATAAGCGGAGCCAGTTCCAACAACCTTAAAAATTTAAATGTCAGTTTCCCGTTAGGGTGTTTCATCTGTGTCACAGGAGTCTCAGGATCAGGCAAATCAAGCCTTGTATTAAATACCCTGTATCCTGTCCTGGCCAACAGGCTCAACAGAGCAGGCAGACCTGCCGGCCGTTACAGCAATATTGAAGGGCTTTCAAATCTGGACAAGGTCATTCATATTGACCAGTCTCCCATAGGAAAAACCCCGAGAAGTAATCCTGCAACATATACCCAGGTATTCAATACGATCAGGGAATTGTTTGCATCAACCCGTGAAGCAAAGGCAAGGGGATACAAACCCGGCAGATTCAGTTTCAATGTAAAGGGAGGCAGATGCGAATCCTGTTCAGGAGACGGGACAATCAAAATTGAAATGCAGTTTCTGCCTGATGTATATGTGATGTGCGATATATGCAAGGGCAAACGTTATAACAGGGAAACCCTTGAAATCAAGTACAAGGGTAAAAATATTGCACAGGTCCTTGACATGACAATAAATCAGGCAGTACGCTTTTTTGAAAACATAGGTTCCATCAGAGCCAGACTTGACA
This sequence comes from uncultured Desulfobacula sp., assembly GCA_964408295.1. Lineage (GTDB taxonomy): Bacteria > Desulfobacterota > Desulfobacteria > Desulfobacterales > Desulfobacteraceae > Desulfobacula. Next base: position 1,109 of record CAYOYY010000053.1, on the reverse strand, counting down.
CATTAATTGAAGTAGGACTTGGATATATTAAACTCGGTCAGGCTGCCAATACCCTTTCAGGCGGTGAGGCCCAGAGAATACGGCTTGCAAGAGAATTATCAAAAAAGGACACAGGAAAAACAATCTATATTCTGGATGAACCAACCACAGGGCTTCACCCGGAAGATATCAACAAGCTCCTATATGTACTTGACAGGCTGGTGGATTCAAAAAATACAGTGGTGGTAATTGAACACAATCTTGATGTAATCAAATGTGCAGACCATGTAATCGACCTTGGGCCTGAAGGAGGTACCAAAGGCGGCTGTATAGTTGCACAGGGCACTCCTGAAGAAATCGCAGCAAATTCCAGTTCATATACTGGATATTATTTGAACAAAATACTTAAAAAAAATCAGAATTTCATTCAATAATACAGACATCTGAGTCGCAGGCACAGGCGCCGTCAATTTCACAGGCATACGCAATTCTGGAAGCCTTGTTAAAAACTTCCTTTTTTATATCATCAAATGAAAACCCTGACAGTCCAGCCCTGACATCATTCCGGTCAGGCAGTCTGTCAAGGCCTTCTGCAATCACACGGCCTGTATATCCATCAATGATTTCTGCATTCTCTCCATTGGTAATAACTGCAAACGGAATCTGATATGGTTGTATTATTCTTGACAGCGCAAGACTAGCAAGACGTCTTGTAACCAGAGAACCGGGAGCAAATTTTATCATCATGATTGTTTTTTTCCGGTACTCAACAAGAAAATCAATTTTTGCCAGGGCTTTTTTTGCTCCGGCCCTTATTTCAAGCTTAAAATTGCTTTTAATCTCATGTTTTTCAAACCCGCAGTCATATACAAGTTTTTTTGCAATTTTCTGACGGAATCGTTCATCAAGGGTATCAGCAATAATTTTTCCGGTCAGAAAATCATTCAGCTCCCCCAGCACAAGATGGTGGGGATTGGGCTGTTCTTCCATTTTCCACCTGCCTGTCTCACATATTGATAAAATCACACCTTACACCAGTATGGCAATATATTTTACAACCCAGTATTATTTATTGCAACAAACAAAAAAAGCCCTGAGCGTTGCAATAACGATCAGGGCTTATTAAAGGA
>CAYOYY010000052.1:0-20144 GCA_964408295.1 uncultured Desulfobacula sp. | reverse complement strand
CCTCTTTTAAATGGAGATTTTAAATATGGAAAAGATATTGAAGAAGTGGTTAAAAGAAGCGAGCTTTTAAAGGAATCCAACCCGATGATCGGCCACAGAGGTGTAAGACTTGGAATAACCTTTCCTGAAATCACCCGCATGCAGATCAGAGCGATTTTTGAAGTCAGTGCTGAACTTATAAAGGAAGGCAGACATCCCATGCCTGAAATCATGGTGCCTGTAACCTGCAATGAAAAGGAGCTTACCTTTGTCAAAAAAATTGCACAGGAAGAATACAATAAAGTGATTGAGGCATCAGACATTGCTGAAATTCCCCACATGTTCGGCACAATGATTGAAATTCCCAGAGCCGCTCTTGTTGCTGACAAAATGGCTGAAACTGCCCAGTTCTTTTCTTTTGGCACCAATGACCTCACCCAGATGACATTTGGATTTTCACGGGACGATATAGGCTCTTTCATGAACGATTATATTGACAATGCCATACTTGATTCTGATCCCTTTGAAACCCTTGATCAGGAAGCTGTCGGAAGCCTGATTGAAATCTCGGTGGAAAGAGGCAGAAAAACAAGACCGGATATAAAACTTGGAATCTGCGGAGAACACGGAGGCGATCCAGCATCCATAGAATTCTGCCACAAGGCAGGCCTCACCTATGTTTCATGCTCTCCATACAGGGTTCCAATTGCACGGCTTGCCGCTGCCCAGGCTGCAATCAGCAATCCGTAAACCATTCAATGCAGAATAAAGTTCTGCCGGCAGGCTTTTTATCTGCCGGCAGAACTTTCATGTTTCATGCATTCTGGAGCCATGCAGCCCTAAAGATGGGCATTTGACTTAAACCTTCGCATTATCATTTCAATAATTTCTTCCGAACTTGTTTCAATGGGTTTGTTACTTACATCAATCATGGAGAACCCTTTGCTTATATAATATTTCTGTGCAGCCATGATCTCCTTTTCTATTTCCCTGCGGGATGCATAGGAGTAAAGATCAGAAGTGCCAAGACTTTCCTGTCTCATTTTTCTGTGGGCAAGCAATTGCACCACATTGATATTAAGAGCAATGATTCTTCTTCTGTCAACACTGTCAAGGCTTGAAGGCATGCTGACACCCGGCACATAAGGGATATTTGCCACCTTCCATCCCATGACAGCCATGTACATGGACAAGGGTGTTTTACCGGCACGGGACAGCCCCACAAGGACTATCTCTGCCTGATCAAGGGTTTCAGGGTTCATTCCGTCATCATGGGCAAGGGCAAAATCTATTGCTGAAACCTGCTGAAGGTCGATCTGATGAATTTTTCTGTAAAGCCCGGGCCGTTCAAGGGGTTCCTGGTTCAGAAAAGTCTGGATCTTGGAAATCACAGGCCCCATAAGATCAATTGTAACTATACTGTTTTCCATGCCTTTGCGCGTTATATACTGGCGCAGGTTTCTGTCCACAATGGTATGAACAATAAGGCTTTCAATATCCTTAACCTTTTCTATCAATTCGTCAACCTGGTTTTCAGTACGGATATGCGGCACCTTGACAACAGTAATTTCACTGTCAGGAAACTGCACAAGAGTCGATTCCACAAGATTGAACGCATTAATGCCTTCTCCGCATGAAGCCACATATATCATCTGAAAACTCTGCCTGCCTGCTGATTTACCCGTATCCATAATATCACACACCTCCATGAGCCATATTGTTATAGGTGATCTTATAACATTTACCTGTCCATGGGGATATGTTTTTTTAACAGGGAAAGCATGGCGGCAGTTTCCTGCCGCCATGAAAAGGATTTGATTTTATTTGTCTTTTCTGTATCCCATGGGCAGTTTTTTGAATCTGCCTCCGTATATAATGGGATCTCCCTTGTACCCAAGGGCCTTGAAATTGATATAATCTGTTTTTTCAATCAGATCAGCAACATCCCTGCCCTTTGATTTCATGAATGAAAAATCGGTTCCCTTGTGGGCGATTTTCTTAAAATCCACATTACGGTTATCCTGATGGCACCGGTTGCAGGTTCTGTCTCCCTTGAGGCTTTCATGGCACTGCACACATGAAAGCGCCATGTCAGCAGGCATGACCTCATGGTCAAGCCTCCAGTACATCCAGGTTTCCTTCCACTTGTATGATCCGCTGTATTCAAGGTTCACAGCTTCCATGCCATCCTTGAAAGCCTTGTCCCAGTCAAGATTTTTCCAGTACGCAGTCTTGTCATCCTTGTTTCGCGGAAAAAGATGGGGCACAAGCAGGTAATCATAGTCAGCATCCACTGCCTGAACACCTTTCATTATTTTAAAAGGAGTGATCTTTGATCCTGGATCATTAATGGATCCCACAGGTTCAGTCAGTTTTATGATCCTGGCATGGATATCAACCCTGTCTCCTAAAAGCACTCTTTTCATGTATCCAGAGTCCCAGGCATAATCAGGCACTCCTGATTCCACCCATCTGAATTCTCCTTTTTTCCAGTGGTAATCGGGTTTTCCATATTTATCCTTACCTGGTTTGCGGTTTTTATCCCCTGCCTTTGACCAGTCCCACCATACCTTGGTCGGCTTGCATTTGGCGAAAACAGGAGAATGGCAGACATTGCAGTCAAGGGTCTTGCAATGCTCATTCAGATGATGGTCAAGCAGATCGCCTTTATAATGCGGGGTCTGCGAATGGCACTGGCTGCATGTGACCTTGCCCTCTGCTGCAGCCACAGAAGAGCTTCTGCCTGCAATCTTATGATTCCTTGTTTTATGGCATTCAGCACAGGCAAAATCATATCCGCCCATGTGAATATCACAGCTTCTGGCAGGCTTAAGCAACTGCCGGGAAAGGTCTGCATGTTTTATTGCATCGCCTCCGCCTCCGTTAAAATGGCATGCTCCGCAGGTTGCACGGCTTGTATGGCCTACTTTCTGCGCAACTGCCTTGAGATCCACATTTTTTGCAGGCATGCCAGCTCCTGGAGGAGCTTTTTTATATTTACCGGTTGTATCATGGCATACCAGACAGTCTATTTTTGTTTTATCAGTAAAATCAAAGGAAGAATCCTTCCACCCGTATCCTGCATGACAGCTTGTGCAACGAGCCTCGTTGCTTGTGGGGTTGATTCAGTAGTTGTTTATGGCTGTTGTCCCCTTGCCGTGCAGAATATCCTTTCTGTGACCCGTTGTATACGGGGAAGGCCCTTTCCACAGCCAGTGGGCTGTTTTAAGCATGTCCTCACCCTGGGTCTCATGACATCTTAAACATTCCTCTGTCACCTGGGAAGGTTCAGGGTTGTCAGGCAGTTTCACAAGCCTGGAATGATCAGGAACATTTTCAAGATGACATTCCTTGCACCCTGTGGGGCCTTTTCCTTCGGTCTTGTGACATCCCATGCACTGCTGGTGATAGGCAGCCTTAAGGCCAATGCGTTCAGGATGATCTTTTCTGAACGAATCCTGGTGACAGGCTGAACATCTTGTGGTTTCAAGGGCATTTTTATCCTTTGGCCTGAAATGATGGCACTTGGTGCAATCCTTTATCAGGGCTGCATGCCGTTTGTGGGCAAAACGTACCGGCCCGAAATGATCTTCGCGTTTTTTTATGATGGGGCTGTCCAGCAGAAAATAGACATTACGGACATCTTTAAGAGAAATACCCGCATCCATCAATGCTATTCTTCTTTGTATCTGGTCAGTATCCATATAGTCTGAAACAAAGGGAACAAGCTGTTTTGCCCTTTGCTTTGCTTTTTCCTGGTCAGGCGCTTTCCACACCTGAGCTGCGCATACGCCGGCAGCCAGAGCCAGGACACCTGCAAGAAAAACTATTTTTCTCATCATGATGAAACCTCCTTTGATTCAGGCAGTACCGGCAGATAAGTCACAACAATTCTGTATATAAACATCAGTGTGGCAATGAGCCCGAAAGTAACCAGCATTTCCCCTGGTGCAGGAAAATATCCGTTTTCGCTCAGGGGTGGCCTGAACCCGACAATAAAAACATTTATGCGGTTCAGTACAACTCCTGCAACAATGAGAAAAGCTGCAATAAAAACACATCTTCTGGATTGTCTTATTTTTTCAGAAAGCAGCATGATCCAGGGAACAATAACTCCCAGCACCATTTCAATCAAAAATGAATTGGTCTGATAGGTTCCGTCAAACAGATAAACATAAGTGCCCCTGACTGCCATGTCTCCGATCTTCAGCACCATATAGATCCCCAGAAGAAAAACCGTGATCCTTGTCAGAGGAGCTAGAATCTCGATTTCACTGTCAAGCCCGAATGAAGACGAGGCAATTGTGGTTTCAACCACAACCATGGGATATCCCACTGCAAAGGCTGAAGTGAGAAACAATAGAGGCAGGATCGGAGTATACCATAAAGGATGCAGTTTGGTGGGCGCAATCAGCATGAGCGACCCAAGGCTGGACTGATGCATGCACGACAGCACAACGCCCAGTATAATAAAAATCCACATTATTTTTGAAAGAATGGCATCTCCTATGGTGAGAATACCGTCAACAGGAGCGTTAAAAACAGATAAAGCTCCTGGAAGATTCACCCTGCCCTTGAACTGTTCCGCAATAACGGGAAAAAATTCAATATAAAGCACATTCAGATAAACCATGACACACATGGCCACTTCAAACAGAACAGAATTTGTGTTCCAGTGGAGCATGGGTTTCCATATGGCCCATGACCTGCCTATGTCAACAAGAAGGCCCAGCACGACAAATGTATATCCAAGGGCTGCTGTCAGAAGTGCAGGACGGGTTACAGGCTCATAATAGTGCCTGCCGAAAATATGTGCCAGGGCTGCTGTTGTAAATCCGCCTGCTGCAAGGGCAACTCCCGATGCAACATCAACACCCACCCACAGGCCCCACGGCCTTGCATTGCTGAGGTTGGTAACATAGCCTATACCGCCTGTAAATCTTGCGATTATGGCTGCAAACCCTGCAATCATGAAGCAGAATATAACCAGGACACCGGGAGTCCAGAACTTTTTATTAACAGGGGCTGGTTTCATTGTGCACCTCCTTTGCTGTCTGGTTTGTCCTGATTCTTATTTGTCCTGTACATGAAAGCGCCAAGAACACTGAAAAGGGCAATGGGTGACCACAGATAGCTGAACAATGAATGCTGCACTGTTTCTGAGAGTGCAGGAGATGCAGTTTCCGGCAGCACAGGAAGATTTACCTTGTCAAAGGGCACGGATGAGATATAAAGCCATGATGTCCCTCCGACTTCATGCTCGCCATATATATGGTTTATATATTTGCCTGGATTTTCCTTGAGCCTTTTTTTGGCAACCTTGAGCAATGTGCTGCGTTTGCCAAAGGTCAGTGCTTCTGTGGGGCATATGGTGGCGCATCCCGGCAGCCCTCCTTCCTTTGATATCCTGTCATAGCAGAAAGTACATTTGCGCACTCTTGGAGTAACAGGGTCATGATATTCATATGCGGGAATCTCAAAGGGACAGGCAACCATGCAGTAACGGCAGCCAATGCATTTGGTTACATCGTATTTCACAGCCCCTGTCTTGTCCTTTGTCAAAGCGCCCACAATGCAGGCTGACACACATGCAGGGTCCTGACAATGCATGCACTGTACCTTGACAAAGGTTGGCACAGGTTTGTTAAATTCATCCAGCACTCCTGTAAAATAGCGGTTCACCACGGTATAAGCCTTGTCATCGGGCCTGCGCTTCCTGTCAAAAATTGTGCATTGACAATCAGGGCGTTCAGGTGCAGGCAGGCCGTTTACACTGGCACAGGCTTCCTCGCATTTGCGGCATCCGACACATCTTGTCAGATCCACAAGGCATCCGTACGGATCCGGGGGCGCCTTTGACTCCCATGCATGGGCACAGGAAGATGAGGCTGCAACCGAAGCACTGGCAGCCCCAATAAACTTGAAAAAATTTCTTCGGGTTAATTGCATTTTGTCTCCTGTTGTTTCTTGGGTTTTTATCCTTTTTTAACTCCTATGCAGATCACACCTGCATGCTGTCTGTGATAGACAATCATATCCTGTGATCTGCCTGTAATCATGACAAGATCGTCTGACACATCCCTGTCAGACAGGATAACTTCAATAATCTGGCCTTTTTTCATGCTTCTGAGCCGGTTCTTGAATTTCAGCAGGTTCAAAGGAGAAATAATTCCCCGCAGATCCATTTTTATATCTGGAATCATTCCGGCTCCTGTTTTTTTATTTAATTTTTCCGGTTTTAATCTGATTTCAACAATTCGCAACAAATGTGCCATATTGAAACCCAAGAATATAAGCCCTTGAATTTATATATAAAACAATATCAAATTCAGGAAAATTTGATTTCCTGCCAGCAAAATGTTATTTAATCATATGTTTAAATTTTAACACCTGATTAAACTCATATTAAACAATATCCCCATTAAGGAAATTTTTTATGGATGAACATGAAATCAACCTGTTCTGGAAAAAAATTGTCAACACGATCAATGACGGGCTCATGTTCATAGGGCCTGAAGGAACCATCCTCATGGTCAACTCGGCCTTTGAGTCCATGACAGGATACAGGTCTGACGAGGCAATCGGCCTGCCATGCACGATACTGGGATGTGATGCCTGTGAAAAAACGCTTCACGGCAAGGAAAAGGATGGATGGTGCCAGCTTTTTGCAGACGGTCACAAGGATATAAAAAAATGCAGGTGCCTTGTCCGCACCAAAGACGGAACATACATACCTGTGCTGAAAAATGCCTCGGTATTATGGGATGAAAACAAAAAAGCTCTCGGAGTTGTTGAAACTCTTACAGATATATCAGAAATAACCAAGCTGGATGAAAAGGTTCATATCCTTGCAAGACAATGTGACAGGGAAGATCAGTTCATGGGCATAGTAGGCAAGTCTCCTGAAATGCTTGCAGTATTTGATCTGGTCAGAAAAGCTGCTGAAAGCAGCGCTCCTGTCATTATCCTGGGCGAAAGCGGCACAGGCAAGGAACTCATAGCAGATGCCATTCATCTTTGCGGGCCCAGGAAAAACCAGGCCTTTATCCAGCTCAACTGCGCCGCACTCAATGAATCCGTGCTTGAAAGTGAATTGTTCGGCCATACAAAAGGAGCATTCACAGGAGCTGTAACCAGCCGTATCGGACGTTTTGAGGCAGCAAACCACGGAGATTTCTTTCTTGATGAAATCGGGGATATCCCCATGTCAATACAGACAAAGCTTTTAAGGGTCCTTGAATCAGGCCAGTTTGAACGCGTGGGAGATATTTCTCCCATAAAGGTTGATGTTCGCATCATAACAGCCACCAACAAGAATCTTGAGGCGTTGATAGAAAACGGGCAGTTCAGACAGGATCTGTTTTTCAGAATAAACGTCATCCCCATACACCTGCCGCCCCTGAGAAAAAGAAAAGAGGATATCCCTGTTCTGGTAAGGTCATTCATTCTGCGCCTGAACAAAAAAACAGGCAAGAATATTCAGGGGTTAAGCCATGAGGCAATGGAAATATTCATGGACTATCAATGGCCCGGCAATATAAGGGAATTAAAAAATGCCCTGGAATATGCCTTTGTAACAACTGAAAACGATTTTATCCAGACCCATAATCTGCCAAGAAAAATTATTTCTTCACCTAGGCCGGACAATGGCACAGGGATTGAGCCAGCCCATGACGCCCCGTCTGTGCCGGACAAAAAGCATCAGCTTATACAGGCCCTGAAGCAGGCGGGCGGCAACCAGACAAAGGCTGCAAAAATCCTCAACATCAACCGGGTAACAGTCTGGAACCGGATGCGCAGGTACGGGATTGACTTAAAAAAAGTCATGACAGTGGATCACAGGTAGCCGAAAGCCCTGGGCAGAAAAAGCACAACCTGGGGAAAATACGACAGAAAAAACAGCACCCCGATCTGAATTGCCAGAAAAGGAAGAACTGACCGGGACACATATATTATATCACGCTTGGCAAGCGCTCCTGTTATGAACAGGCTGACCCCCATGGGCGGCGTGCAGTATCCGATTGCAAGGTTGACCGTCATGATAAGCCCGAAATGCATGGGATTCACATGAAAGGGCTCCAGAAGCGGCAGAAACACAGGCCCCAGAATCAAGGTTGCTGAAATAATATCCATGAACATGCCTATGATCAGAAGCAGAATATTCATGGCCAGCAGAAATACAAAAGGAGAATGAATACTTGCCACAACAACTTCAGCCACCCTGTTGGGGATATTCTCAAATGTCAGGTATCTGCCGAAACATGTGGCTGCGGCAACAATGAGAAGAAGGGTGGCAGAGGTCACAGCCGAGCTCACTGTTATTTCCTTGACATCTGCAAAATTCATGGACTTGTATATGAACAGTTCAACAATAAAGGCATATACGCTTGCAACAACCGCAGCTTCATTTGCCGTGAACATGCCTGAAAAAATTCCGCCGAAAATAATCACAATCAGCATGAGCGCCCAGAACCCTTCCTTTAAAATTCCGTAAAGCTTTGTAAAGCTTGGCGCAGGAAGCCTTCTTATATCGGTTCTTTTTCTGTACAGAATCCATGTATAGATACACACACACAGGATAATGATAACGCCTGGAATGAATCCTGTAATGAAAAGGCCTTCCAGCGAGACATTGCTGATCATGGAATAAAATATCATGCTTATGCTTGGAGGTATGATAACCCCAAGGTTTGGCGATGTTGTCATAAGGCCCAGGGTATAGTCTTCATCATACCCGTTTTCTATAAGGGCGGGAATCATGAACCCGCCAAGCGCCACAACCGTGGCAACGGTTGATCCTGAAATGGCTCCGAACAGCCCGCATCCTATTACCCCTGCCATGCCAAGGCCGCCGGGCAGCCATGACACAAGCGCATTGGCCAGGTTGATAAGCTTTTCAACGGTTTTGCCCTTGCTCATGATATTGCCGCATAAAATAAAGAACAGGACAACAACAAGGGCAAACTTGTCAAGGCTTCTGAAAAGCGTCTGTGCAAGAAGCGCAAGAGGCATGTCAAGAAATACTACGAATCCAAAGGCTGCTGTGAAAAAAAGGCATAAAAACACAGGAACATATGTTGTCATACAGCCCAGAAGAATACACAAAATAATCAAATCACTAATCTGCATGGAAATAATCCCTTTACTCGGTTTCTATTTCAGATGTCTGGCCCTAAAATCCTGGATCATTACCTGGACTGTTCTTATGAACACCATCACGCCCATGAGGGGCATGATGGAGTAAACAACCACAAGCGGGATCTGCATGATAATGGTTTTCTGATGGGTCAAAAGCTGCAGATGGGTCATCTGATAGCCATAATAGACCATCATGCACGCAAAAACGAGCATCAGGATATTTGAATAGAATGTCAGGGCCGGTTTAAGCCTGGGAAAAATCTGTACAATGGCATCAATTTTAATCATTGCCCCCTGTTTTACTGCCACACTTGCCCCCACGAATGTGGAATAGATTATTACAATCCTGACAAGCTCCTCACTCCAGGCAAGTGTATAATTAAATCCATAACGCAGAATCACATTGACAAAAAGAGATAAAAGCGCTGCCATTACAATGATGAAAAGAGTCCATTCCTCAATATTGGTAACAATTGCATCCAATTTTCTTAAAATTTTCCCAAGCATAAACCAGATCCTGTCAAGCTGTTGATTATAATGAAATTAATCTATTTTAAAAAATCCTGCACCTCTTTCAGATAATTGGCCGGCCTGTATACATCGCCGGGATACAATTTATTGATTTCAGGTGCATATTTTTCATAGGTGCCCTTGCTCTGTGCCTTCAGGGTTGCCATGTCAGCATCTGAAAGCTTGAAGAATGTGACACCGGCAGCCTTTGCCTTTTCTATGTTTGTGTTTTCCTCAATCTGTGTTTTTTTACGGCTTTTTGCGCACACATCATGCACACTTGCAATGAACTGCGCCCTGACATCGGAAGGAAGGCTTGAAAGCCAGGCCTTGTTGAATATCCAGATAAAAAGGCCCTGGGCATAGTTTATCTGGGTAAAATATTTTGCAACCTCAAACTTCTTTGTAACATTGCAGACCGTAGGAGTATGGTCAAGCCCTGTTATAACACCCTGTTTAAGGGCAACAGGCACATCAGGCCATGGCATGGAAACAGGGTTGAATCCCCAGTTCCTGTAGCTTAACTGGTTCACGGCGGCCTCGGCAATCCTGAATTTAACCTTTTTGGCATCTGCAATGTTTCTTACGGGAATGGTGGTTGCCCAGCCGTAATTTCCATATCCTGTAATATCAACACCGGTTATGCCCTGATGGTCCATTGCCATTAAGAAATGATTGAAAAGCTTCTTGTTGCTGATGAATTTTTCAACTTTTTCAAAGGAATTTACAAGGAAAGGAAGGTTGACAATCCCGAACCTCGGCCCAAGATTGGTTGAGGCAACAGAGCTTACTCCCATGCCCTGGACCGCTCCCATCTGAAGCATGTTAAGCACTTCAACTTCACCGCCCAGCATGGAATAGGGCTTAAAATCGACATAGACCTTGCCCTTTGTTCTTTTCCACACTTCATCGCGGATTTCAAACCCTGCAAGCACACCGACCAGGCCAGGAGTTGAAACATTTGAAACAATACATTTGTATTTGGCTCCTTTGGGGTTGAAAGCCGGTTTCCATTTGTCAAGGGATGGTTTTTTCCTTGCAGATACCGGAGCTGTGAACATAAAAGATCCAACCATCAAAGCAAGCATTAAGATTAAAAATGTACGAAGTTTCATGATCTAGTTCCTTTCCTTAAATTAGGTTATAAATTGAGGGTACAGATCCTTAAGGAATCTGTACCTGTTTCAACTTTTGGTAAACCGGTTGAATTTATCTTTACCAGTCGGACACAGGAATCACGGAACAGTTTTACAGGCCAGCAGCAGATTACAGGGTAAAAAAATAAATTTTTAATCCAGCTTTTTAAATGCTTCTTTTCTTCCGGTAAACTTTTCCCTCAACTGGGGTTTCATAAGCTTGCCGGTCGGGTTTCTGGGAACCTGATCAAAAATCACCTTGCGCGGCACCTTGTACAGGGAAATTTTTGATTTTGCAAACTCAATAACATCCTCTTCTGTAAGATGTCTGCCTTCCTTGACCTGTACCACAGCAAGCACGATTTCCACAAGTCTGTCGTCAGGGTATCCGATACAGGCAACATCGTCAATATCAGGATGATCCATCAGGGCATCTTCTATTTCCACAGGAAAGATATTTTCACCTCCGCTTGTGATCATATCCTTCATTCTGTCCACAATATAAAAATACCCGTCTTTATCCTTCTTTAATAAATCTCCGGTATAAAGCCAACCATTTTTAAGTGTTTCTTCAGTTTTTTCAGGATTGGAATAATATTCACGCATCATTCTTGGAGTTCTGAAGATAAGTTCACCAACCTCTCCGTCACCAAGTTCATCTCCGGTCGGCCCCACTATTTTTGCTTCAACCCCAAAGGTGGGTTTGCCGATTGAGCCTGGCTTTTCAAGCACATCTTCAGGATACAGGTTAAAGGTCCCGCCTCCACCGCCTTCTGTAATGCCGTAAATATTGGACACAGCGCATGGAAGTTTGTCCACCAGAAGTTTCATTATATCATAGGGTACCGGCTGTGCCCCTATTTCCATGTACTTCCATGAAGACAGGTCATAATCATCAAGGTTGAGCTCGCCCTTGTCAATGGCATTGAGTATGGCAATGGCAATGGGCACGACAAAAAGCATGTCAGTGCATTTTTCAGCATCAATGGCTTCAATTATCCATTTGGGGTCCTTAAAATCCCTTATAATGGTGCCGGCAGCTCCCGTGGCATAGAAAGGCGCCCACAAGAACATGGTTCCTGAATGATAAAGGGGCAGAAATATGAGATAATTATCATCTTTCTGCACAAAATAGGTCATACCGTTGCCTATTGCCGTGTTATTAAGGGAATAATGGGTATGCAGTACAGGTTTGGGCTTTCCTGTGGTGCCTGATGTGAACATCATGGCAAGGGAATGGTCAAGTTCCACTTCCACCATTGCATCTTCTGTATCCTTATAGGCCTGGATCTGTGAAAAATCTATCATGTCGTCAGGCACTTCATCGCCCACGCATATATATTTTTTTATGGTGGTCAGGTCTTTTTGAATGGGCTGAACAACCCTTAAGAATTCAGAACCGAGAATAAAAACATCCGGGCTGCTTACTTCTGCTGCATAGAGGACATCAGGGCTTTCAAAACGGAAATTCAGCGGAACAACAACAGCGCCCAGTCGGATGATTGCATAATAGGTGATAATCCATTCAAGGGAATTGTTCTGAAGATGCATCACAAAATCTCCATGTTTAACTCCCAGTTCTCTGGCCAGGAAATTGGCAGTCCGGTTGATCTCGTCATTAAATTCCTTCCAGGTCAGTGTCCTTCTTTCTCCGGTTGCAGGAGTTCTTTCAATCAGGCAGACCTTGTCAGGAATATGCCGAGCATGAATTGAAGCGTAATTTGAATAATTCAACGATGCCCTCCTTTATGTTTGTCTGTTATGTTAATATTTTATATTTTTTCTAAGCCTGTCATCTCCTTTCCAATTTTACTTAAATTACCATGATAATCTTCTTACATTTAAAAATTCACCTTATCAAGCCCTTTCAGGCCGAGAATCTGCCTTGCCTCTTCTGAAGTTGCAGGTTCAAGGCTCATTTCCTTTGCAATTCTTTTGATCATATTTACCTGATCTGCGCTGGCCTTGGCCATTATGCCCTTGCCTGCATAAACAGAATCTTCAAGCCCGACCCTTACATTCTGGGCGCCCATGGCTATGGCTGTTGTTGTGATGGGAATCTGAAATCTTCCGCCTGCTGCAACTGACCAGGTGAAATTACCCTCGCCAAGCACTTCCTTTGCCTCATCATAGATCAGAACAAGATGCTTTACAGAAGGAGTCATCCATCCGACCATGGGCCCGAACACAAACTGAAGATGAACAGGAGATTCAGTAAGGTTTTCCTCAAGAAGCCATTTGACATATGAGACATGGCCAAGCTCGTAAATCTCGAATTCCGGTTTGGTTCCGATTTCCATGAATGTTTTGCCATAAATCATGTCATCGCTGAAAGTGGGCCTGAAAGTAACATTCTTGCAAAGCTCCAGGTATTCCTTTTCCCATTCATATTTATATTCCTTGAACCTGCCTGCAATCTGGAAAATGCCGAAATTGAAAGGAGCAGGATCAAAGGAGCACATCTCAGGCTTGAGCTGCTTTATCGGAATCAGCTTTTCCTCTGTGGTCTGGTTCATGCCTCCGCCCGTGGTCGGCAGCAGAATCATGTCACACCTTGCCTTGATTTTTGAACAGACCTCCATGAAAAGCTCCGGGCTTGAGACAGGCAGGCCGTTTTCAGGATTACGCACATGAATGTGTGCAATGGCAGCACCTGCTTCATAAGCTTTTACTGCATCTTCCACAATCTCGTCAGGAGTAATGGGAAGATAATCACTCATGGTCGGTATATGAACCGATCCTGTAATCGCTGCTGTAATGATCAGTTTATTTTCTAACATTGGCATCTCCCGTTAAAAAAATTAGTATTAAGTCCCATGCCTATACCCTGTATTCCTCTTCGGAATTAAGCACAAACATTTTCTTTTCCTTGACATTGTCAATGACAAAGGAAGACCTTATTGTCTGGATACCTTCTATCTGTGTAAGGTTCTTGTTCATGAATTCCCCGTATGTCTTGATATCCCTTGCGCATACCTTCAGGATAAAGTCATTGGCCCCTGCAATCTGATAGCATTCTATTACCTCGTCAAGATCAGTAAATTTCTTTTTTATCTCAGCCACAGAAGCAAGGCTGCTCAGATTCAGATTGATACTGACAAGGGCAATGATGGAAAACCCGATTTTTTCAGGGTCAAGAACAGCCGTGAAATGGGATATAACCCCTGCCTGCTCAAGGCGTTTTACCCTCTCAAGGGTCGCAGGGGCTGAGATCCCGACAATCTTTGACAATTTTGAGTTGGTGATCTTGCCATTTTTCTGAAGCGTATTTAAAATCAGTTTATCAATTTTATCCAGAACCATTTAATATTTTCCTCTTATAATATTTTCATTTCATTCTACAAGAGTAAATGGTTATATTTTTCTTCAATCAATGGCAATAATTCTTTTAAGGTTTCATCAATTTTATCCACAAGAAAATCAATATCCCCACGGGTCATTGCAGTGGACAGGATAAAAAGCCCCCTTGGGATCGTAAAACACCCCTTTGTCAAAAGGGAAAGATGCATGAGAGTATGCAGTTTTTCCTCTGATTTTAACACCTGTTCCGCCGTGGTAATGGGCTCATTCACAAAATGCATGTTTAAAAGCGACCCGATCTGGCAGGACTGAATATTAAGGCCGTTGCCCCTGAAACTGTCAAGAAGGCTCTGCTGAAAATAGTCTCCCAGCCCGTTGACATAGGCCACGGCAGTTTCATCGTATTTTGACAAAGCTGCATATCCTGCCTGCATCACGGTTTCGTATCCATTAAATGTTCCTGAATGATAAAGCGGGGTCTGTGTGTGCTCATGGCAGAAAATATTCATTATTTTTTCCTTTCCGCCGAACACCCCTATTGGAAGCCCGCCTCCCACCACCTTGCCCACTGTGGTCAGGTCAGGGATCACATTGTAAAGTTTCTGGCAGCCGCCTGTATTCACCCTGTAGGAAAATATCTCGTCAAAGATGAGAAGGACATCATTTTCCTGCGTAACCCTGCGTACATGCTCAAGATAGCCGTCCCTGGGCAGCACAACGCCTCCTGCGCCAAGAAAGGGCTCCATGATCACGGCAGCAAGGCTGTCCCTGTTTTCCACAACTGCCTTTTCAATGGCATCAAAATCATTGAACGCAACTTCCAGCATGTCCTGTGTCATGCCTTTTGGAATTCCGGCTGTTATGACATTCTTTTTTGTTGAAGCTGCCACACAGTCATGGGTTCCGTGAAAACCTCCGGTCATTTTCAGGATTTTATCGCGCCCTGTATATGCCCTTGCAGTTCTCAGGGCAAAAAGGGTGGCTTCTGTGCCTGAATTTACAAACCTTACCCTGTCAAATCCGGGAATCCTTTCACATAAAAGCTTTGCAAGCCTGTACTGCCCGTCAGTGGGAGTGGAATACTGAGACCCTTTTGAGATACCGTCCTGAACAGCCTTTACAATGTCAGGGTCGCCATGGCCGTGAACAATCGCCCCGTATGCATTGGTGACATCAAGGAGTTTGTGCCCCTCATGAGTATAGACAAAAGCGCCTTTGCCATAATCAATGTGAATGGGATACGGCCTGAAATAGCTCAGGCTCCTGGTTGCGCCTCCGGGAATATAATTGATCAGTTTTTCATGATGCTCTTTTGAAACAGGGAATTTTTCCCTGTAAGCATCCTGTATTTTCCTTTCAATCTGTTCTTCTGTCATGGTGTTTTCCTGTGTCTTAAGATTCTTTTTCATGGACAATCAAAAGTTCGCCCACTTCCTTTTCAACCTTTTCCACAAATTCGCCTGATTCGATTCTGGCTTTCAACTGTTCCATATCATCTATGTAAACCTTGTCATAACTCATGTATTCAAGGGTTTCACGAACTGCCTTATGCATGATTTTTCCTGCGGGGCTCAGTTTGTCAACACCCCTGAGGTCTGCTGCCTGTGCTGCGCAGAGAAGCTCAAAGGAAAGAATATGATTTGTATTTTCAACAATCCTTCTTGCCTTGCGCCCTGCAATCAGGCCGAAACTTACAATATCCTGGAAATCAGCAGTTGATGTGATGGACTGGATTGATGCAGGAACAGCAAGTGTCCTGTTTTCAGCAACAAGGGAGGTTGTCATGAACTGCCCGCCCATAAGGCCCATGCGCACTCCTGTATCCTCGCGGCACAGAAATGGAGGCAGGCCCGTGCTGTTGCTTGCATCCATGAAACGGTCTATTCTTCTGTCGCTCACAACCCCAAGGTTGACCATTGAAATACCAAGGCAGTCCATTGCAAATGAGATGGGCTGTCCATGGAAATGGCCATTATGAATAAAAGTATCAAATTCAGTAAAAATCAGGGGATTGTCATTGCTTGAGTTAAGCTCCCTGAAAAGCACTTCTCCTGCCCTGTGCACAGCTTCCTTTGTCGGTCCCACAAACTGCGGGGTGCAGCGTATTGAATATGCATCCTCAACCGGAATATCTGCAACGGAAATACCTTCATGTTTTTTAAGCACACTCTGCAATTCAAGTGAAAGCTGCTGTTCATCTATGGCCATGTCACTGCCTGTCAGAAGCTTTGTAAGGTTCATGGCAGTGGCATACTGGCCGGGATGATATTTCTGTTCATGCACCCTCACGTCAAAGGGATTGATTCTGCCCATAAGCGTTTCAATGGCAAATGCTGCGATAATATCGGAATTTTTAAGAGTATTGACAGCTTCAGTTATAACAGTACAGGCAAGGCCCACCATTGCTGAAGTCCCGTTAATAAGGGAAAGCCCTTCCTTTGCATTGAGATGCATAAGTTTCACACCGGCAGCATCCATTGCTTCCTTACCGGACATGACCTTGCCTTTATATCTTGCTTTCCATTCTCCGAATGCGACACTTGCGATACATCCCAGTGGCCCGAGATCGCCGCTGGTGCCAAGAGAACCCTTTCTCGGAATAAGCGGGAAAACATGTTTGTTGATCATATCCACATAGATTTTAAGGTTTTCTTCCTTGATTCCTGAATACCCGCGGCAAAGAGAATTTGCCCTTGCAATCATGAAAGTTCTCACAAGCACATCTTCAAAAGGTTCTCCAACCTGTGTTGTTATGCTGCGCACAAGGTTTTTCTGAAAATCATTATCCCTGTCCTTTGGCAGAAGATGATCCACAAGGCCGCCGCAGCTTGTATTCACACCATAAATGCAGCGTTCCTCATTGGCCCATTTGTCAACCATTTTTCTGCATTCTCTTATTTTGGGCCAGTTCTTTTCGTCAATTTCAACCTGCATGGACATGTCTTTGCCGGCTCTTATCAATTCCTCTATGGTCAATGTATATCCGTCAAGAATAAGTTTATTGTCTTTGATAGGCATGATTCCCTCCTTTATAAAAACCAGTTTAATGAATTGTAATGCTTTTGCAAAACAGACGACATGAATTCAGAATTCACAAAAATCGAGGCCCGGACAGGATTGCCGCGTTCTGTTTTTCAAAGCTAATCCAATAATCAGATATTTGTCAAGCATATTTTTTAATATTATAAGGAAAATTTCAATTTTTCTGGAATGAAAACAGGGCAAATAAAGACTTTTGGTTTATTTTATAAACTTTTTTTCATATTTTTCCTATTTTAATATCATTTACCAACCTTGACTTTATCCATTAAAAGTGATTCTTTTCTGCAACGTTTCAAAAATTTACAGAGCTGTCTTTTCAATATATGGTCTGTTTTCATAAATATATAATAATTATCAATCCTGAGATTCCGGAGAAACAATGCTTTTTGGACAATATGATTTTACCTGCCGCCTCACAACAGATGCGCAGCTTCCACATTATAAAGGATCAACCTTTCGCGGTGTGTTCGGCAGAGCCCTGAAAAAAGTTGTCTGCGCTTTAAAACGACAAGAATGCACATCCTGTATGCTGAACTGCCAATGTCTATATGCCAGGGTCTTTGAAGCCTGTGGCCAATCCACGGTTTCAAGAATGTCATCTGCGCCACGTCCATTCGTGATTGAGCCGCCTTTGACTGCAAGAAGGTATTTCACTGCTGGATCAGATTTTAAATTTTCCCTGCTGCTCATGGGAAACTTCAACAAATCAATTGCTTATTTCATCTATGCATTTGAACAGATGGGGAAAATAGGCATTGGCAGAAAAATAAACGGGCAGCGTGGACAATTTATACTGGAACATGTCAAATCCAACGGGAAAACCATATATTCCTCCACAGATAACCAAATTTCCATCAATGACAGATTTTCAAACCTTGATGTCAATGTTGTGCCCATGCCTCAGAGCAAGGATTCCTGCCTGAAACTGACCCTTGAGACCCCACTCCGCCTGAAATATACTAACAGGCTTCAGGCAGAACTTCCCTTTCACCTGCTCACAAGAGCCATGCTTAGAAGAATTTCCTCTCTCATGAATACATATGATAACGGAGAACCATCCCTGGATTATCCAGGCCTTGTGAAAAAAGCATATAATATAAAAACTGTGGACAACCAGCTTTCCTGGTATGACTGGCAGCGGTATTCATTCCGTCAGGATCAAAAAATGCTCATGGGTGGCATAACGGGAAGCGTTACCTATAAAGGAGAGCTTGCAGAATATATCCCGCTTGCAGAATTCTGTGAACAGGTACATCTTGGCAAGCAGACAACATTCGGGCTTGGCAAAATAAAGGCACAAGTGATTTTATGAGAAATATCCTGCTTGCCGTAACAGGCCTGACCCCTCAGGTGATTACCGAAACTTTATATGCCCTTCATCAGAACCGCCAGCGTGTTGATGAAATCCATATCATCACTACCAGAACCGGAAAGGAAAGAATATACTCCAGACTGATCGGAGGCGAAAACGGTTTTTTTTACAAATATCTTGAAGATTACAAAATCAACAGAACCAGCATCATGTTCGATCATTCAAATGTGCATGTTATCTGCGATGAGGACGGCAATGAAATTGAAGATATTTCAAATGCACATGAAAATGAAAGACTGCTTGCCAAATGCCTGAACCTTGCTTTTGAATTCACCTCAGACCAGAACACATCAGTTTTCTTCTCAGTTGCTGGAGGCAGAAAAACCATGAGTTCCTGCCTGACCCTGGCAGCCCAGCTATACGGCCGCCCGCAGGACCGCCTGTATCATGTGCTTATCTCATCTGAATTTGAAAACAACCGGGATTTTTTCTATCCTCCTGCCAGTTCCCGCAAAATAGAACTCTTTGACAGCAAAGGCCAGCCATATTACAAAGAGACCAGGTTTGCCGAAATTACCCTTGTCAATATTCCATTTGTTTCCCTGCGCCGCCACCTGTCTGAAGACCAGCTCAAATCCTCAAATGATCCAGGTACCCTGATGCTGTCCCTTGTAAAAGATGAACCGCCCCGCCTGATCATAAACCTGACAGACAGAAAAATTTCATACAAAACAATTGAACTTGATATGATGCCGGCCCACATGGCGCTGTATGCATTTTTCATAATGCTCAAAAAAAACTGCAAAAAGGATAATATCAACTGCAAGGGCTGCCAGGGATGTTTCATCGGAACTGATAAAATGGAAAACAATGATATTACTGAAATCTACAAAAAAATATGCGGAACCCGCCCTGTTGAGGAAATGAGCAATACAGGCATCACCTCCCTGAGCGCAGATAATTTCAGATCTCTCAGATCCCGAATAAACAAACAACTTGCCAGGACTTTCGGCCACCTTGCAGTAAAAGAGCTGGGAATCATGTCAACCGGAACCCGTCCTGACACAAAATATGGAATATTGATGGATAAAAATTATATACGGATGGTAATTTAAACAACATGAATGCAATGTTGCAATACTTGAAACACACTGCCCTGGCAGTATATACAGCAGATACAAATACAAACAAAATATCACAAAAAGAACATAATCAGGAGGCAGAATCATGGATTTGAATATATTGGTTTTAGGTTCGCTTTTACATGATATCGGGAAATTTGCACAAAGAGCAAACCGTCCTTGCAGCAAAGAACTACAGACTGAATATCTTCCAGTGTTTAACGGAAAATACAGTCATTGGCATGCCTTGTATTCAGATTATTTTATTGAAAACAACCTTCCTCTTCCGCATGAGATAGAAGACAAGCGTTCAATCGTTGCCAGAATTGCTTCAATACACCATCGTCCTGTTGAAGAAAATATGGAAGAAATGTGCGTATCAATAGCAGACAGGATGAGTTCCGGCGCAGACAGGCTTGAAAATACTGAAATGGAATCAGAAGCAGGCTTCAGAGAGAGCCGACTTATCAGCATTTTTGATGAAATTGAACTGATAAATCACAAATTTAAACCTCCGGGCAGTTATTTTTACAGACTTGCCGCGCTTGATATTAAAAATGATGTTGCATTTCCTATCAAAGGTGCTACAAGCGGTGATGCAAAGGA